>NZ_KV832195.1:136700-218260 GCF_001837375.1 Neisseria sp. HMSC066H01
TTTAAACGTTTAAAGTTTCAGACGGCCTTTTCGTATTGATATTGATATTTATCAAATTTTTTTGTGAAATTCAGAATTAAAAGATAGCCTAACCGTCAGGTTTGATTTAACATGGTGTCGCCCCAGCCTGTTTCTTCCTTAAGGTTATGCCGGTAATGATGCCTCAGAAGAAACCGGATATTGGAATAACATCTTCATTTATTAGGAAAACCAGATGAATCAAATTACACGCGAACAAATGCTGCAAGTATTCGAAAATCGCCGCGCCACCCGTTATTACGATCCCAACAAAAAAATCAGCCAAGAAGATTTTGCAGCAATTTTAGAATTTGCCCGCCTCTCGCCCAGCTCTGTCGGCTCCGAGCCATGGAAATTCTTGGTGATTCAAAACAAAGCGCTGCGTGAGAAAATCAAGCCTTTCAGCTGGGGGATGCAATTCCAACTGGACGACTGCAGCCATCTGGTGATTATCCTTGCCAAGAAAAATGCCCGTTACGATACCCCGTTCTTCCACAGTGCTGCCGAACGCAGGGGTCTGCAAGGAGAGCAGCTGGAAAAAGCGTTGGCAAGATACAAAAGCTTCCAAGAAACCGATATTAAAATTGCCGACGACCAACGCGCGCTCTTCGACTGGAGCGGTAAGCAAACCTATATTGCTTTGGCCAATATGCTCACTGGCGCAGCCGCCATCGGCATCGATTCCTGCCCGATCGAAGGCTTCAACTACGACAAAATGAACAAGGCTTCAACTACGACAAAATGAACGAAGTATTGGCGGCAGAAGGCCTGTTTGATGCCAACGAATGGGGCGTATCCGTAGCGGCAACATTCGGCTATCGCGCCAAAGAAATTACCAAAAAAGCACGCAAACCGATTGAAGAAATGGTGACTTGGGTTGAATAAGCAGTTTGGATTTTCAGGGCGGCCCATGCCGCCCTTTTATTTTTTTCTAAAAGAGAAGCAAATTCCGTAACAACAAAGACTGCTAAAAATCCAAATAAAAAGGCCGTCTGAAACCCTGTGTCAGAAATCCTAGATTTCATTTCACACCGTTTCAGACGGCCTGATTTAATACGCTTCTACTTAAAACGATACTTTCAAACTGCCGTAGAAGGCACGGCCATGCTCGTTGTAAGTTTGTGCGCCGGCAGTTGTGCGGTACAGTTTTTTATTGAACAGGTTGCTGATACCGCCACGGACGGCCACGCGTTTGTTCCAGTTGTAGCCGGCATTGATGCCCCAAATACCGTAAGAGCCGACTTGGGTTTGGTTATGTTCGGAAGTCAAAGGAGTAACCCCTGCACGAGGATTACCGTCTCGTTCCAGTCTATTAATCGCTACGCCGCGCGGTTTAGTACGGCCGTAGTGGGTAAAGGTCAGGTTGGCATCAAAATGTTCGTTTGGTGTCCAAGACAGCGTGCTGTTGAGGGTATGCTTCGGCACCAGAGACAATGGATTGCCTTGATAATCTTCAGATTTGTGCATATAAGTGAAATTGTTGCTCCACTTGAGTGTGTCATGCAACGGAATCACCAAGTTGCCTTCGATACCCGAAATAGTCGCTTTCGGCGTATTTTCCCATTGCAAAAGCCAGTTGCCGATATTGCTGGTGGCAATGATATTTTCACCAATCACGATTTTGTTGCGGTACGCGTTGTGGAAATAGGTCGCAGAAGCCTGCCAGCCGTTTTTATTGAACTCAAGGCCAATCTCTTTATTGATACTGGTTTCGGGTTTCAAATTATTATTACCCATGTAGTAGCAACGGACACTGCTCGGCGCATCAATCGGACAACCTTGACCGCGCGTGTACAGGATAAAGTCAGGATTGGTTTGATATAGATTTGGCGCTTTATACGCACGGGCAATACCGCCTTTGACCAACCAGTTTTCGCCGATTTGATGCGAGAAGTTCAACGCCGGACTCCAGTTGCTGCCGCTGTCACTGTTGTGGTCGAAACGGATGGCCGGAATCAGATGGGTTTTGTCGGTCAACGAAATATTGTCTTCAACGTAAGCTGCCCAGTTACGTTGCGATGCCTTGCCGCCGCGTACTGCTGAAATACCGTCAAACACGTCAGTCTTACCTTGGTCTTTAAATCCCTGACTATTGGAAGCAGGATCATCCAGCTTACTGTCAGTAAATTCTGCGCCGACCGTCAATACATTATCGACACCGAGTTTAAACGGGATATTCGCTTCGCTGCTGAAACGCAGGTTTTTCAGACGGCTTTGAACAAAATCCAAGCCTGTATAACTGCCTTCAGGACCACCGGCCAAACCTTCCGGCAAGTGGCTGTTGACTGTACGCTCATAACTGATCACGTTTTTGGTATCACCCCATTCCCATGCGCCGTCATGCGTTAAAGAATAAGCGGAACGGTATAAACGGGCAGTTTCAGCTTTGCCGTCAGCTAAAGAATTAACCAAAGCGGAACGCGGATTGCTGTTTTGCGTATCGCCGTTGTAGATATTGCCCTGACGGCTGTAGCTGCTGTCTAAAATCAATGTTTGCGCAGGGCTGATTTTCCATTGCAGACGGCCGGCAATGTCTTTATTGCGTACGCCTTCGACACCGGCCGCGCTGTCGTTGCCGTGTCCGGCATTGATATCGGCCGCATCTGCATCCGTTTTATTCAGGTTGCCGTAAATGCGGAAGCCCACAGTATCTTGAATAATCGGGCCGCTCAAATTGAAGCCGATACGGCGGGTTGCGCCTTCTTTGCTGTCTTGCGGTTGATTGGCGTAAAGATTGACCTGGCCTTTAAATTCTTTAGACACTTTTTTGGTAACAATATTGACCACGCCGCCCATCGCGCCGGAGCCGTAACGTGTTGCCGCCGGACCGCGCAAAACGGTAATGGATTCAATTTCTTCAACCGGCACCCAGTTGCTGTCACCGCGCGTATTGCGTTCACCGCGCATACTGATACGCTCGGACTGGCGCGAGTTTACAGGCTTACCGTCAATCAGAATCAATGTGTTTTCAGGGCCCATACCACGCAAGTCGATTTGACGTTTGTTGCCGCGCTGACCCGTCGCTGTATTGCCGGTCAGGTTGACGCCCGGCATGGTGCGGACAAATTCGGAAATATCGTTGACGGCCGGACGCTTGTCGATGTCGTCTTTCGAAATACGCGATACGCCCAGCGACTGTTGCAGTTGCTTCTCGGCAGTAACGTAAACGGTATCGACTTCAGCCTGTTCGGCAGCTTTCTCTTCAGCAGCGTGAGAGAATGCGCTGATTAATGCCAAAGGCAAAATGGCGAGTGTGAATGTTTTCATTGCATCGTTTCTCTTTAACTTTGTTTGTTAAAATCAAAATAAAAATTATTCAGGATTCTAAATAAACTTAATAGAGTTTTCAATGCAATTAAGAGTGATTTACAATTATTCGTTAAATTAAGCCAATAAAAATAACCAAATGCTTAATAATTAAAAAGGCCGTCTGAACCGGCATGAAAGGGAATCTGAGATTCCTATCATACCGTTTAGACGGCCTTATTCAAATTTTAATTATTTGCCTGCTGCTTTTTGCAAAAGGGCATACAATTCGTCTTTGAGTTTGAGTTTGGCTTTTTTCAGCTCCTCGATTTCTTCGGAGCCGCTGGTTACCACGTTATTCACCAAACCGGTAATTTTATCGTCCAGCTCGTTGTGCTCCTCAAACAAACGGGCAAAGTGTGCATCCTCTTGTTTCAGTTTAGAAATCAGATCGCGATATTCTGGAAACATTTTGTTTTCCTCTCTTGTTAATTAAATAAAAAAGTACTGCTGCCAAAAACTAGGACGAATTAATCTTCAGCTTCATTATAACAAACACGGGCGTTTTATCCAGTCTTTTTTAAGCCGAAACTGCTTTATGTCAAAATTAATAATATCACCATCAGCCATCGTCCCAATGGAAAGAAACGGGTTTATAGACGGTTTGCCGACTTGGGCATACAATCGGACTTATGCGTTTACACAATGGCCGAACCACCCTATTCCGTCATATCAACGGCATGGACGGACAATTTATCCTGCTTGAAAACCATCCATCATGGATGCCGGTCAATGATGCCGATTTCAACCATGCCGCGCCCCTGCCCGACGGTTTGGCCGTGCACGAAGAATCATTTTATCCATTTGAAAAAATAGATGCCGCCGAATCGGCAGACAATATCAAAATCTTCAGCGAAGAAGCCCTACGACTGGAGAAAGAGCGTTTAAATGCGGCGGCTATGGCCGAGCTGGCAAAAAATCTTCAAGCCGCCCAAGCCGAAGCCGATTTGGCCGCGCTTTTGGAAAAAATGGATTTTCATTTAAAACAAGATGATATTTTCAAATGAATCCTTCAGCTCCAGGCCGTCTGAAACCAAACGCCTGATGAAATTGTTGACAATGTAAGAAAAATAGTTCATCTTGAACCAATCCGCAGTACTCCATCCCTTATTTTCAGCCCAACACAAAGGAACCGAGAACATGTTTTCAAAAAGCGTTACCCTCGCACAATATGACCCCGATCTGGCAGCCGCCATCGCCCAAGAAGACCAACGCCAGCAAGACCATGTCGAGCTGATTGCTTCAGAAAACTACGTCAGCTGCGCCGTAATGGAAGCCCAAGGTTCGCAATTGACCAACAAATACGCCGAAGGCTATCCTGGCAAACGCTACTACGGCGGCTGTGAATACGTTGATATTGTTGAGCAATTGGCGATTGACCGCGCTAAAGAGTTGTTTGGCGCAGAATATGTCAACGTCCAACCACACTCCGGCTCCCAAGCCAACCAAGCCGTATATGCTTCTGTTTTGAAACCGGGCGACACCATTTTGGGCATGTCTCTGGCACACGGCGGCCACTTGACCCACGGTGCCAGCGTCAATATTTCCGGCAAACTTTACAACGCCATTACTTATGGTTTGGATGAAAACGAAGTTCTCGATTATGCCGAAGTCGAACGCTTGGCGCTTGAACACAAACCTAAAATGATTGTGGCCGGTGCATCTGCCTACGCGCTGCAAATCGACTGGGCAAAATTCCGCGAAATCGCCGATAAAGTCGGTGCATACCTCTTTGTCGACATGGCGCACTATGCCGGTCTGATTGCCGGCGGCGAATATCCCAACCCCGTGCCATTCTGCGACTTCGTGACCACCACTACTCACAAAACCCTGCGCGGCCCTCGCGGCGGTGTGATTTTGTGCCGTGACAATACCCACGAAAAAGCGTTGAATTCCGCCATCTTCCCAAGCCTGCAAGGCGGCCCGTTGATGCACGTCATCGCTGCCAAAGCCGTAGCGTTTAAAGAAGCGTTACAACCTGAGTTCAAACAATACGCAAAACAAGTGAAAATCAATGCCGCAGCAATGGCGGAAGAGTTGGTTAAACGCGGTTTGCGCATCGTTTCCGGCCGCACCGAAAGCCACGTTTTCCTCGTTGACCTGCAACCGATGAAAATTACCGGCAAAGCCGCTGAAGCCGCTTTGGGCAAAGCACACATTACCGTCAACAAAAACGCCATCCCGAATGATCCGGAAAAACCGTTCGTTACCTCCGGCATCCGCATCGGCTCCGCCGCCATGACCACACGCGGCTTTAACGAAGCCGACGCGCGCGTATTGGCGAACTTGGTTGCCGACGTATTGGCCAACCCCGAAGACGAAGCCAACCTCGCCAAAGTCCGCGAACAAGTGACTGCTTTGTGCAATAAATATCCGGTTTACGGCGCATAAGCATTTCGCCTTGGATGAAATAACAGGCCGTCTGAAACTTCAGACGGCCTTTTTTTATTGCAACTTTTCTTTTAAATTTCAAAACTGTTTGTTTCGCTGACTTTGCTTATCATGCCTGCCGCGACAGTATGGTTGGTGGCTTCGTCAATCAAAATAAACGCGCCTTGTGCATGGTTGTCTTCGTATGCGGCAGCGGCGAGCGGCTGCTGGGTTTTGAAACTGATGCTGCCGATGTCGTTGAGCTTGAGCGTTTCGGCGGATTCGACCCGGCTGAGGGTATTGACGCCCCAAACGTAGGCAATTTCGCTGATTTTTACGGGCGTGGTTTGGGTCGTGTGTTTCAGCAAATATTTGCGGCGCAGATTGAGCGGAATATCGTCAAACCAGCAAAGCGCGGCTTGGAATTGTTGCTCGGGAACAATGGCGCTGTCGGCTGAAACAATGCTGTTGCCGCGTGAAATATCGATGTCCGTATCCAAAACAACGGTCAACACTTCCCCTGCTTCGGCAGATTCGGTTTTACCGTTGGTATTGTAGATTTCGGCAACTTTGGCAACATGGCCGCTGGGCAGGACTTTGACTTCATCGCCCACTTTCAGACGGCCTGCTTCCAATCTGCCTTGATAACCGCGGAAGTCGTTGCTGCTGCTGCCGTCTTGGCGCGCCACGCGTTGTACGGGAAAATGCGCGGCTTGGTCGGCGGCGTTTTGACGGTTGACGGGCAGGCTTTCGAGCAAAGGCAAAAGCGGCAAACCTTGATACCACGGGGTTTGGCTGCTGGCATTGACGATGTTGTCGCCTTTTAAGGCGCTGATGGGCAGGAAGTGGATTTGGGCTTGGAGGCCGATTTGTTCCGCCAGTTTTTGGTAGGCTTCGGTAATGGCTTGATATTTGGCTTCGTCAAAGTCAAGCAGGTCGAGTTTGTTGACGGCGACAATGATATTGGGGCAGCCCAAGAGCTTCAGAATCGCGCTGTGGCGTTTAGTTTGGGGCAGGAGGACAGGCTCGCTGCCTGAAAAATCGACACGTGTGGCATCGACCAAAATAATGGCGGCATCGGCAGTTGATGCGCCTGTAACCATATTGCGCGTGTATTGCTCGTGTCCCGGCGTGTCGGCAATAATGAATTTGCGTTTGGGCGTGGCGAAATAACGGTAGGCCACGTCAATGGTAATGCCTTGTTCGCGCTCGGCGGCAAGGCCGTCTGTCAGGCTGGCAAAGTCGGGCGTTTCGCCGTTTTCGGCAGCGCGGTTGAGTTTGTCGAGTTGGTCGGTCAGCAAGGTTTTGCTGTCGTAGAGCAGGCGGCCGATGAGGGTGGATTTGCCGTCATCGACGCTGCCGGCGGTAATGAAGCGCAAAAGCGGGGCGGTGGTTGCGGTCATGGTTCTTTCCTATTTCTCGTGATTTCTCAAACTGGTCTCTACTTTAAACAGGCCGTCTGAAAATGGGAAAGAATGTTTGGTTGTTAAAAAAGATATTTTTGTTATATTGATTTTCGGCGCGTGGCCAACCAACAAACAACCGAACCTGCGCACACCATCCCTGCCCCCTGCCAAAACTGTACAGACAGCGGCGCACTGATGACAAACGAAGACACCAGCGCAGAAAACACAGGGATAAAATAAGATGCGCCCGCCAATACCGTCATGTTCCCGCGCGAAATACCGATGTTCCAAACCGCATAGCCCAAACCCATGCAAGACGCGGCGGCCAGGGCATAGCCGACGGACTCCGCATCAAAATTCAGACTGTGTGTCCCGCCGATAAAATATTCCGCCCACAAAAGCAGCGACACCAGCATAAAGAAAAAGCCCACGCTGCTGCCTTCCGCTTTCACACGCGCCGTCAGCGTACAATATGCCGCCCAAAACACTGCGTCCGCAAATGCCATGATGTAGCCGCCGGGATTAGAGCGGACATTGTGGTAGATGCCGGAAATTGACAAGCCGACGTCGCCGCCCAGTACAGTAGCAATCCCCAAAAACGACAGCACAAAGCCGATGACTATCCACCATTTTGACGGCTGTTTGTTGAAATATACCGCCCCGACGATGGTAAACGTCGGCCACAAATAATTCACCATGCCGATTTCCACCGCCTGTCTCGCGTTTTTCGCAAAGCCAACCGACAACGACAAACACAATTCGCAGCCGACAAAAAACACGCTCGCCCAAAACAGATAGCTGCGGTTGTAATTGCGCAAATGCGGCCGACCGAAAATCAGCCAAATCAATACGGTGGACAAGGTGTACATCATTGCCGCGCCGCCCACTGCCCCCATATGCAGGCTCAAAGAGCGTATCAGAGAAATGACGAAGCTCCACAAGGCAACGGCAAGCAGCCCGATGGCAGTGGCTTGTTTGGATGAAATATTTTGAGATAAGAAATGAATCATGGCGTATGTGTTGAAGATGGTTTTATTAGGTTTATCGTAGTCTGAATATATCGTTTCTACATTAATTATTTTAACGGTTTCAAGGCCGTCTGAAAATGATTGTTTCAGACGGCCCTCTATTTGTAATTAGTCTTAAATATGACTATAATCCGCATCCAATTAGTCAATATAGAGACCAATTTATGAATCAACTTGACCAACTCGGTATGCGCATCAGCCACATAGACAGCGCATTCGACCAATGGATTAAACAACAAAACACCAACTACAACACTTTAGCCGTTCTCTACACATTGGCCACCGAAGGCAGCTGCACTCAAAAATACATAGGCGAAGAATGGAGCCTGCCCAAGCAAACCGTTTCCGGCACATGCAAAACGCTGGCGGAACAAGGCTTGCTGACATTTTACGAAAGCGAACAAGATAAACGCGAACGCTTATTGTCGCTGACCGAGTAAGGCAAGGAATCTGCCGCACCATTGGTGCAAAACATGCAGGAATTCAGCAAACAAATTTTTACCGCCTTCGGTGAAAAACGTGCAGCCCGACTGTTTGCGGATTTGGACGCGTTGGCCGAATTAATGGCGCAAACCCTCAATACTAAATAAGGAGGGCAACCATGTGGAAAATGTTGAAACACATCGGCAAAACACACCGCCGCAAACTCATCACAACCTTCTCTCTCGTCGGCTTGGATAATCTGCTCTTGCTTATCCCGTGTTTGGCGGTTGGGCGATTAATGCTGTTATGGAAGGCAACGTCTGGCAGGCAATGTTGTATGGTGTAGTGGTTTTATTAATGTGGATAATCGGGGCCGCCCGCCGAGCAGCCGATACGCGTACGTTTACCCAGATTTATACTGAAATAGCCGTCCCAGTCGTTTTGGAACAGCGCAAACGAGAAGTACCGCATTCCGCCATTACCGCACGCGTTGCCCTATCGCGTGAGTTTGTCAGTTTTTTTGAAGAACACCTGCCCATCGCTGCTACTTCGCTGGTCTCCATCTTCGGTGCATGTATGATGTTGCTGATATTGGAATTTTGGGTGGGCGTATTGGCTGTCGCGATACTTGCCCTGTTTTTATGGTTGCTGCCGCATTTTGCCGCCATCAGCGAAAACCTTTATTTCCGTTTAAACAACCGGCTTGAACGCGACAACCACCTTATCCGCGACGGCAACGAGCGTCAGCTCTACCGCCACTATGGCTGGGTTGCCAAACTACGCGTGCTGATTTCCAACCGCGAAGCCTTAGGCTATCTCAGTATCGGCATAGCGATGAGCGTATTGTTCGGCTTCGCCTTTATACACATGACGCTTAAAGGCTATGGCAGTGCCGGCCATATCTATTCCGTCAGCACTTATTTATGGATGTTTGCAATGAGCTTGGACGATGTACCGCGCTTGGTCGAACAATACTCCAATCTAAAAGATATCGGACAACGCGTTGAACTCTCGGAAGAAAACAATCTTTCCAAGGCTGTCTGAAACCTTAACACACTATCAGGACATATTATGAGTTGGTTTTATTTAATCTTAGCCGGTATGCTGGAAATCGGCTGGCCATTGGGCTTAAAGCTGGCACAACAGGAAGGCTACCGCTGGCATGGCTTTGCCGCCGCGCTTGCCTGCATTGCCGGTAGCGGATACTTCCTTTACCTTGCCCAAAAAAGTATTCCAATGGGTACGGCCTACGCCGTCTGGACAGGCATAGGCGCGGCAGGAGCGTTTTTAGTGGGCGTTGTATTTTTCAACGATGCCGCCAACTTCGGCCGCTGGCTCGGCGCCTTTCTCATCATCTCCGGCGTCGTAGTGATGAAACTCTCCAGCGGAAACTGAAAATCTCGTTTCTATTCAATACAAGGCCGTCTGAACGAGCATGTTCAGACGGCCTAATACCTTCCCGAATATAACGAAATCATCTTAAATTAAAACCAAGCATTCTTTCCTTTTTTCAGACGGCCTGTTTAAAGTGGCGACTGTCCATTATTCAAACAATCGGTTATAGCCGTCCAACAAAGGAATCCAAATGAGCCAAGCCAATCCGCTACCACCCGAACTCTCCGCCCAACTCTCCACCCTGTCCCCCACCCAGCTTGCCTGGCTCTCCGGCTATTGCTGGGCGCAAAGCCAAAGCGTATCCGGTGTAGCAGCCGAACCATCAGCCCTGCAAACAGCCGCCTCGATAGTCAGCCGCCGCGTACTAGTCCTCTCCGCCTCACAAACCGGCAATGCCCGCAGCGTTGCCGAATCCTTACACGCCAAACTTCAAGCCGCCGGCGTAGAAGCCCGCCTCAGCAGCGCAGGCGATTTCAAAAGCAAAACCCTGCCCGATGAAGACATCGTGCTTTTGGTTACCTCCACCCAAGGCGAAGGCGAACCACCCGAAGAAGCCCTGCCCCTGTACAAATTCATCTACGGCAAAAAGAAACCCGACCTCAGCAAACTCACCTTTGCCGTCTTAGGCCTTGGCGACTCCTCCTATCCCAACTTCTGCCAAGCAGGCAAAGACTTTGATGCTAAATTTGCCGAACTGGGCGCAGGCCGTCTGAACGACTTGGGCATTTGCGACTTAGAGTTCCAAGCAAATGCCGACGCATGGGTAGCCGCCGTCGTACCCAAAGTAGCCGAATTGACCGCCCAAGCAGCAAGCCCTAGTGCAAACACCACAGCACACAGCCCGGCCACCCCAAGCAGCGGCACCGCATACACCAAAGAAAACCCCTACACAGCCACCCTCTCCGTGCGCCAAAAAATCACCTCACGCACCGCAGAAAAAGACGTCGAACACATCGAAATCGACCTCAGCGGCTCAGACCTGCGCTACCAAGCCGGCGACGCGCTCGGCGTATGGCCGCTGAATGCCGCCGACCTCGTTCAAGAAATCCTCGACCTCAACCAACTGACCGGCAGCGAAACCGTCCAACTTTCAGACGGCCGCGAAACCGACATCCGCACAGCCCTGACCGAATCTGCAGACATTACCCAAAACACACCCGCCTTCGTCCAACAATACGCCGAATTATCAAACAATGAAGAACTCAAAACCATAGCCGCAGATAAAGCCCAACTAGACGCCTATCTCGCCGCTACACCGCCCGTCGGCGTATTCGCAGCCTATCAACACCCACTGGACGCACAAACTCTATACAGCCTATTCCGCCCACAAACCCCGCGCCTTTACTCCATCGCCTCCGCACAAGACGAAGTCGGGGAAGAAGTCCACCTTACCGTAGGCGTCGTCCGTTTCGACCACCACGACCACACCTACACCGGCGCAGCATCTGGCTACTTGGGCGAACGCCTCGAAGAAGGCAGCGAAATCCGTGTCTTTGTCGAACCCAACCCCAACTTCCGCTTGCCGCAAAACGGCGATACCCCCATCATCATGATCGGCGCAGGCACAGGCGTCGCCCCCTTCCGCTCCTTTATGCAACAACGTGCCGCCAATGGCGACAGCGGCAAAAACTGGCTCTTCTTCGGCAACCAACGCCTGGCCGACGACTTCCTCTACCAACTCGAATGGAGTGAATGGCGTAAAGACGGCCTCCTCACCCGCGCCGACCTCGCATGGAGCCGTCAAGGCGAACATAAAGTCTATGTCCAACACAAAATCGCCGAATGCGCCGCCGAAGTTTGGAACTGGCTGCAACAAGGCGCACACATCTACGTCTGTGGCGACGCCGCACGCATGGCGCGTGATGTCGAAAACGCCCTGATCGAAGTCATCGAAACCCAAGGCAAACTCAGCCGCGACGAAGCCGAGGACTACCTCAACGACCTGCGCGAAGACAAACGCTACCAACGCGACGTTTATTGATTGGATAAACAAAAATAAAGGCCGTCTGAAAGCTGAATTTCAGACGGCCTTTTTAAAGACCTTACTCGGATTGTTATCAATTCACCTGGTTTTGCATTATAATTGTGCAAATTTGACTCACTCGAAAGAAAATAAATTGGAAGGATTACAACAACTTGTAGATTTATTGGTGGGTTTTGTCGATTGGATATTGAAATTACTGGCATTCTTGTTTTAAACTACGTTCCATTCTTTTATACATTAAAGACGTATTTTCATCATGCAAACCGCGCAACGCTCTGCTACTTTCTTCTATTGGTACCACACAAACGTGCGGTACTTTTTTGCGCTTGTCTGAAACAGACCAAATTGAAAATACGCAAATCAGAGCCGCCTCATTTGAGCGGCTTTTTTTATACCCACCATGGCCGCTTAAATCCACCCATTTTTAAGAAATAAGGAATACAGCCATGACCGCTTCAACTAAAATCCACAGCCAAACTCAAATGTTACACACCTGCCGCATGGTCGTTGACAGCAACAGCCACCACAGCATGCCCAACACGCTCACTTTGCCTGATACGCCCGACAACCTCATCAGCGAAGCCCTGATTCCGCAAGTGCGCACCATCGCGACTTTAATTGCCGCAGAACGCCACGACTTCACTCAAAGCAGCCCCAACGTTTTTACTGATGAAGCGGATTTCTTCGCAGCGCGTATTTTGGTTTTGGGCGTACGCCGTTTCCATTTGGATATTACCCTGCTGCCTATGCTCAAAACCGCCAATAAACGCGCCGAAGCTTTCGCCAAACGCCATCACATGCCCTTCTCTCCCGCTGAAATGCAAATGTCCCTGCACACCCGCCGCCCTGCCAACCTGCTGATTATCGAAACCGAACACGAAATGCCTGCATTGGGCAATTTGGCTGCCAACAGCCGTGCATTTGCAGCGCAACTTTCCAATATTATTTTGTAAAACCACTTGAAAAACAGGGAAATGGTTTAATATTAGGCAAACACACTCCGCCGAAATCTCGGCAAAGACAAACCTCTCTCAGGAAAAACAATGAAAAAACTGATTGCCTTAGCCGCCCTTTCCACTTTTGCCCTCGCTGCCTGCAAAGACAATACCCAAGCGCAGCTTGAGCAGCAACAAAAACAAATCGAAGCATTGCAACAACAGTTGGCACAACAAAACGGCCAACAAGAAGACAATACGGTTTACCAGCTCACGCCTGAAGCCGTGAAAGACACCATTCCTGCCGAAGCACAAGCCAACGGCAACAACGGCCAACCGGTAACCGGTACAGACGGCCAACAATATATCTACGACCAATCCACCGGCAGCTGGCTGCTGCAAAGTTTGGTGGGTACTGCAGCCGGTGCATTTATCGGCAACGCATTGGCCAACAAATTCACACAAGCAAGCAACCAAAACAGCCCGATTGCCCGTCAAGCCCGTGCTAACTATTATCAAACCGCACGTCCAAACGGACGCACCAGCCAACAGCTGAATACGCGCACCCTGCGTGCCCAACAGCAAAATGCGCAACAGCAACAGCGTTACCGCGAAACCGCGCGTCAGCCTTCCAACTACCGCCGCCCAAGCATGGGTCGGGGCTTTGGCCGCCGTCGCTGATTCGGTTTATATTCCATCTTTGATATAAACGCTCCCAATATAAAAGGCCGTCTGAAAATCTGATTTTCAGACGGCCTTTAGTTTTTCTCTATTTTCTTATTGCAGACTTGTCAGGTCTGTTTGTATGCGTTATGCCCAAAAGTCTCGCGGAGCGTCCAATACAGGTTTGACGATGCCGGTACGGATGGCGAAATCGCCAAAACCTTCATCATCTAAACGGTTTCGAGACCAATCTGCTACCCAGCCTTCGACTATTTCAAGGATTTCAGGTTCGGTAATGTTTTCTTTAAACAGACGCGGGATGCGTGTGCCTTCGCGGTTGCCGCCTGCGTAAAGGTTGTAGCGGCCGACCGCTTTGCCGACCAAACCGATTTCCGCCAGCATGGCGCGACCGCAACCGTTGGGACAACCGGTTACGCGCAAAACGATGTATTCGTCTTCCAAGCCATATTTGGCGAACATTGCGTCGATTTTATCGGAGAATGTCGGCAGGAAACGTTCGGCCTCCGCCATTGCCAACGGGCAAGTCGGCAAGGCAACGCAGGCCATCGAGTTCTCACGCTGGATGGTAATCGATTTGCTGATTAATCCATGCTCTTTGGCGATTTTATCAATCGTATCTTTTAATTCCGGCGGCACATTGGCAACCACCAAATTTTGATTGGCTGTCAGACGGAAGTCGCCGAGATGAATTTTGGCAATTTCACGCACACCGGTTTTCAAAGGTCTGCCAGGGTAATCAAGCAGGCGGCCGTTTTCAATAAACAAAGTCAAATGCCAGTTGCCTTCATGTCCTTGTACCCAGCCGATATGGTCGCCGCGGTGGGTGAATTCGTAAGGGCGAATGGGTTCAAATTTAATGCCCATGCGCCTTTCGACTTCTTCTTTGAACACATCCACGCCGACGCGTTGCAGCGTATAGCGTGTACGCGCTGCTTTACGGTCGCTGCGGTTGCCCCAGTCGCGCTGGGTGCTGACGACGGCTTCGGCAGCATTGAGGGTGTATTCCAGCGGAACGAAACCAAATTCGTAAGAAGTGTTCGGATAGGTTTTGGTATTACCGTGTTCGCTGGATAAACCGCCGCCGACCAATACATTGAAGCCCACCAACTTGCCATTTTCTGCAATCGCCACAAAACCCAAATCGTTGGAATGAATGTCCACATCGTTGTCAGGCGGAATCACGACGGCAGTTTTGAATTTACGGGGCAGATAGGTTTTACCCAAAATCGGCTCGACCTCATCGGCAATTTCTTTATTGCGCGGCTCGGTCGGCTCGGTCGAGAACACTTTTTCGCCGTCCAGCCAGACATCGGCATATGCCATCGTGCGCGGCAGAAGGTGCATACTGATACGCGCTGCCCATTCATAGGCTTCTTGGTGCAGAGTACTTTGCACTGGATTGCTGGTACACAACACATTGCGGTTGACATCGCTGGCTGTGGCAATGGAATCCAAACCAAGTTTGTGCAATGCCTGATGCGCTTGTTTTAAATCGGTTTTCAGAATACCGTGGTATTGGAAGGTTTGGCGGTTGGTCAGGCGGATGGAGCCGTAAATTGTATTTTCACCGGCAAATTTGTCGATACCAAGCCACTGTTTCGGCGTAATGATGCCGCCGGGCAAGCGGCAACGCAACATCATGTTTTTTAAAGGCTCAAGCTTTTGTTCGGTACGCTCGGCACGAATATCGCGGTTGTCCTGTTCGTACATGCCGTGGAAGCGGATAAGTTGAAAGTTGTCGGCGGTAAAGCCGCCGGTAAAGTCGTCTTTCAACTCTTCTTTAATGGTGCCGTGCAGATAATCGCTGCGTTCTTTCAAGGCTTCGTTGCCAGAAAGCGGTGTATCAGGCAGCTTGGCGCGCGGGTCGGTCGTGGTAGCAGTCATTGAAGTACTCCTTATTTTTGGTATAGGCGTTACTTTAATGAGGCCGTCTGAAAATGGGAAAGAATGGTTTGTTTGTTTTAAAGACGATTTTGTTATATCGGTTGGGAACATAAAAAGGCCGTCTGAACTTTGCTTTCAGACGGCCTTGATATTGGACGGGACAAACTGATTAGGCTTGTTTGTTCCAACGTTCGATAGATTCTTTGATGACTTGTTTCGCTTCTTCCACATCGCCCCAAGATTCAACTTTAGTGGTACCTGCTTTTTTCAGGTCTTTGTAGTGGTTGAAGTGGAATTCGATTTGTTTGATCAGTTGTTGCGGCAAGTCGGCCAAAGTTTTGTAGGCGTTGCCGTTGTTGCGGTCGTCGGCCGGAACGCAGACGATTTTGTCGTCCACTTCGCCGTCGTCAACGAATTTCATCACGCCGATAACGCGTGCTTCCAGGAAAATACCGGTTGCCAAAGGCTGCTCGGTCACCAGCAATACGTCCAATTCGTCACCGTCTTCGTCCAACGTTTGCGGAATGAAGCCGTAGTTGGTCGGTTTGGCGAAAATTGCCGGTTCAACGCGGTCGAGTTGGAAGGCGGCCAGTTTGCGGTTCCATTCGATTTTGTGGTTGCTGCCTGCTGGGATTTCGTTGACAACGTTGATGATGCCGCCGTCCACGTCGCCCGGGGTCAGGATTTTGTTGAAGTCTGCCATGATGGTTTCCTTTGATTTTAAAGAGAGTCAAACGGCGAAAGTATAGCAAACCCACGGCCGTCTGAAAATGTGAAACTGTCGTATTCAGACGGCCTTTTTGGCATTCAGCCTTTTGACCAATTCTAAAATTGCGCGTTTATTGGAAGGGGAAAACACTTTTTCCGCCGCTTCTTCCGCACCAAACCAACCATAGGCAACGTGTTCGTCCGGTTGCAGGACGATGGGCGTATCGCGTGGAATTTGGGCGGAGAAGATGTGTTCGCGGTTTTCAAAAACGCCTTTGGGATAGCGATGGCGCCAGTGATGATAGATTTCATAAACGGTGCTGTCGTGCCAGTTTTCCAGCTGTCCGTCTGCCAGGCGGATACCGGTTTCCTCCCACACTTCGCGCCATGCGGTTTCTTCGATACGCTCGCCCTCTTCCAAGCTGCCGGTAACCGACTGCCAAAAACCTTGCGGCGCCGTGCGTTCAATCAGCAGGATATTGCCGTCTTTATCATGCAAAACGACCAAAGCGGAAACGGGATACTTCAAAGGCTTACCGCTCATGACTTGTCCTTGCCGGATTGATTGGGGAAGCTGATTTTTTGTAGTAAGTAAGCCGAAAGGTTGTCCATGTCTCACTCAAAAATGGGAAATTGATATTCAGACGGCCTTTGCCGAAAATCCGCAAAGGCCGTCTGAAATTATACCTGATTTAACTGCGCCAGTTTCCAAGACACCAGCTCTGCCGCTTCTTCCGGCGAGTTGGCCTTCAATCCTGCTTCGCCAAAATACGAAATTTTAGGCAAATCACACAAAAACTTATCAATGTCTTCTGCCGTCAAAAAGCGGCCGTGCAAATCAAATCCGACATTTAAAGCACGCCCTTTGATTTCCGCTACCCTGTCATGCAAATGGCCGTACAAGTGATACCAACCCTGATAGCAGCCGTCCCATTCCTGAATCGGATAGTGAAAGAGAACCAGTGTATTCTTAATTTCCGGCAATTTGAGTTTCAAATACGGCCGTATGGACGACAGCAGCGGATGGTTGTCATGCTTGGTTTGGCTGCGGAAAAAATCGGCATACTGCCGAATCACATGATCATGATTGCCGTAAATCAAGTGATGTTGCCCGTTTAACCGCGACAAAACGCGCTCTATCTGCTTATGGTCTTGGGCAAAGGAAAAATCGCCCAAGTTGTACACCGTATCTTCAGGCGTAACGGTTTCATTCCATATCCGGATTAAAAATTCATCCATCTGCTCCACGTTATCGAACGGTCGAAATTGCGGACAGAATTTGGCGATGTTTTTATGCGAAAAATGTAGGTCTGATGTGAAGTAGGTTTTGCTCATACCGTGCTTTCTGCGTTGCAGGCTTGAATCGTATCACGCGCGGGCGTATGCTGAGTAATGTTTATTGTGTGCTTCAAGGAGTTTTTATGCGTTTGGTTATTGCCGCGCCGGCCAACGGCGCAATATTGAAAGACGCGCTCAAAGCGCATCTGCAAAACGACCCGCGCGTCAGCAGCTTGGTCGATTTATCCTCGCCCGAAGGGACCTATCCGCAACTCTCGTTTGCCGCGGCCGAAGAAGTCGCGGCAGGACGCGCCGACCGTGCGCTGTTGATTTGCGGCACCGGCGTGGGCACGGCAATCGCCGCCAATAAGGTGCGCGGTATACGGGCGGCTACGGCGCACGATTTGCTTACCGTCCGCGGTTCAGTGGAAAACTATAACGCGCAAGTTTTGTGTATGGGGCAAAACGTCATTGCCGCTCCGGCCGCTTGGGCATTGGTCGATATCTGGTTGAATTTGCGCCACGACACAAGCAGCGGCTATGCACCTAAGGTTGGCGAAATCGAAGCGTATGAGCGCGGAAAATAAATACGCATTGCCCCATATATTTTCAGACGGCCTTACAACTGCTTCAAAAACGCCTGAATAAACGCGATTTTATCCAATTCCGACATGGCATTGAATGCTTCCTGATGCTCGTGGATGTAGTCGATTAAAGGATAAAATTCTTCATCAACATGGCGTTTGTCGAGTTTGCGGCCGATATTCCCCTCGTTGCTTCGTCCTAAAAACTTGGAAATCAGGTAATATGGCGATTTGAGTTTGAACAGCATTTCGCCGTTTTGCGCATCAAATACCATAAAGCCTTCGTGTTCCACGTTTTTCAGACGACCTTTCAGCTCGCCGAACGTGATGTTTTTCAGCATTTCAGGACGGCGAACACCGTATTGTTTGCCGATTTCGTCCAATTCCGCTTCAGTAAACTGACGGCCGGTCGCCACGTCAATGCAGCCGATTAAGGTTTCGCCCAATGCTTCGCGGATGATGTGCACGTCTTTCGCGTCTGTGATTTCAAACAAAAAAGTATGGTTCGGATATGCACGGAACAAGGTTTCGTATTGTGCGCAATGTGCGGCGGTCATATCGGCAAACGCGCTGTCGAGCGAACCGGTGGTCGAATACAGCACTTTGCCGTCAAACGAAGCGCCTTTAGACGGATGGTCGTCTGAAAGCGAGACGAAAGTGCAGCAGCCGAGGAAGCCGTTTACTTTCACTACCGCGTCCACCAGTCTCTCGTCGCCGATTCGAATCGGATAGCGGCTGCCTTTGGCAATACGTTCCGAATAATTGAACACTTTTTTAAACGGACGCACGATGATGCGGTTGTGCGCATCGATAATCAAACCGCGCATTTCCAGCAAAGCATCATCAAAGCGGTTGTTATAGAACACGCTGCGTGCGTATTTCAACACGCGCAATTCAGGATAACGCTTGGATGCTTTGGCAGTAAAGTTACGGCTGCCGTGTTGCAGATAGTGATCGGTCACAAAGGTTTGCTGCACCTCATCAAACACCAACGGCTTATGCTCGATAGCCTGCATCTGCTCGATTTTTTCTAACTGCTCCGCATTTGCCGGCTGTACGGCCTCGATGTGGATTTCGTTTGCCACACGGTTTTGGTTCAGCTTGATATACGCCGCCAACACGTCATGCTCTTTCACGCCGTGCAGGTTGGGATAGAAATTGTGCAGTCGATAAACTTCTGTTTCAAAACCGCTTTTCTCCGCCTGATCCAATAAATGACGGCAACGCGAAGTTTTTTGGTTGGTATTGGAATTAATGATCAAAATATTTTGATTCGGATTTTGACGTCCAAGTCTCAAGGTTTCAGTCATCAAAGCATTACCGCGTTTCTGCGCTTTATCCACCGCTTCGCCCGACCAACGATATTCACCATATTCATCGGTAATAAACAAATCGTTTTCAATACGGACCACTTCCGCATCCGGATACTGCGCTTTAAATTCGGCGGCTTTTTGTTCGGCAAACGTCGATTTTCCCGAACCTTGATGACCGCGGATTAGGATAAATTTTTGCATTTTGTTTCCTTCTTTGTATTTTCAGACGGCATTTGGTCTATGAGGTCATCTGAAAACAATATAAGTGATTTCCTTATCGATTTCTTCCGCCAGCAAACGGACGGGATAATTTCTCCAATCGGGATAGCGGTTGCTGTGGTAACAATGCCAATAGCTGCGGATGCGGTTTTTCTGCTTTTGCCAATAAAGCGGGTTGTCAGCGAAAAATCGTGCCAAAGCCGCAGCGTTGTTTTGGAAAAATATGGCAACGTCAAATTGTATCGTCAAAACATATTCGCCGAGTAATTGGGCAGCAAAAGGCAAGACGAATGCAGGCTGTTCGGCAGAGAGCAGCTGTTTGAAATGCCGTTCGCGAACATAACCATCATGATGGCGGGTATTGAGGCAGTGCACCATGACTTGCCGAACCTCTTCCCCTTTTGCATGGAAAACTGCATATTGACGGCTGACAAGACGGATTATCTGTCCGTCTAAAACAACAGTTTCCCCTTGCTGGGCAGGCAAACGGTTGTGGTAGGGTTGCCGCATAAACAGCGTTTCTGCTTCATGCCGCAAGCCTATGGGAAAAGTTTCACACAACGCTAGTTAATCAACATTCATGTTTTCAACTCAATGTTTTATCAATAAGGCCGTCTGAAAAATATTTCCACCCTTTTTTTCAGACGGCCTTAGCTTTAGTTCACAGCTGCCAACGGCGTTTTCTCAATCTCTTCTACCCAGAAATCTGTACCCATACCTCGTTCGGCAAAGGAACCGATGAGCGTGAACACTTGGTCGGAGAAGCCGCCGATGTTCAAGATATCGTGACGGTTTCGTGCTTGAGCCTTAGTGTAGGGCTGGATATCCAGACAAACGAGTTTGGCTTCCGGACAACGTCTTTTCAGAATATCCCACTCTTTCATCAGACTGGTTGTTGCGCCCCATCCTTGGCTGTCATCTGCCCAACTTTCGTTGTCTGACACGATGACGACCAAATCCACGTCGGCTTTTTCGCGGTTCAGCGTGGCGAGTGGTGCGCTGCATGCCGTTCCGCCGCCGCCGATATTGGCGAGTTTTTCGGCGTTGGTCATGATGCTGTCGCGCGGATTGAGCTTGACGTTTACCGTGATTTGTTCAAACGGTATCACGCGGGCTTGCGGGTTGGTACGCAACATGGCGGCGGATACAAGCGCGGCAATGTCGATGCAGCGGGTTTTGCTGGTCGCGCTGCCGCGATAGCCTGTAACCGAGCTGTGCATAGAGCCGGAAACGTCCGGACAAACCACGACTTTGCCTTGGATGGCCGGTACGTTTTGTACGGCGGTTTCCATCGCATCTTGCAGTGCTTCGCGGATTTCAGACGGCATTTGATTAGATGTTGCCTGATACGCGGTCAGCAATTGGTAAGGCAGGACGCGGGCGCGGGCAATGGCGGTTTCGTCACGCAATTTTTCTGCCACCATTTTGATGTTTTTGCTTTTGGCAAACACCTCGTGACGCAGGAAAGTGTTCAGGTTTTGACGAACCTGCTGCCATGAACCGTTACAGGCAATTTGCGCCCAGTCGCCGCTGTTCAAGTCTAAAGCTGTAAGCATTTGGAAAGGAACGTTGGGCAATTCGCCTTCTCGGCTTTGTTTGTAGTCTTCAAAAGCGCGGGTAATGGGTGGCAATGCTTCGCGGTCGTAAGGTTTGCCAATCAGCCATGCAAACCATGCGGCACGCCATGCTTCACGCGGTTTGGGGTGCACCATTTTGACCACGTCTGCCAGCGACGGCGAATTGCCGACGGCGGCGTTCAACAGTTGTTTTTCGGTGGCGGTCAAAAGCCAAGTCTGCATCAGTTTTTTCGGACGGTTGCCGAAAGATTTTCTGCCGACTGTGCCGCTGCGGATAATTTGTGCAAAGTTACGCAACATTTTACCGTTGTCCACTACTTGGTCGAATACGCGGGCGAGCATGTTCACGTCTTTTTGCGCCAACACGGCAAGCAAAAGCGCTGGCATGTCTTTCATGAAACCTTTTTGACGGGCATACACGGCGGTTTTGGCGATAAACTCGGCATCCAGGTTTTCTGCCAATTTCAACACTTGGTCAAGCTGACTTTGGGCATCCGCATAGTAGGTATTGTTCAGACAACCGGTAGCGGCAAGCTGGGCCAGCTGTTGTTTGTGTGTCAGCGTGTAGGCGATGCCGCCGGCTTCATTATAGGTATCGGTTTTAATCAAACGGTTTTTAATAGATTGAAACAAGGTAGTATTAGCCATTTTCATTTTCTTTCATATTGTTGGTTTGAGGCCGTCTGAACTTGTTTTAGCTTTGTTTTTCAGACGGCCTTGAATGGGTGGCAGTGTGGCGGCTAAAGATGAAGAGAAGCGTTTTTAACTGAAAGCTAATGTATTCTCTTCCGGGCATCCGCCTACTGCCGTAGGGCGACTAGTTTAATTAGGATCATTCAGGTTTGTAGCAAGGAAGGAATGTAATCCTAATGGCATTCACCCATAAGGGGTGGTACATTGGGCAACAAAGAATGGAGAAATTTTTACGCGCTCTATCCACTGAGCTACTCTGCCATTGTTGGCGGCAGAGACGGGACTCGAACCCGCGACCTCGAGCTTAGCAGGCTGTAATTCCTCCGGCATTTGCCGTTTGCACCGAAAACGGTTTTTATATCGGCCCGCCTGAATATTTCAGACGGCCTTGAATGGGTGGCAGCATAGCGGCTAAAGATGAAGAGAAACGGTTTTAACTGAAAGCTAATGTACTCTCTTCTGGGCATCCGCCTGCTGCTGTAAAAATAATATGGCACGCAACAAGTTTTTCAGGGAAACATGCCTTTACTCTACCAACTGAGCTACTCTGATATTTTGGATAACAGAGGCAGGACTCGAACCTGCGACACAAGGGTATCCATGTTGTAGTTTCCCCAGGCATTTGCCTGCCATATTGAAAAAGGGTGGGCGACTAAATAAACAAGACGTTCAACGTCTATTAGACGAGACAGGACTCGAACCTGTTAATCCAAATGTAGTCTTGTCGGCATTCGCCCTGTAACCACACAGCAACTAAATTTACGGAAAATTTTTCTCCGGTAACTGTATTTCCCGAAGCATCTGCTGTATCGTTACATTCACAACATAGCCAACAGCGTGCCAAGAATGGAATTTTTATAAAAATAATTTTTAAATGATTGAATATAAAGAAAATATATTTTAAAGTAGCTTTTATCGGCAAGAAGCGTAGAATAGTAAAAAATATATTTATAGATAGTTATATAGAAAATAAGATATACAAGGATATATGATGCGATTCGATGATTTGGACAAACGCCTGCGGTTAAGTAAACAGCAAATTTATCTTGGAAAAAATAATTTAAAGGCCGTCTGAAACATGAATACCCATCCTAAAAAACAAGTCGCTGTCAGCTTTCTCGGTACGGTATTGGACAGTGGTTTCGGTCAAGGGCGTTGGCAGAAATGGCGGCCGAATGTCGCCATGAATCAGCGTCAGGATTTTCATCTTGACCGCATGGAACTGTTTTATGCGGAAAAATACCGCGAGCTGGCGGATCATGTAAAAGCCGATATTCAGCAGGTGTCGCCGCACACAGTCGTCAATCTTGTACCTATGGAGCTGGCAAACCCGTGGGATTTCTCCGAGGTTTATACCAAACTACACGATTGGGCAGCGAGCTATCCATTTGATACAGAAGAAGAAACCTATCTCACCCACATCACCACAGGTACACACGTTGCCCAAATCTGCCTGTTTTTATTGGTGGAATCACGTCAAATCCCCGGCGTACTGTTGCAAACCGCTCCACCCAAAAATCAAAGACGCAGTATGGAGGACGGCAATGTCGGTAGTTATGAAATCATCGATTTGGACTTGGCGCGTTACGACGTGCTGGCCGAACGCCTTGCTGCCGTACGCGATGACGCAGTGCGCTACCTGAAAAGCGGCATTTCCACCCAAAACGCCGCCTTCAACCGCATGATTGCCGAAATCGAACAAGTCGCGCTCAACTCTCCTTCCCCCATTCTGCTCTCCGGCCCGACAGGCGCGGGCAAATCTATGCTGGCACGCAGGATTTTTGAATTGAAAAAAGCGCGCCATCTGATTAAAGGCACATTTGTCGATGTAAACTGCGCCACCCTTCGCGGCGACGGCGCAGCATCTGCCTTGTTCGGCCACAAAAAAGGCGCCTTTACCGGCGCGGCGGAAAAGCGTGAAGGCTATCTGAAAACAGCCGATGGCGGCGTGCTGTTTTTGGACGAAATCGGTGAGTTGGGCTTGGACGAGCAAGCCATGTTGCTCAAAGCCATTGAGGAAAAACACTTTTATCCCGTCGGCAGCGACAGCGAAGTCAAAAGCGACTTCCAACTCATCGCCGGCACCAACCGCGACCTACGCCAAGAAGTCCGCGCCGGACGCTTCCGCGAAGACCTGTTCGCCCGCATCAATATTTGGAACTATCCGCTGCCCGCACTCGCCAACCGCCGCGAAGACATCGAGCCCAACGTCGAACACCAGCTCGCCCTAGCTTCGCAAGAACTCGGCCGAACCACCCGCTTCAACAAAGAAGCCCTGGCCGCCTACCTCGACTTCGCCCACTCCAACCAAGCCCCATGGCGCGGCAACTTCCGCGACCTCGCCGCCAGCATCATGCGCCTGGCCACGCTTGCGCCGCAAGGCAGGATACAAGTAGAACAAGTCCAAGCCGAAATCGAACGCCTAAAATGGTTATGGTCGGAAGAACCCTTTTCAGACGGCCTCTTACATAACAGGCCGTCTGAAAAAACACAAGACTACCCCGATAAAATCGATTGGGACACATTGGATTTGTTCGACAAGCTACAATTGCAACACGTTATAGACGAATGCCGCAAACACCCCAACATGGCCGCCGCCGGCCGTGCATTGTTCAACATCTCCCGAACAGAAAGGGCAAAAGTCAATGACAGCGATCGATTGAGAAAATATTTACAGCGATTCGGATTAGAATGGGGAGATATTTAAATAGAGTGGGCAAGCTAGCTCATTTTAATCGCATTATTTTCATCATTTATAAAAATAAAAGGCATCAATCTGATGCCTTTTATTTTCGTTAACATGAAAAATTAACGTTCATTCCAACGTTTGATCGATTCCCGAATCACTTCTTTGGCTTACTTCAAAAATGCCGCATGATAGGTAATATGCTCACCAATAAAACTGGCGATGAAGTAATAGCTATGATCATAGCCTTTGTGGAAGCGCACATCGGCCGGTTGATTTGCCGCACGACAGGTTTCAATAAAATCTTCGGTACGCAATTGTGTTGGTAAAAACTCATCTTCCAAGCCCTGATCAATGCGCATACCTTGCACTTTATAGCCTTGTTGGATGAGCGAGTTGGCATCATATTGCTGCCATTTTTCGCGATCTTTTCCTAAATAGGCAGAAAAGGCTTTTTCTCCCCAAGGCACAAGGCTTGGCGACAAAATGGGCGAAAAGGCAGAAACACTTTGATAACGTTCTCGGTTTCGCAGTGCCAATACCAATGCGCCGTGTCCGCCCATTGAATGTCCCATAATGGAACGTTTGCCGTTGGTAGGGAAATTTGCTTCAATCAGATCAGGCAATTCATTCAAAATATAATCATACATTTGATAATTCGTCGCCCAAGGTTGCTCGGTCGCATTCAGATAAAAGCCCGCACCCTGCCCTAAATCGTAAGCAGCATCGTTCGGCACTTGCTCTCCGCGAGGGCTGGTATCAGGCGCAACCACAATCACTTGATGTTCTGCCGCATAACGCTGAAAACCTGATTTGGTAATGAAATTTTGTTCCGTACACGTTAAGCCGGAAAGCCAATAAATCACACCAAGCGGTCGATTCTCCTGATTATCCGGCAAATAGACGGCAAATTTCATTTCGCATTGCAGCGTTTGGGCATGGTGAGCCCAAACTTGTTGCGAACCACCAAAAATTTGATGTTGTTCAATCAGTTTCATCGCGTACCTTAGTAATGAATAACAGCACGGATCGATTTACCTTCATGCATTAAATCAAAGGCTTCATTGATTTGATCAAGTGTCATTGTGTGGGTCACAAATGGTTCTAACTCGATGTTGCCTTTCATTGAATCTTCCACCATTTTCGGCAGTTCAGAGCGACCTTTCACACCACCAAACGCCGAGCCTTTCCAAACACGACCTGTTACCAACTGGAACGGACGAGTTGAAATTTCTTGGCCTGCACCCGCTACGCCGATGATAATGGATTGTCCCCAGCCACGGTGTGCACTTTCTAAGGCCTGACGCATTACGTTTACGTTGCCGATACATTCAAAGGTATGGTCAATGCCCCATTTATTGATGTCTAACAACACATCTTTAATCGGTTTATCGTAATCGTTCGGGTTCAAACAATCAGTTGCACCAAACTGTTTTGCCAACTCGAATTTTGCAGGATTGGTATCAATAGCAATAATGCGGCCGGCTTTGGCTTGACGCGCACCTTGCACCACCGCCAAACCAATCGCCCCCAAGCCAAACACAGCAACAGAGTCGCCCTCTTGCACTTTTGCTGTGTTATGTACCGCACCAATACCTGTGGTAACGCCGCAGCCGAGTAAACATACTTGTTCATGGTTGGCTTCTGGATTAATTTTTGCCAGTGAAACTTCTGCAACAACAGAGTATTCACTGAAAGTCGAACAGCCCATATAGTGATAGATCGGCTGGCCTTGATAAGAAAAACGCGTCGTGCCGTCCGGCATTAAACCTTTACCTTGCGTATCACGCACTGAGACGCATAAGTTGGTTTTACCTGAACGACAAAACTCACATTCGCCACATTCAGCAGTGTAAAGCGGAATAACGTGATCACCCGGTTTTACGCTTGACACACCTTCGCCCACAGCAACAACCACACCCGCACCTTCGTGTCCAAGCACCACTGGGAATACGCCTTCAGGATCGCTTCCTGATAACGTAAATGCATCAGTATGGCACACGCCCGTGTGCGTGTTACGAATTAACACCTCGCCTTTGCGTGGCATTTCTACGTCGATTTCCACAATTTGTAAGGGTTGATTTGGTGCGAATGCCACCGCCGCACGAGATTTGATGGTTGAATTGGTTTGTTTATTTTCCATTATTTTTGCCTTTTAATTCATTAAAAAAGTTATCTAGCCAAAGTAAGATAACAACAGCTTATACTCTGACCTCCACTATAAAGCAAGCATTTTTGCAATTTTCGCTCCGGCGGTAGTATGATCAACTGAAGGACCGCCATGCAATCGGTGGTCAAAAGCTTCCGAATATTTCCCTAAGTCATGCAACTTTCCCGTCTGGCAGGCAATTTCCTGCGCACCGAATACCCGAGCAAACTCCGCTGCCATTTCACCAACATTTACCGAATGGTTTTGCAAGGTTTGTCAATGTTCGTAAGGTAAGAGATTACCGAGTTCATCTTGCGCGGAATGAGCGTAGTAAATTAAGGGTTTCATATTGAAATTCTAAAAAATTCAAACTGATATCATGCAATGATAATATGATATTAAATTTAATATGTAAATAGAAAAATGCCGTCTGAAACTTTTTCAGACGGCATTGTTATTGATTAACCTTTATAACTTGCTTCTAATATCCTCTACTGCTTTTACCAAAGCTTCGGAAAGCGAGGGATCAAAAGAAGAGTGGCCTGCTTGGACGATTCTCAATTCTGCTTCAGGGAAGGCTTGCGAGAGTTCCCACGCGCTTTGCATCGGGGTGCATAGGTCGTAGCGGCCTTGGACGATGATGGTTGGGATATGGCGGATTTTGTCGATGTTTGCCAAGATGGCTTTATCGCCCTGCAACCAGCCTTCGTTCACGAAATAATGGTTTTCCATTCTTGCGATGGCAAGGGAGGCTTGCGGGTCTTCATCCACGTCTTTGGGTTCAAACTGAATAAGGTAGCTTTCCCAGTCTGCCCATGATTTAGCTGCTTTGAGGCGAGTGGCTTCATCTTCGCTGAACAGCATTTCATGGTAGGCTTTGATTAGGGCTTGGCGTTTGTTTTCGGCTACAGGAGCAATGAATTTTTGCCATTGAGCCGGATAAATTTGGCTGACGCCGCCTGCTTCGTTCAGCCATGCCATTTCAGACGGCCTGCACAGGAAAATACCGCGCAAAACTAAGCCGCTGACGCGATCGGGATGAGTTTCGGCATAAGTCAGCGACAAGGTGCTGCCCCATGAGCCGCCGAAAACCAACCATTTTTGAATGCCGAGCATTTCGCGTACTTTTTCAATATCGGCAACCAAATCCCATGTGGTGTTGTCTTCGATACAGGCATACGGTTTGGAGCGTCCGCAGCCGCGTTGGTCGATGATGACGATGCGGAAATGTTCTGGATTGAAAAAGCCTCGGCAAGCCGGTGATGCGCCTGCTCCGGGGCCGCCATGCAGGAAAATCACGGGGTGGCCATCAGGATTGCCTGATTCCTCCCAGTAGATTTCGTGAATGTCGGATACGCGTAAAAGGCCGCTATTTCGTGGTTCTTGAATCGGATGCATGAGCTTTCTCCTTTGTCTGATGAATATATTTAATTGTAACACTTTACCTGCTGATTTTTCAGACGGCCTACATAGGTTTAACGCCACAAATGGCGTAAAATAGCACTTTTTTGACAGGATTTTTTATGGCTGACAACAAACAAACGCATGCTGCACCCGAAGGACAACTTTTATTGCGTACGGTAGCCATGCCGCGCGATACCAATCCTAATCAGGATATCTTCGGTGGCTGGATTATGTCACAAATGGATCTGGGCGGCGGTATTTTGGCGGCAGAAATCGCACAGGGACGAATTGTAACCGTGGCCGTTCAAGAAATGAATTTCATCAGACCGGTAAAGGTCGGCAACGTTGTATGCTGCTACGGTCATTGTGTCCGTGTAGGCAATACTTCTTTGCAACTGAAAATTGAAGTGTGGGTGAAAACTTTGATGAACGATATGGTAACGGAAGACCGCCAACTGGTCACCGAAGCTGTGTTCACTTACGTCGCCATCGATGCACAAGGTAATCCGCGCCCTATTCCACGCGAAGGCAATGCAAAGCTGGCTCATTTGTTAGTTTAAGAAATCAAAACCAGGCCGTCTGAAATTTCAATGTTCAGACGGCCTTTTTTAATATGGAGACAAAATGTAATAATATTTCTTTTGAGCTAAAACAAGGCGAAGTATCTGTTTTTTAGGTTTAATTCAGACTGATTGATAAGATAAAGACCGTACACCGGCTCCCTATAACACCACTCTACCGCGACAGTTTGTACCACCTTTAAAACAACGTTTCCTCCTCAACCAACTTTAAGGAACATCATGGCTTCGCGCGATTTATACCCACAGGAAATTTTACAGGTTGTTCTCGACAAAAGCTGCGCCAAAGCACAATCCAGCATCCCCACACTGGCAATCTTGAGCGTTTTAGCCGGCGGATACATCGGCTTCGGTTATCTTGCCTATTTAAAAGTAGTCAGCGGCATTCCGCACGAATGGGGTGGTGTTGCGACTTTACTCGGTGCCGCCGTATTCCCAATCGCCTTGATTTGTATCCTGCTTGGCGGCGAGCTGGTAACCAGCAACATGATGATTATGTCTTTAGGCAGGTTGGCCGGACGGATTTCCTCTAAAATGCTGCTGCGAAACTGGGTTATCGTCTGCATGGGCAATTTGGTAGGCACGCTGGCGATGGCATTTTTTCTCGGACACTATGTCGGCATGACCGAAGGCAGCGTGGCAGAAAAAACCATTGCTGTGGCGGAAGCAAAAGTCCATATGGATTTCGGCCGTGCTTTCGTATCGGCAGTCGCATGTAACTGGATGGTCTGCATGGGCGCGTGGCTGCACTTTGCCGCTAAAAACACAACCGGGCGAATGCTGGCCATTTGGTTCCCCGTCATGATTTTCGTATTAAATGGCTTCCAACACCTTGTCGCCAATATGTTCGTTATCCCAGCCGGCATTTTGGCAGGCGCAAACATTACTTGGGGGCAATTTTTCTTCAACATGATTCCCGTATTCCTGGGTAATGTCGTCGGTGGCGCATCCTTTGTCGGCGCATCGTATCTTTATACTTATAAAGACACGCTGAAAGATAGTACCGAATAGACCTGCTTTAGAAACAACAAAACCTGCTTTTTTAAGCAGGTTTTGTTTTACCGTTATTTTTCAGACGGCCTTTGCTACACAAAATCATTATACTGCTCCACAAGATTGCAAGATTGTTTTTAGCCTAATAGCTTATACCGAAGTGAACAATCTATATTAAAACTTAAAGAGTAAAAACAAAAAGGACTTAACCGGAAAAACAGATTAAGTCCCTAAAATCTTTTGGTCGGAGTGAAAGGATTCGAACCTTCGACCCCTTGCACCCCATGCAAGTGCGCTACCAGACTGCGCCACACTCCGACTCGATAAGCTGTGAATTTTAGTTTCAAATACTGATTTTGACAAGTGTTTTTTAGGAAGGGAAATTTACTCGTTTGAAAATATTTGAATTATTTATACGCAAAAAAGGCCGTCTGAAATCGTTCAGACGGCCTTTGATTATTCAGTCAAATATCAAGCTTCAACCGGGATAATACCGATTTTGGCCTGCCATTGTTTTGGTGCAATGGCGTGAACCGATTCACCGTTGCTGTCCACTGCAACGGTTACCGGCATGTCTTTGACTTCAAATTCGTAAATCGCTTCCATACCCAATTCTGGGAACGCCAAAACTTTAGATGCTTTAATGGCTTTGGCCACCAGATATGCCGCGCCGCCGACAGCCATCAGGTAAACGGCTTTGTTATCGGCAATGGCTTGGCAAGTCGCTGCGCCGCGTTCGGATTTGCCGATCATACCCAAAAGGCCGGTTTGTTCCAGCATTTGGCGGGTAAATTTATCCATACGAGTGGAAGTAGTCGGACCTGCCGGGCCAACAACTTCGTCGCGGACTGGATCAACCGGGCCGACGTAGTAAATCAGTTTGTTGGTGAAATCCACCGGCAACTCTTCGCCTTTATTGAGCATGTCAACCAAACGTTTGTGCGCGGCATCGCGGCCGGTCAGGATTTTACCGTTCAGCAACAATACATCGCCGGTTTTCCATGTAGCCACTTCTTCTTTGGTCAGATTGTTGACATCGACACGTTTGCCGTTGTCAGGGCTGTAAGTCAGATCCGGCCAGTCTTCCAAAGACGGGGCTTCCAATTTGGCCGGGCCTGAGCCGTCCAATTCAAATTCGATGTGGCGGGTAGCCGCGCAGTTTGGAATCATGGCAATCGGTTTGGAAGCCGCGTGAGTTGGGTAGTCAAGGATTTTGACATCCAGCACGGTGCTCAAACCGCCCAAGCCTTGTGCGCCAATACCCAAGGCATTTACTTTTTTGTAGAGTTCCAAGCGCAGGGCTTCGGTGGTAGACAATTCTGCACCGGAATCGGCTTTTTCTTTGAGTTCCTGAATATCGATATGGCTCATCAGGCTTTCTTTGGCCATCAACACTGCTTTTTCAGGCGTACCGCCGATGCCGATACCCAAGATGCCCGGAGGACACCAGCCAGCACCCATTTGAGGAACAGTTTTCAATACCCAGTCCACAATACTGTCTGATGGGTTGAGCATGGCCACTTTGGTTTTGTTTTCAGAACCGCCACCTTTAGCTGCGCAAGTAACCTCAACTTTGTCGCCTTTCACGATTTCCATGTGTACAACAGCAGGGGTGTTGTCTTTGGTATTTTGACGTTTGCCTGCCGGGTCGGCCAATACGGAGGCGCGCAGTTTGTTGTCAGGATAGGTATATGCGCGGCGTACGCCTTCGTTAACCATTTCCTGTACGCTCATCTCGGCATCCCACTGTACATCCATGCCCACTTTCAAAAATACGGTTGCAATACCGGTATCCTGACAAATCGGACGATGGCCTTCGGCACACATACGGCTATTGACCAAAATCTGAGCCATCGCATCTTTGGCGGCAGGGTTCTCTTCTTTTTGGTAAGCCTTGTATAAAGCCTGAATGTAGTCTTTAGGATGGTAGTAGCTGATGAATTGGAAAGCGTCGAAAATACTTTGGATAAAGTCTTCTTGCTTGATGACGGTCATGATTGTGTTCCTTTTCGGGAGTCATGGTAGGAAGGGTTTGTTTATTTTTTAAGAGACCGATTTTTCAGACGGCCTTCAATAGTGTAATAGTGCTTTCAAATGAATAATCCAGACAATATCATTTTCATACTTCATTGATTTAATTAGAATTTAATAACATATTAAATCACTTGGTTATTGATAACCTATATCTACTGGCTATTCGCTTACATAGAAATAAAACTACATTATTTTTAAACGATAACCTTATTGCCAGGCCGTCTGAAATATTTGCCCTACACATCTGAATAAAAAATTTAGTAGCCTGTATTTAAAAGAGAACCATCTCCATTTCAGACGACCATTTTATTTTTTAATACGATACACAATTGTAAAATTTATGTCATTCCCTCCCTCAACCTTCTTGACGGATGTCAAACTTATTTAATTTTCTGAAATTTTATAACAGACTTTTCGTTTGTTTACAAAATTAGATATTATTCAATATATACAATAATTTATATATAAAACCCTAATATATAATAATGATTTCTACTAGCAAATATTAGATTATTTTTGTAAATATACTGAAAAGGTAATTTTCTTTTACCTTTAAAATCAAATATAAATAATTAATTTGTCTAAATAATAGGCATATTTTGTTTACAATCTCTTCCTTAAGCAAGGCTAATCCCTCCCTATCATCAAATCCAACAAATTCTGATACACTTCGCCTTATATAGATAAACATTGATTTTAAAAGAATTTCCAAGTAAATCACTTGGATATTTTCCTCATACACAATAAATGTAATAAAAATACAATTAACCAAATTATCCACTATTCCAACTTCCAATTTCACAGGAACAAATCATGAGTGAAAATTTGTTAACCCTGACCATAGACGGCCACGAAGTCAAAGCTTCCGCCGATTCGTCAATCATCCAAGCCTATGCACGTTCGGGCAATGCGATTACTGCCAACGTCGGCTGCATGGGTCAAGGCGTATGCGGTTCCTGCCGCTGCATGATTCGTAAAGAAGGCGAGCGCGAAGTAACCACTGCACTGGCGTGCGAGACTAAAGTCGAGGAAGGCATGCAGGTCAGCTTCTTGGACTACTTTATTCCGGAGCATATCCAATATTACGACGTGAGCGAGATTGGCGACGGCTGGAACTGGTTGGACGATACCGCCAAAGCCTTCCCTGAAGCGCAAAACTGTCGTCATTGCGGCGGCTGCAACCGCGCCTGTCCTAAAGGTTTGCAAGTGGAAAACGGCGTAGCGCAGGTAGTTTCCGGCGATTTCGGCGCGGCTGCGCTGACCTTCGACCAATGCGTGATGTGCAACCTCTGCACCCTCTCCTGCCCAGAACACATCCGTCCGAACCACTTAGGCCTGTTCGCCCGCCGTATGAAAGCGGCGCGTACGTTGCGTCCGGTGGATTTGATGCGCCGCCTGCGCGAAATCGACAGCGGCAAAATGAAAGTCGAATTTGAAGAGGAGGCACTGTGATGGCTAACAAAATCCAAGGCATAGACTACGAAACCGCCCTTGCCAATCTGCGTGCATCCTCATTGGAACTGCGTGGCGATTTACCTGAAAAAAACGAATTGCTGAGCCAATTTCACCCTGACTATCAGGCCGATGCGCGTGTGAAACTGCCTATCGGCCCGAACCAAGGCGATTACTGCCATCCTGATTTGGCCAAACTCTTAATCAGTCAGCCTCTGATTGACGACTATGATTTGTCGGGTGCAGAACACTTGAACACTGACGTCTTGGTGATCGGCGGCGGCGGTGCAGGTGCGGCGGCGGCATTGTCTGCGACTGAAGCCGGTGCACGCGTCATCATGGCAAACAAGCTGCGTATCGGCGACAGCAATACCGTGATGGCCGAAGGCGGCATTCAGGCAGCAGTCGGCGCGGAAGACAGCTTGCAGCAACACTTTGACGACACCATCAAAGGCGGCCACAACGCAGGCAAAAAAGAATTGGTGGCACAAATGGTTACCGACGCGCCGTCAGCCATCCGCTGGCTGATTGGCTTGGGCATGACTTTTGACCTTGCCAAAGGCGCGGACAGTAACGGCATGTTGAGCCGCAAACGTGCAGGCGGTACAACCGTGCCGCGTATTTTGAGCTACCGCGACTTTACCGGCCTCGAAATGATGCGCGTCCTGCGCGAAGCAGTCGAACTCGACGAAAACATCACCCAGCTCAACCGCCACCCCGCCATCGAATTATTATCAGACGAACACGGCCGCTGCGTCGGCGCGATTTTGTACGATTTGGAAAAACGCTCTTTGGTATTGGTTCACGCCAAAGCCGTGGTCTTGGCAACCGGCGGCAGTGGACGCCTGCATTTGCAAGGTTTCGCCACTTCCAACCACTATGGCGCGACTGCAGACGGCCTGGTAATGGCTTATCGTATCGGCGCCAAACTGCGCGATGTCGATTCTTTCCAATATCACCCGACCGGCGTCGCCCACCCTCCACACTTGGCAGGCGCGCTGATTTCCGAAGCAGTGCGCTCTGCAGGCACCAAACTGGTCAACGGTTTGGGCGAACGTTTCGTTGACGAATTGCAACCGCGCGATGTTGTTGCCGCTGCGATTCTGCGCGAATGCCGCGAAGGCCGCGGCGTGGTACGTGACGGTCAAGTCGGCGTGTTCCTCGACACCCCGCGCCTGATTGCTAACGACCCTGACGTATTGAACCGTCTAGTAACACTCGGCCACGTCGCCCACAAATGCGGTATCGACCCTGCTGTTGAGCCGATGATGATTCATCCGACCCTTCACTATCAAAACGGCGGCATCGAAATCAACGGCGACGGCGCAACCTGCGTGGAAGGCCTCTATTGTGCCGGCGAAGTAACCGGCGGCATCCACGGCCGTAACCGTCTGATGGGCAACGCACTTCTGGACATCATCAGCTTCGGCCGCCGTGCCGGTAAAGCCGCGGCAAATTGCGGCCTGCCGCTGAAAAAAGTGCGCGGCGGTGTTGGCCACGTCCACGACCTGCAACGCGAAATGACCCGCGCCGGTCTGACCAGCGACATCAAAGCCCCCGTTTTATATCCCGACTACGGCAAATTCGATTTGCGCGAACACGCCGGTTTGCAGGAGCAACAATCATGAATCAAGCCAATCAAAACTTACTGCACCCTTCCCGCCAAGTCGGCGCGGATTTAGCCGCATGGCGTAAAGTTGGCGGCGGCGAAGGTCTGTTGGCGGCGCTTGCCGATCCTCAAAGCATTGTTTCCAAACTGCAAGAAGCCAATCTTTGCGGTATGGGCGGCGCAGGTTTCCCGACCTGGCGCAAATGGGAGGCTGCCGTTACCGCCCAAAGCAAAAATGGCGACAAATACGTCGTCTGCAATGCCAACGAAGACGAACCGGGTACATTTAAAGACCGCGTTTTGCTGGCAAAAACGCCGCACCAAGTCATCGAAGGCGTCCTGATTGCCGCCGTTGCCTGCCGCGCCAACAAAGCGATTTTGTACATCAATCCGCATCAAACCGAATCCATCGCTTCCATCACACCGGCCATCGAGCAATGGAAAAACAGCGATTTGTTTATCCGCATTGAAAACTACTTGGGCAAACCTTTGGATTTGCAGCTGGTTGAAACTTCGGGCCGTTATATCGGCGGCGAAGAAACCGCTGTCATTTCATGGTTGGAAGGCGGTTTCCCCTTCCCTCGCCGCAAGCCGCCTTTCCCTGCCGAAAGCGGTGTCAACGGTGAACCGACCCTAATCAACAACACCGAAACCTTCGCCAATATCCCGCAAATCCTTGCCAAAGGCGCGGAATGGTACAAATCGCTGGGTTTGGGCGATGCCGCAGGTACGAAACTCTACTCGCTCTCCGGCGACGTATTGAACCCGGGCCTGTACGAGCTGCCGATGGGTACAACGCTGAAATCACTGATTTTCGATCACGGCGGCGGTATGCTTGAAGGCCGTACGTTTAAAGCCGTCTTTACCGGCGGCCCGTCAAACACGCTTCTGACTGCCAAAGATTTGGATGTGCCATTGGACTTCGTTTCCGTGCGCGAACGCAAATCCAGCCTCGGTACGGGTGCGATGATTGTGATTTCCGAAGGCACGAGTGTGGTGCGTAAAGTATCTGAATATGTGGAGTTTTTTGCTGCCAACTCATGCGGACAATGCCCACCGTGCAAGGGGGGCACGTTCCAACTTTCCCGCCTGCTCAACCGCGTGGACACCGGCATCGGCACTCCCGACGACCTGCGCGCCTTGCAAAGCCTGTGCCAACTGCTGCCCCGAAGCGGCCGTTGCGGTTTGATTGACGGCGCGGTAACCGTGCTGCAAAGCTCGCTGCGCACCTTCCCCGAAGAGTACGGCCTGCCGGCGGAGCAGGAGTAAATCGGTATTGTTTTCAGACGGCCTGTTGCTGTAAAGGCCGTCTGAAAAACGATACCCCCCTTTCTCTTCTTTCTAAGATAGAAAAGAAACCCATTAAGAAAAATACCTTCCGAACCTACCAAAATACGTTCAGACGGCCTTAAGCAACACTCAGGCCGTCTGAAAACCGATTTCCCAATTCTTTAATCCTCAAATTAGGAGATTCAACATGGGCTTCAAGCCAATTCCTGCTGCGGTCGCACTTGTGCTGACGCTGCTTATCTGGTTCGTTATCCCCGTTCCCCAAGGCGTATCGCCTGACGCATGGCATCTTTTGGCATTATTCGTCGGCATCATCGCCGGCATCATCGGCAAAGCCATGCCCATCGGTGCCATGGCAATTTTGGGCATTACCTTGGTTGCACTGACCGGCGTGACCAACGAAAAAGCCGCCGACGCAACTAAAGACGCACTGAGCAGCCTCAACAACTCGCTCATCTGGATGATCGGTATCGCCATCATCATCTCGCGCGGCCTGTTAAAAACCGGCTTGGGTATGCGTATCGGCTACCTCTTGATTTCCCTCTTCGGCAAACGCACGCTGGGCGTAGGTTACAGTTTGGCGCTGGCCGACTTGGTCATCGGTCCGGTAACGCCGAGTAATACCGCACGCGGCGGTGCCATCGTGCATCCGATTATGAAATCCATTGCCTTAAGCTTCGACTCCGACCCAGAAAAAGGGACGGAAGGCAAAATCGGTAAATACCTTTCACTGGTCAACTTCCACTCCAATGTAATTACCTGTCTGATTTTTATCACCGCCACCGCACCTAATCCGCTGGTGGTCGAATTGGTTGCCAAAGCCACCAATGCGCAAATCCAACTTTCTTGGGGTACTTGGTTCTTGGCAATGGTCGTACCCGGCCTGATTGCTATGCTGCTGATGCCGCTGGTGCTGTATTTCCTGTATCCGCCTGAAATCAAACAAACCCCCAACGCCACTGCATTGGCAAAAGAGCATTTGGCTGCCATGGGACCGATGAAGCGTGAAGAAAAAATCATGCTGGGTATTTTCTTAGTTCTGCTGCTGTTGTGGGCGGGTATTCCTGAAATGCTGTTCGGCGTGAAAGTGGACGCTACCGCCACTACTTTCCTCGGCTTAAGCCTGTGCCTGTTGACCGGCGTACTGACTTGGGACGACGCGCTGAAAGAAAAAAGCGCGTGGGACACCATCGTCTGGTTCGCGGCCTTGGTGATGATGGCCAACTTCCTCAACAAACTGGGCCTCATCAGCTGGTTGTCCGACTCCATGCAAAGCGGTATCGCCCACATGGGCTTGGGTTGGGAAGCCGGTTGTGCCCTGTTGATGCTGGCCTACCTCTACGCCCACTACGTTTTCGCCAGCGGTACGGCACACGTTACCGCCATGTTCGGCGCATTCTATGGCGCAGGCTTGGCCTTGGGCGCACCACCGATGCTGTTTGCCCTGATTATGGCAGCCGCTACCGGCATCATGATGTCACTGACCCACTACGCCACCGGTTCCGCACCTGTCATTTACGGCTCAAACTACGTCAACATGACCGAATGGTGGAAAGCCGGCTTCATCATGAGCGTGGTCGAAATCCTGATTTTCAGCACTGTCGGCATCTTATGGTGGAAAGCCTTGGGCTATTGGTAATCCTTTAGCCGATTGAAAATCAGGCCGTCTGAAACTCCAATTTCAGACGGCCTTTTGTTACAATTTCATTTTTACCGAACACACTCGATTACCGTGAAAATACTCATTCTCGGCAGCGGCCAAGTCGGCTCGACCGTCGCCCAAAACCTCGCCTCCGTTCCCAGCAACGACGTTACCATCATCGACATCGACGAAAAAGCGCTCAACCGCATCAGCAGCCGTCTCGATGTCCAAACCATCGTCGGCAACGGCGCATCGCCCTTTACCCTCGAACAGGCAGGCGCAGCAGATTCCGACCTCCTGCTTGCCCTGACCCGCAGCGACGAAACCAACATTGTCGCCTCCAAAATCGCTGCCGACCTATTCAACATCCCCAGCCGCATCGCACGCGTGCGCTCAAGCGAATACCTTGAATATCCGGTTGACGGCAGCGACAACCCCGAAGAAGGCAGCCTCAACATCTTCGGCATTACCGAAACCATCAGCCCCGAACAACTGGTTACCGAACAACTCGTCGGCCTGCTCAACTACACCAGCTCATTGCAGGTACTCAGTTTCGCCAACGATAAAGTGCGCATGGTGATTGTTCAAGCCCGCAAAGGCGGTTTGCTGATCGGCCGTGAAATTGCCGACATCAACCAACACCTGCTCGAAGGCGTGGACTGCCAAATCTGCGCCATCTACCGCAACAACCGCCTGATCGTCCCCACCCCGCAAACCGTCATCATCGAAGGCGATGAAGTCCTGTTTGCCGCCGACATCAACAGCGTGGAAGCCATCATGCGCGAATTGCGTCCGAAAGAAGCGCGTACCCGCCGCATCATGATCGCCGGCGGCGGCAACATCGGCTACCGCCTCGCCAAGCAGCTCGAATCCAAATACGACATCAAAATTATCGAATACAAACCCCACCGTGCCGAATGGCTGGCTGAAAATCTGGACAACACCCTCGTCCTGCAAGGTTCCGCCACCGACGAAACCCTGCTGGACGAAGAATACATCGACGAAATCGACGTCTTCTGCGCGCTGACCAACGATGACGAAAACAACATCATGTCCAGCCTGTTGGCAAAAAACCTTGGTGCCAAACGCGTGATCACCATCGTCAACCGCTCAAGTTACGTCGATTTGCTCGAAGGCAACAAAATCGATATCGTCGTTTCCCCCCACCTGATTACCATCGGCTCCATCCTCGCCCACATCCGCCGCGGCGACATCGTTGCCGTCCACCCCCTGCGCCGCGGCACGGCCGAAGCCATCGAAGTGGTGGTACACGGCGATAAAAACACTTCCGCCATCGTCGGCCGCCGCATCAGCGGCATCAAATGGCCGAGCGACTGCTACATTGCCGCCATTGTCCGCGGCGCAACCGGCGAGGTCATCATGGGACACCATACCGAAACCATCCTCCAAGACGGCGACCACATTATCTTCTTCGTCTCACGCCGCCGCGTCCTGCCGGAGTTGGAAAAACTCATTCAAGTCAAAATGGGCTTTTTCGGTTAAGCCTAAAATCCATCCTCTTGAAGCCATAAAAAGGCCGTCTGAAAACCTTTTCAGACGGCCTTTATTTTATTTTATTTACGCTTTGGCAACACTGTTTTTACGGCCAAACCAAACAAAACCAATCACGCCCAATACAATCATCGGCACGCTCAACCATTGACCCATGGATAAGCCCAAAGTCAACAGGCCGAGATAGTCGTCAGGCTGGCGGGCAAATTCGGCGATAAAGCGGAACAATCCATAACCGCCCAAGAACAATGCTGCTGTTTGTCCGGCCGGACGTGGTTTTTTCGAGAAAATCCAAACAATGACAAACAGGCAAATGCCTTCAAGGGCAAACTGGTAAAGCTGAGAAGGATGGCGCGGCAGCATGCCGTATTGTTGCAGCCATTCTGCCCACAAAGGATTGTGCGCCGCGGCTTCCGCATCTTCGTAACGCGCTTGCGGAAAACCCATCGCCCAGAAAGCATTGAGTTCGGTCACGCGTCCCCAAAGTTCGCCGTTGATAAAGTTGCCGATACGGCCGGAAGCCAAGCCAAGCGGTACGAGTGGCGCAACGGTATCCATCAATTTTAAAATGCTGATGTTGTGCTTGCGGCCAAACAGCCACATGGCAACGACCACGCCCAAGAAGCCGCCGTGAAACGACATGCCGCCTTCCCATACTTTGAAAATATCCAACGGATTGGCCAAATAGTCGGAAAATTTATAAAACAAAACGTAGCCGATACGGCCGCCCAAGATGACGCCCAAGATACCCCAAGTCAGGAAATCGTCGAGTGTTTCTTTGGTAAACACAGAATTGCCCTGCGCAATACGGCGGCGGCCCAAAATCGTAAACAGGATAAAGCCGACAATATAGCTCAAGGCATACCAGCGGATAGCAAGCGGGCCGATGCTGATCAGCACCGGATCAAACTGGGGATGTATCATCATAATGTGTGTTCCTTATCTCAAAGGCCGTCTGAAAGCCTGAACTTTCAGACGGCCTGTATGCAGTGTCGGACGGTTTAACGCAAATCGCCAACCACATTCAAAATAGCAGACAACATGGCCTCGCCCAAGCGCAGCGAGCGTTGGCCGTTCCAGCCGAAATCATCGTCCGGCAGGTTGGCATTGTCTTTAAACGGCATTTCCAAAGTATAGGCAAGGCAGTTGAAATGATTGCCGACCCAGTTGGTCGCCAAAGTCATATTCGCCTGACCCGGCGCATCTTTGTCATAGCCGTAATCGTCTTGGAAATCGGGGCTGGCATTGAGCAGCGCAAGTTTGAACTGGTTTTCCAAAGCTTCGATGCGCTCGTTGTAGTTCGGCACGCCTTCGGTACCGGCCACAAAGACAAACGGCAGGCCTTCATCGCCGTGAATATCCAAGAACAAATCCACGCCGGTTTCCATCATTTTTTCGCGGACGGTAAAGACTTCGGGGCTTCGCTCCAAAGTCGGGTTTTCCCATTCGCGGTTGAGGTTGGCGCCGGCGGCATTGGTGCGCAAATTGCCCAATACCGAACCGTCCGGATTCATATTCGGCACAATGTAGAAAGTCGCACGGTCAAGCAACATGCGCGCGGTCGGATCTTGCGGATCAAGCAGGCGGCCCAGCAAACCTTCGACAAACCATTCCGCCATGGTTTCGCCCGGATGCTGACGGGCGATAATCCAGACTTTCATGTCGCTTTCGACTTGGTTGCCGATGGTCAACAGATTAATATCGCGACCTTGAACGGTACTGCCCAAGTCGTCGATACGGCACAAACCGCTACCCTGCGCATCGCCCAAAAGGTTCAAATGCTGCTCGTTGGAATAAGGCTCGAAATAGGCGTAGTAAACGCTGTTGGACAAAGGCGTATGGTTGATGGTCAACACGCCGTTTTCATAGCTGGTCGGCACGCGGAACCAATTTTGGCGGTCGTAAGAAGCGCAAGCCTGATAGTCCTCCCAGCCCAAAGGATACGCAGCGTCCGCCGCATTTTCAAAATGCATCACGCAGTTTTGATAGGCCGCACCCTGCAAACGGAAGTAAAACCATTGGGCAAACTCCGAAGCATTGTCGGGACGCAGGGCGAGACGGATATCGGCAGGGTTGCTCAAATCTTTGACAACGACCGAACCGGCATCGAATTGGGTGCTGATTTTCATCATGGGTATCCTTAGTAATCGGCAAAGAGGCCGAAGCAAACCGTCATTTTACCGTTTGCATGAGGCTGGTTTCAACCATTTAACTGATTTAACAGGATTTCAAGCGCTTGGAAATATTGTTTCAGACGGCCTTTGGGATTAAGATAAAGGCCGAAATCATGAAACAAGGTTGAAACCATGACTCAGCAACAATCTGTCTCCTCTGCGATCAAAGCGCGCGTCCTTGCCGAATCTTTACCTTATATCCGCCGTTTTTCCGGCTCCATCATCGTCATCAAATACGGCGGCAACGCCATGACCGAGTCGGCCTTAAAAGAGGGCTTCGCACGCGATGTCGTCCTGCTCAAACTGATCGGCCTGCATCCCGTCATCGTTCACGGCGGCGGCCCGCAAATCAATGAAATGCTGGAAAAAGTCGGCAAAAAAGGAGAATTTGTTCAAGGCATGCGCGTCACCGACAGCGAAACCATGGACATCGTAGAAATGGTTTTGGGCGGACACGTCAATAAAGAAATCGTTTCCATGATTACCTCCTTCGGCGGTCGCGCCGTCGGCATTACCGGCCGGGACAACCACTTCATCAAAGCGGAAAAACTCCTGATCGACACGCCCGAGCGAAAAGGCGTGGACATCGGCCAAGTCGGCACAGTGGCCGACATCGATACCCGTTTGGTGGAAGGCTTGGTCGAGCGCGGCTGCATTCCGGTCATCGCACCCATCGGCGTAGGCCAAAACGGCGAAGCGTTCAACATCAATGCCGACTTGGTTGCCGGCAAACTGGCGGAAAAACTTCAAGCCGAAAAACTGCTGATGATGACCAACATCCCCGGCGTACTGGATAAAGAAGGCAAATTATTGACCACCCTGACGCCAAGCCGCATTGACGAATTAATTGAAGACGGCACGCTGTACGGCGGCATGCTGCCTAAAATCGCCTCTGCCGTCGAAGCCGCCAAAAGCGGCGTCAAAGCCACGCACATCATAGACGGCCGCGTTCCCAACGCCCTGCTCTTGGAGGTACTGACCGATGACGGCGTAGGCTCGATGATTTTGGGCGAAGGCTAATCTGGTTTTCAGACGGCCTTATGCCTGATTTAATCAGCTTTTCACCCTAAAAAGGGTAAAAAATGTTACACTATACGGCTTATGTTTGTTTGAACGATATTGACGTGAAACAAACTTACAGTCGGTTTCATACCGACGCCGATGCCATGCCCGGCAAAGACGGTATAATGTCTGCATTCATCAGACTTCGGAAATCATCCTCAAGGCCGTCTGAAGCGTAACAAAGCTACTTTTCTTTTACCATCCTATTTGGAGATATTCATGAGCGCAATCGTTGATATTTTTGCACGCGAAATCTTAGACTCTCGCGGCAACCCTACTGTAGAGTGTGACGTATTGTTGGAATCCGGCGTCATGGGCCGTGCAGCCGTACCAAGCGGCGCATCAACCGGTCAAAAAGAAGCTTTGGAATTGCGTGACGGCGACAAATCCCGTTACTTGGGCAAAGGCGTATTGAAAGCCGTTGACCACGTTAACAACCAAATCGCGCAAGCCCTCATCGGCATCGATGCCAGCGAGCAATCTTATATCGACCAAATCATGATCGAATTGGACGGTACTGAAAACAAAGGCAACTTGGGTGCCAATGCCACTTTGGCCGTTTCTATGGCCGTAGCACGCGCGGCCGCTGAAGATGCAGGCCTGCCGCTGTACCGTTACTTGGGCGGCGCAGGCCCAATGGCTCTGCCGGTTCCAATGATGAACGTAATCAACGGCGGCGAACACGCCAACAACAGCCTGAACATCCAAGAATTCATGATCATGCCTGTCGGCGCAAAATCTTTCCGCGAAGCCCTGCGTTGCGGTGCCGAAATTTTCCATGCACTGAAAAAACTGTGCGATAGCAAAGGCTTCCCAACTACCGTTGGCGACGAAGGTGGTTTCGCACCCAACCTGAACAGCCACAAAGAAGCCCTGCAATTGATGGTGGAAGCCACCGAAGCCGCCGGCTACAAAGCAGGCGAAGACGTATTGTTTGCCCTGGACTGCGCATCCAGCGAATTCTACAAAGACGGCCAATACCACCTGGAAGCCGAAGGCCGCTCCTACACCAGCGCAGAATTTGCCGAATACCTGGAAGGTCTGGTTAACGAATTCCCAATCATTTCCATCGAAGACGGCATGGACGAAAACGACTGGGAAGGCTGGAAACTGCTGACTGAAAAATTGGGCAAAAAAGTTCAATTGGTCGGCGACGACTTGTTCGTAACCAATCCAAAAATCTTGGCCGAAGGCATCGAAAAAGGCGTGGCAAACGCATTGCTGGTCAAAGTCAACCAAATCGGTACATTGAGCGAAACCCTGCAAGCCGTCGACTTGGCCAAACGCAACCGCTACGCCAGCGTAATGAGCCACCGTTCCGGCGAAACCGAAGACAGCACCATTGCCGACTTGGCAGTTGCCACCAACTGTATGCAAATCAAAACCGGCTCACTGTCCCGCTCCGACCGCATGGCGAAATACAACCAATTGCTGCGCATTGAAGAAGAATTGGCCGAAGCCGCTTACTACCCCGGCAAAGCCGCATTCTACCAACTGGGCAAATAAGCAAAATATAGGATATTGATTGTATGAAGTGGGTGACTTTTGTTTTAACCTTCGCACTTTTGTGCTGTCAGTACAGCCTTTGGTTTGGCAAAGGCAGCGTTGGGCATACGGAAGAATTGCAGGAGCAGCTCGTCCGTCAGGAGGAAAAAAACCAAACGCTCACTTTACGCAACAATTTCCTCAATGCGGAAGTTGAAGACTTGGCACACGGACAAGAGGCTATCGCCGAAATTGCCCGCGTCGAATTGGGCTATGTCCAAGACGGCGAAGTGTATTACCGAATCATCGACCGCCGCTAAACCCTGCAAACAAAGGCCGTCTGAAAACATATTTTTCAGACGGCCTTTTTTATCGCAATCGCTATATAATCACATATCCCAAAATCAAATCACACCCATCATGTATGACGTAAACACCCACGATGTCCGCCGATTCTTTGCCCACGTCTGGCAACACAGGCTCGCACCGCTCCAATTGGACGGCCTGCAACAAAAAGCTTTGCGCATCATCGAAGCCCATCCCGAATACGGACACTATCTCGAAGACATCGAACAATATTTAGATAAAGAATGGTTGCCCGAAGACGGCGAAAGCAACCCATTCCTGCACATGTCGCTACACCTTTCCCTACAAGAGCAAAGTGCCATCGACCAGCCCCCGGGCATCCGTGCCATCCACCAACAACTTTGCGCCCGTTACAACGGCGACTGGGTCAAAGCCGAACACGATATGATGGAAGCCTTGGCAGAAACCATCTGGGAAGCACAACGCTACGGACGAGGCCTTGACGTCAATGCCTACATGACCCGCTTGCGGAAATTGGTCGGCTTAGGCCAAGAAGAAAAAGCCCGCCTCAATCCCCATGAAGTCGGCTTGATGGATACAAAGTAACTTCTTTTCAGACGGCCTCAACCCATAAAAATCCTTACGCTTGCCAAAGCTAACGTTTCCATCTTTCATGCTAAATTACTTTTTTAAAATCCGCATTACAAGGAAAACCAAAATGCTCCGCCCAGCCCTTACCGCCCTACTCCTAGCCACCTCCCTGCCCGTTACAGCAGAAAGCCTCAACTACAACATCGTTGAATTTTCCGAATCTGCCAACATGGAAGTGCCACGGGATACCATGACCGCGCATTTCAGCATCAACGCAGAAGGTAAAGACCGTCAAGCCGTCAACCAAGCCTTCATGAAGAAATTCAACCAGTTCAACAAAATCTCCCAAAACAGCAAATTTAAAGCCGAGCTGATGGAGCGCAACGCATCCCCGCGCTATCAATACACCAACGGCAAACGCACCCAAACCGGCTGGGAAGAACACGCCTACTTCAAAGTAGAAAGCAAAGACTTTGAAGCACTCAACCGCCTGATTGCCGACAGCATCAATATCGCCGTTTTAGAGAACTCCTCATTTTCCGTATCCAAAGAAAAACGCGAAGAAACCGTCGACCAACTAAGCAAGGCCGTCATCCTGCGCTTCAAAGACCGCGCCCAAAACCTCGCCCAAACACTCGGCTTCTCCAGCTACAAAATCGTTAAACTCAACCTGGGTCACATCGGCAACCGTCAAGTCGGCGGCGATTTTGCACGCGCCAAAATGCTGCGGGCAGCCCCCATCGCAGAGATGGCTGCAGGAATAGAAGATGGCGTACCAGCCTCTCCCGGTTCGGAAGAAATCAGCCTGACCGTCAGCGGCTCGGTGCAAATGTAGGATTTTCTTTTAAATCATTTTAAAGGCCGTCTGAAAGTATATTTTTCAGACGGCCTTTTGTATTGCTCAATGATTAGAACGGTTATTTCTATTTTATAGTAAAATGTAAACTATAAAGTTAATTTAAAATCAGATAATTAATTGATTATTATTCACTTTTTAATCTGGATCATGTAAAAATAAAGTATGAAAAGATTAGATTTCAGATTTTATTTTTACACAATATGCTTGCTATGAGATACCAAGTTGACAATGTTTATCCATAAAATCATTGAAAGAAGGAAAAGCTGGTAGGTTATAGTAGAAATTATCACGTTTAACTCTATAAGAGGCATTGCTAAATTTGAATATGCTGTTTTTTTTACACTTATTGATTATAGTAGTTTAATCTGTTTTATTCCACTTCCATCCCTTTTCCAAATATCTTTTAATTTCGATAACTCATCCACCAATCTTGCTACTTTCTATATACTTATCATTATAAAAACATTAAAATGTTTGCTAAAAATATGTAAAATGTAAAAAATTTTATTTTATAAATGAGGGTAATTAAATGTGGTCAGATACTGAATCTAAAGAAGACTATCTCAATTTTGGCGAAGTGTCGCAAATTGTTACTGAAATATTAGAAACTGAAGCTATGCTTCCCGTTTCGATAGGTGTTTTTGGCAACTGGGGGGCAGGCAAGTCCTCTCTATTAAATTTAATTGAGCAACAAATCAAGCCTGATGAGTGGATTGTAATTAAATTCGATGCTTGGCTTTATCAAGGGTTTGATGATGCCAGAGCAGCACTTTTAGAAGTAATTGCCAGCCATTTGATTCAGGCTGCCAAAAATGATAAAACTATTTGGGAAAAATCTAAAAATTTATTTGCAAGAATTGATGGCTTGCGTTTAGCTGGTTTGGTTGCAGAGGGGGCTGCTTTAGCTGCAGGCTTACCTACTTTTGGTTTGGTATCCAAAATATTTGGAACAGCTCAAAATGCTTTGGATGGTATTCAAGATGAAACGGAAAGTAAGCAAGTTGTAGAAACAGTAAAAGAAATTGTTGATTCAGAAAAAAATCTTATCAAATCCAAAGAACAACAAACCCCACCAAAACAAATTGATGAGTTCAGAAAAGAATATGGCGAAATCTTACAGAAGTTAGGCAAAAAGTTGGTTATTGTGATTGATAACCTTGACCGTTGCCTGCCTGCTAATGCTATTCAAACATTAGAAGCCATTCGTTTATTCTTATTCTTAAATCGTACAGCTTTTATTATCGCAGCTGACGAGGAAATGATCCGCCATTCAGTTGCCGAACATTACAAAGATTTGTCGTATCGTCATCAAATTGATTATTTGGACAAGCTCATTCAGATTCCTATTCATGTACCCAAAGCAGGTGTGCTTGAAATTCGTGCATATTTATATATGCTGTACGCCATTCATCAAAAAATACCAACCGCAAAATTAGCAAGCTTACGCCAATTTTTAGAAACTCATTTGCAACAATCTTGGAAAAGTCAATCTTTAAATCCAGAAGATGTGGCCAAAACTATTGAAGAGCAACATAATCAAGCTCTCTTGTCAGATTTTGAACGAGCAAACAGAATAGCTCCCTTATTAGCAAATTCACCTAATGTTTACGGTAATCCCAGAATTGTAAAACGCATTTTAAATACCATTAAGATGCGTACCAAAATCGCAGACAAGCGTCAAATGCCGTTAGATGAAGCAATTATTACCAAGCTGGTTATTTTTGAGCGATGCGTGGATTCTGATGTAGTAACAAAATTTTATCAGCTTGTTAATGAAGGAGAAGGTAAACCTGAATTATTAAAAGAACTGGAAAATAACAATGAGCAGAATCTATCAAAGCTCTCTGAAAATAAATCCATTCAAACATTTATCACAGAATGGGTAAAATTAGAGCCCAAATTATCCAATGTAGATTTGCGGGCTGCGATTTATTTATCTAGAGAAACCATTCTGCTAAATACTTACACTGCTCAACTTTCTCAAAAAGCCCAAGATGTTTTAAGTATTTTACTTGTAACTAAATCAAAAACAGGCTCACAAAATACTCAAAACGCTATTCAGGGATTAACAATTGATGAACAAATCTCCGTTATGGAAGCATTGATTGAACAATTAAGAAAACTGGATAATTGGGATGAAAGCCCAGATGGTTTTATAGGGGCTTGTTTGCTAGCGGCAAATTCAGAAGACGGTGCAAAAATTTTAACTCGCTTTATTGCTGAATTGAGAAATAAAGGTGTTAATCAGCCGTGGTTTAATACAAGATTAAAAAGAGAAACTTGGTATCAGGAGTAAGCAATGGGTACTTCACAATCTAGCGTGGGGCCAAATGGTCGTTCACCTTTGTTACCGGCTTGGGTTGATGACAACCAAGCAACGACTCAAACACCAGACCCACAGAGATTAAGGGGATTGCGTCAAGCAATCGGTAGGGCTGTACGAGGCGGTGGACGTGATGATGTACGTAAAGCACTTGGTCATTATGCACGAAAAGCCAGTGGTGGTAAGCATACAGCCGTCCAAAAGTTGGGGAAAACTACCCAAGCAGGTTCGGATTTATTTGGTATTTTTTCAGGCAGCCAGCAACAACAATATTCGGTTAATTTACATAGTTTAAATGGGCAGCCTTGCGATGAAGCCATCAACCAAATTACCGAACTTTTGGCTGGTCATCACGGTGATTCAGACAAAATTCGTTCTGCAATGAATATTGCTTTATCAGAAGCATTAGAAGGAATGATAACTTTTGATGAAAATAGCATTACCACTGAAGTCATTGGTAGAATGATGGTTTGTTATTTAACCGAAAGTATTTTTCTGCAAATTGCACATGATGCCGGTAAGGCTTGGAAGAAAGGCGATGATCCTGTGCAAATTGCCAAAGCAGAAAATGATTTACGGCAACTCATTCGTGAAGTGGTAGATATTACTCTTGCCCCTAAATTTACGGATAATGTTTGTCAGTTAACAAACAAACAAATGCAAGAAATTCAAAACCAAGCTATTTTGGAAATTTGGGAAGAATGGGAGGATTATTGATGACTCAATTGGTTTTTCATCACGACATCAATCAATTAAATAACTTACCAAATGGAACAATACCTGTTCATTTGTATGGAATGGGCAATAAAAAACTACAAATTGCCCATATCGGTAATATGGTTTTAGATAGTGTGAAAAGATTAGGTATTAAACTCAATAACCAAGTAATGGATTTTCTAACCATTGCCATGGCAGTAACGGCGGCAGATACTTTTGTTTTGCGAAAAGATACTGCAAATGGCTGGTGTCGTTCCTTTTCTATCACTTTACCATTGTGCCAGCCAGATATTTGGCAAGCAAACAAAGTTCATTTAGAACAGATTTTACACTTTTTAAGTGGTGATATTTGGCAATTTGATTTTCAGGCAGGCGGACAATTACCTCCACAGCCCTATAAATTAAGTGGCAGAACCAAATTGGTAGATTTAAGAAATAAAGACTGCGTTTGTTTATTTTCAGGTGGGTTGGATTCAGCAATTGGGGTAATTGATTTATTGGAGCAGGGACATTCACCGGTTTTAGTTAGTCATTCTTATAAAGGTGATAAATCACGTCAGCAAGCCATTATTCAGCAACTTAACCAAAATGGTTATATTAATCAATTTTCCCAATTTAATGCGATTGCACAACCACATTTAAATAATGGAAAAAGCACTGAAATCACAATGCGAACCAGGAGTTTAAATTTTTTGGCTTTTGCAGTTGTATCAGCTTATGCCTTACAGGAAGTTGTGCAAGAAGAAATTGATATTTTCGTGCCCGAAAATGGGGTTATTTCCATCAATACACCTTTAACACCACGCAGAGTGGGTACTTTGAGTACCCGTACCACGCACCCTTATTTTGTCCAAGAATTACAAAAATTGTTCACTGCAGTCAATATCCCTTTTACTTTAAAAAATCCTTATCAATTTAAAACCAAAGGGCAAATGATAGCAGAATGCAGAAATTTACTATTATTACAGCAAATTATCCCTAATACGGTTTCGTGTAGTCATTGGAAGCGCAAAAATCAACAATGTGGGGTTTGTGTTCCATGCTTAATTCGTAGAGCGTCACTGCATTATGCTGGTATTACCAATGATGCCCAATATGAATTTAATGATATTCGGCAAATTTTAATAAATCAGGACAGAAGAGATGATTTATTTGCTTTAATAAGTGCTATTCGTCAAAAAAATCATCGCAATATCAATCAATGGGTTTTACAAAGTGGTCCACTACCCACTCAACAACTAAATCAGTTTGCAAATGTTTTTAGGAGCGGACTGGATGAAGTGGAGCAACTTTTAATAGTGAACCAAATATTATGATGGATATGCATTGCCATTTGGATTTATATACTAATCCACAATACGTTGCAAAACGATGTAAAGATGAAAATATTTATGTTTTATCTGTTACAACCACACCCAAAGCGTGGTATGGAACAAGTTCATTAGCAAAAGATTGTCCTCGTATTCGTACCGCCTTGGGATTGCATCCGCAACTGGCTCACGAACGTTGGCAGGAGTTGGATTTGTTTGATGAATTATTAAACCAAACTCGCTATGTAGGTGAAATTGGGCTGGATGGCGGAAAAGAGTTTAAAACACATTGGGAAACCCAATTAAAGGTTTTTCGCCATATTTTAAGAAGCTCAGCAAAATCTGGGGGAAAAATATTAAGCATACATTCTAGAATGAGTGCAAATGCTGTACTAGATGAATTAATTCAAGTAAATGGTAATTTACCAATCCTTCATTGGTTTTCAGGCACAAAACAACAGCTAAAACGAGCGATTGAAATAGGCTGCTATTTTTCTGTAGGACCTGCAATGTTAAGCAGTAAAAAGGGTTATGAGTTGGTCCAAATCATGCCAATAGAAAAAATATTGGTTGAAACTGATGGACCTTTTGGGAATTTTAAAACACAAGCTTTACTACCCTGGAATGCCAATATTGCCATTGCAATCTTGGCAGATATTTGGGGGATGAATATTTCAGAAGCTGAGAATATATTGAGACAAAATCTGTTTAGCTTAGTTTCTAAACATATATAACCCCCTTATTCCTTATGGATATAGGAAGATTGAGATTTGAAAGGCAGTCATATGACAGTCTGAAAAATAAACGCCTCCTGATTTATTGATTACGCATGAAAACTTAGCGAAAAACCTTTGTAAAAATCCCCTAAATCTCCCCAAGACATTTAGGGGATTTTGGGGGATTTTGCAAAGGTCTCAGGCCGTCTGAAAGTATATTTTTCAGACGGCCTTTTGTATTGTTCAATGATTAGAACGGAATATCGTCGTCGATATCATCAACCGGAGCAGTCGGTTGTGCCGGGGCAGGACGACGGGCTGGGGCTGCTGGGGGTTCTTGAGCTGGGGCAGATTGGTATTGCTGTTGTGGCGCTTGTTGGTAACTGCTTTGGCTTGAATGACCGCCTTGGTTGTAGCCGTTATCGTATGGTGCGCCGCCGCTGTTGTCGTTGCGGCCGCCGAGCATTTTCATTTCGTTGGCTATGATGTCGTAAGCGGTGCGCTCGATGCCGTCTTTGCCTTGGTATTTGCGGCTTTGGATGCGGCCTTCCAGGTACACTTGGCTGCCTTTACGCAGGTATTGACCGGCGATCTCGGCGAGTTTGCGGTACATGGTGATGTTGTGCCATTCGGTACGTTCTACGCGTTGGCCGTTACGGTCGTTCCAAGTTTCACTGGTGGCAACACTGAAATTACAGACGGCCTCGCCGTTGGGCATATAGCGGACTTCCGGGTCGCGGCCGAGGCGGCCGATGAGGATAACTTTATTCAATGACATTTTACACTCCTGTGATAATTTTTTCGGCGGCCTCTTGGTTGAATCCTTTTTGCAAGGCCTTGATATAAATGGTTTGTTTGTCTGCGCTAAAGCTGATGCTTTCAACGCCTTCAATTTCGGTCAATTTTTGGTAGAGTAAATCCGGATTTTGTTGCCATTCGGCGTTAAGCGGATAGCTGAGGTTTTTGACGGGTTTTGGTGCCGGCGAAATGACTGCCAATACCAGCCACAACAACATCAATACGCTGCAAAAGGCAAATACGCCTACAAAACCGTACTTTTGGAACAATAAACCACCGGTTGCACCGCCGACAAACAAGCCGACTGACTGCATGGTGTTATACACGCCCATCGCCGTACCTTTCAAATCGGACGGAGCGATTTTCGACACCATAGACGGCAGGCTGGCTTCCAATACATTGAAACCAATAAAATAAACAATCAGATAAGCGGTAATCAACCATACCGAGTGCATTCCAAACAGCAAACCGATTTGCGCCGCGGCAATGCAGACGATACCAAGAATAAACACTTGTTTGAGTTTGTTGCGCGTTTCGCCGACGATAATCAGCGGCACCATAATAATCAGGCCGGTAATGGTTGACGGCAGATAGACTTGCCAGTGATGGATTTTTTCCAAACCCAACTGCGTCATGGCAAACGGCAATGCAGTAAATAAAGCCATTTGCGCCGCATGCAAGGCAAAAATACCGAAGTCGAGATTGAGCAGTTGGTGGTTTTTCAATACCTCGCCCATACGCGAAGGCTGTGCCTGCGTGTCTTCGTGCATTTTTGACACTTCCGGATCAGGCGTCATCCAAGCAACCACGCCGATACTGATTACAGTCAGAATACCGGTCAGCGCAAACAGGCCGGATACGCCGATAAAGCTGGCAATCATCGGCGCAAGCACCAGGCTGACGGAGAAGGTCAAGCCGATACTCAGGCCGATCATCGCCATCGCACGCGTCCGCACTTCGTTACGGGTCAAGTCCGCCAGCAAAGCCGTTACCGCCGCGCTGACGGCACCCGCACCTTGAATGGCACGCGCGGCAACCAACATCTGCAGGCTGTCGGCAACTGCGGCCAAAAAACTACCTGCCGCAAATACAATCAAGCCGGCATAAATCACTTTTTTACGGCCGAACTTATCAGAAGCCATGCCCAAAGGCAACTGCAGCAAAGCCTGTGTCAGCCCGTAAATACCCATCGCCATACCGACCAGCGCTTTATTGTTTTCTGCGCCGGGCAACGAAGCGGCATACATCGCCAAAACAGGCAACACCAAAAACATCCCCAACATACGCAGTGCGTAAACGCCGGAAAGTGTGGTACTGGCACGCCACTCGTGCGGAAACATTTGAATGCGGTTATCTCTTGCCATAAATAATGTTTCAGACGGCCTTAAGTTTGCGAAAGGCCGTCTGAAAGTGTGAATTAACAGATTTTCTGATTATACAGGATTCAAAGGAATTGCATGGGGTCAAATCGCAAGCCGTTTATCGCAAACCTGCTTCATCGGTATAAAAAGGTTTCAACAGAAACCAAAGTCACGCAAGATCTGCCCTATCCCATTTATCCCGAATCAACCCCACTGCCATCTATTTCGCCACGCGCCTAACACGGCGTTTGGATATTTGTTACTGCCCAAGCTGCCGTTAAACCTTGCCAACGCGCGGACAATATTGCCTTTTTCAATATTGTTGTAATGGCGCAGAATGGTGCAGCCATAGCGCAGATTGGTGCGGATATCGAAAAGGTTGTGCGACGGATTGCCGATATAGTTTTTCCAAAACGGCATTACCTGCATCAAGCCGCGCGCGCCCACGCCGCTGATGGCATATTGGCGAAACGCGCTTTCCACTTCAATCAAGCCCAGAATCACTTGAGTGTTGAGTCCGGCCCGGCTGCTTTCGTATTGGATATTGATCAGCAGGCGGCGGCGCTCGCCTTCATCGGGAATAAAGCGTGCCAATCGGGAAGACATCGCCGCCAACCAACGCTCCCCTTCCCTTGCATCGGTAAACACCAGCCGCGCAGGACTGGCGCTATTGATCGAACTGCGCATCACGGACGCCACATCATCGGCCAGCGTTTCTTCACGTTGCGCCCCCGCCCAAGCGGCCGCAGGCGTCAAAAGCATGGCTCCGCCGACTTGCAATAGGCGGCGGCGCGATAAAAATAAGGAATCTTGGTTTTCCGATTTCATGTGTTTCTCTTTTTAGGCCGTCTGAAAAGTTCAGACGGCCTTTGATATATTTGCTTAAAATCAGCATTATAAAATACATCTATGAGCAGAATCAAAGAGCTGTATTCCTTTTATTGTCAAGTGATACCGCCTCAAGTAACATTTAGGTTTTTCTAATCAAGCGGTATTTTTTATGACCACCACTCCCGCCAACGTTTTAGCCTCCGTCGATTTGGGTTCCAACAGTTTCCGCCTGCAAATTTGTGAAAACAACAACGGTCAGCTGAAAGTCATCGACTCGTTCAAACAAATGGTTCGCTTTGCCGCCGGCTTGGACGAACAAAAAAACCTAAGCGAAGCCTCTCAAGAACAAGCCTTGGAATGTTTGGCAAAATTCGGCGAACGCCTGCGCGGATTCCAACCTGAAAACGTGCGCGTGGTGGCCACCAATACTTTCCGCGTCGCCAAAAACATCGCCCAATTCCTGCCCCGTGCCGAAGCGGCGCTGGGTTTTCCCATCGAAGTCATTGCCGGCCGCGAAGAGGCGCGTCTGATTTACACCGGCGTAGTGCATACCCTGCCGCCCAAAGGCGACAAAATGCTGGTTATCGACATCGGCGGCGGTTCGACCGAATTTGTCATCGGCTCGGATTTGCAACCGCTGACCACAGAAAGCCTGCCTTTGGGCTGCGTAACGTACAGCATGCGCTTCTTCCAAAACAAAGTGACCGCCAAAGATTTCCAAGCCGCCGTTTCCGCCGCGCGTATCGAAATCCAGCGCATCAGCAAACTGATGAAGCGCACCGGTTGGGATTTCGCCATCGGCACGTCCGGTTCGGCAAAATCCATACGCGACGTTTTGGCGGCCGAATTGCCGCAGGAAGCCGACATTACCGCCCAAGGCATGCGTTATCTTGCCGATAGGATTATCGAAGCCGGTTCGGTAAAAAAAGCCAAATTTGAAAACCTCAAACCCGAACGCGTCGAAGTTTTTGCGGGCGGGCTGGCCGTGATGATGGCCGCTTTCGACGAACTCTCACTGACCAAAATGACCGTTACCGAAGCCGCCCTCCGCGACGGCGTGTTCTACGACTTAATCGGCCGCAGCCTCAATGTCGATATGCGCGAGCAGACAACGGCAGAGTTCCAAAAACGCTACCACGTCAGCCTCAACCAAGCCAAACGTGTTGCCGATACCGCGCAAGCCTTCATGAACAGCCTGTGCCACGCCAAAAACGTAACCGTTCAAGAACTTGCCCTGTGGAACCAATACCTCAGCCGCGCAGGCCGTCTGCATGAAATCGGTTTGGATATCGCCCATACCGGTTATCATAAACACTCCGCCTACATTCTCGAAAACGCCGATATGCCGGGCTTCTCACGCAAAGAGCAAACCATTTTGGCGCAACTGGTTATCGGCCATCGCGGCGACCTCAAGAAAATGGCGGATATTATCGGCGACAACGAAATCATGTGGTGTGCCGTATTGTCCCTGCGCCTGGCCGCCCTCTTCTGCCGCTCGCGCCTGCCGCTCGATTTACCGCCGCAAACCCAGCTTCGCGTCGATGAAATCAACCACAGCTTCATCTTGCGCATCAACGCCCAATGGCTGGAGCAACACCCCCTTATCGCCGATGCGCTGGACTACGAAAGCGCGCAATGGCAAAAAATCGATATGCCTTTCTCGGTTCAAGCACAATAAACCGCGCTCCGTTATAATAGGCAGCTGTTCAAAATCCAAACCGCAGGTCGTCTGAAACGACAGCCTGCCATACATCAAGGAAAACCATGAGAAAACCCCAACGCGGCTACGCCCGCCAAGACCGTGTCAAAGAACAAATCATGCGCGAACTGGCCGAACTCGTCCGCACCGGCCTGAAAGATCCGCGCGCAGGCTTCATCACCATCAACGAAGTCGAAGTTACCCGCGATTACAGCCACGCAACCGTGTTCTACACCGTCCTCGACGACAGCACACGCGACATCACCGAAGAAGCTTTGGAACACGCCAAAGGCCATTTGCGCAGCGAATTGGCCAAACGCATCAAACTCTTCAAAACGCCCGAGCTGCACTTCAAATACGACGAATCACTCGAACGCGGCATGAGCATTTCCAGCCTGATCGACCAAGTGGCGGCGGAAAAACCGGTTGAAGACTGATTGATTAAAACACGCAGGCCGTCTGAATACTTTCAGACGGCCTGAACATTAATATTCCCTACTTAATATGACAACCAAACCCACCAAACGCCCGGTCAACGGCGTTCTTCTCCTCGACAAACCTGAAGGCCTTTCCAGCAACACCACCCTGCAAAAAGCGCGGCGTTTGTTCCGTGCCGAAAAAGCCGGACATACCGGCGTACTCGATCCTTTGGCCACAGGACTTTTGCCTGTTTGTTTCGGCGAAGCGACCAAGTTCGCCCAATATCTGATTGATGCCGATAAAGCCTATACAGCCACGCTGAAACTGGGCGAAGCCAGCAGCACAGGCGATGCAGAAGGCGAAATCATTGCCACCGCTCGCGCCGATATTTCATTGTCCGAATTTCAGACGGCCTGCCACGCCTTAACGGGCGATATCCGCCAAGTGCCGCCTATGTTTTCCGCCCTCAAGCATGAAGGCAAACCGCTGTACGAATACGCACGCAAAGGCATCGTTATCGAACGCAAAGCGCGCGACATCACCATTTACTCCATTGATATCACAGAGTTTAATGCACCCAAAGCCGTGATAGACGTACGTTGCAGCAAGGGTACTTACATCCGTACCCTCAGCGAAGACATCGCCAAACACATCGGCACATTCGCCCACCTGACCGCCCTGCGCCGTACCGAAACCGCCGGCTTTACCATTGCCCAAAGCCACACGCTCGAAGCCTTGGCAGAATTGGACGAAGCCGAACGCGATGCCCTGCTGCTGACTTGCGATGTCTTGGTGCAACATTTCCCCAAACTTGAGCTAAACGACTACGCCGTTACCATGCTCAAACACGGCCAACGTCCCCAGTTCACCGAAAACATTTCCACCGATCAGCCCATCCGTGTATACAGCCGAGACGGCACATTTATCGGGCTGGTGGAATATCAAAAAGAAATAGGCCGTCTGAAAGCCTTGCGCCTGATGAATACCGCCGACCAATAACTTCCTGCAAAGAGAGCCGATCATGAAAGTCTATACCGCCGCCCAAATGCGCGAACGCGAACAAGCAGCCGTCGATAAAGGCACGAGCTTCGACCAACTGATGGAAAACGCCGGCAGCTCTGCCGCCCGAGACCTCATGCAGCGTCATCCCCAAGCCGGACGCGCCCTGATTGTTTGCGGCAAAGGCAACAATGGCGGCGACGGCCTAGTCATGGCAAGATATATGCAGGCGCAAGGTTGGTACATCGATATTCTGTTTTCACTCGGAGAAAACCTCTCCCCCTTGGCTCAAACCAATCGAGAACGCCTCAACGGTTCGCCCCATATTGAATTGATAACCGTCCAAGAACTGGAAGGCCGTCTGAAAAACGGTTACGACATCATTATCGAAGGCATATTCGGCACAGGCTTCAGCGGCGCGCTTCCAACCGAAATCGCCGCCCTCTGCCGCCAACTCAATCATTCAGACGGCCTGAAAGTCGCCCTCGATATTCCCACCGGCCTCAACTGCGACACCGCCGAAGCCGATCCCGACACATTCCGCGCAGACCTGACCTACACCTTTGCCGCCTACAAACCGGCGCATTTAAGCGAGTCCGGCAAAACCTATTGCCAAGAAACCGTCTGTTTACCTATTGGCATTGATTGAATACCTATAAAAAATAACAGGGTGCAATTTTGCACCCTGTGACTTTTGCTTACTTCCAAATCTGCGCCAATTTGATCCCCAGCGCCGTCAAACCAAACGAACCGAAAACATGCAGACAGGTTGCCATCAAAGCCATGCCCCAACGTTGCGCCTGCATCAAACCCACCATCTCCACTGAAAAACCTGAAAATGTGGTCAAGCTGCCGAGAAATCCGGTAATCCAAAGCAAACGCCATTGCGGATCGGTTAAGAGTTCTGCCAATACGCCGATCAGCAGCGCGCCCAGCCAGTTTGCCGCCAATGTACCGATAGAAAAAGGCGCCGAAGACACCAGCACCAAGCTAAACAGCCAACGCAATACAGCCCCGACGGCTGCGCCGCAAACAATGGGAAAAATATAAGCAAACATAACACGTTAAAAATTCAATTCAAAAACAGGCCATCCGGTCATGAGGCCGTCTGAAAACCAAGCAAGGATGCCTTTATATCTTATTGCCAAATCTTAGGCGCAGATTTCAAATATCTGCCGTCATCGAAAGTACAAATCCATTGCGGCTTGAGCGCAATAAAAATGGCTGTTGAAATACCGCTCAAAAATGCCTCTGCCCAAGCGATTAAGAAGAAAACAGGAAAAGCGGTTTTCCACAATACTGTCGTATCAAACACATCCGCCCAATCCAACAAACCGACCAAAACCACGCCGGTAAACACCATACCGACCGCCGCGGCCCAAAAACCATTCAGAAAAATAAAGATAAAGATATTGGCAGGCAAACGCGACACCCAATGGCGGAAACCCAAGTTCACCAACAAAGGCGGAAGCAATACGGACAAGACATTGATGGGGAACATATGCCAATCGCCCCAAAGCCACAAATATGGAAAAAACAGCAAAACGCCGACGCAGAATGCAGCAGAAGTGCCCAGCATTAAAGCCGTCAGGTTTAAAGCAAGCAAATGATAGCTCATGCCGGCCAGTTGTCCACTTTCCGGAGAGGCATTCAAACTCCAAGCCAGCGGCAACATCACGGCAGCCAACAAAAATGCGGAACGATGCTGCGATACCGACACCCATGCCTGCTTTGCGCACAAAGCAAAAATTACCAGCAACACAGGCCATGCCGCCATCACGACACCAACGGGAAACCATCCGTTTTGAAAAATCATCTTCTCATCCGCAAAATGTTCAGACGGCCTATTATACGCGCCTCAAGCCACAGCTTTGACAATCCTGTCTGCCTTTGCCGTTAAAGCTTGTTTCGGCTGGTTTTGTTTACCCGAAAAAAGCGTTAGAATAACGGACTTTGCCGTTTAATTAAGGGGATGGACGCATGCTTTGGACAATATTGGCTTTAATTCTGCTGGCCGCCATAGCCGGATTGTTCTGGTGGCGCCAGAAACAAGAGCAAAAGTGGCGCCAAGAATTGGCCCGACTCAGTGGCGATGAAGAAGAAATCAACGAAGAAGACAGCCCGGTCGGTTTTGCCAGCCAACTGGACAGCCTGAAACGTTTGTTCAGCATGAACAAGCGCACCGCCGACAACCATAAAATCGCCCGCATCCGCCTGCTTTCCGCGCTCGAACACAATAAAACGCAACACGCCGAAACAAACGAAGAGCACGCAGCAGAGCCTGTTGCCGAAGAGCCGGAACACATCGCAACGACCGAAGAAGAAATCAAAGTTGCGCCTAAAACCCGCAAATCTGCCAAGCCGGAACGTATTCCTAAAATCACGCCGTTTGCACAAATGGAAACGCCCGAATACAGCCCGTCTTTGGTGCAAAACAGCAATTTTGAAGAAATCACATTAGAAGAAGCCACCCGTTCCCTGCACGAAGCGGCGGTTGAAGAATGGAACGAGCATTTGGCCGAAAAAAATGCGCCGATTTACAAAGACGAAGTCGAAACTCCATTGTTGCGCGCTTCATCCCTGCCGATGACCGGTATGGAAATCATCGACTACAACGATCCTGTTTTGCGCCGCACACGCGAACGTGCCTTGGCGCGCGCCAATAATGTCCGCGTGGCAGAAGCCAATGCGCCGCATATCGAAACCGTTCAGACGGCCTTAAGAACTGCCGAAAAAGAAGCCGTCCTCCCCTATACTTCCATGCAGGCTTTTCCTTCTGAAATCCAAGCGGAAGATATTCACGACAACCTTGCCCGCCGTACCGCCGCACGCCACAAACTGGCCGCGGCCGTCGCCCCTTTGCGCGACTACTCTCCGCGCACCATTGAAAATGACGAAATTCTGGCCAACTTGGGACAAATCAGCCGTCCTGCCAGCCTGCGCCGTCAAGTTCGCCATACCGAAGCGGCCGCCGAAAGATGGGCGCGTAAACAAGCTGCCACGGAAGCTGCTGCACCACAACCTGCCGTACCGGCAACGCCGTCCCGTCCGAAACCGGCTTCGCCCGTTAAAAAATCCCCTTATATCTCCCGACCTGCCGCGCCAAACGCAACCGTAGTCGAGCCGCCTGCCGTACCGGTCGTCCCTATGGCGAAAACCGATATTCCCGAGCCGCCCGTTTTCCAAACCTCGATTGCGCCGATCGATATCCCAGAGCCACCTGCTTTTGAACATAAAATCCAAGTGCCGATTTTTGATGCACAAGTCAATGCGCATGTCAGCAATCAGCCTGAACGCAGTATCCGCGATTATTTAATCAGCGAATCTGCGGAAGAAGAAACAGGATTCGATGGAGAGCCGGAAGCGCCTGTACAAGCGGAAGCAGAAGCTATTCAAGCGGTTGAAACCATTGAACCCGTTGAACCTGTTGAAACAATCGCAAGGCCGTCTGAATATACACAGACAGTCGTTGAAACGCCTGTTCGAAGCGTAGAACCAAGCGTTCAAGAAGATACACCAAGCATAGCTATTCCAACTTCGGCAACACTGACTGATGCGCTTCTACCGACCACTGCCCTGCTCCTGCCGCCGCAGTTTGACCCAAGCGCCTCGCAAACTGAAGAACAGTTGCTGGAAAACAGCATTACTATCGAAGAAAAACTGGCCGAGTTCAAAGTTAAAGTCAAAGTGATGGACTCCTATTCCGGCCCGGTCATTACGCGTTATGAGATTGAGCCTGATGTCGGCGTGCGCGGCAGTGCCGTTTTGAACCTTGAAAAAGACTTGGCGCGCTCGCTTGGCGTGGCTTCCATCCGCGTGGTGGAAACCATCCCAGGCAAAACCTGCATGGGCTTGGAATTGCCCAATCCGAAACGCCAAATGATCCGCCTGAGCGAAATCTTCAATTCGCCTGCGTTTACCGAATCCAAATCCAAACTGACCCTCGCGCTCGGCCAAGACATCACCGGCCAGCCTGTTGTCACAGACTTGGCCAAAGCGCCGCATCTGCTGGTTGCCGGTACGACCGGTTCGGGTAAATCCGTGGGTGTGAATGCCATGATTCTGTCCATGCTCTTCAAAGCAACGCCGGAAGACGTGCGCATGATTATGATTGACCCGAAAATGCTGGAACTGAGCATTTACGAAGGCATTCCGCACCTGCTCGCCCCTGTCGTGACCGATATGAAGCTGGCTGCAAACGCGCTGAACTGGTGCGTCAACGAAATGGAAAAACGCTACCGCCTGATGAGCTTTATGGGCGTGCGCAACCTTGCCGGTTTTAACCAAAAAATTGCCGAAGCCTCCGCGCGTGGCGAAAAAATCGGCAGCCCGTTCAGCCTTACGCCTGAAGACCCTGAGCCATTGGAAAAACTGCCGTTTATCGTGGTCGTCGTAGATGAATTTGCCGACCTGATGATGACCGCCGGTAAGAAAATTGAAGAACTGATTGCCCGCCTCGCCCAAAAAGCCCGCGCAGCCGGCATCCATTTGATTCTTGCCACCCAACGCCCAAGCGTGGATGTCATCACCGGCCTGATTAAAGCCAATATTCCGACACGCATTGCCTTCCAAGTATCCAGCAAAATCGACAGCCGCACGATTCTTGACCAAATGGGCGCGGAAAACCTGCTCGGCCAAGGCGATATGCTGTTCCTGCCACCCGGCACCGGCTATCCGCAACGTGTACACGGCGCGTTCGCCTCCGATAACGAAGTACACCGCGTAGTGGAATATCTGAAACAATTTGGCGCACCCGACTATATCGACGATATTTTGAGCAACGGTTCGACCGAAGACTTTACCGGTACCAGCCGCAGCAACGACAGCGACCTCGACCCCATGTATGACGAAGCCGTTTCCGTTGTCTTGAAATCGCGTAAAGCCAGCATTTCCAATATCCAACGCCAACTGCGCATCGGCTACAACCGCGCCGCCCGCCTGATTGACCAAATGGAAGCCGACGGTATTGTTTCCCCGGTGGAAAACAACGGCAACCGCACCATCTTGGCACAAAGCAGCGACCATCTGGATTAATTTATCCTTGTATAAAATCAAGGCCGTCTGAAAACTTTTCAGACGGCCTTTTTAAATCAGATATGGTTCAGAGATTCCAATCAAATAAACAAGCAAATAAGTAATCTATAAACAACATTTCTTACAAATCTAAATGCTTTTGCATTAACGGCATTTGCTTCATAAAAAACAAGGTTCAATCAACCAAACTCGACCTGCAAAATGCATATTTCTACCCGTTTGTCACCATTTTCAGACGGCCTTTTGTCAAGACCGGAAAAAACAGGTAAATCCGTTTTTCGATTAGAAACAATATTATTATGATTCATGCCTTCGGCAACACCCCAACCTTTACGAGGAAAAACAAATGAAAAAATATTTTGCAGAATTTTTCGGCACTTTCTGGCTGGTATTCGGCGGCTGCGGCAGCGCAGTATTGGCAGCAGCCTACCCTGAACTCGGCATTGGCTTTGCCGGTGTCGCCTTGGCGTTCGGCTTGACCGTACTGACCATGGCTTACGCCGTCGGCCATATTTCAGGCGGCCACTTCAACCCTGCCGTTTCCGTCGGCCTCTTCATCGGCGGCCGTTTCAACGGTAAAGACTTGTTGCCTTACATCGTATCCCAAGTCATCGGTGCGATTGCCGCTGCAGGCGTTCTGTATCTGATTGCTTCCGGTAAAACCGGTTTTGATGCTGTTGCTTCCGGCTTTGCCAGCAACGGTTTCGGCGAACACTCTCCTAACGGTTACGACATGATGGCCGCGTTGCTGATCGAATTTGTCCTGACCGCATTCTTCCTGATCATCATCATGGGTTCTACCGACAAACTGGCTCCGGCCGGCTTTGCCCCTATCGCCATCGGCCTGGGTCTGACCCTGATTCACTTGATCAGCATTCCTGTGACCAATACTTCCGTCAACCCTGCACGCTCTACCGGCGTTGCCTTGTTCCAAGGCGGCTGGGCTGTTGAACAACTATGGTTGTTCTGGTTGGCCCCTATTGCCGGCGCAGCAGTGGGCGCGGCTATTTACCGCTTTGTTTTGGCAAACAACGATAACAAATAATCTGAACGGAATGATATTTCCAGTGCGGCCGACACCTTAAACCGTCCGCACCTAAGTTGCCGAGATACAAACGCACCGCCTGACTCAGACGGTGCGTTTGTTTTTGCCATGTTACAATACTTCCTTTTCCCACATTCTCAAACCATCATGCAAACCTTACCTTTTCAAACCGATATCGCCGCCAGAATGCTGGTCAATACCGAAAACGAAACCATCCATCCCGATGCCGTATTCGTACAAACGCAAAACGGCTACTGGATTGCTTGGCACGACCAACAAGCTGCCCTGCTTGCCCCCGACACACCGCCCGATATTCCCTGCTTTTGGGTAGAAGGCGCAGAAAGCCTGGAAGAGCTGGTAAGCATGGTAGAAAACGGCGAATTTGACGAAGTTGAAGAATTTGACGGCGACGATGATGCTTGGCAAGAAGCACTCGGATGCGGCCATCATCACGAAGGGCACTGCGGATGCAGCCATTGAGATGTGCAAAACGCCTACTTCCGGCACTTGCCCTTTGCCTGACGCTTAACGGCTGCGTTGTAGGCGCGGCTGTCGATTTGGCTGCCACGACCGTCCTGACTGCCGGGAAATTGGTTGTCAAAGGAACGGGGGCAGTGATTGATGCCGCCATTCCTGACGGCAAAAAAGACAAGGACAAAGAAAAAGAAAAGAGCAAAGAAAAGCCAAAATCGGAAGAAATCATCTATCAGGAAGAGTCCTCCGATGAAGTAACGCAATAATCCTTCAGACGGCCTCAGTAAGGTAACCAATCTTACTGAGACCGTCTGAACATCCATCCTTACATATAGCCCTGTTCGCGCAAAGAGCAGGTTTCTTTTGCCGTCACGATAAAATGGTCCAACAGCGTAATATCCACCAAACTTAAAGCCTGTTTCAAACGCTCTGTAAACTGCACATCAGATTCAGACGGCCTTGCCGAACCGCCCGGATGATTGTGTGCCAAAATCAAACTGTCGGCATATTCATCCAATGCCAATTTGACGATTTCACGAATATAAACCGTGTTTTCCGCCACCGTACCGCGCGACAATTCCCGTACCGCAATCAATTGATTTTGGCGGTTAAGCAGCAAAGCAACGCTGACCTCGATTTTTTCATGCCCAAGATGCAGGCGTAGATAATCCGCAACCGATTTTGGGCTTGACAAAACAATCTGCTCCTGCAAATCTTCACCCAAAATCCGCCGTCCGATTTCTTTGACCACGGCAAACTGAGTATAGCTCGCCAAACCCATGCCCTTGCAAGCAGAAAGTGTTTTGGCATCCGCACTCATCATCTTTCCCAAACTGCCGAACTCGCTCAACAAATAACGCGCCAAATCGACCGCGCTCATGCCGCGCGTTCCGACACGCAATAAAATCGCCAGCAACTCCGCATCACTCAACGCCGCCGCGCCGCGCTCCAACAGCTTCTCACGCGGCCGCTCCCCCTCGGGCCATTCTTTAATGCTCATGTTTTCCCTTTTTATTCATATAACGGATTTGGTTTTTATTCAGAACAAAACCATCTTGCCCGCATAAAACGCAATCCGCACGATTTTATTAAAATTAATGCAATTTGCGTATTTTATTCTATCTTGAATTATTTTTTAAGACATTTGAATATAAATTAAACCCTTTTGTGCAGAAAAACAACGTTACCCATTTTCGCTATCCTGTTCCCCTGCCTGCCTTTCCTTTCCTATTTGCTTCAAATCAGCCGCTACAAGCATTTTCATATTGCCCCTATGAGGCTTAGGCTAATATAATATTGAGTTTGCCGAGAGCAAAAGCTGAGGCTTAAACTGCTTTCTATCCACGCTGCCCGTGCGCTTTACAAGAGTTTCAGACGGCCTCCGTCCGACTCCCGCCAGCAATCAAACAGCTTTTTATCACCCATTCGAAAATCCGTTTTGCCGGTACTCGTCTTTCTTTTTGGAGTATTGCCATTATGACCGCAACCACTGCGTCTTCAGCCAAACCTTATTTGCAAATCCAAGGCTTGGTGAAAAAGTTTGGTGACAATTACGCTGTCGATAACATCGACTTGGACATCTATCAACACGAAATCTTTGCCCTTTTGGGCAGCTCAGGCAGTGGCAAATCCACACTGCTGCGTATGTTGGCAGGCATGGAAAGCCCCAATCAGGGCAAAATCATTCTCGACGGTCAAGATATTACCAAGCTTGCCCCTTATGAGCGTCCAATCAACATGATGTTCCAAAGCTATGCCCTGTTCCCGCACATGAGCGTTGAACAAAACATTGCTTTCGGCCTGAAACAAGACAAAATGCCTAAAGGCGAAATCGACGCCCGCGTCGAAGAAATGTTGCGCCTGGTGCAAATGACCAAATACGCCAAACGCAAGCCGCACCAACTTTCCGGCGGCCAGCAACAGCGTATCGCTTTGGCGCGCAGCCTGGCAAAACGTCCGAAAATCCTGCTGCTTGACGAACCTTTGGGCGCACTCGATAAAAAACTGCGCCAACAAACCCAACTGGAATTGGTCAACACGCTGGAACAAGTCGGCGTGACCTGCATCATGGTTACCCACGACCAAGAAGAAGCAATGACGATGGCGACTCGCATTGCCATTATGTCCGACGGCCAATTGCGTCAAGTCGGCACACCTAGCGACGTGTACGACTATCCTAACAGCCGCTTTACCGCCGAATTTATCGGCGAAACCAATATTTTTGACGGCGTTGTTATTGACGACCGCGCCGATTTCTCCATCGTCAAATGTGACGGCTTGGAAAACCACGTCCGCATCGACCACGGCCTGGGCGTTCCGAACGATCATGAAATTTGGATCAGTATTCGTCCTGAAGATATTGATTTGCATAAAGAAAAACCAGAACACTTGGGCGCGCACAACTGGGCCCAAGGCACAGTCAAAGAAATTGCCTACTTGGGCAGCTTCGCGATTTACCACATCAAACTTGCCAACGGCCGTGTCGTCAAGAGCCAAGTTCCCGCACCTTATTGGTATGTGCGTAACATTACGCCGCCGACCTGGGACGAGACTGTCTATATCAGCTGGCCTGAAAACCAACCGACACCTCTGTTCAGTTAATTTGAGGGAAATGCAATGAACCTTAAAAAACTGAAAAACAAACTGTTCCGCCGCCCCGGCCAGCGTGCAGTGATTGCCGTGCCGTATATTTGGCTTTTGATTCTGTTTCTGATTCCGTTCGCCATCGTATTGAAAATCAGCTTTGCCGAACAAGAAATTGCCATTCCGCCATTTACGCCGCTGACAACGATTGATGAAGACTTAGGCCGTCTGAACATTGCCATCAGCTATCAGAACTACGCCGACATTTTCCAAAACTTTTGGAATACGCTCAATCCGTTTGGCGACAGTGAAAACAGCAATATCTATTTGATGACCTACTGGTCTTCGATTAAGACTGCGCTGACGACGACCATCATCTGCCTGTTGATCGGTTATCCGACCGCTTATGCTATTTCACGCGCCAATCCGGCTGCGCGCAACGGCCTGCTGTTGGCAATCATGCTGCCTTTCTGGACCTCTTTCCTGTTGCGTGTTTACGCATGGATGGGCTTATTGGGACACAACGGCATCATCAACAATTTCTTAATTAAATACGGAATCATCAGCGAGCCTTTAGACTTGTTCTACAATGCGTTTTCGCTGAATTTGGTGATGGTTTACGCCTATTTGCCGTTTATGATTTTGCCGCTGTACACACAATTGGTAAAACTGGACAACCGTCTGCTCGAAGCCGCTTCCGACTTGGGTGCAGGTCCGATCAAATCGTTCTTTACCATTACCCTGCCTTTATCCAAAACAGGCATCATCGCAGGCTCTATGCTGGTCTTTGTGCCGGCCGTCGGTGAATTTGTGATTCCTGAATTGGTGGGCGGTTCTGAAAACCTGATGATCGGTAAAGTATTGTGGCAGGCATTCTTCGACCAAAACAACTGGCCGCTGGCTTCTGCCGTCGCCGTCGTCATGGTTGCCCTGTTGGTTGTACCGATTGCCCTGTTCCAACACTATGAAAACCGCGAATTGGAAGAAGGAGGCAAATAATGCAGAAAACCAAATTATCCTGGTTCTTGAAACTGATGCTCCTGCTCTCGCTGGCATTCCTCTATATTCCGCTGGTGGTTTTGGTCATCTATTCTTTCAATGAATCCAAGCTGGTTACCGTTTGGGGCGGTTTCTCAACTAAATGGTACGGCGCATTGATGGAAAACGACACCATCTTGGAAGCGGCCTGGCTGTCATTGCGTATCGCCATCGTTTCCTCACTTGCCGCCGTGGCACTCGGCACATTAGCTGGTTACGCCATGGCGCGCATTAAGCGCTTCCGCGGCAGCACCCTGTTTGCCGGTATGATTTCCGCGCCTATGGTGATGCCTGACGTGATTACCGGTTTGTCCATGCTGCTGTTGATTATTCAGGTGCAAATGTTCCTGCAAGGCAGTGAATTGCTGCAATCGCTCTACTTCGATCGCGGCTTCTTCACCATCTTCCTCGGCCACACTACGCTTTGCATGGCGTACATTACCGTCGTTATCCGCTCGCGCCTGGTGGAATTGGATCAATCCTTGGAAGAAGCCGCTATGGACTTGGGCGCCCGTCCGCTGAAGATTTTCTTCGTGATTACCCTGCCGCTGATTGCCCCTGCGATTGCTTCCGGCTTCCTCTTGGGCATTACCCTATCTTTGGACGACTTGGTGATTACCTCCTTCCTGTCAGGCCCGGGTTCATCGACATTGCCGCAAGTAATTTTCTCCAAAATCAAACTCGGCCTTGACCCTCAGATGAACGTTTTGGCAACCATCCTGATCGGTATCATCGGTACGCTGGTTATTGTCGTTAACTACTGGATGATGCGTCAGGCAACCAAACGGGAACGCGAGGCTGCCGAAGCCTACCGCCAAGAAAAATTGGCAGCCGAGAAAGCCGCCTAATATGCAGACAGGCTGTCCGATAAAGTGTCGGAACAGCCTGTTTTATTAACTGCATCTTATCCTTTCAGACGGCCTAAACCCAAACCCATATTTAAGGCAGTCTGAAAACCAATTTCAATGAAGTTAAAACCAACCTAAAGCTCAAATCATGATTAATCCCAGCTTCAAAGAATACCTTCCTTCCTACTATGTCAGCACGGCCAATCCCCATCCGACTTATCCGACACTTGAAGGCCGTCTGAAAACTGAAACCTGCGTTATCGGCGGCGGCCTGTCCGGCTTATGCACCGCCCTACCGCTTGCCGAAAACGGCCATGAAGTCATCGTACTCGAAGCCGCACGTATCGGTTTCGGCGCATCAGGCCGCAGCGGCGGACAAGTCATCAGCGATTTTGCCTGCGGCATGGAAGAAATCGAGAAACAAGTCGGCTTAGAACAGGCCCAATGGTTCTGGCAGCAATCCCTGCAAGCCGTTGAACTGGTTGACTCGCGCATTCAAAAACACAATATCCAATGCAATTGGCAACGTGGCTATGCGACCGTCGCCGTCCGTCCTCAGCATTGGGAAGAATTGCAACAATGGCACGAACACGCCCAAAAACATTATGGCGCAAGCCATTACCAGCTTTGGGATAAAGCCACGCTGAAGCAACAACTTGCCAGCGATAGGTATCAAGGCGCGCAATTTGATCCTTTATCCGGCCACTTGCACCCGCTCAATTACACCCTAGGCATTGCCAAAGCGGCAGCCGATGCAGGCGCACAACTTTTTGAGCAATCCCCGATGACGCGTATCGAGCCATGCGATAACGGCTGGCTGGTTCATACACCTAATGGCAGTGTTGAGTGCAAAAACCTCGTTTATGCCGTCAATACTTATGCCGGTTTACACCCGAAATTCAAAGTATTGGAACAAAAAGCCATTGCGGTTAGCACCTTTATCATCGCCACCGAGCCTCTGGGCGATCGTGCCAAAGACCTGATCCGCAATAATATGGCCATCTGCGACAACCGCCACGTCCTCGACTACTACCGCCTCAGCGCTGACGGCCGCCTACTCTTCGGCGGCAAAGACAACGAATTTATCGACGATCCAGACCGCATGACCGAACTCGTCCGCCAAGACATGCTGAAAGTTTTCCCGCAACTTGCCGATGTCAGAATCGAGCATTCCTGGGGCGGCGAATGCGACATCACGCGCAACCTCGCCCCACATTTCGGCCGCCTCGCCCCTACCGTTTTCTTTGCACAAGGCTACTCCGGACACGGCATGGCGATTACCGGCATTGCCGGTTTGGCGATTGCCGAAGCCATCATGGGCGATGACGGCCGTCTGAAACCTTTCGAGCAACTGCGCCACAGCAACATCATCACCCAGCCTTTCCTGCGCAAACTCGGCTCTTTCCTCGGCTCAAAATACTATCAATGGAAAGACAGCCACTAAACACAAGCTACAAACATCTTTCAGACGGCGGCAGATTCAAGTAAAATTCAGGCCGTCTGAAAGCTTAGATACGACAAAATTCAATCATTTATCAGCAAGGAAACCATCATGAGCAACCATCACAAACTCATCATCCTCGGCTCCGGTCCTGCCGGCTATACTGCCGCCGTCTATGCCGCCCGTGCCAACCTCAATCCTGTGATCATTACCGGCGTTGAACAAGGCGGACAATTGATGACCACCACCGAAGTGGATAACTGGCCTGCCGATGCCGAAGGCGTACAAGGTCCGGAACTGATGGCCCGTTTCCAAGCTCATGCCGAACGCTTCGGTACTGAAATGATTTTTGACCAAATCCACACCGTTGATTTGCAAAACCGTCCGTTTACCCTCAAAGGCGATATGGGCGAATACACCTGCGATGCGCTCATCGTTGCCACCGGTGCATCCGCCAAATATTTAGGTTTGCCAAGCGAAGAAACCTTTGCAGGCAAAGGCGTTTCCGCCTGCGCAACTTGCGATGGTTTCTTCTACAAAAAACAAGATGTTGCAGTAGTAGGCGGTGGCAATACCGCTGTAGAAGAAGCCCTCTACCTTGCCAATATCGCCAACACCGTTACCCTGATTCACCGCCGCGACAGCTTCCGCGCCGAAAAAATCATGGTGGACAAACTGATGCAACGCGTTGAAGAAGGTAAAATCATCCTCAAGCTCAACAGCTCGGTTGATGAAATCTTGGGCGACGAAAGCGGCGTTACCGGTGCACGCCTGAAACACAATGACGGCAGCACTGAAGAAATCGCTGTAAAAGGCGTTTTTATCGCCATCGGCCACAAACCCAACACCGATATCTTCAAAGGCCAACTCGATATGGATGAAACCGGCTATCTGAAAACCAAAGGTGGTACCGGTGACAATGTCGGCGCCACCAATATCGAAGGCGTATGGGCGGCAGGCGACGTCAAAGACCACACCTACCGTCAAGCCATCACCAGTGCGGCTTCCGGCTGTCAGGCCGCACTTGATGCCGAACGTTGGCTCGACCGCCACAGCGTATAAACCTCTAAGCTACATTCTATTCTTTGAAACATCATCAACAGGCCGTCTGAAATTTCAGACGGCCTATTATCTGTTTGCCACACTGAATTTCATTTTAATGGCAAATTTATATCAAATAAGTACTTTTGCTTTATAATGACAACAAATACCCAACAAACAGGGAGCAAACATGAAAAAAACACTAACGACACTTATCCTTTGCGCACTGACTCCTGCCGCCCTGGCTGCCGATACTTACGGCTACCTGGCCATGTGGCAAAACCCAGCCGACAGCAATGAAGCGCTGCAAATCAAAACCACCAAAGAAAATGCCACCCAACTGGATGCGACGGCAGAACTCGAAACATTCTGCAAAGGCCAAGATGCCTTAGCCGGTATCGGCGCAGGCCAAGCAACAGGCTGCAAAACAGTTGTCCCTCTACATAATACCTGTATCGCGGTTGCCTACCCTAAAGCCATGGGCAAATTGACCGCTCAAAACGTAGTGGCCATTACCTCCCCACGTTTCAAAACCGTGCATCAAATTGCCTTGAACCAGTGTATCAAAAAATACGGCTCACAAGGACAATGTGCTTTAGAAACAGTCTATTGCACTTCTGAAACCTACTATCAAGGTACGGTCAAAACCCTCTGGGAAAAAATCAAATCCATTTAAGGCCGTCTGAAAATAAAACCGGCTTGCCCGATATTCTCCATATCACGGCAAGCCGGTTTTTTTATCCTGGCTTTTATTTGCTGTTTTTTTCCAACAATTTGGCGACAACGCCTTCAGCCTGTTTCACCAAATCAGGATTGGTTCGGAAGTGGTTTTCATCGTTCAAAGAATAGCTGACCGTAGAAACCGCATACTTGGTGCTTCGCAACACAAATACGCCTTTACGCAAGATTTCGTTATTGCCTTTGGTTTTGTAACGCAAGTTATACGGGCAAGAAGAATCATACAGTTTGCCGCGGTTGTCTGCGGTTACAATCGTGCTGCCAATGCCGCGTTTTGCCAAAGCTTTGGACAAAGCACGATCCAAATCATGCGGTCTTACTTTTGCGTTTTGAATGATGCAGACATGTTTGATGCTGGTCAGCTCTTCAGGTTTCAATACTCTTTGTTCGGTCGTAGAACACGCGCCCAGCAACAATACGGCTGAAGCCGCCGTTAAAATCATGGTTTTCATCTGTTTTCCTTTTTAAAATTTTCAAACAATAAATATTCAGACGGCCTTTATCAAAAGGCCGTCTGAAAAAATCAACGTACGTTTTTCATCAAACGTTGTTTCTCACGCTTCCAATCCGCTTCTTTCAGGCTTTGGCGTTTGTCATGCTGTTTCTTACCCTTGGCCAAACCGATTTCCACTTTGATTCTACCGCGGGTGTAATGCAGGTTTAAGGGCACAATCGTATAACCGGCGCGTTCGGTTTTGCCGATTAACTTATTGATTTCCGATTGTTTCAACAATAACTTACGCGGACGGACAGGATCTGGTTTGACATGTGTCGAGGCAGTGGGCAATGCGGTAATGTGGCAGCCCACCAAATAAAATGCGTCTTTTTTCCAGTAGATATAGCTTTCTTTTAATTGCACGCGTGCAGCGCGGATGGCTTTGACTTCCCATCCTTCCAATACTATACCGGCTTCGATTTGGTCTTCGATAAAGAAATCGTGAAAGGCTTTTTTATTATTGGCAATACTCATTGTGCTGATTCTTTACAAACTTTTCAGACGGCCTATTTTATCAGGCATGCTTAAAAAATAAAACGGCAAACGGTTTTGAAACGTTTATTCGCTTAAAACATGGCGGCGGTAAAAGCGGTCTATATCGGCAATGGCTTTTTCATCTTCAGGGCGTAAATCCAGTTTCAAATCGGCAAGGCGGATCAAAATTTGGTCTTCACGCTCGGCAACGGCACAGCTGACCTCGCCTTCGCTGCGAAAATGACGGATAAGCTCGTCCAACTGGTTTAAAGCATTTTGATAAGATGAATTTGGATTCATAATTTTTAACCCGAACGCCCATAAAAAATGGCGGGAAACCCCGCCATGATTTTACGGCTTACGCCGCGCATTTGATTAAGCAGCTTGAATGTTAGCAGCTTGTTTGCCTTTAGGGCCGGTGGTTACGTCGAAAGACACGCGTTGGCCTTCTTTCAGGGTTTTGAAACCTTCCATGTTGATCGCTGAGAAATGAGCGAACAAATCTTCGCCGCCTTCGTCAGGAGTGATGAAACCAAAACCTTTAGCGTCGTTAAACCATTTTACGATACCGGTTGCCATTAGAAACTTCCTATACTTAAAAATTAACAAAATCAGCAAAACAAGGCATACAGCAAACTAAAACGTTCAGCGTTTCTCCCTCGTTTTTATTACGCGGTCGAGTGCCAACTTCTGCTTAACCGTCTTTTTACATTTGTTAAGACAAAACGTCAAGCTATGTTTTCAAAAAAGTGGGAAAATAGAAAAAATTGGCCGAAATACAACAGAAAACGGTTTGCACTCTAAAACAGGCCGTCTGAAAACTGAAATCTAAGATCATGAACCATCCGAATACCGACCACCAATCCGATACCCTGCTCAGCGATATCAACACGCAGCCGCCGAAACGTTACGGCGTATTTTTATTGAACGACGATTACACCACCATGGAATTTGTCGTCGAAATCCTGACCGAAGTCTTTATGCTTGCACAGGAACAGGCCGTGGCCGTCATGCTGCTGGTGCACCACGAAGGCAAAGGCCTGTGCGGCACCTACACGCGCGATATTGCGCAAACCAAGCAGCATCAGGTCATGGAACGCGCCAAAGCTGAAGGGCATCCGCTCAAATGTATAGTCGAAGAGGTTTAAACCATGCTTTCACCCGAATTGGAACACATCCTGCAACTGCTCTACCGTGAAGCACGCAATGCGCGTTATGAGTTTATCAGCTTGGAACACCTGCTTTTGGTGCTGATAGAAGAAGATGCAGCTGTGCCGAACGTCTTGAAACTGTGTGGTGCGGATTTGAAAGTCCTGTCCGAGCAGCTGGCCGCCAGTGTTGCCGAAAATACGCCGCAAATTCCCGATCATCTTCTGGATACGGTCGAAACCCAACCGACATTGGGCTTCCAACGCGTCATCCAACGGGCGATGGTGCATACCCAGTCTGCTGGTAAAGCCGCAGTAGAGCCTTTGGATATTTTGGTTGCCATGATGAGCGAATCCGAAAGCCATGCCGTTTATTTCCTCAAATTGCAATCCATTACGCGCTTTGAAGTCTTGCGTTGCATTGCCCATGGCTCACCCGATGACGAAGACGGCAATGATTCAGACGGCCTGGGACGTGAGGGCGAAGAAGCAGAACAAAAAACCGGCTCACTTTCCGACTACACCGTCAACCTCAACGCCGAAGTCAAAGCCGGCCGTATCGACCCTTTGATTGGTCGCAAACACGAAATGGAACGGTTGGTGCAAATCCTGTGCCGCCGCCGCAAAAACAATCCGCTTTTAGTCGGCGAAGCAGGCGTGGGCAAAACTGCGCTGGCGGAAGGTTTGGCACATCAAATCGTCAACGGCGACATTCCCGACGCGCTGAAAGAAGCCGAAGTGTACGCACTGGATATGGGTTCACTTTTGGCGGGCACGAAATACCGCGGCGACTTTGAAGCGCGGGTCAAATCCGTCTTGAAACAGCTCGAAAAAATCCCGCACGCCATTTTGTTTATCGACGAAATCCACACCATCATCGGCGCGGGCAGTACCAGCGGCGGCACGATGGACGCATCCAACCTGCTCAAACCCGCGCTGGCGAAAGGCTCGCTGCGCTGTATCGGCGCAACCACTTACGACGAATACCGCACCATTTTCGACAAAGACCATGCCTTAAGCCGCCGCTTCCAAAAAATCGACGTGGTCGAACCCACCGTCGCCGAAACCGTGCAAATCCTGCGCGGCTTGAAACCGATGTTTGAAGATTTCCACCAAGTGCGCTACACACAAGGCGCACTCGAAGCCGCCGCCGAACTTTCCGCGCGTTACATCAACGAACGTTTCCTGCCCGACAAAGCCATCGACGTGATGGACGAAGCAGGCGCGGCGCAACGGATTTTGCCCAAATCCAAACAGAAAAAAGTCATCGGCAAAGCGCAAATCGAAACCGTCATCGCCAAAGTCGCACGAATTCCCGAAAAAACCGTGTCCCACGACGACAAACAAGTGCTGCAATTCCTCGGCCGCGATTTGAAAAACATGGTTTACGGTCAGGAAAACGCCATCGACGCGCTGGTTGCCGCCGTCAAAATGTCGCGCTCCGGCCTTGCCCTGCCCGACAAACCGATAGGCAGCTTCCTCTTCTCCGGCCCGACCGGCGTCGGCAAAACCGAAGTCGCCAAACAGCTTGCCTACTCAATGGGCGTACCGCTGCAACGCTTCGATATGTCCGAATACATGGAACGCCACGCCGTATCGCGTCTCATCGGCGCGCCGCCGGGCTACGTCGGCTTTGAACAAGGCGGTCTTTTAACCGAAGCCGTCAACAAACAGCCGCACTGCGTGTTGCTCTTGGACGAAATCGAAAAAGCCCACCCCGACATTTTCAACGTCCTCCTGCAAGTCATGGACGCAGGCAAACTGACCGACAACAACGGCAAGAGTGCCGATTTCCGCAACGTCATCCTGATTATGACCACCAATGCAGGCGCAGAAAGCCTCAGCCGACCCAGCCTCGGCTTTACCGCCAAGCGCGAACGCGGCGACGAAATGCAGGCAATCAACAAACTCTTCACGCCCGAGTTCCGCAACCGTTTGGATGCGATTATCCCGTTTGCACCCCTGTCCGAACCCGTCATTGCCAAAGTCGTGGACAAATTCCTGCTCCAGCTCGAACACCAGCTCCTCGACAAAAAAGTCGAAGCCGAGTTCACACCAGCATTGCGCAAATATCTGGCGGAAAAAGGTTTCGACCCACAAATGGGCGCGCGCCCGATGCACCGCCTGATTCAGGAAAAAATCCGCAAACCGCTCGCCGACGAACTCCTGTTCGGCAAACTCGCCGACGGCGGCTTCGTGCGTATAGACTGGGATACGGCAAAAGAAGTAGCCGTGTTGAAGTTTAAGAAAAACAAGGTCAAACCTGAAGCAGAAGCTGTTTAACTGACTGAAAAATAAAAGGCCGTCTGAAATTTCAGACGGCCTTTTTATCTCAATCAAAAATCTGATTTACAAAACGGATTTAACAGTAGCAACCACATTATCTACGGTAAAGCCGAATTCTTTAAACAGCAAATCAGCAGGTGCAGACTCGCCGAAGCGGTTGATACCGACTACTGCGCCGTTCAAACCGACGTATTTATACCAACCTTCAGCGTGTCCGGCTTCTACGGCTACGCGCGGCAAGCCTTCGGGCAGAACGGCGGCTTTATAGGCGGCGTCTTGGCGGTCGAATACGTTAGTGGACGGCATGGAAACAACGCGCACGGCAATACCTTGTTCCGCCAATACTTTTTGCGCTTCAAGAGCCAATTCAACTTCAGAACCAGTGGCAATGATGACGGCTTGGGCGTTGCCTTGGGCTTCGCTGATGACGTAGCCGCCGCGTTTGATGTCGTTCAGTTGTTGCTCATCACGCGCTTGGAATTTCAGGTTTTGACGACTGAAAATCAAGCTGGACGGATGATCGGCCGCTTTAACGGCTTCAGACCACGCCACCAAGGATTCGACGGTATCGCACGGACGCCATACGTCCATATTTGGAATCAGGCGTAGGGTGGCGGTTTGCTCGATAGGTTGGTGGGTCGGACCGTCTTCACCCAAACCAATGGAGTCGTGGGTAAACACAAATACTGGGTTGATTTTCATCAATGCCGCCATGCGCAGGGCGTTGCGTTCGTATTCGCTGAACATCAGGAAAGTTGCGCCAAAGGGTTTCACACCGCCGTGCAAGGCAAGGCCGTTCATGATGGCGCCCATGCCGAACTCGCGTACGCCGTAGTGAATATAGTTGCCGCCGTGTTCACGGGTAACAGACACGCTGTTTGACCAGTCAGTCAGGTTGGATGGGGTCAAGTCGGCAGAACCGCCCACCAATTCGGGCAGCTCTTTGGCCAGAATTTCGATGCTATTTTGGCTGGCTTTGCGGGTGGCGATGGTTTCGGCTTTGGCACACACTTCTTTCAATGCGGCTTGAACGTATGCATCGAAGTTATCCGGCAGTTTTTTATCCATGCGGCGCACAAATTCTGCGGCTTCGGCAGGGTATTTGGCTTGATATTGAGCGAAGAGCTCGTTCCATTTGGCCTCAAGTTTTGCGCCTTTTTCTTTTGCATTCCATGCGGCATAGATTTCTTGCGGAATTTCAAACGCAGGATATGCCCAACCCAAATGTTTGCGCGTGGCTTCGATTTCGTCCGTGCCTAAAGGTGCGCCGTGGGTTTTGTGGCTGCCCTCTTTGTTGGCGCTGCCTTTGCCGATTAAGGTTTTGCAGCAGATGAGGGACGGTTTGCCGGTTTCGGCTTTGGCCGCTTCAATGGCCGTCTGAATGGCATCGGTATCATGACCGTTTACATTTGGAATCACATGCCAGCCGTAGCTTTCAAAACGTTGCGGGATGTTTTCGGTAAACCAGCCGTCCACTTTACCGTCAATGGAAATATTGTTGTCATCATATAAAACAATCAGCTTGCCCAAGCCCAAAGTGCCGGCGAGCGAACAGGCTTCGTGCGACACGCCTTCCATCATGCAGCCGTCGCCCATGAAGACGTAGGTGTGGTGGTCAACGATGTTCAAGCCGTCTTTATTGAATTCGGCAGCCAAGATTTTTTCGGCCAAAGCCATGCCCACTGCGTTGGCAATACCTTGTCCCAACGGGCCGGTCGTGGTTTCCACGCCGTCGGTGTAACCATATTCGGGGTGGCCGGGGGTTTTGCTATGCAATTGGCGGAAGTTTTTCAAGTCTTCAATGGATACGTTGTAGCCGGTCAGGTGCAACAGGCTGTACAGCAGCATGGACGCATGACCGTTGGAAAGGATGAAGCGGTCGCGGTTGTAGAATTTAGGGTTGGCGGGGTTATGGTTGAGGAACTTCGTCCACAATACTTCCGCCATTTCCGCCATACCCATAGGTGCGCCGGGGTGGCCGGAGTTTGCTTTCTGTACGGCATCGACTGAGAGGAAACGGATTGCGTTTGCCAGTTGAGACATGGTTTGACCTTCCTTGGACAAGATTGGAAATATGAAAAAAGGTGTGCCGATTATCGCCTGAATCAGCCGTGCTTTCAAGGATAGCTTTTGATATTCGCTTTGTCAGACGGCCTGTTTCCACTCGGTTGCCCGAAACGGACGGGACAGATGATATTAACTGTTATTTCGTTTTGAAACAGTGCTTTATATATTTTTATCGTGTAAATAGCAAATCACTATAAGTTTGTACACAGGCTGAACCGTAAACCTTTGAATACCGCCCTTTTCAGACGGCCCTACATCAAACGGCCGCAGGGAATCCATTGTTAAGACAAAGTCCTTCTTTTGCTTTGAATAGAGTCAAATGTTATGATTTGTATGCACGCGAAAAGGCCGTCTGAAAATATTCACATCAAACTACTACCATGACAACAGGCTTGTGTGCACTTCATCAAGGAACACTGAAATGTCACCAGAAAACCAAGCTGAAAACACCACACCCTCAACAGAAAAAACAGCAAAAGCTACTCCGCCCAAACCTTCCAAACCCAAATCCAGCGTGATTCAAATCCATCCCGAAGGCGAACGCATCCATCCTAAAAAGGCGGAAGGACGCTTTGCCAAACTGCGTATCGCCGCCGTATTGGCGACCCAGTTTGTATTTTACGTTATTCCATGGTTCAACTGGAGCGGCCGTCAGGCGGTTTTATTCAATATCCCTGACCGTCATTTCTTCATTTTCGGACTGTCGCTGGGCATGGGCGATTTGATTTACCTTGCCTTGCTGCTGATGATTTGCGCATTCGGATTGTTTTGGTGGACAACCATTGCCGGTCGTTTGTGGTGCGGCTATTCATGCCCGCAAACGGTTTACACCGAAATTATGCTGTGGATTGACAACTTGGTCGAAGGCGATAGAAACAAACGCTTGAAACTGGAAAAATCGCCTTGGAACTTTACTAAAATTCGCATCAAAGCCACTAAATACCTGCTGATTTTCCTTGTCTGCGCATGGACAGGCATTACTTTTGCAGGCTGGTTTGTCCCGATCCGCCAGTTTGTTCCTGATTTGTTTGCCGGAGCAGCAGGCGGCGGCGCGATGTTTGCCGCAGCGTTTTACGGATTCATGACCTTCTTCTTCGCCCACATCATGCGCGAAAAAGTGTGTCTGCATATGTGTCCGTATGCACGTTTCCAAAGTGCAATGTTTGATAAAGACACGCTGATTATTTCTTACGATGCCGAACGCGGCGAACCGCGCGGCGCACGCAAGAAAACCGCCAACAAAGAAGACAGCGGCTTGGGCGACTGCATCAACTGCACCATGTGCGTGCAAGTCTGTCCCGTCGGTATCGACATCCGCGACGGTTTGCAATACCAATGTATCGGTTGCGCGGCGTGTATCGATGCCTGTGACGAAATCATGGACAAAATGGGCTATGAGCGCGGCTTGATCCGTTATACGACCGAAGGCGCGTTGGAACACGAATACCCTGAAAGCGACATCAAAAAACGCTTGAAACGTCCGCGCGTAGCCGGTTATGGCGCAGTACTCCTGGTGGTCATCATCGCCTTCCTGGTCGGCATTTCCACCCGAAAAATGGTCGAAGTCGATATCCTGAAAGACCGTGGCGTCATGGTTCGCGAAAACAGCCAAGGCTGGTTGGAAAATGCCTATAACCTGCGCATTATCAACAATAGTGAAAACGAACAACTGATGACCGCAACCGTCAAAGGCTTTGATGAAATCGCGCTGACCGGCCTGCCTGAAAACGGTATTAAAATTGCGCCGCGGGAAACCGTTACCATCCCGGTACAGGTATCCACCATTCCCGAATACGCCGACAAAGGCAGCCATCCGATCGAATTTACCTTTACCTATCGCGAGACCGGCTCTGCCGACTCCAAACCGACTACTTTAGAAGAAAAAGCAACCTTTATCGGAGAATAAACGGTGTCCCCACAACCCCAAATCAAACCTTGGTACAAACATATTTGGCCCTGGGTGCTGATGGCCGGCCCCATCTTCGTCGTTATCGCCAGCGTTTCCATGTTCTTCGTCGCAAAAGAACATACGACAGACTTGGTGTCTGACGATTACTACAAAGACGGCAAACACATCGAAATCCAACTTCACCGCGATGAAGAAGCCGTTAAACGGCAAATTCAGGTGCAGGTTTTAATCAGTCCGGATATGAACGCCGCCAAAGTATTCGTCAGCGGACAATTCGATACCAAACAGCCATTAAACCTATTGTTGATGCACCCGACACGCAAAGCCGATGACCAAACCGTCAAGCTGCGCGCCGTAACAGCCGAGCCGCAAAACGGCCGCATGGAATACGAAGCCGTCTTTAAGCCTTTACGCCCAACCAATCATTGGTACTTGCGCGTTGAAGATGCTTCAGGCGTATGGCGTGTTGAAAACAAATGGATAGTCAGCCAAGGCAATGCAGTCAACCTGACACCCATGGACAAATTGTTCGACAACGGCAAACAAGCCGCTTCAACAGAACAATAAATCCCGACCCAGGCCGTCTGAAACCTTTCAGACGGCCTGAAATCTTCATACCCTCTTATATTCCCTTCCAAATATGATTTTTTCCGATTGGCGTAGACTTACCGAAAACGAAGTCCGTATGGCAAAAAAAGTTTTTTCGGACAGCATAGACTTCCACCGCATCAAAATATATCGCGGCATTCCACTTATACCCAACGCCAATACCGCCATTGCACCCAATGGAAACATATACTTTCCGCGCAAACACTGTCCCGAAGATTTCACTCAAGCCAGCATAGCCTACAAAATTTGGCTGATTCATGAGCTGACACATGTCTGGCAACATCAGCGCGGTCACAAAGTTTGGCTTTCCGGCCTATTCATCATGCTCAAAGGCGGATACAGAAAACACAAAGCTTACGCCTACCCCATCCCTTTACCCCACATTAACCAATTAAATATCGAACAGCAGGCAGACCTTATTGCCCACTATTTCGCAGCTACTTTTCTACCCAAAAACATTTACACCCCGCAACAGCCTATTTTTCAGACGGCCTTAGCAGATTTTCTTCACAACCCACACGACAAAAATCTATGCCCGAGATACTTGTCGGCAAAAAAACAACACTTCAAAAAGCAGAGTGAACAAATAAGCTATAATGAACAACCCGACACATCATCCAAAAGATCCCAAACCATGCCTTGGAACATACCTATTTTACTTACCTGGATGCGCGTCCTATTAATCCCCGTGTTCACCATCCTATTCTATTTACCGAACACATGGATTCAACCACAAACCGTCAACTGGACAGCCGCTATTATCTTTGCACTTGCCGCTATTACAGACTGGTTCGACGGCTTTTTGGCACGCCGCTGGAAACAAACTTCCGACTTTGGCGCATTCCTCGACCCCGTTGCCGACAAACTCATGGTCGCAGTTGCCCTGCTCCTGCTCGTCAGCCTTGGCAGGACATACGCCATCTTCGCCATGATTATTATCGGCCGGGAAATTACCATTTCTGCCTTGCGTGAATGGATGGCGCAAATGGGCAAACGCGGCAGCGTTGCCGTGGCAACCATCGGTAAATTCAAAACCACTGCCCAAATGATCGCCATCTTCCTTTTGCTTATCGGCACAGACAAATATAATGATCCTTTCTATCTAATTGGTAACATATTGATGTTTATAGCATCTGTATTGACCATCTGGTCAATGTGCTACTACCTGAAAATGGCATGGAAAGAATTCAAATAAATTTTTTAAAAAAATAAAAACAAAACACTTGACGCACGCGATTAAATCCATAATAATTGCGTCTTCTTCGATATACGAAGCAACAAATATCAGAGCGGGAATAGCTCAGTTGGTAGAGCGCAACCTTGCCAAGGTTGAGGTCGCGAGTTCGAGACTCGTTTCCCGCTCCAGTTTAATTTCAGATGCACTCAAATGCGGGAATAGCTCAGTTGGTAGAGCGCAACCTTGCCAAGGTTGAGGTCGCGAGTTCGAGACTCGTTTCCCGCTCCATTCTGATGACTTGTTGATTGTTCTTTTTCAATATGCGGGAATAGCTCAGTTGGTAGAGC
>NZ_KV832195.1:218360-290493 GCF_001837375.1 Neisseria sp. HMSC066H01
GAGTTCGAGACTCGTTTCCCGCTCCAGTTTCATACTACAACACTCAAACGTAGTTTTGGCGAGATAGCAAAGTGGTTATGCAGCGGATTGCAAATCCGTCTACGCCGGTTCGATTCCGACTCTCGCCTCCATCCCTTTCATGGCGGGGTGGCAGAGTGTTTATGCTATAAGGGGTGCAACCCTTATACAGGCCGGTTCAAATCCGCGCCCCCGCCTCCAATTTCTCAATTTACTGTCTACGCCCGGGTGGTGAAATAGGTAGACACAACGGACTTAAAATCCGTCGGCCCTAAACCGGCCGTGCCGGTTCGATTCCGGCTCCGGGCACCATTTACCGCTTTTAGGCGGTTATTTTTTTGTCTATTACAATCTACAAAACAAGAACTTTCAGTTATTTTTACAGGCCATAACCTTAGCCTATTTATACCTATTTACATCTAATTATCCCAACCGCTTTTAGAAAAGTAATCAACCAACACCCCATCAGATATCCCCTGATAAGCTAAATCTTTTATAAAACATGAGTTTTGAAAATACTATTCCAATTTCCATCGAAGAAAAGTAAATTTCTTATTTTAAAATTTCCCAAAGTGATGAGGCCGTCTGAAAATCTTTTTCAGACGGCCTCATCATTCAAACCAGAAAGACTTAAACCAAGTTCTCCAGCATCCATTTCACGTAACGGCTGACGCCTTGTTTTACATCCAAGAATTCTTCTTTATACCCGGCTTCGCGCAGCTTGGTAATATCGGCTTGAGTAAAGCTTTGATATTTGCCTTTAAGTGCATCTGGGAATGGAATATAGCGAATAAGTTCTTCTTCAACCAACTCTTTCAAACTCATTTCAGGCTTGCCTTCGGCTGCACGGTAGGCGTTGACGGTGGCGGCGGCAAGTTCGTTAAACTGTTGGCTGCGGCCTGTACCGAGGTTAAAAATGCCTGAAAGCTCGGGATGATCAAAGAAGTAAAGGTTAACTTTGGCGACGTCTTCTACGCTGACAAAATCGCGGGTTTGTTCGCCGTTGCCGTAGCCGTCATTGGCGCCAAACAGGTTAACATAGCCGTGTTCGCGGTATTGGTGGAAATGATGGAAGGCGACGGATGCCATACGGCCTTTGTGTTGCTCCTGCTGTCCATATACGTTGAAGTAGCGGAAGCCGACGACTTGGGCGGTCAGGCCTTCTTTCATGCGGCGGCGCAATACTTGGTCAAACAAGAATTTAGAGTAGCCGTACACATTGAGTGGTTTTTCCAGTTCGCGCTCTTCGCGGAAGATTTCGCCTTTGCCGTACACGGCGGCGCTGGAGGCGTAGAGGAACGGAATACGTTCGTCCTGACACCAGTCCAAAAGGTCGAGCGTGTACTGATAGTTGTTGTCCATCATATAAAGGCCGTCGTGGTTCATGGTGTCGGAACATGCGCCTTGATGGAAAACCGCTTCGATATTATCGTAAGGCAGAAGATGGCCGCGCACTTGGCGGATGAATTCGTGTTTATCGAGATAATGGGCAATTTCACACTCGGCAAGGTTTTTAAATTTTTCGCCTTTGCTCAGATTGTCGACGGCAACAATGTCGGTAATACCGCGCTGGTTAAGTGCTTTAACGATGTTGCTGCCGATAAAGCCGGCCGCGCCTGTTACGATGATGGTCATATTGGATTTCCTTTGTTTTTTGTAGAGTAATTAAAAAATTCAAATCTTTTGAAGAATAATTTAATTTCCCACAACTGTCTTCAATAGGGCGATCAGAGTGGAAGCTGGAATGGAATCTATCCCCTTCTCAATCAATTTACTTAAAGCTACATCTTTCATCTTGCTTAATTCTCTAAGGAAAAAGTTCTTATCCTCCTTCTTAATATCTGATTCTCCTATTTTTTGTTCAAATATCTTATAAATTGTATCCTGATGTAACTTAACAGTAACAACACCCAAAATAGCTGACAATCCACCATCATCCTCTAGAAAATCAAAAGCTTTTTCCGTTGGTGTTATCAGCGACCAGACTATATTTGGTATTTCACTCTCTAAATAATCCAAATAAGCAGATTCATTGTATAAAAGCATTTCATGCATTTTTAAATATAATATTGTTCCAATAACTTCTTTCTCACCATACTGTTGTAATAAACTAGAATAAAACTCCTCCTCTGGGCGTTCTGGAAATTTTTCAGTTATATGTTTAAGTATTTTTTCTTGAAGTTCCCTATTAATCTTCATTAAAACCATCCTAAATTAATTTGATTTTTTAAATACTCTATATTTTTTTAATATTGACATAAGGTCGTCTGAAAAAGAAATTACTGCTCTTCCAATGCCTTGGCCAATTCGGCAAACGAGCACACCGCCGTACCAAGTTTTGCCACGACAACACCTGCCGCCGTATTGGCAAGGTGCATCGCTTCGGGCATGGTATAGCCTGCCGCCAAACCCAAGCCCACTCCGGCAATAACGGTATCGCCCGCACCGGATACATCATAGACTTCTTGAGCCCGTGTAGGCTGATAAATCGGCTCGCCCTCATTGAACAGGGTCATGCCCTCTTCGCTTCGGGTCAGCAAAATCGCATTCAAATCAAGATGACGGCGCAGGTTTTGGGCTTTTTCGGTCAAATCGTTTTCGTTTTTCCAGCTGCCCACCACTTCTTTCAATTCTGCACGATTCGGCGTAATCAGCGTAGCGCCGGCATATTTTTCGTAATCGTCGCCTTTGGGGTCGATTAAAACCGGTTTACCGGCCTGTTTCACCCAATCGATCATATCGGAAATATGCGACAGGCCGCCCTTGCCGTAATCTGAAAAAATAATGGCATCATATTCGGGCAACACTTCGCGGTATTGCTGCTTGATTTGTTCCAATACCTCACGATGCGGCGGTTCTTCAAAATCAAGTCGGATAAGCTGCTGGTTGCGAGCAACAACGCGCAGTTTGACAGTAGTCGCAATTTGCTTGTCGCGCATCAGGTAGGAAGACACACCGTCTTGCGCCATCAACGCATCCAGTGCATCCGCAGCTTCATCATCGCCGGTTACGGACAACAGCCCTGCTTTGCCGCCCAATGAGGCGATATTACGCGCAACGTTTGCCGCGCCACCCGCGCGTTGGTCGATACGTCCAATTTTCGCCACCGGCACGGGGGCTTCAGGAGAAATACGGGACACATCGCCAAACCAATAGCGGTCGAGCATCACGTCGCCGACAACCAGGACTTTGGCTTGTGCAAAACGAGATTTGAGGGTTTCTTGTTGGAACTTGGTGGGCATATTGCCTCCGTTGTGTTTTTTTCAGACGGCCTCAACCTGTAAGGTCACCTAAAAATCAGTTTGCTTCAAGGTTTACCACGCGGTTCACTTCGCGCAATACGGCTACCGGGTCGGCGGCTTGGGTAACAGGACGGCCCATTACCAGATAAGTCGAGCCTGCCGCCAATGCTTCGGCCGGTGTCATGATGCGGCGTTGGTCGTCGTTATTGCCGGCAACGTCCAAACGAATGCCGGGCGTTACCAAGACAAAATCTTGTCCCAATTCGCGGCGCAACGGTGCGGCTTCTTGGGCGGAACATACCACGCCGTCCAAGCCTGAACTTTGCGCCAGTTTCGCCAAGCGGATGACTTGTTCTTCAGGGGCGATGTTTAAACCGATTTCTGCCAAGTCGCTTTGTTCCATGCTGGTCAATACGGTTACACCAATCAAAAGCGGCTTGGTGTGATATCCGGCAACGGCTTCTACGGCGGCTTCCATCATGCGGCGGCCGCCCGATGCGTGCATATCGACCATCCAAACGCCCATATCAGCGGCCACTTTGCATGCCTGCGCGACGGTGTGGGGAATATCGTGGTATTTCAAATCGAGGAAAAGTTTGAAACCTTGATTAATTAGACTTTCTGCTAAATTACGGCCGGTTGCGGTAAACAGCTCTTTGCCGATTTTGATTTGACACAATGTCGGGTCAAGATTGCGGACAAATCCGAGCGTGTCTTTTTCGTTGGCAAAATCAAGGGCGACGATGACGGGAGTGCGGTGTTGCTGGGTTTGGAAGTCGGATATTAAGGGATTCATAAGATGCCTGCGGATAAACGGTTATAGCTTCGATTTTAACAGCTTTTGCACACAAAAGGCCGTCTGAAAGTATTTTTTCAGACGGCCTTATGATTTTACTTTGGCAAAACTTATTTGCCCAAACCTTTCAATACTTCGGCTTTCACGGCTTCTACCGGCTGAGTGCCGTCAACTTTGATGTATTTCGGCGCGTGTTCGCCTTCCAGTTTGCTGTAGAAATCAACCAAAACTTCGGTTTGCTCGTGGTAAACGGCAAGGCGTTTTTTCACGGTTTCTTCTTTGTCGTCGTCGCGTTGAATCAAATCTTCGCCGGTTACGTCGTCTTTGCCTTCGACTTTAGGCGGATTGTAGGTAACGTGGTAAGTACGGCCGGAAGCCAAATGCACGCGGCGGCCGCTCATGCGGTCGACAATCACGCTGTCGGGTACATCGATTTCAACCACGGCGTCCAAATCCACGCCTGCTTTAACCATCGCTTCGGCTTGTGCCAATGTGCGTGGGAAACCGTCAAACAGGAAACCATTTTTGCAGTCGTCTTGGGCGATGCGTTCTTTCACCATGCCGATGATGATGTCGTCGCGCACCAAACCGCCTTCATCAATAATTTTTTTTGCTTCCAAACCCAGCGGGGTGCCTGCTTTGATGGCTGCGCGGAGCATGTCGCCGGTAGAAATTTGAGGAATGCCGAATGCGGCGGTGATGAATTGGGCCTGTGTGCCTTTGCCTGCGCCGGGTGCGCCCAACAATAATACTTTCATGATGAGTCCTTCTTGGTTTATGGATTTGATGTTTGTTTAATTCTACACGCCTTGCGTTTATCGTTCAAAACTTCAGACGGCCTGCTCTGCGCCAAAGTGCTGCCACGCATCATCGCGCATTTCGATAAACCAGCTGTCTTCGGGGAAGCGTTCCAACGCGTCTTTCAACGTGGAAAGTAGGTTTTGGGACAAGGTTTTTGCCAAATATTCTTCCTCGTTGGCTTCTGCCGCTTTGTCCGGTTGTTGCGCCAAACCGAGGGCGCGTGTCCGATGGCCGTGTGCCAGATAGTTGAGCGCAATCACTTTTTGCGCCCAAAGCTGGGGAATATCGGGGCTTTCCTGCAACAACACCGATAAAATCGATACGGCGACCGCCAACCGTCCGCCGGTCATGCGCAAATCTAAGGACTGGTTGGGCGGCAGGGTGCTGAGCATTTCTGCCATGCGAAACCAAAATTCGCCGCTGGCCTCGTCTGGCGCGGCTACTTTCAACATTTCGTAGTTGAACTCTTGATCGTCGTCTTTAACCAGCAAAGCGACATCGGCAAGCAGTTTTTGTTCGTCACGGCTCAAATGGCGTAAATCATTCATGTTTTTCCTTTCAGACGGCCTCGAACACAGCCCTTACCCTGTCCAAATCTTCCTGCGTATCCACGCCGGCGGCCGGCGCTTCTCGGGCAATTTCAACGGCAATCGGATAGCCGTGCCACAAGACGCGCAATTGTTCCAGCGATTCAATGGTTTCCAAAGGAGAAACATCCATTTCGGAATAGCGCTGCAGGAAGCCTGCACGATAGGCATAAATGCCGATATGGCGTAAAACGGCTGTTTCGGAAGGCAATTCTCGTTTTTCGGTACGCATGGTGTCGCGCGGATAAGGAATCGGGGCGCGGCTGAAATAGATGGCGTTGCGGTTTTTATCGAGGACGGCTTTGACAACGTTAGGATTCATAAACTCGTCAAAATCGTGCAATTCATGGGCGGCCGTCGCCATTTGCACATTGTTTTCAACCAAAACTTCAGCCGTACGGTTGATGAGTTCGGGATTAATTAAAGGCTCGTCGCCTTGTACGTTCACGACAATCAGATGCTGCGGTAATTTCAGCGTATTGGCCGCTTCGGCAAGGCGCGTTGTACCGCTTTCGTGTTGATTGGAAGTCATGACCACTTCGACACCGTGCGCCTGACAGGCCGTCTGAATATCGGGATGGTCGGTGGCAACGACAACACGCGCAGCCTCACTTTTCGCTGCTTGTTCGGCAACGCGTACAACCATCGGTTTACCGTGAATATCGGCCAAAGCCTTGCCCGGCAGACGTGAAGAATCCAACCGCGCCGGAATCAATACGACAAATTCGGTCATGCTTTCAGTTCCTCTTCGCTCAACGCTCGTGCTTCGTTTTCCAGCATATAAGGGATGCCGTCACGAATCGGATAAGCCAACTTTGCCTGACGGCTCCACAATTCCTGTTTGTCTTGATGGTATTCGAGTTTGCCTTTGGTCACAGGACAAACAAGGATGTCTAAGAATTTTTTTTCCATGGGGTTACTTTCGGGTTTGATGGTTTTAGCGAAAATTGCTGCACTCGTTTTAGCGAAACTCGCTGCGCTCGTTTTCAGACGGCCTTAAGAGGCATCATTTTTTCCGTGCCGTTTTCTTTGTTTGCTTGGTTTGCCGTGTACAGACTTGGTCAGGATTTTTGCCGCCACACATAATCTGATGAACTTCTTGAATTAAGTCTTTGTTATAACCTGATTTTTCATATTTTTCATTAATGATGTTTATCATCGGGCCCATCGTTGTCTCAAGATAGCGCGGCATTTTATTGAGTATCGATTGCCCCACTGTCGTACCGTAAAAGTCAATCAATGCGTTGACTTCTTCCTGAGTATAAACCGTCTTTATGCCATCCAACGTCGCTTTATGTAACTGGGCACGCACTTGCGGTGTATTAATTTCAGCAATCAATTGAGTTGTATATTTCTTTAAGACTGCTTCCAACTGAGGACGTTTGTCTTCCGGCGCATTTTTCAAAAAATCCTGTATCTTTGGATCAGAGAGCACAATACCCTCGACACTTTGGAAGGTCTGATCCAACAGAGCATCCATCTTCTGTACTTGATACAAACGCTCCAGCGACGCATCGCTAGGTGTAGCGGCAAATGCATTGGCACACAAGACCAAAGCAGTAAAAGGCAACAATAAAGTTTTCAATTTCATTTTTTCTCCTTTTTAAGACTTAGGGGGAATGGCAACAATAGTAAGCAGCAATTTTTTCAGGTTCATAAATTTCCTTATTATTAAAGGCAAACCACAACAAGGAATCAATTGATTTCAGACGACCTGCCGGGAATCTTCCAGCCGTTCCAACACGAACGCCGCCAAGTCCGGCTCAATTATCGCACAAACAGGCAACACCCACACATGATTCAGGCCGTGGCCGTCTGAAAACTTGACTGCATCTTTCTCCGTAATAATGACCGTGTCCGCATTGGGCAAGTCTGCTACTGCGATGTCAGCATGGTCGGGCAGTGCGACGGTTTGGTTTAAGGTAATGCCCATATTCCGCAACGAATCGAAAAAGCGCTCCGGCTTGGCGATACCGGCGACGGCGGCGACGGTTTGATTTCCCAAACCCGCCAAATCCAATTTTTCAGACGGCCTGTTCAAACGGTAAATCCGCCCTGTTTCAATATGGCTGGCAAACATATTTTCAGACGGCCTAAACGCCGCATCTGCTTTTCCGCCGCTGACGACAACCGCATCAACGGAAGACAATCGAGACAAAGGTTCGCGCAAGCTGCCGTTGGGCAGTAAATCCAAATTAGTGCGCCCTGTATCTGCCGCAGGAAATACGGCAATTTCCATATCGCGTTGCAAGGCATAATGTTGCAAACCGTCGTCAGCCACAATCAATTCAAGCTCCGGGTGTGCCGCAAGTAATGCTCTGCCTGCTTCTGCACGGCTGCTGCCTACCGCCGTCGGCGCACCGGTTTGACGAAATAATAATAAAGGCTCGTCGCCTGCATCTGCCGCGCTGCTGGCTGTATTCAATACATGAACCGCCTTGCTCTTACGCCCGTAACCCCGGCTGATGATGCCGACCTTAATGCCCTTTTCCTGCAAACCCGACACCAGCGCGGCGACTATTGGCGTTTTCCCTGTTCCGCCTGCATGGATATTGCCGACCACCACCACTGGCACAGGCAATTTTTCGCTTTTCAGACGGCCTGAAACAAAATCATCGCGCCGTTTCGCCGCAATTTTGGCAAACAGCTTGGACAATGGTTTTAACAGTAAAGACAAAAACGGATTGGGAGATTGCCAATGGCGCTCGATAATTTGGTGGAGTTTGGGCATACGCACGGCTTTTGAAGCGAAAATCAAACGATAATATAACACAAGCCTGCCCGGACAAGGCCGTCTGAACATGCGGTTTTGATAATATTAAAACAAAGGGCGCAAGTTTCATAAAAACGAATACAACGAATCGCCCTAAAACCCTTATAATTCAGCTTTCCCCAATTTTTTTCTGTTTCGCAATGTCCGAACTCTTCGCGCCCTCCTCTATTTCCGTATCCGAACTCAACGCCCTCGCCAAAGCCTTACTGGAAGACCATCTCGCTGGCTTGTGGATTGCCGGCGAAGTATCTAATCTAACCCGTGCCGCCAGCGGACATTATTATTTCTCGCTCAAAGACAGCCACGCGCAGGTGCGTTGCGCGATGTTCAAGGGCGCGGCGGCGCGTTTGGCGAAGCCTTTGAAAGAAGGCGACCATATCGAAGTATCAGGAAAAATCAGTATTTATGAAGCGCGGGGCGAATTTCAGATTACCGTGAACGAGGTGCGGCTCAAAGGTTTGGGGCAGCTTTACGAAGCCTATGAGCGATTGAAAGCGCAGTTGCAGGCGGAAGGCGCGTTTTCAGCGGAACGCAAGAAACCCTTGCCCGCCCGTCCGCAATGTATCGGCATCGTCACCAGCCTGGCGGCGGCGGCATTACGAGATGTTGTAACCACCTTAAACCGCCGAGCGCCCGAAATCCCCGTTATCGTTTATCCGACGCCCGTTCAAGGCACAGGCAGCGAATTGCAAATTGCCCAAGCGATTAAAACCGCATCGCAACGCGCCGAATGCGATGTGTTGATTGTCTGTCGCGGCGGCGGCAGCATTGAAGACTTGTGGGCGTTTAACGAAGAGCCGGTCGTGCGCGCCATCGAAGCCTGCGCAATTCCCGTCGTCAGTGGCGTAGGACACGAAACCGATTTCACGCTCGCCGATTTTGTTGCCGACGTACGCGCGCCCACGCCGACCGGCGCGGCAGAATTGGTCAGCCCCAACCGCCAAGAATCGCTCCACCGCCTCGCCCAAGCGCAAGGCCGTCTGAAAACCGTTTTGGAACAACGCTATTTCGATGCCAGCCAAAAACTCGACTGGCTCGCGCGGCAAATCCGTCATCCGCGCCAAAAACTTGACGAGCAACGCGCTTCAATCAGCAAACTGGCGCAAACGCTGTCTTACTCGATGACGCAAAACGTCCGCGCCCACACCGCCCGTTTCGAACGCCAAACCCAAACCCTGAAACATTGCCGTCCTGATGTTTCCGTTTACAAACACAACATCGACCGCTTTCAGACGGCCTTGTCGCACGCCTTCCGCCAGCTGCTCACCCACCGCCGCCAAAGCCTGACCGCCCAAACCGCCCTGCTCGAAGCCGTCTCGCCGCAGCATATTCTGGAGCGCGGCTTCTCGGTTGTCAAAAACACACGCGGACAAGTCATCCGCAATGCCGATACGTTGAAGCAAGGGCAGAAACTGCACATCACTTTTGCCGACGGCGAAACCGACGTACGCGTGACCAAAGAGCAGGCGCAGGGCGAATTGTTTGACTGACGCAATAAAGGCCGTCTGAAATTTTATGCCGATGAAGTGAAACTACGACCGCCTTTTAAAAATCCTTAACCTGCCAATGCGGTATAATGCCTTATCTGCACCCGCAGCATATACGGAAACATTATGGACAACTCACAAAATACAGAAAATCCGATTCCACCGCGTAACTCTATCCGCAAAAACAGCATTTACCTGCTGCCCAATTCCTTTACCATCGCCGCACTGTTTTGCGCGTTTTTCGCCATCACCCAGTCCATGCACGGACGTTATGAAACGGCGGCGATTGCAGTTTTCCTTTCCATGCTGCTCGACGGTATGGACGGACGCGTGGCGCGGCTGACCAACAGCCAAAGCGCGTTCGGCGAACAGCTCGACAGCCTTGCCGATATGGTCAGCTTCGGCGTCGCGCCTGCCCTGATTGCCTACAAATGGCAACTTTGGCAGTTTGGCAAAATCGGTTATTCCGTCGCCTTTATCTACTGCGCCTGCGCCGCCCTTCGTTTGGCACTGTTCAACACGCTTATCGGCAAAGTCGACAAACGCTGGTTTATCGGCGTGCCCAGCCCGACCGCCGCTGCGTTGATTGTCGGCCTGATTTGGGTCAACCACAGCGTCGAACGCTTCCCCAACGTGCATTGGTGGGCATTGGGTATCACCCTGTTTGCCGGCATTTCCATGATTGTGCAGATTCCGTTTTGGAGCTTCAAAGAAATCAACATCCGCCGCCAAGTGCCGTTTATGGGCATGGTGTTGGCCGTATTGATTCTGCTTTTGATCAATTGGGAGCCTTCGCTCGTCCTCTTCCTGTTTTTCCTCGGTTACAGCTTGTCCGGTTATGTGATGGCAATCATCCGTTGGTTTAAAAAACGCCATAAATCACACAAACACGACAAGGCCGTCTGAAATGTGGTCTTGGGACATCATCCTTGCCCTGCTCGCCGTCGGCAGCGCGGCGGGCTTTATTGCCGGACTGTTCGGCGTAGGCGGCGGCACGCTGGTTGTCCCCGTTGTCTTATGGGCATTGCAACTGCAAGGCATAGGCAACCACCCCTATGCCCAGCATCTCGCCATCGGCACTTCCTTTGCCGTCATGGTGTTTACCACCTTCTCCAGTATGTATGCCCAGCATAAAAAACACGCCATCGATTGGGCAACCGTCCGCCGGATGACGCCGGGCATGATACTCGGCGTCCTCCTCGGCGCAGTAACGGCAAAATATATGCCGACGCTGGCTTTGCAGGTTTTCTTTATTGCATTTCTTACCCTTATCGCACTCAAAACCCTACGTGATTCCAAACCCACACCTTCACGCACCCTGCCCGCCCTCCCCGGCCTGACAGCCGCGGGCACGATTTTTGGTGCGGCTTCAAGCTGGGTCGGTATCGGCGGCGGTTCACTATCCGTTCCATTCCTACTGTATTGCAACTTTCCGGCGCACCGCGCCATCGGCACATCTTCAGGCCTGGCGTGGCCGATTGCAGTTGCCGGCACCATCGGCTATTTTGCCAACGGTTTGCCTATTGCCAACCTGCCTAAAGGTACGGCAGGCTTTATCTATCTTCCGGCCGTAGCCATTTTGAGCATTGCCACCATCCTCTTTGCTCCGCTCGGCGTAAAAACGGCGCACAAGCTGCCCGCCCGAAAACTCAAAATCGCTTTCGGTATTATGTTGCTACTGATTGCCGCCAAAATGACTTGGAATTTGATACACTAATCTTTCTTGTGAAAAGGCCGTCTGAAACTCTTTCAGACGGCCTTTTTGATTGCAAAGCAACAAACTAAATAAAACCTTTTTACCTTACCCGATTTGCCCCATTGCAAAGACGGCCAAGCGCCATATCGCCCATCCTGCCACCAACAGTCCGGCGCACAAACGAACCATGCGTTTCTGCAGAAAGGTTTTCAACTGCGCTGCAAATATGCCCATCGCGAGCAGGTTCGGCAAGGTCCCCAATGCAAACGCCAGCATATACAGCCCGCCATGCAAAGCATTGCCGCTGCCCAAGGCATACAAAGACGCGCTGTACACCAAACCGCAAGGCAGCCAGCCCCAAAGCACGCCCACGCCGAAACAGGCAGGCACCGATTTAATCGGCAGCAATTTGTTCAGCAAAGGATTCAGGCGTTTCCATATCGGTTTGCCGATGCCTTCGATTTTGGTTGCAGCAGTTGAAATACCGGCAAGATACAGACCGAGCAAAAGCAGCAAGACATTGGCGGCAATATACAAACCGTTTTGAACCGCGCGCGTATCATCCAAGGAAATGCCGACCTGCCCGACCAAGCCGACCAACAGGCCAATGACGACATAGCTGCTGATGCGTCCCAAGTTCAACAATACAATCAGCCCGATTCGGTTTAAATGGGGCGGCAGCTGCAAAGCAAAAGCGCTGCTCAAGCCGCCACACATACCGACGCAATGCGTTCCGCCAAAAAAGCCGAGCAAGAAAAGCGTAAGAAATGTGATTTCTTGATTCATGGTTTTTAATGATTCAAACGAATGGATGAGACCGTCTGAAACTTTTCAGACGGCCCTAAGAATGCAGGACAGGCTTTTCCGCCCACCCTCTTCACGCTTTAGAAAAGCAATTAACTGCGTGCGCGTACGTCAAATGCCTGACGCAAACCTTCGCCAATCATAACCAGCAAAAGCAGCATTACCGTCAGCGTAGCAACAGCAGACAGGCCGATCCACCACGCGTCCAAGTTGTCTTTGCCTTGCGCCAGCAACTCGCCCAAACTCGCCTGTGAGGCAGGTACGCCCAAGCCCAAGAAGTCCAAACTGGTCAGGGCGAGTACCGCACCGGAAATACGGAAAGGCAGGAAAGCCAATACCGGCGTCAAGCTGTTGGGCAGGATATGGCGCCACATGATTTCACGGTTGCTCACGCCCATCGCACGCGCCGCCAAAACGTAATCGGTCTGACGGTTTTTCAAAAACTCGGCGCGGACATAGTCGGACAAGCCCATCCAGCCGAAAAGCGACAGCAACACCAGCAAAATCAACAGCCCCGGATTAAAGAACGAAGACAGGATAATCAAGAGGTACAGCTCCGGCATACCGCCCCAAACCTCAATAAAACGCTGCATCAGAAGGTCGGTTTTACCGCCGAAATAACCCTGCACCGCGCCTGCAACCACGCCGATTACGGTAGTTACCACGGTCAACACCAAGGCAAACAGCAGCGAATCGCGGAAACCGTAAACCAAGCGCGCCAACAGGTCGCGTCCGCGGTCGTCCGTTCCCAAGATATGCCGTTCGGACGGTTTGGCAGGATCGGGGGCCGTATCGAAATCGTTCAAGGTATCGGCATCGTAAGGATTGGGCAGATACAGGGCAAAATTGCCGTCTGAAGTGATGTTGTGGCGGATAAGCGGATCCAAATAATCCGCAGGCGTATCGAAATCGCCGCCAAATGCGGTTTCGTTGTATTCAGTTACCAAAGGAAAGAAATACTCGCCCTGATAGCGTATCCACAAAGGTTTGTCGTTGCTCCACAAAGGCGCAAGCAAGGTAACGACAAACAAAACGGCCAAAATCCGCAAAGCCAGCCAACCGCGCTTATGTTGCTTAAAGGCTTGCCAAGTAGGGTTTGAAGTAGATTTTTTCTTTTTCATGGTTCGAAACATTCTTTAATAATGGATTGAAGATATTTTCAGACGGCCTTATTTCTGTCCGCCAAAGTGAATGCGCGGATCGACCCACGAATAAGAAATATCCGACACTAATTTAGCTAACAACCCCATCAGCGTGAACACATACAGCGTGCCCATTACGACAGGATAATCGCGTTTCATCACTGCCTCGTAAGACAGCAAACCCAACCCGTCCAGCGAGAACAGCGTTTCAATCAACAGGCTTCCGGTAAAGAATGCGCCGATAAATGCGGCCGGGAAACCGGTAATCAGAGGAATCATGGCGTTACGGAAAATATGTTTCCACAAAATCTGTTTCTCAGGCAAGCCCTTGGCTCGGGCGGTATAAACATATTGTCGGCGGATTTCTTCAAGGAACACGTTTTTCGTCAATACGGTCATCACCGCCAAGTTGCCTGCCACTGAAGCGGTAATCGGCAAGGCCATATGCCACAGATAATCTTTGACTTTACCGGCCCAAGAGAGCGTATCGAAATCATCGCCGACCAAACCGCCCTGCGGGAACCAGGCAAAAAAGCTGCCGCCGCCAAACAACACCAGCAACACCAAGCCCAAGACAAACGGCGGTACGGTATAGCCGACCAAAATAATCATGCCCGTAATCGTATCGAAACGGCTGCCATCCCTGACCGCCTTGGCAATACCCAACGGAATACATATCAAATAAGTTAGGAAAAACGTCCACAAACCCAAACTCATCGATACCGGCATTTTCTCTTTTACCAACTCAAATACGGTTTGGTGATGGAAAAAGCTCTCGCCCAAATCAAAACGGGCGAATTTCCATACCATATCGGCAAAACGCGTCAAAGGCGGCTTGTCGAAACCGTATAAAGCATTCAGCGCGGCCAAATCTTCCGCACTGATGCGGTTGCCGTTTTTGGCCAAAGTTCCGGGCATACTGTGTCCCGCCGTCTCGCCGCCAACCGCGCCCTGCGTCAGCTGCTGAACCATCTGCTCCACCGGGCCGCCGGGAACAAACTGAATCACGGCGAAAGTAATCGCCAAAATCCCCAACAGCGTGGGAATCAAAAGGAGCAAACGATGAAAGATATAACGCCACATGGTTAAGTGTTCCTCTATTTTTTTGATTTGAAGGCCGTCTGAAACCGCTTGCTTCAGACGGCGTTATCGTAACGGATTAATAAGCGTTTGGACGATGATTTACTTCTCCAAAGCCTCCAGCAATTTTTTCTCAATCAAATCCGCATCAAAGGATTTGGCAATCAGCTCGAAGCGCGAGTCGCGACGCCATGAAACCTGATTTGCGCCCCATTGTCCGTCCACCCAGTTGAGCCACACCCATGTACCGAGCACTTGGAACACGCCTTTGGCGCGGACGAGGCCGTCTGTGAATTTGGGCAGGTCGTTGAAGAAATCGGTCAATTTTTCGCCGTCAAAATCGCGTCCGGCGGGGAATGTGAAACCTTGAGACTGGAAGCCCATGGTGTTGTCCGGCAGAGCTTTGAGGCGGTAGCGCGATTTTTCGACCACGGGAATATCAAGCCACTGGATGTCGAGTTGCGCATTTTGGACTTCAACCACTTTGGCTTTGGGCGGGAACAGTTTGGCCGCTTTATCATGAAATTCGGCCAGTTGCTCCGGCGTGCACAAGTCGGTTTTGCTGGCGACCAATACGTCGCAAATGCCGATTTGGTCTTTATACAAGGCTTGTTGCGCGTAATCGGGATTAATAAACTGGCGCGGATCGACAACGGTAAAGACGGCGCCGATTTCCAGCATACTGTCGAGCGGTTTGGCTTTCAGTTCGTCGATAACGCTGGCAGCGTGCGCCAGTCCGCTGGCTTCAATCATCAAGCGGTCGGGTTGGGCATCGCGCAGCATTTTTTGTACGGTCGTACCCATTTGTGCGCCGGCAGTACAGCACAAACAGCCGCCGGCGATTTCGGCCACGGGAATGCCGTTGTCGCTCAAGACGGCGCCGTCAATGCCGATTTCGCCAAATTCGTTGACGATGATGACCCATTTTTCATTCGGGTCTTTTTGCGCCATCAGACTTTTGAGTGCGGTGGTTTTGCCTGTTCCGAGGAAGCCTGAAATCAGGTGGACTTTAGTCTTTTTTACTTCTGACATTTTTTACAAATTCCTGTTAAAACAACATGTTCTTCTTTTAATGAGAAACCGGTTTCAGCCACGCCTGCACGCAAGGCCGCCCATTCTTGGCTCAAAGTCTGCTCATCCGCCGTACCGCATTCGGTGCAAACCAAAATAAACGCGCTGTGGTGCGCCTCTGTTTCTTCGTGGTCGTGGCAATGGTCGTTGCACTCGTGCTGCGCGTGGCTGCACAAAATATAGCCGTTGACCGCCGCCACTTTGTGCAAAACGCCCTGTTCCGCCCAAAAATCAAGGGCGCGGTAGGCCGTCGGCGGCGCAACCACGCCCTCGCTTTGCTGCTGCATCTGCGACAGAACGTTGTAGGCTTTAATCACGCCGCTTTGTTTCAAAACAATATCAAGCACTTGCTCGCGCAATGCGGTTACCTGCACGCCATCGTGCTGCGCTTGTTCTAAGATTTTTTGTTTGATTGCGTTCATAACTGAAACAGCCTTTCAGACGGCCTTGTTAATAAAAAATTACATTATAGCGTGTTTACTCAATTTCAGATAACAAAGAGGCCGTCTGAAACGTTCAGACGGCCTGATGCCGATTACTTAAACCAAGATTTAATTTTTCCAAACAAAGACATGCTTTGTTTTTCAAACGTTTCTTCCTTCGCCGGAACAGGCGTGTCACGGTAAACTTTCATGCCTGCAAAGGTCTGGGCAACCGGCATGATTTCGATGGAATTGACGTTCATCCGCGCCGGACGCTGGTAGAGCCACAAAGCGGTATCGGCAATATCTTGCGGCTGGATAAACTCGACATTCTCATAAACCTCGGCCGCACGCTGGTCGTCGCCTTTGAAACGGACATTGGAAAACTCGGTATCGCCGCATAAGCCCGGTTCGATATTGGTAATGCGGATGTTTTTATCTGCTAGCTCGGCGCGCAGGTTCATACTGAATTGGCGCACAAAAGCCTTGGTCGCGCCATAGACATTACTGCCGGAATAAGCATAACTGCCGGCAATCGAACCCAAATTGATAATGTAGCCCTGTTTGCGCGCGACCATTTGCGGCAAAATCTGGCGGGTCAGAAAAGTCAGGCCGATGATATTGGTTTGAATCATGGTTTCCCAATCGCCAAAATCGGCTTTATCGGCGGAATCCAGACCTAAAGCCAAACCGGCGTTGTTGATCAGGCAATCGATTTCGGACAAATGCTCGGGCAGGCTGTTCAAAGCGTTTTGAATCGACTCAGTGCGCGAAACATCCATTTCCAAAGGGTAAAACTGCTCGCCCAATTCCTCTGCCAACTGCTGCAATTTGTCTTCGCGCCGTGCCGCGCCAATGACATGATAGCCTGCCGCAACAAAAGTACGGCACATTGCCGCGCCGAATCCTGCCGATGCCCCGGTAATCAAAATTGCCATATCGTTTCCTTTCTGTACTCGTTTCAGACTTGGGTTTAAGGTATGATAACGCCTTATCAGACGGCCTGAGAGTTTGGCTGGCTGATTTTAAATTTAACGATAATCATATCATTACAATAGGACACACTCCATATGAAAACCCGTTTTCTCCCTGTTGCTTTGGCAACAGTGGTGCTTACGCTTTCCGCCTGCGGCGGCAGCGGCGCGCCTTCCCAGCCTAAAGGCCCGATTTCCGAAGACCGTACGGCCGCGTTCAAATCCATGATGCCTGAGTTTACCCGCATGGGCAAAATGGTTAAAGACGAAGAGCCTTACGACGTTGAGAAATTCAAACAAGCTGCAGCCACTTTTGCTGAAAACAGCAAAAAACCGTTCACCCTGTTTGAATCCGATCCTCAAGGCAACGGCCGCGCCCTGCCTGCCATCTGGACAGACACAGCAACATTCAAAGCCGAAGAAGAAAAATTCGTCGCTGCGGTTGAAAAACTCAACGCCGCTGCCCAAACCGGCAAATTGGAAGAAATCAAAGCCGCTTACGGCGAAACCGGTGCAAGCTGCAAATCTTGCCACGACACATTCCGCGGTCCGGAATAAGGCTTAAAACAAACAATAAAGGCCGTCTGAAACATCATTTTCAGACGGCCTTTTCTTCAACTGGCTTCAAACCTTTCCCTATCGACTTTATATAGTGGATTAAATTTAAACCAGTACGGCGTTGCCTCGCCTTGCCGTACTATCTGTACTGTCTGCGGCTTCGTCGCCTTGTCCTGATTTAAATTTAATCCACTATATTTTGCATTTCATGTTTTACCGGTTTCATTTGAAACCAACGGTCCAGTTCACATAGCGCAATCAAATTTTCTTCTTCCGGCTGTTTAAATTCAATTAAATCTCCCCCTTTCTCGACCAACCCAATTCAAATTCAGACCTGCTTTATCTTTTCAGCCAGATGAATCATATGCGGGTGGATTATCTCCTGAAACAAGAATCTACTTTATTTTTTAACAAATAAAAACCATTTTCAAAATATTTGTAAAGTTTAATAATATGTTATAAAGTAACGACTTCGTTTCTGAGGTAACTATCATGAATCCGAATTTCAAATTAAATCTACTAACATTATCTTTACTGGCTATAACAAGTATCGCACACGCAGAAGAAGAGGTTTCAACTCAAGAGCTTGATGAAATTCAAGTCAAAGGTAAACACATTGCCAAAGAGAAAAAAGTTTTTACCGAAGGCCAAGCCAAAAGTTCGCGTGAACGCGTTTATCAATCCAGCGAAAACATCGATACCATCGTTCGGAGCATGCCCGGCGTTTTCACCCAACAAGACAAGGGATCGGGGGTATTGGCGGTCAATATCCGTGGCGATAGCGGTTTGGGACGCGTCAATACGATGGTTGACGGCGTAACCCAAACCTTCTATTCCACTTCTGCCGATGCCGGACGCAGCGGTAGCTCCTCGCAATTCGGTACGGCACTGGATCCCAATTTTATTGCCGGCGTGGATGTAACCAAAGGCAGTTTCTCGGGTGCCAACGGCATCAATACCTTATCCGGTACAGCCAATTTCCGTACTTTACGGATAGACGATGTGGTACACGGAAACAATACTTTTGGACTCTTGACCAAAGGATTGACCGGTACAAACAGCACCAAAAGCAATTTTATGGCAACCGGAGCGGTACAAAAATGGTTTGACAGCGGTGCGCGCGTGGGCGCGTTATATGGTTACAGCCACCGTAATGTCGAGCAAAACTATAAAGTAGGCGGTGGCGGTCAGCGTATCGGCAATTTTGGCGAAGAATATTTGGACCGTAAAAAACAAGAATATTTTGAAAGCAACTTATTAAAATTCGACCAAGGGCAAAATCTCTGGGTTCGCGATTTTTCCAAACGTAACGCAGACGGCAAAAGCTATTGGGACTACCCTTTCTCCAAAAAATATAATGATCCTGAGGTTTTGCAAAGAGATTATGTCGATGACTTGGAAAGAAGCTGGAAAGAGAATCTGGCACCGCAATGGGACCTGACCCCAATCGACCCGACCAGCCTGCAGCAACGCTCAAACAGCCATTTGGTTAAAGTGGAATATGAAAACGACAACAACAAGCTGGATCTTCAGCTTCGTACCATGAACAACCGTATCGGCAGCCGCAAAGTAGAAAACCGCAACTACCAAGCCAATTACAATTTAAACATTGGCGATTATGTCGATTTAAACGTATTGGCCGCCCATAATTTGGGAAAACAAAAATATCCGAAAAACTCACGTTTTTCAGGATGGGGGCTGCTGGATTATTTGGAAACCAAAAACACAGCCAATCTTTTGGATATCAACAACAGCTTTTCTTTCAAACTTCCCCAAAAAACAGATTTAAAAGCTACTGTCGGTTTCAATTTCTTTAAAAACCAATACAGTAAAAACCGCTTTCCGGAAGAGCTGAGCTTGTTTTACGACGGCCCGGATCAAGATGCTGGCCTGTACAGCTTTTTAGGCCGCTTCAAAGGCGACAAAGGAATATTTCCTCAGAAATCAACCATATTGCAACCATCAGGCCAGCAAAAATTCAATACGTTCTATTTTGATACTTCCTTGAAAAAAGGCATTTATCAATTGAATTACAGCGCCAATATGGTCAACTACCGCTACAAAGGCGAATATACCGACTACTTCAATACCCAAGAAGACTTTAAAAAAGCATTTGGGGAAGATTCTGAAATTTATAAACAGCATTGTACGCCAAGCTGCGACCTTTACGAACCGGTTTATACCAAATCCGGTAAAAAGCATGCGGTAAACCATTCGGTGGCATTAAACATCAATGTCAACGATTACTTTATGCCGTTTATCAGCTATTCGCGTACGCATAGAATGCCGAATATTCAAGAAATGTATTTTTCACAAATCGGCGACTCGGGCGTCAATACAGCCCTCAAGCCGGAACAGGCCAATACTTACCAAATAGGCTTCAATACCTTCAAAAAAGGGATTTTCAAGCCGGATGATGTATTGGGTTTCAAACTGGTCGCCTATCGCAGCAGGATCAACAACTATATCCACAATGTTTATGGCAAATGGTGGGATTTGGATAAAGCACCCAGCTGGGTAACCAGCACCCGCCTGCAATACTCTATCCAGCATCGAAACTATGCCAAACCTGTCCATAAAAATGGTTTGGAGGTGGAAATGAACTATGATTTCGGCCGCTTTTTTACCACCCTGTCTTACGCCTATCAAAAAACCAACCAGCCGACCAACTATAGCGATGCCAGCGAATCGCCCCGCAACTCTTCTAAAGAAGACCAAATCAAACAAGGCTACGGCTTAAGCAAAATTTCCCGCCTGCCCCGAGATTACGGTCGGTTTGAATTGGGCTCACGCTGGTTGGGCAACAAATTGACCATCGGCGGCATTATGCGCTATTACGGCAAAAGTACACGGGCGACGACTGAGGAAGAATTTGTTGACGGGACAACCGGTGCTAATACCTACTCTTCACATCAAATGGGCAGAAGGGTGATCAAAAAAACAGAAAGCATCAACAGACAGCCGATGATTTTTGATTTCTATGCCAATTATGAACCGAAGAAAAACCTTATCCTTCGTTTCGACATTCAAAATGCCTTCAATAAACGCTATGTCGATCCTTTGGACGCCGCAAATGATGCCGCAACCCAGCGCTATTTCAGCGTATTTGAAAGAAAAGGCGGTTTAGATGATGAGGAAGTCGAATGCGATGCCAACGGTTTATGCAATGGCAAATATGGCGGTACAACACGCTCCGTCTTGAACAACTACGCACGAGGCAGGACTTTGCTGTTTACCATCAGTTATAAGTTCTAAACCTATCTATCAGTATCTTAATATTGCACTGATTAAGCGGTAGTCAATATTGTTGCAGTATTTATGGTGTTAGTTTACGGCACCAAATATGCCTTGAATTTTTATAGCTCAATTTCAACATTAAATGATTAGGTATCGAATATGAAAAAAATAACCCTAAAATTCACCGCACTTTTGCTTGGCTCAGCTTTAGCAAGTAGTGCGTTTGCAACAGAAAATGGTCAAACTTCCTCAAGTTCTGATTATGAATTAGAGAAAGTATTGATTTTCAGCCGACACGGATTGCGTTCACCAGTGGAAAAAGATCCGCAAGAAATGGCGAAATATTCCCCGTATGCGTGGGCAAAATGGGATGTGCCATCTGGTTATCTCACGGCAAAAGGGACAGTGCTAGAAACCTATTTCGGCCAATATTTAGGACAATGGCTTGCGGATAAAGGATTATTAACGACAGATCGTTGTGCATCGGGTGAAGGTATTTTCGCTTATGCGAATGGAGTGCAACGCACCATTGCAACAGGTCAGGCCATTGTGGCGGGAGCTTTTGCAGGCTGTAATGTTCAACTGCAACATCACGGTGAAATTGGTTCAGAAAAAGATCCAATTTTTAACACGCAGGCGCACAATCCAAGCCAAGCTTTGATTGAATCTGCAAAAAATAACGTTGATTTAACCGCTTTACAGCAAAAATTAGCGCCAAATTATGCGCTATTGAGTGAAATCATCGATTATAAAAATTCACCAAACTGTTTGCAAAAAGGCGAATGTGATTTAGGTGGAAAAGTCGGTGAATACAGTATCAAAGACGGCAAGTCGGTCAAGATTACGGGTTCTATCAGCACCGGGAAGAAAATTGTCAGTGCATTATTGCTCGCACATTATGTGGGTAAGCCTGATTCTGAAATTGCAAACGGTCGTGTGGATAGCCAAGAAAAATGGCGCGCAATTAACGAAATTAAAAACGAATATTACCGCACTTTATTTAAAAACAATGAAGCGTTAGCACAAAATGCATCATATCCGTTATTGGCATTTATTCAGCAGCAGCTAAATAGCGAAAATAAAATTAACTTATTGGTTGGACACGATTCTAATATCGTCGCTCTGCTGGCTGCATTAGGTGTTGAGCCTTATGAATTAGATGGTTCATTGGAAAATATCCCAATCGGTGGCAAGCTGCTATTTGAAGTGTGGAAGCACAAACCAAGTGGTAAGCTCAAATTTAAGTTGGATTATGTGTATCAATCTACCGAACAGCTGATTAACACCACGCCATTAAGTTTAGCGACACCACCAAACCAAACAGCTTTAACGCTCAAAGGCTGTGAAAAAGATGAAAAGGGCTTTTGTGATTACGAGCGTTTTCAACAGGTGTTGAGTGAGGGTATTAAGAACGGTAAAAAATAGCATTCATGCAACCCTATGAAAAATACTTAAAAGAGAATTCGCAGAAACTGCGAGTGGATCAAACGGAAAAGCCGGCAAACGTAATGTTTACCGGCTTTTCTCAATATATTCTCAAAATTTTCTTCATCTATACACAACAAAAAACCTGCCCTTACGGGCAGGTTGTTTTCAATAATGACGAGGATTACAGGCCGCTCAGACGGGCTGTATCGTGTGCAATCATCAATTCTTCGTTGGTAGGAATCACAACGGCAACAGCTTTGCTGTCGGCGGTGGTAATCACACCGGCATTACCGAAGCGGGCTTTCAGGTTGGCTTCTTGGTCAATGTGCAGACCGAGGAAGCCCAAGTAGCCCAATACACGTTCGCGGATGATGTCGGAGTTTTCACCGATACCGCCGGTGAAGACCAATGCATCCAAACCGCCTGCCGCTACTGTCATGCTGCCAATGTATTTAGCCAAGCGGTAGATGAACATTTCCAAAGCCAGTTTGGCGCCCGGATGACCTTTGGCAGCTTCTTCTTCGATGGTACGGCAGTCGTTGGACAAACCGGAAATACCGAGCAGGCCGGATTTTTTGTTCAGCATTTCGGTAATTTGGGAAATGGTCATGTTGGCGTTTTCAGCCAAGAAACTGAAAACGGCAGGGTCGATATCGCCGCTGCGGGTACCCATTACCAAACCTTCCAGCGGAGTCAGGCCCATGCTGGTATCGCGTGATTCGCCATTGGCGACGGCGGTAATAGATGCACCGTTACCCAAGTGGGCAATCACCATGCGCAGGTCTTTTTTGTCTTTGCCGAGGAAGCGTGCAGTTTCGTCAGAAACGAAGCGGTAGCTGGTACCGTGTGCGCCGTAGCGGCGCAAGCCGTATTTTTCATACAATTCATGTGGAACAGCATATTTGTAAGCGTGTTCAGGCATGGTTTGATGGAATGCGGTGTCGAATACGACAACGTTCGGCAGGCCTTTGAAGATGCTTTGTGCAGCGCGCAGGCCCAAAAGGTGAGCCGGGTTGTGTAAAGGAGCAAGTGGAATACATTTTTCGATACCAGCGATAACATCGTCGGTAACCAAAATGGATTCGCTGTACAATTCGCCGCCGCTTACCACGCGGTGACCGATCGCACCGATACGGGTGTCGAGGCCATGGGCTTTGAGCTCGTCCATCAGGGCTTCTACCGCGCCGGTATGGTCTGGCTTGGCAGCCAATTCAACTTTATGTTTTTCGCCGTTGAATTTGAAGGTGATGTAGGCATCAGGCAGATTGAGTTTTTCTGCCAGGCAGCTCAGCAATACTTCGCCGCTGTCGTTATCCAATACGGCACCTTTGAGAGAAGAGCTGCCGCAGTTCAAAACCAAGATTAATTTTTGTGTCATTTTATGCTCCTTGAGGTTTCAGACGGCATTTTTTGTCGGGGCCTGACTGCTGCTCCGGCTATGTTGCACCCCTTGTGGGACGTAGTGGGTAGCGGTCTGAACAGATTAACAAAGTAAACGCCGTATTCTAACAAAAAATGTAATCGGCTGCTTGACTTAATATTTGATGTAAAATGGACGGAATTTTATTTTAGGCCGTCTGAAAAATGACGGCGGTTTTGAAGAATTTTCAATATGCATTATTTCAGTATCCACACTCAAGACGGCGAGCATGCCGGATTTTTTATTATGTTGGCAGACGATGAGTCGCAAAATCCGCCGCAAAGCGGACGCTTCGCAATCAAGCTGCAAAGTGAAGACGCAGCCGCAGCGGCGGTATTGTCGCCTTTCGAGCAAACCGATATTCCGCAATACTGGCGCGTGGTTAAAGACCGTATCGAATTGTTTTTTGACGATAAAAACATCGGCGCGCTGCGCAACGAATACCTGACCGTCAGCGGCAAAACCTTTATCCTGACCGATTTGACCGGAGCGATGTAATGGAAAGTATGTTTATCCTTGTCCCCATCAGCATTATTTTGGCCTTTATTATCGGCTGGTTTTTCTGGTGGTCGGGTAAAAACGGACAGTTTGACGACCTTGAAGGACCTGCGCACCGCATTTTGATGGACGATGACTCCACTGAAAAACTGATCGAAAAAGACGAAGACAAAGAATCCGAACAATGAGCCTTAAAAAAGACAATCTGAATTTCCACACGACCCGCCGTTTTGCGCCGCTCTTTGGGACGCAGTTTTTGGGCGCGTTGAACGATAATGTGTTCAAAACCGCATTATTCGTGATGATCAGTTTTTACGGTTTGGGCAAAAACGACTTTCTGCCATCCAGCCAAATGCTGAACTTGGGCGCGATGCTGTTTATCCTACCCTATTTCCTGTTTTCCGCGCTTTCAGGGCAACTGAGCAACAAATTCGACAAAGCCGTTTTGGCGCGCTGGATCAAGCTGTTGGAAATCATCATCATGGCAGTGGCGGCGTATGGCTTCTACATCCAATCCGCGCCTTTGCTTTTAATCTGCCTGTTTTGCATGGGTACGCAATCGACCCTGTTCGGCCCGCTGAAATACGCCATTTTGCCCGATTACCTCAACGACAAAGAGCTGATTATGGGCAACAGCCTGATTGAATCGGGTACGTTTATCGCCATTTTGCTCGGCCAGATTTTGGGCACCGCAGTCGCAGGCGTTCCGCCGTATATTGTTGGCGGTTTGGTGTTATTGGTCGCCATCGGCGGCACGATGACCAGCCTGTTTATGCCGTCTGTAGCCGCTAAAATGCCGGACACAAAAATCGAATGGAACATCATCAAAGGCACGAATTCGCTGATTCGTGAAGCGGCGGCCAACCGTCCTGTATTCACTTCCATCATCGGTATTTCATGGTTTTGGTTTGTCGGCTCGGTTTATACCACCCAACTGCCGACGTTCACGCAAATCCATTTGGGCGGCAACGATAATGTGTTCAACCTGATGTTGGCGCTGTTCTCCATCGGCATCGCCATCGGCTCGGTATTATGCGCCAAACTCAGCCACGAGCGCCTGATTTTGGGCTTGGTCACCATCGGCACCCTGGGGCTGACGGTCTGTGGATTATTGTTGGTATGGCTGACCCAAGGCCAACGCTTTACCGAATTAAACGGCATTCTCTGGTTTTTATCGCAAGCCCAAGCGTATCCGATTATGCTCGTCATGTCGGCCATCGGCTTTTTCGGCGGCTTCTTCTCCGTACCGCTCTACACTTGGCTGCAAACCGCCAGCAGCGAAACCTTCCGCGCCCACGCCGTCGCCGCCAACAACATCATCAACGGCGTGTTTATGGTGTCGGCCGCTATTTTGAGCGCGGTTTTGCTGATGTTGTTCAACAGCATTACGCTGCTGTATTTGATTGTGGCCGTGGGTAATCTTCCGTTGATTGTTTACCTCATCAAACGGGAACCGAAATTTATCGGGGATTTGACTGCTTTGTTGAAAATCAGCAAATAAGGCCGTCTGAAATATATCCCCACCATGCACATTTTCACTGTTCAATCTCGTGGACAGCTTGTGCATAAATCAGATTACTGTCTGATTTAACATTAAAAAACAAGACTGCCTAAATTTTAAGCATTAATTTACCGTCAAACAAAATGCACATTTTCCCCAAACAAGCGTGTGCAAAGGCTGTGAATAAGTCTGCTTAATGTTTGATATTTCAAAACAAAACGATATTTGATTAATTTTTAGGCAGTTAATAAAAGGCCGTCTGAAAACTTTTTCAGACGGCCTGAGCGTATAATAACCACCTACCTTATAGTTCCCAAACGATATGATTTATCCATGGCATGAAACCCAATGGCAACAGCTCGCCGCCCATTGGCAAAACCGTCCCAACGCTTGGCTGTTTACCGGCAAAGAAAATACCGGCAAAACCGAGTTTGCTCGCTTTGTCGCGCAGGCATTGCTGTGCGAATCGCCCAAGTCCGGTCATGAACCCTGCGGTGAGTGCGCTTCGTGCCATTTGTTCAGCCAAAACACGCATCCCGACTTTTACGAAATCACGCCGGAAATTCCCGAAGGCGAGGCAATAGGACGCAAACTCCTGCAAATCAAAATCGATGCCGTGCGCGATATTGTGGAAAACATTTACCTGACCGCAGTCCGCGGCGGCCTGCGCGTGGTATTAGTACATCCGGCGGAAAGCATGAATACACAGGCGGCAAACGGTTTGTTGAAAGCTCTGGAAGAGCCGCCGCAACACGTCGTTTTCCTGCTCGTTACCCACGCGCGCGACAAACTCCTGCCCACCATCAAAAGCCGTTGCCGCCAGATGGTGCTGCCCTCGCCGACCCATGAACAAGCTGCGGCATATCTGCGTCAACAGGGCGTGGAAAATGCCGAAGCCTTGTTGGCATTCCACAGCGGCGCGCCTTTATTCACACAGGCTCCCGAATTGGACGCATTGCGCGAAGAATTGCTGACGTTGCTGGCTGCCCCGCGCCTGTTGGCCATACTCGACTACGCCGCCGCGTTCGACAAACAAAAACAACCGCTGGCCGTTTTCATCGACTGGCTGCAAAAGTGGCTGACGGATGTCGGCTTGGCACAACAAAGCATGGCGCCGCTTTATTATCCGCACCATGCCCAAGCCCTGCTTCAGACGGCCTCCAAAACCGATTCACGCAGGCTGTTTGCCCTATTGGGCTGTCTGAACGCGCTCAACCCTTACGGATACCATACCTTGAGTGTTAAAATGCAGCTTGAGTATCTGCTTATCGAATATTTAGATTTTTGGCAAAACAAACCCTAACAGGTAATAAATGATGAATAAAAAAGACATTCCGGCGAAGATGTTGGCTTTGCAACTCAAAGACCCCAATCTGTTGTACAACTGCTATATGCCGTTTTTAGAACACGGCGGCCTGTTCGTACCGACCGATGACGTATTCTCCCTAGGCGAAGACATCCTCTTGGCCGTCGAAATCGCCGACTATCCCAAACGCTTCCTGCCAACCAAAGTCGTTTGGATCAATCCGGCGCGCACTTCAGCCCACCGCCCCAAAGGCGTAGGCCTTGCCTTTTCCGAACACGAAAGCTGCCAGCAGGCAAAAAACCTGATCGAAGCCGAGCTCGGTCCGCGCCTGCGCAGCGACCGTACTACTTTTACCCTGTAATACCATGCATTTAATCGATTCACATTGCCATCTCAACTTTGACGGCCTAAAAGACCGCCTGCCCGAAGTCTTTGCCAATATGGAAGCGCAAAGCGTCAAACAAGCGCTTGCCATCAGCGTCAGCAAACAAAGTTTTGCCGAAGTCTTCGACATTGCCCAGGCGCACGACCACATCTACTGCACCATTGGCGTACATCCCGACAGCCAAGAAGCGGAGGAATTTACCATCGCCGAAATGGTAGAAGCGGCCAAACATCCCAAAATCGTCGGCATCGGCGAAACCGGTTTGGACTATTACTGGTGCAAAGGCGATTTGTCATGGCAGCATCAACGCTTTGCCGACCATATCCAAGCCGCCAACGAAAGCGGCCTGCCCGTTATCGTTCACACGCGCGATGCGGCCGAAGACACATTGCGGATTTTGAAAGAGTGCCACACCAACTCCGGCGTGATTCACTGCTTCTCCGAAGACGTTGCCTTCGCCAAAGCCGCTTTAGATTTGGGCTTATACATTTCCTTCTCCGGCATTGTGACGTTTAAAAACGCGCCGCTGATTCAGGAAGCCGCCAAATACGTCCCTGCCGATAGAATCTTGGTAGAAACCGATGCCCCCTTCCTCGCGCCGGTTCCCAAACGCGGCAAACAAAACGAGCCGTCCTACGTCCGCTATACAGCCGAATTCGTAGCCAATCTGCGCAGCGAGAGCTTGGAAACATTGGCACAAAACACCAGCGACAATTTCTATCGCCTGTTTAAGAAAGTACCCGACAGCCGTCTGAACAACGGCTAGTTCTAAGACTTTCTACCACCGGTTCTGCCTCAAACATAGCGGCAAACTCGAAATGGCTCAAGACAGAAACGATAACGAAATCGGCTTGTGCCATCTTCCGGACGGCCGTGCCTTCGAAGAATGGGAATATTCCCATCAACACAATAAATAGGTTTAAATTCAAAATATTGCTTTCCTAAGCCCAGCAAAGCTCAAGGCCGTCTGAAAGTATTTTCAGACGGCCTCTTGCTTATTTTACCGATAGGATGTAAAACCTATCCTTCGAAATAAACGGTTCATCGAAACCGTACATCAATCGACACAATATGGACACAAACTCCGAAATGCACACCCACTCTAATTTTTACGCCATGCTGACAGCCGCCTGCCAAAAAAACGGTAAAGGCACGGTCATTTTCAACGACAAAGAAAAAATCAGCTATTCCTCCCTCAAACACGAAGTAGAAACCGTCGCCGCCTATCTGCAACACGAAGGCGTACAATATGGCGACAAGGTCGCCCTTGTCGTTTCCAACTCTCCCGAATTTATTGCCGCCTATTTCGCCATTACTTCCATCGGCGCGGTAGCCGTCCCACTCAACGTCTTTTTGAAAAGCGAAGAATTTTCCTACATCCTCAATGACTGCGACGCACGCTTTATGTTCGCCTCCGCACCGTTGGCCAAAGAACTCAAAAACATCAAAGCCAAAACCAAAGTCCGTAAAATCATCTGGATTGGCGAAACCAAAGCCTCCAGTGGTGAAGACAGCTATTTCGATGCCGCACGCACATTCCCCGGCAAGCCGAATCTGAGCCGTCAGCCGTCTGTCAACGATTTGGCGCACATTATCTACACCTCCGGTACAACCGGCCACCCAAAAGGCGCATTAATCAGTTACAGCAACCTATTTTCCAACCTCTCGGGCATTGAACAAATTTTCCAAATTTCAAGCAAAGACCGCTTTGTCGTCTTCTTGCCCATGTTCCACAGCTTTACGCTGACCGCCATGGTTTTACTGCCGATATATCAAGCCTGCTCGATTATTTTGGTCAAATCCGTCTTCCCGTTCTCCAACGTGTTGAAACAGGTTTTGCTCAAACGCGCCACCATTTTCCTCGGCGTACCGGCTATTTACACTGCCATGAGCAAAGCCAAAATCCCTTGGTATTTCAGATGGTTCAACCGCGTCCGTCTGTTTATCAGTGGCGGCGCACCTCTGGCCGGACAAACCATTGACGACTTTAAAGCCAAATTCCCGCGCGCCAAATTGCTGGAAGGCTACGGCTTGAGCGAATGCTCGCCCGTTGTGGCCGTCAATACGCCCGAACGCCAAAAAACTGCCAGCGTCGGCGTCGCCCTACCCGGCTTGACCGTGAAAGCCGTCGATGACGAATTGATCGAAGTGCCGCGCGGCGAAGTGGGCGAACTCATCATCAAAGGCGGCTCGGTCATGCAAGGCTACCTCAATATGCCTGACGCCACAGATGAAACCATCGTCAACGGTTGGCTGAAAACCGGCGACTTCGTCACCATAGACGAAGACGGCTTCATCTTCATCGTCGACCGCAAAAAAGACCTGATTATTTCCAAAGGCCAAAACGTCTATCCGCGCGAAATCGAAGAAGCCATTTACAAACTCGATGCCGTGGAAGCCGCCGCCGTCATCGGTGTGAAAGACCAATACGCCGATGAAGAAATCATTGCCTTTATCCAACTCAAAGAAGGCATGAAGCTGGAAGAAGCCGAAGTCCGCAGCCACCTGCGCGGCCTGTTGGCAAACTTTAAAATCCCCAAACAAATCATCTTCCAAGACGAGCTGCCGCGCAATGCCACCGGCAAAGTGTTAAAACGCAAACTCAAAGAACAGTTTCAAGACTAAACCGCTGTTTCAGACGGCCTCTTGATTCATGCAGGCCGTCTGAAAACCTGTCATCAACAAACTTTTCAGACGGCCACGACCATGACGACACCTATACTCGAAATCGAAAACCTAAACGGCTCCTTTCCGAGCAAGCAAGTCCTGCACGATATCAACCTGACCTTGCAACCCGGCCACAAACTGGCATTGGTCGGCGAGAGTGGCAGCGGCAAAACCGTATTGTCGCAAGGCATTATGCGCCTGAATCCGATGGTTACCTTTGAAGGCAGTCTGAAATATTGCGGAACCGATCTGCTGACCCAGCCCGAACGCGCCTTGCAAAAACTGCGCGGCCGCGAAATCGGCATGGTGTTTCAAGAACCCATGACCGCCCTCAACCCCGTCATGCGTGTCGGCGAACAAATCGCCGAAGTCCTGTCCCTGCATTTGGGTTTGGATAAAAAACAGGCATGGGCACGCGCTATCGAACTCCTGGACGAAACCGGCATCCACCAGCCCGAGCAAAAAGCCCAGGCCTACCCTTTCCAACTTTCCGGCGGCCAACGCCAACGCGCCATGATTGCCATGGCCGTATCAGCCCAGCCCAAGCTCCTGATTGCCGATGAACCGACCACCGCTTTGGACGTTGCCGTCCAAGCCCAAATCCTCGACCTGCTCTCACGTCTGCAGGAGGAACACGGCATGACCATGCTCTACATTACGCACGACTTGAACCTTGTGCGCCGTTTTGCCGACGATGTCGCCGTTATGCGCAACGGCCGTATCCTCGAAACCGGCAAAGCAACCGAAGTCTTCGCCAATCCGCAGCACGAATACACCAAAATGTTGCTCAACGCAGGCACAACACGCCGAGTGGCTCCTTTGCCTGAAAACCCTGCTACCGTCCTTAAGGCCGAACAAATCGCCTTCTCCGTCAAAGAATCAGACGGCTGGTTTAAAAAACGAGACAAAACCATTCTCAACCCCGTTTCTTTCGATCTCAAATCGGGGGAAACATTGGGTATCATCGGCGAAAGTGGTTGCGGCAAAACCACGCTGGCAAAAGCCGTTATGCACCTTATCGATTCCGAAGGCAGCCTACACATCAACGGCGAGCAATGGAGACATGAATTGCGCCACGAAATCCAAATGGTATTCCAAGACCCGTTCGGCGCATTCAATCCGCGCATGAACGTCTTCGATACCGTTTCCGAAGCCTTGCGCGTTCACGAACCTGAAATGCCGCGCGAAGAAATGCGCCGTCGCGTCGAAGAAGTCCTTAAACAAGTCGGCCTGCCCGAAGATGCACTCGAACGCTATCCGCACGCATTCTCCGGCGGCCAGCGCCAACGCCTCGCCATCGCCCGCGCCATCATTGTCCGTCCGAAAATCCTCGTATTGGACGAACCAACCAGCGCGCTTGATGTCCAATGGCAACAACAAATCCTTGAATTGCTCAGCAGCCTGCAAAAAGAATACGGCCTCGCCTTCATCATCATCAGCCACGACCTCGCCGTGATCCGCGCCATTTCCCACCGTGTGATGGTGTTGAAAGACGGCAAAATCGTTGAAGAAGGCGAATGCGAAAACGTGTTTGCTAATCCAAGCAGCGACTATACGCGCCATTTGATTGCCTACTCCGGCCACATGGTTCAAGAGGCCGTCTGAATCTTTAAGGATTACGATAGGCGCATTTCAAAAAAACTATTACCTAGTTGCGGCACTTGAAATTTTCCCTGTCTGCCACTATTCTAAACAACACATTTATTAATCCTGATTTAAAAGGAAACAAACATGAGCAGCGAATTGATTATCCATACCAGCGATGCCAACTTCGAACAAGACGTTTTGAAATCTGACGTACCTGTACTGCTGGACTACTGGGCACCATGGTGCGGCCCTTGCAAAATGATTGCCCCAATCTTGGACGACATTGCCTCCGAATTCCAAGGCCGTCTGAAAGTCGTTAAAATCAACATCGACGACAATGAAGCCACTCCTGCCAAATTCGGCGTTCGCGGCATCCCTACCCTGATGGTGTTCAAAAACGGCGAAAACGTTGCCACTAAAGTCGGCGCATTGGCTAAAGGTCAACTGACTGCATTCGTTGAAGCTTCTATCGCTTAAGGCTTTAAGTATATAAAAAGGCCGTCTGAAACTTGTTTTCAGACGGCCTTTTTTGTATTCATTAAGCAGCCAAGGGTTTCAAAGTCAGGCTGATATTGTCAGTCTTCACTTTAAACAGCAAATCAATATTCGGATGCTTACCCGGATTGGCTTCGGCATCGGCAACATGTTCGGCAAACCATGCCAGGCCGCGTTCTGCCGCCGCTACGTCCAGCTTGCTGTCAAACTCTTGCGCCAAAGCATGGTAAAGCTTAAGCGAGCCTTGTTTACCGGGCGCATTGGGAATGTGATGAACCACATTGCCCTCGTTATCGAGAATATCCAAGCCGCTCAAATGGTCGATGGCAGGCATGGTGGCCAGATTATCTTGAAAGCTCATGATTGTCCTTTCTGATGTGGGTTTTAAAGCAAACCATATAACAAGGCCGTCTGAAAGTTGATGTTTGACACTTTTCAGACGGCCTTAAACATTTCAATTAACGTGTACCGAAAATCTTATCGCCGGCATCGCCCAAGCCTGGGATGATGTAGCCGTGTTCGTTCAAGTGGCTGTCGAGCGCGGCAGTGTAGATGGTTACATCAGGATGCGCGTCATTGACGGCTTTCACGCCTTCCGGAGCGGCAACCAATACCAATGCTTTGATATTGCTGCAACCTTTGGCTTTCAGCAAGTCGATGGTCGCAACCATAGAGCCGCCGGTCGCCAACATCGGGTCGATAATCAGGGCAGGACGCTCGGCCATGCTGTCAACGAATTTCTCAAAGTAAGAAACCGGTTTCAGCGTTTCTTCATCGCGCTGCAAGCCGACAACGCTGATTTTAGCGGTAGGAATCAGGTCGAGTACACCGTCGAGCATGCCCAAACCGGCTCGCAAAATAGGGACAACGGTCAAGGTTTTGCCTTTGATACGGTCGCCTTCGATAGAGCCACACCAACCGTCGATGATGTATTTTTCGGTTTCGAAGTCGCGGCTGGCTTCGTATGCCATCAGGCGTGCCAGCTCGGTAGTAAGCGTGCGGAATTTGTAGGTGCTGCATTCTGCCTCGCGCATCAAAGTCAGTTTATGGCGGACGAGGGGATGATTGATGACGGTAACGTTCATTTTCTGTATTTCCGAGTTTCGTTGACGGAGTGAATTATACTTTTTTTCACGAATAGCGGAAAGGGTATGTTTCGTGCGAAAGGCCGTCTAAATCAGGGTTTCAGACGGCCTTTGTCAACAATTTTACATTACGGAATATTGTGGATAATTAAGCTTTCAGCAATTCTTGCAGTTCGCCGGCTTCGTACATTTCCATCAAAATGTCAGAACCGCCGACAAATTCGCCGTTGACGTACAGTTGAGGAATAGTCGGCCAGTCGCTGTATTCTTTAATGCCTTGGCGTACGGCATCGTTTTCCAATACGTTGACAGTCACATAGTCGGTGCAACCTGCCGCATTCAGGATTTGTACGGCACGGGAAGAGAAACCGCATTGTGGGAACTGCTTCGTACCTTTCATGAACAATACGACGCGGTGGGTGGTTACGACTTCTTTGATTTGATCGTGGATAGAGGACATGTGTGTTCCTTTTACTAAATCGGTTGTTCGGGGAAAATCAAATTTCCCGCCATTATACGCAAATTGATGGAATTTAGGGGGCGTTTCTCAACGTCGGATCTGACCGTTGCCGTTGATATAGAATTTGGTCGAAGTCAGCGCTTCCAAACCCATCGGGCCGCGGGCGTGCATTTTTTGGGTGGAAATACCGATTTCCGCACCCAATCCGAACACAAAGCCGTCGGTAAACCGAGTGGACGCATTGACATAAACCGCCGCCGCATCAATGCTTTCTTGGAAAAACTCGGCATGGGCAATACTTTGGGTCACAATCGCTTCCGAGTGATGCGTTGTATGGCCGTTAATCCAATCGACGGCTTCTTCCACCGATTTTACCGTTTTGACCGACATAATATAGTCAAGAAACTCGGTACTGTAATCTTCCTCGGTTGCCAAAACAGCATTTTTAAACATACGCAATGCTTCCTGATCGGCTCTAAATTCGACCGGATGCACTTTGGCAACTGCTTCTTCCAGTTTGGGCAAAAACGCTTCCGCTATCTTTTCGTGGACAACCAAAGACTCCGCAGCATTACACACGCTCGGACGCTGCGTTTTGGCGTTCACGACGATATCAACCGCCATCTCCAAATCGGCACTGTCATCCACATAAATATGGCAATTGCCGACTCCGGTTTCAATGACGGGGACTTTCGATTTCTCTTTCACCGTCTGAATCAAGCGCGCGCCGCCGCGCGGAATCAGTACATCAATATAATCAACTGCCTGCATCAATTCCTCGGCAGCAGCATGACTGGTATCTTCGACCAGTTGCACCACATCGGCATCTATTCCCGCTTGTACCAAAGTCTGCCTGATGACGGCAATCAATGCGGTATTGGAATGGATGGCATCGCGACCGCCGCGCAAAATAATGGCATTGCCGGTTTTAAAGGCCAGAGAGAACGCATCGACCGAAACATTGGGGCGGCTTTCAAAAATCATGGCAACCACACCCAAAGGCACGCGTTTTTGAACAATCTTCAAACCGTCCAGATTGGTATAGCCGCGGACAACCTGCCCAATCGGGTCCTGCAAATCGGCAACCTGCCCAACGCCTTCCGCAATGCCTTTGATGCGTTCGTGATTCAAGCGCAGCCTGTCGAGCATAATGTCCGAAATGCCGTTTTCTTTTGCAGCGGCCAAATCGCGGGCATTTTCTGCCAAAATCATCTCAGCCTGTTCAACCAACGCCGTTGCGACCTGACGCAGCAGATTGTTTTTTTCCAAGCTTCCCAAGCTGATTAACGTTTTACTGGCTTTTTGGGCATTCTTGCCCAACTGTTCAATATAGCTCATCCAACCTCCCTATTTCTCTTGTGCAAACCACGTTCCGATAGGCGCGCCATCTAAAACCTGAAGAATATCGCGCGGATTGGCGCTGTTCATCAACACCATCTGGCCGTGATGTTCAAACATCATCTGCGCGCTCTTAATCTTACTGAACATGCCGCCCGTACCAAACTTACTGCCCGAGCCGCCGGCAGAAGCAATAATTTCTTCGGTAATATCGGCCACATGGCTGCGCAGCTTGGCATCGGCGTGAACGGCCGGATTTTTATCAAACAAACCGTCAATATCGGACAACATAATCAGCAAATCGGCTTTAACGATTTTCGCCACGACTGCCGACAAACGGTCGTTATCGCCGAACTTGGTCGCATGGTCCATCTCGTCCACGCTGACCGCATCGTTTTCATTGACAATAGGAATAACACCGATGGAAAGCAGGGATTCAAAAGCATTGGTAACATTTGCCAAACTTTCCGGATATTCGACCACATCGCGCGTCAGCAGGATTTGCGATACCGTCATCCGATAATGGGAAAAAATCTGCGAGTAAAGGCTCATCATGGCCACTTGGCCGACGCTGGAAACAGCCTGCTGCTGCGCCATTTCCGCCGGACGTTTTTCCATGTTAAGGACATTCAGCCCGAAGCCCATCGCGCCGGAAGACACCAGCACAATTTCTTTGCCCTTACCGGCCAAGCTGGAAATGACAAAGGCCAGTTGGTCGATTTTTGCCAAATTGATTTTGCCGTTTGGCAACACCAAAGAGCTGGTTCCAATCTTAATGACAATGCGTTTTACTGCTTCAAAATCTCGTTTCATTATTCTCCTCTGCTTTCTATTTTTATGATTGTACGCGGCATTATTTCAGCCAAACGTATCTACATCATAACTGCGAAGCAATAGAAAATACAGACAAAATTAAAAAGTGCCTCCTTCAAAAGCCATATTTCCAGCTTTTACACGAATCTGTTAACAATAAAACAAAAGGCCGTCTGAAACCCTATTTCAGGTTTCAGACGGCCTTTTACCGATTATTGAAACTTTAGCCTGCAAAGATAAATACAGACTGTTCCCTACAAACGTTTATTGATGGTCGGAAATAATTTTCAACATTTGCGCCAATACTTTAGGATTGGCTGCAACGATGTCGCCGCTTTCCAACCAGCCTTCATTGCCGGACATATCGGTAACGATACCGCCTGCTTCTTGGACAATCAATGCACCGGCGGCAATATCCCAAGGTTTGAGGTTGAACTCGAAGAAACCGTCCAAACGGCCAGCCGCAACGGCACACAAATCCAAAGAAGCCGCGCCTTCACGACGGCCGCCGGCGGTTTTGGCCAAGAAATCTTTCAAAATTGCCAGATACTTGTCCATCATGCTTTGATCGACAACGGGGAAGCCGGTACCGATCAGGCAGCGGTTCAATTCGATGCGGTTGGAAACGCGGATGCGGCGGTCGTTGAGCAACGCGCCTTTGCCGCGAGAAGCCATATATACGTCGTTGCGCTCAGGTGCGTACACCAAAGCTTCTTGCAACACGCCTTTGTGCAGGAGTGCCATAGAGATGGCATATTGGGGATGGCCGTGGAGGAAGTTGGTTGTGCCGTCGAGCGGGTCGATAATCCATTCGTACTCGGCGGTGGCTTTACCGTGGGAGCCGCCTTCTTCGCAAGTGATTTTGTGATGCGGATAGGCTTCTTTGAGCGCTTCCACTAAAATTATTTCGGAGCTGCGGTCAACATCGGAAACGAAGTCGTTGAATGCTTTGCTGTCTACTTTGACGGCATCCAGATTGCCGGCGGCGCGAATCATCATTTGCCCTGCTTTACGGGCGGCTTTAAAAGCGGTATTTAAAAACGGATTCATGGTTTTCTTCCTAATTCAGGTAAAATACGCCCTAATGCGCCGAACATGGCACACAAGAGGCTGTTAATCGTTTCCGATGCTGTTAAAGAACATTTCAGACGGCATGGAAAAAGGCCGTCTGAAAACAAAAAGATGGCGCATTATACCTGATTCCCGTACAAACAGAAAACAAAACATGACTTCCGAAAAACCCGCCCTGCCCGCTTATCTGGACAACATCCGCATCATCCTCACGCGCACCAGCCATCCTTCCAATATCGGCTCCGCCGCGCGCGCCATGAAAACGATGGGCCTGCACAAACTGACCATCGTCGCCCCGAATCTGATGGCAACGCCGATGACGGAAAATCCGCCCGTGTTCGACCCGGAGCGTCCGCAATCGTTTAAATTACCGGAAGAAAGTTTCATCCTCGCTTCCGGCGCGGCAGACGTTTTGGAAAATGCCACCATTGCCGCCTCTTTGGACGAAGCCCTTGCCGACACCACCATCGCCTGCGCCCTGACCAGCCGCCGCCGCGAAATTACCGCACCGCTGCAAACCCCGCGCGAGTTAGTACCCGAATTACTGCAGGCTGCCAACCGCGGCGAGAAAGTGGCGCTAGTCTTCGGCAACGAAACTTTCGGTTTGAGCATCGAAGAAGTCCAAGCCTGCAACCGACTGATGACCATCAACGGCAATCCCGACTATTTCTCGCTCAACCTCGCCCAAGCCGTGCAGGTTGTGTGCTACGAAATCTTCAGCCAAACCGATTCGCCCATGACCCATCTTCAACAGGAAGACCACGCCGCGACCCATGAGCAAATCAAAGGCATGGTCGCCCACATGGAAAGCGTGATGAACGACATCGGCTTTTTTAACCGCCGCAACGGCGAACGCCTGATGCGCCGTATGCAGAGCCTGTTCGGACGCGCCAACACGCAAACCGAAGACATCGACATCCTGCGCGGTTTTTTCAATACCGTCAGCCACCGTATCCATAAAAAAGACTGATTAAGGCCGTCTGAAAACATTATAAGCTTTTCAGACGGCATGACTGATATTCGGATAAGCATGAATTACGCCCTAGACGCATTATGGTGGAAACTCACCAGCCAACCCGTCCGCGACCTCGCCTCGCTGCTGACTGCGCCGCCTTTGTGGCAAAGCGGTTGCGAATTGAGCGTGCGCGAACTATTGGGGGAACACGGTTTCCGTTACCTTTTGGCATTGGACGCCGATCCCGCGCCGTTGAAGGATTACCTCGCCCAACGCGCCCCATTCGAACACCGTCTCGGCATTTACGCCGAAGAACTGTTGGCTTTTTGGTTTGCCAACGCGCCGCACGCCAAACTGCACGCATACAATCTGCCCGTTTTTTCAGACGGCCAAACTTTAGGCGCCGCAGATTTCGTCGTTTCCCTCAACCAACAGCCCTACCATATCGAGCTGGCGTGTAAATACTACGGCGGAGACCAAGTGCAAAACCTGCGCGGCCTCAATCCTAAAGATATGCTGACGGACAAAGCCGCCAAATTGGTGCAGCAATCCCAGCTGCTGCATACGCCGCAAGGCAAAGCGACCTTAACCGCACAAGACCTTCCTGAAAATCCGCTCCCTGCTTCCATCGTGCGCGGCATTGGATTTTTTCCACAAGGTTTCCATGCTTTTGAGCCGCCACTTAATCCATACGGCTGGCGCGGCGTCTATATTCAAGACTGGGCGGAATACGGGTTTGAACACCAAGAAGCGCGCTACCACCTGCTCGACCGCATGGCCTATCTCGCCCCTGCGCGTGTTGCCGAAACCGAAGCATTGAACGCAACCGAAATCCGCCGTATCGACCAAGGCTTGATTGCCGTTTTAGAATTACGGCCGGACGGCTTTTGGCACGAAATTGAACGCATTATGAAGGCCATCTGAAACCCTTTACTAACTTTAAGAGAAACCCATTACATCATGAACGCCGCACAACTCGACCACACCGCCAAAGTTTTGGCTGAAATGCTGACTTTCAAACAGCCTTCCGATGCCGTCCTCTCCGCCTACTTCCGCGAACACAAAAAGCTCGGCCGCCAAGACCGCCACGAAATCGCCGAAACCGCCTTTGCCGCGCTGCGCCACTATCAAAAAATCAGCACCGCCCTGCGCCGCCCTCACGCGCAGCCGCGTAAAGCCGCTCTCGCCGCACTGGTTCTCGGCAGAAGCACCAACATCAGCCAAATCAAAGACCTGCTTGATGAAGAAGAAACAGAGTTCCTCGGCAATTTGAAAGCCCGCAAAACCGAGTTTTCAGACGGCCTGAATACCGCCGCAGAATTGCCGCAATGGCTGGTGGAACAACTGCAACAGCATTGGAGCGAAGAAGAAATCCTCGCTTTCGGCCGCAGTATCAACCAACCTGCCCCGCTCGACATCCGCGTCAATACCTTGAAAGGCAAACGAGATAAAATATTGCCATTGTTGCAGGCTGAAAGTGCCGATGCAGAGGCAACCCCTTATTCGCCTTGGGGCATCCGCCTGAAAAACAAAATCGCGCTTAACAAACATGAGTTGTTTTTGGACGGCACACTGGAAGTCCAAGACGAAGGCAGCCAGCTGCTTGCCTTATTGGTGGGCGCAAAACGCGGCGAAATCATTGTCGATTTCTGTGCCGGCGCCGGCGGTAAAACCTTGGCTGTCGGCGCGCAAATGGCCAATAAAGGCAGAATCTACGCCTTCGACATCGCCGAAAAACGCCTTGCCAACCTCAAACCGCGCATGACCCGCGCCGGACTGACCAACATCCACCCCGAACGCATCAGCAGCGAACACGATACCCGTATCGCCCGACTGGCAGGCAAAGCCGACCGTGTGTTGGTGGACGCGCCCTGCTCCGGTTTGGGTACTTTACGCCGCAATCCCGACCTCAAATACCGCCAATCCGCCGAGACCGTGGCCAACCTTTTGGAACAGCAACACAGCATCCTCGATGCCGCCTCCAAACTGGTGAAACCGCAAGGCCGCTTGGTGTACGCCACCTGCAGCGTGTTGCCGGAAGAAAACGAGCAGCAGGTCGAACGTTTCCTGTCCGAACATCCCGAGTTTGAACTCGTCAACTGCGCCGAACTGCTGCAAAGTCTGAAGGTCGATTTGGATACCGGCAAATACCTGCGCCTCAACTCCGGAGAACACCAAACCGACGGCTTCTTTGCCGCTGTATTGCAACGTAAGGATTAAGGTTGAAAAAGGCCGTCTGAATTCCTTTCAGACGGCCTTATCGATAGATTTCTTACATTAAAACCATAAATTACGATAGTCGCGCTTTGCAATAATATACTTTGAGGCCTGTATCTCGACCTTTTATCAGAATATTGTGAAAAGCCAGAAAAAATGCTTTATGCTTTGTAAATGTATGTGTTCTCGTTCAAAATTCGCCCGGCCATGCCTCAAGTGATACCCGATACGGACAACGATAATATATAAATCATTTGGTTAAAAATCATGTCGCATATTTATTCTTCCCCCACAAAGCCCCGTTTATTGTCATCGGCCGTTGCCGTCGCCTGCTGTCTTCTCCCGTTTCAGACGGCCTCTGCATACAGCCTGCAAGACATACTCAGGGATGCTTTAATCAGCGACCCGATTGTGCGTGAAGCCAAGGCCACCCAAGAAGCGGCGCAAAGCACGACCAAAGCCACGCGTGCGCGCCATTACCCCGTTGTTACCCTGACCGGCACGAAAGTGCTGGCGCAACACAATAAATACACCAGCAACGATATGGAAGACGGCGTCGGCGTACGCGGCAGCCTGAACATCTATTCATGGGGCGCGATTGAAGCCGCCGTCCGCCGCGACCGCAGCCGCGAAGAATACTATCAACACAAATACACCGAAAGCCAAGAGCAGCTGGGAAGCGATATCGGCCGCCTCTATCTGAGCGCATTGCGTGCAAAAGAAACCCTGATTCTTAACGAGCAGACTTTGGCGCGCCACAACAACCTCTTAAAAGACTTAAATACCATCGTCAAATATGATGCCGGCCGCCGTTCCGAGTTGATTGAAGCGCGCGCGCGCCAATTACAAGTGGCCAACATCATTGCCCAACAACGCCGCACCATGGATTTGGCGCTGAGCCGCCTGTCCCGCTACACCTCGCGCCAACTGACTGCTGCTGATTTGGAAGATCCGTTTAAAAACGACACGGCAAAATCCATCAGCGAACGCTTCAGCAGCCCCAATCGCAACAATAATCCGTCCTATCAGGCGCAGTTGGCCGAGCGCGACAGCGTCCGTGCCGACTTGGACGCCTCCAAAGCCGAACGGCTGCCTGCCCTCAATTTGGAAGGCAGTGCAACGCGCAACACCAAACAGCTTTATTTAAATGTTGCATGGAATGTGCTAGATATTGCCGCACGACACAATGTAGAGCGCAATGCCAAATCATTGATTGCCGCAGAAGCCAAGTCCGAACAAATCCTGCGCGACATGAACGAACGCGTCCAAACGTCGGCCATCGATATGCAGGAAAGTGAGCAGCGTGCCGCACTGACCGCGCAACACATCGCCGCCCAAAAAGAAGTCATCAAAGTGTACGAATTGCAGTTTAAAATCGCCCGACGTACGCTGACCGACGTTTTGAGCGCATACAGCGAGTTATCCTCCATCGAACAGGATTACGTTGCCGCCCGCAACGATTTCCGCGATGCGGCGCTCGACTATTTAAATACCCAGGCCAAAATCTCCGCCTGGGTCGGTTTGGCGCAAAAATAAAGCCATATCCGCCGGTTAAACCAAAAACATTACGCGAAAAAATATGAAAGCCATCATTGAACACATCGTTTTAGTGACCCGTCTTTTGGGTGCGCCCGTATCCGAAGCCGCTTTGTCCGCCGAAGTCGTGCGCGACAAAAAGCTCAAGGTCAACTATCACTCGCTGGTCGAAGTCCTGCGCAGCCACGGCTTTGAAAACACCTTGTCCAAACGCAATCTGGAAGACATTCCCTCGCTCGCCGTGCCGGTCATGATTATCCTGCACAACGAAGAGGCCGCGGTCGTCACCAAAATCGAAGGCTCCGGCCAAGAGCGCAAATACCATATCCGCCAGGTTGACGGTTTGGAACAGGAACTCAGCCACGAGCAGCTTTCCGGTCTGTATTTGGGCTACTGCTGGTTTATCAAACCCAAAATGGCTACCGATATGCGCTCGGAGTTGCCTGAATACCATTTGCCCAAAGCATGGTTTTGGAAAGTTATTTGGCGTTTCCGCAGCTACTACTACCAAGTCATTTTGGCTACCATCATCATCAACTTCCTTGCGCTTGTCAGCTCCCTGTATGTGATGAACGTGTACGACCGCGTGATTCCCAACCAAGCCTATGAAACTTTGTGGGTATTGAGTATCGGCGTGGTCTTGGCGATTTTGTTTGAGTTTGCCGCCAAGATGATTCGCGGCCACTTAACCGATATTGCCGGTAAAAAAGCCGACTTAATCATCAGCTCCGCTTTATTCCGCCGCGTGATGGCATTGCGTCTGGCAGACCGTCCCGCTTCTTCCGGTTCATACGCCAGCAACCTGCGCGAATTTGAAGCTGTGCGCGAGTTCATGACCAGTGCCAGCTTGTTAACCATCGTCGACTTGCCTTTCCTGTTGCTGTTTATCTTCGTGATTTCCATGGTCGGCGGCAAACTGGCGCTTGTTCCCCTGACCATCATTCCAATTGTCGTGATTGTCGGTTTTGTCGTACAACGCCCGCTCTCGCGCCACATCAACGAATCGATGAAAGAAGGTTCGCAACGCTCCGGCCTTGCCGTTGAAGCCATCGAAGGCATCGAAACCCTGAAAACCAACAACGCCACATCTTGGGCGCAACAACGCTGGGACGAATACACCGCCAAAACTTCCGCTTCCTCCATCAAAGTCAAAGACACCAGCAACTTCATGGTCAACTTCGCCGTCGCCATGCAGCAGCTCAATACCGTCTTCTTGGTCGTCGTCGGCACCTATCTGATTCATGCCGACAACCATGCGGAACGCATCACCATGGGTGCATTGATTGCCTCCGTGATTCTGTCCGGCCGCGCTTTGGCGCCGTTGGCACAAATCGCCGGTTTGGCCACCCGCTTCCAGCAGGCCAAACTTGCCCTCAAAGGCGTAAACGACATCGTTACCCGCCCTATCGAGCGCAATCCGGAACGCAAATACATTACTTTGGACAACGTTCAAGGCAATATTACCTTTGAAAACGTATCGTTCAAATATCAAGCCGACAACAACAGCGCCGTCGAAGATTTGCGCCTGACCATCAAACCGGGTGAAAAAGTCGGTATTTTGGGCCGTATCGGCAGCGGTAAAAGTACCATGCTCAAACTGGCCAGCGGTCTGTACGATACCGAAAAAGGCAACGTTACCCTTGACGGCGTCGATATGCGCCAGCTTGACCCCAACTTCCTGCGCGACCAAGTCCTACTGCTGAGCCAATCGCCACGCCTGTTCCTCGGTACATTGCGCGAAAACATGGACTTAGCGCGTACCGGCAGCTACTCTACCGACCAAGACCTGCTGATTGCGCTCAACCGCTTCGGCCTCGACAAAATCATCCGCAACCATCCGCGCGGTTTGGATATGCCTTTGGGTGAAGACGGCTTGGGCTTGTCCGGCGGCCAAAAACAAATCATCGCCCTGGCGCGCATGACCTTGCGCAATCCGAAAGTCGTCCTGCTGGACGAGCCAACCACCAGCCTGGACCAAGCTACTGAACGCATGGCGCTCAATGCCATCGCCCAATGGGGTCGCAACCGCACCATGCTTTTGGTGACCCACCGTCCGCAAGTGCTGCAAATCGTCAACCGCATCATTGTCATGGACAATGGTAAAGTCGTAATGGACGGCCCGCGTGACCTGGTATTGCAAAAACTCATGCAAAACGAACAGGCCAAAGCAGCCAACGTGAAACAACAGCAACAAGCTGTCAACGCCAAACAGCAACAACAAGCCGCCGCCCCTCAATCGGCAGCACAATAAAGCAAAAGGCCGTCTGAAAACCTACTTACCCTTTCAGACGGCCTGCCCTAATGGTTAAAATCCACCAAACACAATAAAGACACACGATTATGAGCCGCGAAAACAACGTCAAATCCAAAGACCTACACCTCATTAACGACCTCAATGCCGCCCTTCAAAAAGAAAAACACAGCGGTCAATTTTGGGTCATCATCCTTTTCTTCATTTTCCTGGTTGTCTTCGTCGTCTGGGCATACAACAGCCCGGTCGAAGAAGTGACCCGCGGCAACGGCAATATCATTCCCAGCAGCCGTGAGCAAGTGATTCAAAGCCTCGACCCCGGCATCGTAACCGAAATCATGGTTAAAGAAGGCGATATGGTCGAGAAAGATCAGATTCTGATGAAACTCGACGACACGCGCAGCTCTGCTGTTTTGCGTGAAAGCGAAGCCAAAGTCGAAAACCTCGAAGCCACTGTTGCCCGCTTGAAAGCCGAAGCCTACGGCACCAAGCTCTCCTTCCCTGACAGCGTGGGTCCCGAGCTTCGCCGTCGCGAAATCGCCGCCTACAAAGCACGCCGTCAAGCCATGACCGACGCCGTCAGCGGCCTTTCCCAAAGCAAGGCTGCGCTTGACCGCGAAATCGCCATTACCGCCCCCATGGTTGCTGAAGGCGTGGTTTCCGAAGTCGAACTCTTAAGAATGCGCCGTGAGTCTGCCGACTTGGCCACCCAAATTTCCGAGCGCCGCAACCGCTACAAAGCTGATGCCAACAACGAACTTTTGCAAGCCGAATCCGAGCTGGCGCAATCCAAAGAAAACGTTGCCATGCGCGCAGACCCGGTTGAACGCTCGCAAATCCGCGCCCCTATGCGCGGCATCGTCAAAGGCATAAAAGTCACCACCATCGGCGGCGTTGTGAACGCAGGCGAAGACATTATGCAAATCGTCCCGGTTGACGACAAACTGCTGGTCGAAGCCTATATCCGTCCGCAAGACATTGCCTTTATCCGCGCAGGCCAACCTGCATTGGTTAAAGTCAGCGCATACGACTACTCCATCTACGGCGGTTTGGAAGGCAAAGTTACCCTCGTCGGTGCCGATACCGTCAGCAATTCCATGCAAAACCGTGCCAACGACTTGAAACTTGACCCGAACCAAGTCTATTACCGCGTTCTCGTCCAAACCGAAAACAATTCCCTGAAAGACAAAAACGGCAAACCTATGCCGATTATTCCGGGCATGGTGGCAACGGTGGACATCAAAACTGGTGAAAAAACCATCTTCCAATACCTGATCAAACCGATTACGCGCATGAAACAAGCGTTAAGCGAACGCTAATCGATAAACCAATAAAAGGCCGTCTGAAAATTTTCAGACGGCCTTGGATTTATGTTTTAAATACCTCCTTATCCGGCAGGCAAATTACTTTTCCTTAAAAGCAGTACCGACAAACGTTCTTTTCGGATTGCCGCGCTCAACTTGATAGAGTTGCGCGTGTTGCTCCTGCACAAAACTTCCAGCCTGTCCGGCATGATGCTCCGCCAGCTTTTGCGCCAATAACATTACCGCCAATTTTTTATTGGCATGCTGGCTGCGTTCGCTCTCGACCCGCACGGAAATGCCGCTTTCTTTATGGGTAGCGCGGACGGCACTCTCGGTTTTATTGACATGCTGACCGCCTTTACCGCCCGAACGGCAGGTTTGAAACTCGATTCCGTTTTCAGACGGCATTTCATACGTCTGCGGCATATCGGGCAAGCGGAAAACGCCTATATACCAATTTTTGCGCGGATGTTTCGGGCGGATGGGGCTGTGGCATACCCATTGGAGCGTCCCCTGCCAAGTTTGCGCTAGGCTTTCGGCTTTTTGCCCTGCCAACTTGAGCGTCGCCGACAAAATGCCGTGCTTATCGGCAGTTTCGTTAACGAGCTCAGCATCAATGCCTTTTGCTTGGGCTTCGGCAAGCAGCTTGCCCAAGACGAAACGGGCAAATATACGGCACTCCGCCGGCCCTTGCGCGGTGGAAATTTGCAGATAAACCGTTGGTGTATTCTGTTTCATCTTTACGCTCCACACTCGCCGCCTGTTTTATAAGTCAAAACAGGTTTAAACCGCGCGACCAATTCAATCAAACCTGCGTTTTTCATGGCGGCAATAACGCTGTCGATACTTTTATAAGCCTGCGGCGCTTCTTCAAAAATCAAGGCCTTATCCTGACAAACGACTACGCTGCCAAATTCGGTCTGGCGCAGGCTGTCGGCAGTGTATTTGTGCGACAGCCTGCCTTTGCATTCGCCGCGCTGCCACTTCCGACCTGCGCCGTGAGCCAAGGTATTCAACGAAATTTGGCAATCTTCGGCAGGTCGGACCAGATAGCTGTAATCGCCGCGCGAACCGGGTATCATGACCAAGCCTTTATCGGTGGGCGCTGCGCCTTTTCGGTGCAGCCAACCGGTTGTGCCTTCAATCTCGGTTTGTTCCAAAAAATTATGGTGAACATCAAGCAGGCATGTTCCTTCTGCGCGCCAACGGTCGAACATTCTGACCGCAATCAAACGACGGTTAAGGCTGGCAAATTCAAGGGCTGTTTGGTGTTCGACAAGATAGGCCGCCGCCGCTTCGCCCTCTTCCGCCAAACCTTGATGCCCGAAGGCGGCAATATGGCGTTGCAAAATCTGCTGGCCCAAGCCGCGCGAACCGCTATGCACCAACAGTTGCAAATGGTTTTCATCAAAATCGGGCGGAAGCAAATCGGTGCGATAAACGGTGTCAACGGTTTGCAACTCGGCAAAATGGTTGCCGCCGCCAATCGTACCGACGGCAAGGCCGTCTGAAAATTGGCGCATATCGACAGCGTAGCCTAATAAATCGACCTGTTCGTCTTTATCCAATGGCGTATCGATGTTACCGAGCTGTTTGGCGAGTTTGGCTGGTTTGAGTTTGGCTGCGCGTAAATCGGTCTGCCAAAACGCCATGCCGCAACCGATATCGTTCCCAATCAGGGCAGGATAAAAATGACGGTCGCTGAAAAATGCCGCGCCAACCGGATAACCGCGCCCTGCGTGTAAATCCGGCATTCCGGCAACGCGCAACATATGCGGTAATCGGGCGGTGGTTTCCAGCTGTACGACAGCGTTGCCTTCAATCCATGTATTTGAATCGGCAATAATTTGAATATGATGGGGATAATTGCCCATGTGTTTATGCTTTCTTTAAAACGGATAGAAACCGTCAGCAGATGACAATAAATATCCACCGTCTGCGAAATGTTCAGACGGCCTGGTTTCTAGCCGATAATCGTAGGGAAAGCAGCCCGAAGCGGGCGACATGGAATGCGAAAAGCGTTATCCGAAAATCAGACCGACGCTTGGGCTGCAAAGAATGTGATTGAGCGGATTGAAGTATTGCTTGTCATGACTTGCTCCTTTCTTTGCATGAAAATATTAAAAACGTTCGGATTATAGAGGGTTCATTTCCAATCATGCAAACTTACTGACATCAATCTGCCAATAATGTTGTATAAATGGCAGTTATTGAGAACATGATTTAGGCCGTCTGAAAACTTTTCAGACGGCCTTTGATACCCAATAATCCTTACAAAACAACGGTCGGATAAGAGCCGACAACTTTCACGAAGGAAGCGCGTTCGCCCAAAAGCTGCAAGGCTTTTTGGACATTTTCATCGCTTTGGTGGCCTTCGATGTCGATGAAGAACAGGTATTCCCACAAAACCGATTTGCTTGGGCGGCTTTCAAATTTGGTCATGGAAATGCCTAATTCGGTAAAAGGTTGCAGCAAAGCAGTAACGGCACCGGCACGGTTGGGTGCGGAGACAACCAAAGAAGTTTTGTCGTTGCCGCTGCGGCCTGTGTCTTGATGGCCCATCACCAAGAAGCGCGTGGTGTTGTTCGGTTCGTCTTCGATACACTCGGCGGCAAAGCTCAACTGATAAATTTCCGCCGCGATACGTCCGGCAATGGCGGCCACATTCGGGCTGTCAGATTCGGCAACCAAACGCGCCGCTTCGGCATTGCTGGCTACGGCGATACGCTCGGCATTGGGCAGGTTGCGGCCGAGCCAGTCGTTGCATTGCGCCAAGGCTTGGGCATGGGCGAAAACTTTGGTAATGCCGCCGATTTCGTGGCTGTCTTTACGCAGCAGGTTGTGATGAATGCGGACAACCACTTCGCCGCAGGCTTTTAAAGCAGTTACAGCCAGCAAGTCCAAAGTACGACCCACCGAACCTTCTGTCGAGTTTTCCACAGGCGCCACCAAATAATCGGCTTGGCGCGTTTCAACTTGTTTGAAGCAGTTGTCGATGGTGGTACACGCCATGGTGTGTGCGGCGTGTCCGAAATGTTTGATGGCAGCTTGCTGGGTAAATGTCCCCTTCGGGCCCAAATAGGCAATCGTCAACGGACGCTCTACCGCCAAACATTCGCTCATAATCTCGCGAAACAGCCGGGTGACCGATTCATCCGGCAAAGGGCCGCGGTTCAAATCCTGAATCCGGCGCAAAACGGCCACTTCCCGTTCAGGACGGTACACCGCGCCTGTCCCTTTCAATTCGCCGATAGCATGCGCATGACCGGCGCGCTCGTTGAGCAAACGGAGGATTTCCGCATCGATGCTGTCGATGGCATTGCGGTGTGGCAATAATTGTTCGTCTATGGATAAAGGCATAAGCTGTCTCGCAATTTTATGGGGGATATTTTGATTTTAACATTAAAGGCCGTCTGAATTCCGTTTTCAGACGGCCTCAACACTATCTTTATCTAACTTTATCGTCTATCAGGTTTGCAAACGCCGCCAATTCCATCATAATTAAGCCTTTTGAACGACAAGGCCTATTCCATGCACTCAAACGGACTGTACACCCGTTTTCTGCCCGATGAAGAAGCAACCCTGAAACTGGGTGAAGAATGGGGCAAACAGCTTTCCGCTCCGCTGACCATCTATCTTGAAGGCGGGCTGGGTGCAGGCAAAACCACGCTGACACGCGGGATTTTGCGCGGACTGGGGCATACGGGAGCAGTCAAAAGCCCGACTTACACCATTGTCGAATCTTATCCGCTGGATACATTCACCCTCCACCATTTCGACCTCTACCGCTTTACCATGCCCGAGGAATGGGAAGATGCCGGTTTGGACGAATTGTTTGCGCCCGACAGCATCTGCCTCATCGAATGGCCGCAGCAAGGTGGGGAATTCACGCCTCCGGCAGACATTACCATTACATTGACGTACACCGATAAGGGCAGAACCTGCACCTTTTCCGCCCACACAAACCAAGGCCGAAAAAGTTTAGAATCATGGTCAAATTAACTAGAAGACACATTCTCCGTCAAGGCACAGGACTGTTTCTCACCCTCACGCCCGTTGGTGCCGCATTGGCCAAACCGGCCTCTCCTGCGCAATTCCTTGCCGTCCGCATTTGGCCGGCGAATGCCTACACACGCATTACCCTTGAGAGCAACCACTCAATGAAATACCAACATTTTATGTTGGACAACCCCAGCCGGTTGGTCGTGGATATTCAAGGCGCGGAAATCAACAGCGTCCTGCAAGGCATTTCCAGCAAAGTGCTGTCTAACGACCCTTTTATCCGCAGCATTCGCGCCGGTCAAAATACGCCTAATACCGTGCGTATCGTCATCGACCTCAAACAAAGCACCCATCCGCAAGTCTTTGCGCTCGCCCCCGTCGGCAACTTCAGAAACCGCTTGGTTATCGACCTCTATCCGCACGGCGCAGATGCCAACGACCCGATGATGGCCTTGCTCAACGGCAATATCCCAAAACAACGTCCGAATACCAATATCGCATACGACACCCCTGCCCCTAAAAGCAATCGCGGCAGCGGCGGCAACCGCCGCCCTGTGATTATGATCGACCCCGGGCATGGCGGCGAAGACCCCGGCGCAATCGGCCCGAGCGGCCTCAAAGAGAAAAACGTCGTACTCTCCATTGCACGCGAAACCAAAAAACGCCTCGAAGCCTTGGGTTACAACGTATTCATGACGCGCAACGAAGACATCTTTATCCCATTGGGCGTACGCGTTGCCAAAGGCCGTGCGCGCAATGCCGACGTATTCGTATCCATCCACGCCGATGCCTTTACCAGCCCGTCCGCTCGCGGTACCGGCGTATATATGCTCAATACCAAAGGCGCAACCAGCTCGGCGGCAAAATTCCTTGCCCAAACCCAAAACAACGCCGACGCCATCGGCGGCGTACAATCCAGCGGCAACCGCAACGTCGACAACACGATTTTGGACATGACCCAAACCGCAACCCTGCGCGACAGCCGCAAGCTCGGCCATTCCGTCTTGACAGAATTGGGCAAACTCAACCAACTGCACAAAGGCCGCGTTGACGAAGCCAACTTTGCCGTCCTCCGCGCGCCGGATATTCCGTCCATTTTGGTGGAAACCGCCTTCCTCTCCAACCCTACCGAAGAGCGGCTGCTTGGCAGCGAATCCTTCCGCCAGCAATGCGCCCAAGCCATTGCCACCGGTATTCAAAAATACATCAATACCGCCGTTTTACGACGCGGTTAAATGGCTTGATGAAACAAAGGCCGTCTGAAAATTTTTCAGACGGCCTTATCTTTTCAAGCAATCTATTGGCATGAACAATACAGCAAAATGGGAGAATGGCGGCAAAATAACAATTGAGCCAAACCCTGTCAATCTTTGCTATTACATGTTCTACACTCATATGCGTGCTATTTATTGTTGGTACCTGATTTACCAAATGCCGGCTGTAATTGATCAGCAAGATCGTCTTCAATTAATTGCAGCACATCAGCGGGAAGTGTATCAGCATATTGATGAATCGTTATTTTATATTGGCCTTGATACCATTGATTTAAATGCAATGCATAGGTACTTTTATGCCCGAAGCCCAAATGCTGTGCCAATCTATTCCGAATACTGTGGCGTGAAGACCCTACGTATAGAACCTGACTTGGGCGATTTAATTTTGCGCAGGCATGTGTTTTAAGTAAGCGAAAATTTTGAAATTGCTGAAAAGTTGTATTAATGTCGCCTTCAATCTGTTGGATAACATAAATAAAGCATCCATGACTGGGCAATTGTTCCAACGTTGTAAATTCAAAGGTACGGTCAGGTACAAGCTTTTTTGCTTGTATACAATGTTCAATCAATCGGTCAAGATAACGCATATTAACCGCACTTCCCTACTGCAGCCGGATAGACAGATACCTTCGTCTGCGTCAATGCAAACAGGTTTTCCAATTGCGTTTGCGCCTGACGATTGGCATGTTCCAAAATCTCAGCCTTACACGCGCTTTGCAATACCTGCCGTCTCGCCTCCTCCTGCACCGTCTTGAATACAGACTTATCCATAGGCAGCAAATTAAACGAGCCGGTCTGAATATCGTACACTTCGATATTTTCCAAATCCACGCTCAAGATTTCCACCGCTGGCAGGCTGATCAATACCTTGTCGTCCACAATATTGACATTGTCCGCGCTCAACTTGTCCAAATCCAAACCAGCCAACACCTTACCGCGCACAATAAAAATACCGCTTTGCGAATCCTGCCATAGCCTGCGCCAATCCCCTTTTTTCTCCGTACGGATAATCGTATCGATATAAAATGCCGTACTTTCCAAGCGGTTCATCTGCTTAATCTGCATCAAAACCCCCTCACGGGACAAAACCTGATGTTCTTCGTTCTGACCATGCAGGGCATAAAACCAGCCGCCTGCAGCCGTCAGCACACACAACACCAGCACGGTCAATCCGCGCCCAAACATTTTCATTTCAAACATCCCCCGTTAAAATAATCATCAAAACATTCCCCATATTCTCCCAAAACCGTCAATTTCAAGCCATGCCCAGGCCGTCTGAAACATTAAAACTTATTACCAAAAAGTAATAAAAAATCTCAATAAACAAAGTTTGCCTTTTGGTAAAGACAAGACTACAATCCATTACACACAATTCAATTTCATCTCATCATGAATACCACCGACCTGCGCCGCCACAACCTGCGGCAATGGATAACACAACACCACAACGGCCAGCAGACCAAGTTTGCACAAGCCATCGCCATCAACCAAGGCGAGCTGTCCGCCCTGCTGAAAAACAAATCTTTCGGCGAGAAAAAAGCCCGAAAAATCGAGCAGGCAGCCAATATGCCTGACATGTGGCTGGATCAAGACCACCAAGACCGCCACGCCCCCACCATCAGCCAAGAAAGAAATACCATGTCCCACATCTCCACCATCCCCGAAATCCTAGCAGACATCAAAGCCGGCAAAATGGTCATCATCACCGATGCCGAAGACCGCGAAAACGAAGGCGACTTGCTGATGGCCGCCCAATTCGTCACCCCCGAAGCCATCAACTTCATGATCAAAAACGCACGCGGCCTGGTCTGCCTGCCGATGGACGGCGAAATGGTCGAAAAACTCGGCCTGCCCATGATGACCCAGAAAAACGGCGCGCAATACGGCACCAACTTTACCGTCTCCATCGAAGCCGCCCACGGCATTACCACCGGCATTTCTGCCGCCGACCGCGCCCTGACCATTCAAACCGCCGTTTCTCCATCCGCCAAACCCGAAGACATCGTCCAGCCCGGCCACATCTTCCCATTGCGCGCCCAAAAAGGCGGCGTACTCGTCCGCGCAGGACACACAGAAGCCGGCGTTGACCTGGCACAAATGAACGGCCTGATTCCCGCCGCCGTCATCTGCGAAATCATCAACGACGACGGCACCATGGCGCGCATGCCCGAACTGATGAAATTCTCCGAAGAACACAATCTCAAAATCGGCACCATTACCGACCTCATCGAATACCGCAGCCGTACCGAAAGCCTGCTCGAAGACATGGGCAACGCACCCGTACAAACCCCGTGGGGCGAGTTCCAACAACACGTTTACGTCGACAAACTCTCCGGCGAAACCCACCTCGCCCTCGTCAAAGGCACACCTTCCGCCGACGAAGAAACCCTTGTCCGCGTCCACGAACCCTTCAGCGTCATGGACTTCATCCAAGCCAACCCGCGCCACTCATGGTCGCTGCCCAAAGCCCTTGAGCGCATCCAACAAGCCGAAAGCGGCGTAGTCATCCTCCTGCACCGTACCGAAGACGGCGCCACCCTGCTCGACCGCACCCTGCCCAAAGGCGCCAACCAAGCCTACAAATGGGACAGCAAAAGCTACGGCATAGGCGCACAAATCCTCGCCGGCCTCAACGTCAAAAAACTGCGCATCCTCGGCCAACCGTCATCCTTCACCGGCCTCACCGGCTTCGGCCTCGAAGTCGTCGGCTTTGAAGAAGCTGAAAAATAATCTTGCTTGATTGATTTTCAAAGCAAATGAAACAAAAGGCCGTCTGAAAGTTTTCAGACGGCCTTTTCATATCTCTATTTATCTGAATATGATCCAAACAAAATTATGATAAAAACGACTATTTATTAGATTATTTCAATAATGATAAGAATAATCAATTATGATATAGATATTAATAATATTTAAAAATTTTATATTTTTTATATAAAATAGTATCTTAACCTCTTATATTAAATTCTTAACAAAGAGAAACTATGTCTGCTTTTACTCCCAAACCCAAAATAATCATTCTCAGCCTTGCCAGCGCATTCAGCACCTTAACCGTTGCTAATGTCATCGAAACCTCAGCTCAACCCGAACAATACCAAGAATTGGATACCGTTGTTGTCAGTGGCAAACGTACCAACGACCAAAAAGGCGCAGACGACGTATATTACAAAAACGTCTCCAACGCCTATGTCGGCAAAGAATACCTCGAACGCTACCGCGTCCAATCCGCCGGCGACGTGCTCAAAGGCCTAAACGGCGTGTACAACATGAACACCCGCACCGCCGGCGGCGCGATTACGCCCAACATACGCGGCATCACCGGCAAAGGCCGCATCCCCGTAACGCTGGACGGCACGGAACAAACGGTCGATGTCTGGCTCAACAACTACGGCGTGGGCGACCGCAACTACCTCGACCCCGCCCTGTTCCGCAGCATAGCCGTGGAAAAAAGCCCCGCCCTCACGCGCGGCGTGAAATCGGGCGTCGGCGGCGCGATGTCTATCCGCACCATCGAACCTTCCGACATCATCCCCGAAGGGAGAAACTGGGGAATCGAAGTCAAAACCGAGTTTTCCGGCAACACCGTGGCGCAGAAAAACGACTTGCGCCCATTCTTAGGCCGCGACTACCGCACCCTCTCTCCCATAGGCGCGACGGCGGACGGCACACCGGGTATGGCGGACGTGCTGACCGGCTATATCGGCAAACCCTCCCCCACCGCCCTGTTGTTGGACGAAGGCATAGCCGACACGAAATTCTCGGGCGGCAAAAGCCACACCAACTTCAAAGACGACAGGCAGCTGATGCTGTCCGCCGCCTTTAAAACCGACATTACAGACGGCCTTGCCGCATACAGCCACCGTCAAAAGGGCAACTACTACGCGGGCAAACGCGGTTATCAGAGCTACCTCAACAACCCCATTTACGGTGCGGATGCCTGTTACGACCAGTATCCCGACAAATCGCAACGGGAAAAAGACATACTCTGCAAATCTTCCGCCAGCCTGGTGCCGAATATGGCCGTCCTGTTCAGGCCGGGCGAAGAAATCATGAACAGCCACACCGACACCAAAACCCTGCTGCTGAAAAACAACTGGTATCTGCCGGGCAATCAGAAAATCAGCCTGCAATATATGGACAACAAAATCGGCTTCGGTGAAATCAACCCCCTGATAACGGCATGGATACTCGGTTTCAGCGAACAATCCCTAAATGACCCCGCGCAGCAGGCACCAGGGATAGGGACGAAAATCGACAGTAAAACCTACAAAATCGGCTACGAATGGAAGCCGCAGGACAACAAGTGGATAGATTTTCAGGCCGATATGTGGCGGGTGAAGACCGACAGCAACCGCCATCAGAGCGGCGGCCCCGTCGTCGGCGTAACCACGCCCGACATGGACTACGACATCTGGTACTGGTGCAACATACGCAAACGGCAGTCTCCCGGTCTTAGAACGGAAAGCTGCGAAGACGCGATGACGTGGAACGCCTACGGTTCGGCACGAACCCATGAAGAAGTGCTGCGCATGATAGAAGACACGCCCGACAAAATCGCCCGCAGGCTGGCCCAGTACGATGAAAACAACCGTGCGATTACCGACCGCTGGATGGGGCATACGGGCGGCTACTACGCCATTACGCCCGCCGATAAAAATGTGATGACCGACCAAACCAACCAAATCGGTAAGATGATGAATCTAGCGGAGCTGAAGCAAAAGCTGAATCAGGAACGCTACTACATCGAACATCCTGACCGCATCATCATTCCCGGCGCACGGCAGCGTACCGACGTCGTCCGCAACGGCTTCAACCTCAGCAACCGCTTCCGCCTTTCCGACAAACTCAGCCTCACCCTTGCCGCCGACTACCAGCGCGAAACGCTGGAAGAACGCACCGACATCGCTAACAGCGCCGACCTGATGAACACGTTCGGCGTACTGACCCGCATGGCGGCCTTGGGCGGCCCGCAGTCGGCGAAAAAGCGCGAATGGGGCGCGAACCTGGTCTTCGACTGGAAACCGACTTCCCGCCTGAACATACAGGCAGGCGTGCGCTATCAGAACTTTAAAGGGCGCAATATCGAACTGGTGCGGCAGCGTGCCGCGCGCAACCCCTGGTATCAGTACGGCCTGGGTTCGGACAGTTATGTTACCGGCCTGATGATGCCTTATTACGAATTGGCGGATGAAGAAGATATTGCCAACCAGCGGCGGATGGAGCAGCTTTATGACCCTGATAGAATCGGGGGGCAGGTTGAAGAATATCAAAGGCTCAACCGCCGCTTTAAGGAAAAAAACGGCTACGACTACCATCCGGGCGATACATTCGTCGATAACACACGCTTCTACCAAAAAGTAGACGGCAGCCTGATTGAAAGCCATCAAGCGGATAAAAACAACGATGTACTCTATGTCCTGCGCCGTAAGCAGATTATTCCAATGGTTGCAGGCAAATTTGATCACGGCAAAGTGCAGATTACGCCGGAAATGTACCGCGAAAGGGTAAACAATCCGCAGGGAAAAAGCGGCAGCTATCGCCGTTATTATCCTGGTTCCCACATGGGATTTGGTTTTAATTCAGTAGAAGAAACAGCAGTCCGAATGGCCAATGAAAACCAAATTCCGTCAGCGACCAACAATGACTCTGTGCTGAAATATGGTGACCGTTACAATCGTACCGCTTGGATCCGGCATCAATTCGGCGAAGCCGACCGCTGGCGCATGCCGCAGGAACAGCGCGCGCATTCTTGGTCGCCCATGCTGTCGGTCAGCTACGATCTTGCCGACAACCACCGCCTCTTCGCCCGCTATGCCCGCATGAGCCGCTTCCCCAGCCTTTACGAACTGACCGCCGCCACCGGCAGCGGCGGTCTGTACGGCAGCGAGACCGTGGCCGAATACAGCCTGAAGCCGGAAAAAAGCACCAACTGGGAAGTCGGCTACAACTTCAATTTCGCCCCGCATTTCGCCAAGCTGCGCCAAGGCGATATCCGCCTCACCTACTACAGCAACAAAATCAAAAACCAAATCGACACCTCGAATATGGACGGCGGCATGATCCAATACGACAAGGCAATCAGCAAGGGGCTAGAACTGCAAAGCCGCCTCGACAGCGGCCGCTTCTTTGCCTCCTTCGGCGGCACTTACCGCTTGAAACATATGGTGTGCGACAAGGGCATCGCCTTCAAATTCGACTATTACCTGCAACGCGTACCCGAATGCCTTGAAGGCGGCTTCGGCCTCAGCCGCTTCTTCCAGTCCTTGCAGCCGAAATATTCGCTTACCCTCGATGTCGGCACGCGCTTCTTCAACGAAAAACTGGAATTGGGCATGCGCGCCATCCATCACAGCAAGGCGGAGCGGAAAAACTACGACAAGCTGATTGCCGACGGCGCAGGGCAGGTGTATGAGCGCAACGGCAAACCCTACGGCTGGCACGCCGCCACCCTGCTTGATGCCTATGCCCGCTACCGCATAGGGAAACATATAGACTTAAATTTCGGCGTGACCAACCTTGCCAACCGCTATTATCTAGACCCGATGTCCAGCACCCCGGTCCCCGGCCCGGGCAGGACAGTTACCTTCGGCATCAAGGGTAGGTTTTAAGGCTTGACTGTATCCTATGTAGCCGACGGGCAGGAATCTGCCCGTCGGCTACAACCTGTTACCGTTACTATAATTTTTGTATTTCTTAGATGATAATGCAATGATATTAAAAATAAAATATTAACAAATGCAATCCGCACTTTACATTTGATAATGAGTTTTAATTAGATTTATATTTTTATTTATATTAATATGCGCCCTATCGGTAACACCCGATACACCTTGCCGCTCGAGACAAAACAGCGGTATCCACCATATCTTTTCTTTAAAAGGAAAAATCATGAAAGCATCACAATTAACCCTCGCCGTCCTTCTGACTGCAGCCTTCAGTTCTGCTTATTCAGTAGAAGTTAAAGGTGGTGATTCAAGTAAAGGGCAATTAATTCAAGCTGCTGAATCCGATTCCCTGCCCTTCGGTGCAGGTGCGGCGGGCATTAAGGTCAGCACCGGCAACGGCCTGTCCAACTCCATCAACCTCCAAGCCGGCCCCGCGCAACGCATCCGCACCAAATACGGCAACGCACCCATCAACGGCGGCAATCAGAACGCCAATGTAAACGGTGCGGCCAATCCGAGATACCTCACCCCAGGTGATGTCAATCCCGTATTGGGCTGGTTCAGCTCGAAAAAACTTGGACAAGTTTGGTATGAAAAACGCGCCAACAACACCGAGGTGTTTAGCGTACGCCAAATGGCTGACCCGCTGTTGCCGATTGCACCGAAATTCGGCGGCATGACCTTTGCCAAAGTGCCGACTGCGGCAACCAACGTCTTCTTCGGCGAATGGGCACCGCGCAAAGGCAACAGCAATCAGATTGCCAACAGCACGGATTTGAATATGAACGACGGCAACCGCACGGTTTGGTTCGTGGGTGAGAATCCGACAGCTAATATGCCGAAACTGGTCAATGCGAAATACAATGTATTAGGTATTAACAAGCATACTCCAGGGAAAAATGATTTCTATACCGGCGTACTGACCGCCAACTATGGAACAGGTAAAAATGAACTGGCCGGCACTATTTCCCGCGCCGGAGACAGCATCAATTTTGCCAATACCAAAATCGAAAGCAGCGGTAAATTTGATAACCATAAAAATACCGAGCATATTACCGGACGCTTCTATGGTAGCGGAGCGGAAGCCTTGGCAGGTATCGTGGATCGTGCAGGCGCAGATAAAGACGTAGCCTTCGGCGGCGCGAAAAAATAACCTTGCCTGCTTATGCGATTAGGGAATGCCGGTGTTTTCGGCGTTTGGCCGTCCGTTCCCGCAATCAGGAAAACCGCCGTTTTTTAACCGCAGCCGCAGTAGGCATAAATATACTGCGGCTGACCTGTTTTCGAAGTGCCGTGCAAACCTGCATTGCCTTGCGGAATTTCTGTTTTTACTTCTTTCAGACAGCCTCTCCGCCCAAAGGACCCCATCCCATGAAACACCACTTCTGCCTGCTTTTTCTACCGCTCTGTACGGTCTGCCTTGCCGCTCCGTCCAACGATGCCGCAGATGAACGCCGCCGCCTGCTGGATGAGAGCAGCCGCCAAACGCAGCAATATCGAGAAAGTGACTGGCTGGACACGGAACAGGCACACGGGGAAGTGGGAGAAAACGACAGCTACATCATGATAGACGGTACAGTCTACCAAGTCGGCGATACGGCAGAAGAACTGGAAAGTGCGATTTACCACGCCCTCAACGCGCGGCAGTGGCACAAAGTGCGGCAGTTCGCCGCCCGCTACGCAAAACTGCCGCAACACAAACCCGCGCTGATTCATTTGGCCGATGCGCTGCAAAAACGGGACGAAGGGGATTTCCGCACGGCGGGGAACAGTTTTCAGACGGCCTTGGAAGCCGAACCCGGCAACCCCCGCCTGCTGCTCGAAGCGGGGCGGTTTTATGCCGAAGACAACCAAAACAAAGAGTCCGCCGCCGCGTTTGAGAAAGTTCTGAAAACAGATATTCCTGCTGAAACCCGCCCCATCGTGGAAAACTACCTATCCGAACTGGGCAAACGCCGCCGCTGGCACGGCCAAATCAGCCTCGGCTACGGCTACAATAGCAATGTAAACCAAGGCAACGGCATCAGCCAATGCGTGTGGGAAATCGCGGGCATGTGCCTGATGGAGCGCACCCTGCCTGCGCCAACGGATTCGACCTTCTTATCCTATAGCGCGACCGCCGAAAAAACCGTTCCGCTCAAAGGGCATCATGGTGTACAGGTACGCGGTGTCCTGTACGGCAACCGCTACACGGAAAAAGACAAAGATTCGGCGGCCATGCCGGATTACAGCTATCACAACGGTTCGCTGTACGCGGGATACGCCTATGCCGACACACGCTCCTCCTTTTCCCTGCTACCCTATTTCGAATACGACTTCCGCAACCGCCACACCCACTACCGCGTATGGGGCGCGGATGTTGACTGGTCGCACACACTCTCCCCACGCTGGCGTATTAACTCACATGCCGGAGCAAAAAAGACCGGATATAGTGGACAAAACAAAGATTATTTTGCCAACTATAAGCAATACGAACTGGGCGTAGGGGCAGAATTTTCTCTCACACCCCAAAGCGGCCTGTTCGCCAACTTTGATGCAACACGCAAAGCTTATCCCGAAAAATCTTCTTCCAGCAAGGAATATACGACACGGCTGGGCGCATATAGTTTTTTTTCAAGCGGTACTTACCTCAATACTATCCTGCTTCACCGCCGCAGTCTTTATGACGCGGCAAGTTTTGTCAGCGACAACAGACGGCGACGCGACAATCAATACATCATGATAGCCGCTGTAGGCTTTCCGCAGTGGAACCTTAAAGGTGTGTATCCTGAATTTCGTTTTAGACGCTCAATCTCCCATAGCAATACAGCACATTACCGCTACCGTCAGAATGAATGGCTACTAAATTTTAAATATCGATTTTAAATTGAGTCATTTAGAAATACCCTAAAGCAACAATATAACCATACTGTTTTACTCCTTTCTATTTCATGCCGTCTGAAAAAAGCCGATACACCTTCCTGATGTATCGGCTTTCGCTATCTGCTTAACTCTTAATTTCTGCTGGGCAATTCTTTTTCGCTCAATGGTTTGATGTACCAAATATCGCGGCAGTAGTCGGCGATGGAGCGGTCGGATGAGAAGAAGCCCATGTTGGCGATGTTGATCAAGGCTGATTTGCGCCATGCGGATACGTTGCGGTAGTGTTCGTCCGCTTTGTATTGCGTGTCGATGTAGCTGCGGAAATCGGCCATCAGCTGATAAAAGTCGCCGTATGGTTGCAACACGTCGTTGTAGCGGTTTGGCTCTTCGGGAGAGAAAGTGCCTTGGCTGATTTGGTTGACGACGCGGCGCAGGTCGCTGTCTCGCTCGATATAGCTCAATGGGTCATAACCGTTGCGGCGGATTTCTTCGACTTGTTCGACGGTGTTACCGAAGATATAGCAGTTGTCCGCGCCGACTTTTTCCAAAATCTCAACGTTCGCTCCGTCCAGTGTACCCATACAGATTGCGCCGTTGAGGGCGAATTTCATGTTGCTGGTACCGGATGCTTCTGTACCTGCCAGTGAAATCTGTTCGTGCAAATCGGCGGCTGGGATGATGATTTGGGCAAGGCTGACGCTGTAATTCGGGATGTAAACGACTTTAATCAGGTCGCGGATACGGGTGTCGTTGTTGATGACTTTGGCAACGTCGTTAATCAGTCGGATGATTTTCTTCGCCATGTAATAGGCGGAAGCGGCTTTACCGGCAAAGATGAACACACGCGGCTGCCAATCGAAATCCGGGTTTTCCAAGATTTTGTTATAACGGTCGACAATGTGCATCACGTTCAATGCTTGACGTTTGTACTCGTGGATACGTTTGATTTGGATGTCGAAAAGTGCATCGGTGTTAACTTTGATACCCAGCTCAGTTTCGATGTATTTGGCAAGGCGATCTTTGGCGGCTTTTTTCACTTCACCGAATTCTGCCTGTACGGAAGCATCGTCTACTTTGTCGTTGAGCTTGGTCAGGTTGTCCAAATGCAGACGCCAGTCTTCGTCGCCCAGATGTTTGTCCAAGAATTTGGTCAAGCCCGGGTTAGCGATGTTGATCCAGCGGCGCGGGGTTACGCCGTTGGTTACGTTGGTAAAGCGTTCTGGGAACACTTTGGCAAAGTCGGCGAAGATGGATGTGGTCATCAAATCGGAGTGGATTTTTGCCACGCCGTTGACTTTGTGCGAACCGATCACGGCAAGCCATGCCATGCGGACGCGACGGCCGTGGGTTTCATCAATGATGGATACGCGGCGGACAAAGTCGTCGTCGAAGTTGCCGATGGCACGTAAGGCATTGAGGAAGTAGGCGTTGATTTCAAAGATGATGTCCAAGTGGCGCGGCAGCAGACGGCCCATCAGGTCAACCTGCCAAGTTTCCAAGGCTTCGCTCATCAATGTGTGGTTGGTGTAAGAGAAAATCTTACAACACATATTCCATGCTTCAGTCCATGCGATGCCCTCTTCATCAATCAGGATGCGCATCAATTCAGGAATAGCGAGCACCGGATGGGTGTCGTTCAAGTGGATGGCGACTTCGTCCGCCAAAGTGCGGATGCTTGGGAAACGGCATTTGTGACGGGCGACGATGTCTTGAACGGAAGCGGAAACCAAGAAGTATTCTTGCTTCAGGCGCAATTCGCGGCCGGAATCGGTAGAGTCATTCGGATACAGAACGCGTGAGATGTTTTCGTCACTGTTTTGTGCGCGAACGGCAGAGGCATAATCGCCTCGGTTGAAGTCGGCAAGGTCAAACAGGTTGCCCGCGTGTGCGGTCCACAAGCGCAATGGGTTGGCACATTCGCCGCCATAGCCAGGAATGATTTCATCGTATGCCCAAGCGGAAATTTCTTCGCTCGGCTGCCATTCTTTTTTGTCACCCAAGTTCAACACTTGACCGCCGAAACGGACGGAATATTGTTTGTTCGGACGGGCAAATTGCCATGCCAAGTCTTGGTCGAGCCACAAATCGGGTTTTTCAACTTGTTGGCCGTCCACGATTTCTTGTTTGAACATACCGTATTGGTAACGGATGCCGTAGCCCATGGCCGGAATGCGCAGGGTTGCCAAAGAGTCGAGGAAGCAGGCGGCCAGGCGGCCCAAACCGCCGTTACCCAAACCTGGATCTTCTTCTTGTTCGCAGACATCGGCAAATTCTTTGCCCAGTTGCTTAAAGGCTTCTTCGAATTCGGCGTAAACGCCTTCGTTAATCAGCGCGTTGACAAATGAACGGCCGAGCAGGAATTCCATAGACAGGTAATAAACCATGCGTTTGCTGTTGTCGATGTGGGCGCGGCGTGTTTTGAGGAAATCTTCCGCAATCAGATCACGCGCGGCAAGCATGGCGGCGTTGAGCCATTGGTGTGAAGTTGCTTCTTTAGGATCGACGCCCAAGATGAAAATCAACTTGTAAACAATGGACTTGCGGATGGTTTCTGCATCCGGTTTGGGCATAACGTAATCGTAGCCGGAGATGGGGAGTTTTTGCTTAGCCATGGAAGCCTTTCTTTCATTTAAGGCACTTGGACAACGCGCCTGATGGTTTATAGAAACAACGTTATTCAGTTTTCAGACGGCCTGAAGAAGTATAAATGCCGTCTGAAAAATTTATAGGTAGGTTTGTTTCAGGTTTGATACGGATTATAACTGAAATATTCCACTCCGTATTATTTTTTCTTTATAAAACATTTAATTACAAATTAAACCACTCATCATCTCATCGGCATTTCCATTTATGCCATGCAAGCTTCGGCTCAACGGATACAGACGAAATATCAAAGAGTTAACACAATAACGGCTTGGTTTTCATTTAATTCGTTTTATGTAAAACCCAAATCCCCATGTGTTCGACAACACATTTTCCAGCCTCTTCGTAATTAAATTTCTCAGATGGTACGCAAGAAATTTCCCAATTGCCTTGAGGCAGGTTAAATAACTGACGACTACGTTTGGCATTGACCAACAGCAACCACTCGTCGTCCAAAACAACCTGAATCGCCTTGCTGCCCCTGTTGTGCCAACAATATTCGGTCATCGGGCTACCGTCCGCATTGAGCCATTGCACACACTCTTTTTCCCACCAGCAATCATCTGTCAGCAGCTTGATTCGGCTGCGTACGCGTATCAGCGCTTGAGTGTAATTTTGTAACTCATGAGGCTCATTTTGCCAATCCAACCATGTAATCGGATTATCTTGGCAGTAGCTGTTGTTGTTGCCTTGCTGACTGTTACCGAACTCATCGCCTGCCAAAAGCATGGGCGTACCGTTGGATAAAAATAAGGAGGCAAGCAGCGCTTTGGAGGTGTATTCGCGGTTGAGCAACACCTCTTCATCATCGGTTTCGCCTTCTACGCCGTGGTTGTAGCTGATGTTTTCATTATGCCCGTCGCGGTTGTTTTCGCCGTTGGCTTCGTTGTGTTTTTCGTTATAGCTGACCAAATCGCGCAAAGTGAAGCCGTCGTGTGCGGTAATGAAGTTGATGCTGGCGGACGGGTGGCGGCCGCTGTGGTTGAAAATATCGGACGACCCGGCCAAGCGTTCGGCAAATGCGCCCAAATTGCCGCTTTCCCATGACCAAAACGCGCGCATGTCATCGCGGAAACGGCCGTTCCATTCGGCAAAAGGTTGCGGGAAATTACCCAAGTGATAGCCGCCCTCGCCGATGTCCCATGCTTCGACAATCAGCTTCAAACCGGCCAAAACCGGGTCTTGATACAGGACTTGGAAAAAACGGCCGTACGATTGGAAATCAGGCTCGCGTCCCAATACGGTTCCCAAATCGAAACGGAAGCCGTCGATATGAAACTCTTCCGCCCAATAGCGCAGGCTGTCTGCCGCCCAACGGGTAACGTCGCGTCGGACAATATTGAGCGTATTGCCGCAACCCGACCAGTTTTCATAATTGCCGTAAGGGGTGTGCCAATACCATAAGGTGTTGTCGATACCGCGCTGACACAGCATCGGGCCTTTGTCGTCCTGCTCGGCCGTGTGGTTGTACACGACATCCAAAATCACTTCCAAACCTGCCTGATGCAGGGCTTTGACCGCTTGTTTAAACTCTGCCGCCGCACGTTCGGGGTTGTCGGCATAAGACGGCTCGACAGCAAAATGGGAATAAGTGTTGTAGCCCCAATAATTGCTCAAACCCATCTGCTGAAGATGGTATTCATCCAGATGATAATGAATTGGCAGCAGCTCGACCGTCGTTACCCCCAATTCTTGCAAATAGGCCAAAACCCGTTTATCGCACAAGGCTTTATAAGTGCCTGCGTACTTCAAATCGGGGAATTGCTTGGTCAACCCTTTGACATGGGCTTCATAAATAACGGTTTTGCCCCAAGGTATTTCCGGACGGCAATCTTTGGCCCAATTGAATCGGCTACGTCCGACCACGACGCTTTTCGGCGCAACGGCGGCATTGTCGCGTTCATCTTCCGGTCTGAACCATGCCATTTCTTCGGCGTTACGGTAGCTTGGTTTGCCGTCAATTTTTTTGGAATACGGATCAATCAGTAATTTGTTGGGATTGAAACATGAGCCGTATTCTGCATTTTCACGCCCATACACGCGGAAACCGTATCGCTGCCCTGCCTTAACATCCGGCACAAATCCGTAAAATACCGAACCGCGCCGCGAAGGCATCTCCAAACGGGTTTCTTTATCCTTATCAAACAGACACAATTCGACCTTTTCGGCATTGATGGAAAACAAGGTAAAATTCGCGCCCTTGCTTGTCAGGGTCGCACCCATGGGATAAGGCTTGCCTTCCTCGATATGCCATGATTTGGCAGACATAGAATGATTCCTTGGTATGTATTTGGTTGCGTATCCAATATAAGGCCGTCTGAAAATCTTTCAGACGGCCTTTAGTCATATTGATGTCACTATCTTTTAATTTTCAGCTGATTGGGCAGGCATGATGCCCACCCTCAAAGTTGATTTACGCTTCGTCTTTGACTGCCGCCTGATACAGGTAAACGGTTGCCAACGGCGGTACGGTCACAGACAAGGAATTTGGTTTGCCATGCGACCAAACTTCTTCTGTCTCCACCGTTGCGCCGGCAGAAACGCCGCTGCCTTTGTAATGCAGGTCGTCCGAATTGAGGATTTCGCGGTATTCGCCGGCAGAATTCACACCGAAGCGGTAACCTTCGCGTACTACTGGCGTGAAGTTGCTGATGACGATAACGCGGTTGCCTTCGCGGTCGCGGCGTTCGAAGACGAAAACGGAATTGTTGCCGTCATCGGCGACCAGCCACTCAAAGCCTTCCGGCCATTGGTCCAATTGGTAAAGCGGCGCGGTGTCTTTATAGACATGGTTCAATTCGCGCACAAAGTCTTGCACGCCTTTGTGCCAGCCGCCCTCTTGCTCCAGCAGGAACCAATCCAGTCCTTCGTTGTAGTTCCACTCGCGGCCTTGCGCAAACTCGCTGCCCATAAACAAAAGTTTTTTGCCGGGGAAGCCGTACATAAAGCCGTAGTAGGCGCGCAGGTTGGCAAATTGTTGCCAACAGTCGCCGGGCATCCGTCCGAGCAGCGAGCGTTTGCCGTGTACGACTTCATCGTGTGAAAGTGGCAGGACGAAGTTTTCGCTGTACTGGTACATCATGCCGAAGGTCATTTTGTTGTGGTGATATTTGCGGTTGATGGGGTCTTCCATCATGTAACGCAAAGTATCGTTCATCCAGCCCATATTCCATTTGAAGCTGAAGTTCAAACCTTCTTGGCGGGTCACATTGGCAAATGAAGTAGATTCTTCGGCAATTTCGGTCGCAGCCGGAACTTCTTCTTTCAACATGGTGTTGGTATCGCGCAGGAAAGCGATGGCTTCAAGGTTTTCATGGCCGCCGTATTGGTTCGGAATCCACTCGCCGTCTTTGCGCGAGTAGTTGCGGTAAATCATGGAGGCGACGGCGTCCACGCGGATACCGTCGAAGCCGAAACGTTCTATCCAATACAGGGCGTTGCCTTGCAGGAAGTTTTTCACTTCGTTTCTGCCGAAGTTGTAAATCAAGGTGTTCCAGTCTTGATGGTAGCCTTCGCGCGGATCGGCGTGTTCGTACAGCGCGGTGCCGTCAAACTTGGCCAGGCCGTGATCATCGGTCGGGAAGTGGCCAACCACCCAGTCGAGGATAACGCTGATGCCTTCGTCGTGCGCGGCTTTAATCAATGCGCGCAATTCTTCCGGCGAACCGAAACGGCTGGTCGGCGCATACAAACCGGTTGCTTGATAGCCCCATGAGCCGTCAAACGGATATTCGGAAACAGGCAGGAACTCGATATGGGTAAAGCCCATGTCTTTGACGTATGCGACCAATTCTTTGGCGAGCTCTTCGTAAGTCAGCCAGTAATTGTTTTCCGGATTGCGCTTCCACGAACCCAAATGCACTTCATAAATGCTGATCGGCGCATCAATGGCATTGGCACGGGCGCGGAAAGCCGGTTCTTCCACTTCGTCAGGCAAGCCGCGCACGATAGATGCCGTGGTCGGGCGCAGTTCCGCACCGAAAGCATACGGGTCGGCTTTTTCGCGCACATTACCGTTGGCATCGCGGATTTCAAATTTGTATAGGGCGTTGAGTTTGACGGCAGGGATGAAGATGTCCCAAATGCCGTTGTCGCGGTGGAAACGCATCACATGGCGGCGGCCGTCCCAGTTGTTGAATTCGCCGATAACGGAAACGCGTTGCGCATTTGGCGCCCAGACGGCAAAACGTACACCCTTCACGCCGTCCAACTCGGCAAAATGCGCGCCTAAAGTCTCATAAGGACGCAGGTGTTTGCCTTCGGCCAACAGCCAGGAATCCATGTCTTGCAACGCAGAGCTGAAATGATAAGGGTCTTCTTCAATCACTGGCTCGGTGTCTTCGGTGTAACGGATACGCAAAGCATAATCGGGCGCATCATCGGGCAAGACGGCCACAAAGAAACCGCGTTCATCAATTTTTTCAGACGGCACGATGAGTTCGCCGCTGCGGCGGTTCACGATATCCACGCTTACTGTGCCGGGAATCAAAACGCGTACTACTTCATCGCCCTCTGCAAGGCGGTGTCGTCCCAGATAAGCGAACACATCGCTGTGGGTGGCAAGAAACAGGCTTTCGACCGTATCGCGCTCGATTTGGTCAAGTTCATGATAAGTCTTGATTTGGCTGTTTGTTTTCATGCGTACCTCGTCAATAATGGCAAGTTGGCCGCCCATGAGGCGGTGTTGTAGGAAATCTTCCAAAGAAACCGGCATTTTTTGCGCCCAGTTCGGATAGCCTTCGGTTACACCCGGGACATTCAGATTGTCAATGACGCCCAGCAGGTTTTCCAGTTGTACGGCGTAAAGCTTGCTGCGGCTCAATGCGCCGTATTTGTGCAAAGCCGCCAGCAAGGTTTCATCGGCTTTTGCCGGCATTTGTACGTCTGCACCCAGACAGCCGGTTTCTTTCAATTTATCCAGCAAATCGGCTTTATCGTGTTCGCGTTCATCCAAGGCCGTCTGAAAAGCGGCTGCATCAGGCAGAGTACCGAGTTTGAACATCGTATCCAAATCTTTGCCTGTCCAATAGCCTGCCAAGGGCGCAACATCGTGGGTGCTGATGACCGTAATCGCCTGCTCGGGGTATTCTTCCGGCAATTGGAAACCGTTCCAACCCTTGCTGAAATACATCACTTTGTAAGAGAACACCTGATAGCGGTTGAGCAGATAGCGGGCTTCGTCAGGTACCGTCCCCAAATCCTCGCCGATGATGACGCAACGGTTGCGCCGGCTTTCCAACGCCAAAATAGCAAACATCACTTCGGCATCGTAATGCACATACGCGCCGAAATCTGCTGTTTTACCGTTTAACACCCACCACAAACGGCACAATGCCATTACATGGTCAATCCGCAATACGCCATACAGACGCATGTTTTCGCGCAACAGATGGACAAATTTTTCATAGCCCGTATGCTTCAACATCAACGGATTAAGTGGCGGCAAATCCCAATTCTGCCCTGTCGGCCCCAAAGGATCGGGCGGCGCGCCGACTGACAAGTCCATACAATAATCTTGGCGGTTTAACCAAGTATCCGCGCTGCCGCGCGCCACGCCGACTGCCAAATCGCCGTAAATACCGAGTTTGACACCGTATTCGGCAGCGGCTTGGTTGACTTCGCGCAACTGCTCCGCACAAAGCCATTGCAGCCACATATAAAAACGGATTTCACGTTCATGGTTGCGTGCGAATTTTTCTACCGCTTCGCCATCAGGCTGATGAAATTCAGACGGCCATGACTGCCAACCCACTTGTCCGGGACGGCTGTAATACTGGTCCAAAGCCTCAAACAAACCGAAGCCCTGCAAAGCCTTGCCTTTTTCTAATACAAAAGCTTCAAATGCAGCGCGTTCATTTGCCGCAGCCTCGCAAGTATCCTGTTCAAACGCGTTAAACGCCATGTGCAGCGCATCACGCTTGCACGCCCAAACCGCGGTATAAGTTACCGTTTCCGTGATACGCAAAGCAGCGATGCGCTGACGGATTTTCGGTTGCGCCAGCCAGTTTTTCAGTTGCTCGTTATAAGTAAACGCACCGACCTTCTCAACATCCAAATAAATCGTATTGAGCCATTCGCGCGAAGAAGGACTATACGGGCTGGCAAAGGCGGGCTTGCTGGTAAACAAAGCGTGCAAAGGGTTGATACCGACAAAATCCAGCTTTTTCTCCGCCGCATATTTCATCAGGTTCAGCAAATCGGTAAAGTCGCCTATACCCCAGTTGCGCTCAGAACGCAGGCTGTACAAATGCATGGTCAAACCATTCATCCGTCCGCCATTGGCAAGCAGTTTAGGCTGATAAACCGATTCAGGCGCAACAATCAGGCGCACAAAGCAACTTTTGCCGCCGGTCTCGGCCGACAAGGTGTAATAACCGCAAGCCAGTTGGGGCAGCTTAATCCAAAGCGTATCGTTGTCGCCTGGATACACAGTCAAGGTCTGACATTTATCTGCTTCATCAATCAATACGACCGCTTCAGCACCATGAAATTCAGACGGCATCTGTAAAGATTCTTCGCCGTTTTCATGCGCAACCATCGTATCCAGATAAAGGCCGTCTGAATCCGGTTTGCTTTTATCCAAAACAGCGACAATCGATTCCAAAACTTCCGTTTTGGTCACATGATAAGTACCGTTGATGTCGTGGTAACCTAAATCAATACCGGCCTGTACCGCCTGCTGCTCCAATGTTTCACTCATTGCATTCTGCCTGTTTTACCAATATCTGAATCTTAATACAGATTCTGCCGCACCGTGATATGTAATTCATTGTAGTCTCAAACAAACCCCATATTTCCCCGCTTGATTTGACCTGAGCCAAAATTTCCTATTTATCTGTCTTGTAAAAACTTAAAGGCCGTCTGAAAAGGAGGATTTCATTCCTTTTCAGACGGCCTTTATCATGCGTTAAGCCTGATTAGTGATGGTGATGACCGTGCGGACCGTGTACGTGACCGTGGGCAATTTCTTCCTCGGTCGCATCGCGCACACCCTCAACAGTCGCTTTGAACAATACTTTCATACCGGCCAAAGGATGGTTGCCGTCCACCACGGCTTTGCCGTCGGCAACATCGGTTACACGATAAATCAATACATCGCCGGTTTCCGGATCATCAGCTTCAAACATCATGCCGACTTCGACTTCAACAGGGAACACGCTAACATCTTCAATGCGCACCAACTCAGGATCTTGTTCGCCGAAAGCATCATCGGGCGACAAAGCCACTTCGACGGTATCGCCTACATTTTTGCCGTGCAACGCTTCTTCCACCAAAGGGAAAATACCGTCATAACCGCCATGCAGGTAAGCGATCGGCTCTTCGGTTTTGTCCAACAGCTGGTTGTTGGCATCGTACATTTCATAATGCAGGGAAACTACGGAATTTTTAACAATAGACATCATGCCGTCCTTAATCAATATTTAAAAGTCACGCTTCGGTTATTCTATCACAGCCGCAACCAAACAATCGGCTTGCTTTAATAAATACCCCGTGCAAATGCGACAAAAAGATAAAAGCCTATATAAAAAAGCAAAATCAAATGATTTCAATACGTATAAGTTGCTTTTTCACAACACAAAGTGATTAAATTACAAAAAACTTCCCAAAAGCAAAAACATTCCAAACCCTTAAAACCAATAACAAATAAAAATACACAACCCATTGAATATAATATGTTTTTAAAATCTTCATCAATAATGAATATTTTCAGATGATTTTTCGCGCGCCAATATGATTTACATTATTTTCACTATTTTCGTATTGATTTTAGCCGGCAAACGGTTACGCAACGTTGCATTGACCTATCCCGTGGGGCATAATATTGAAAAATTCAGCAATGAATTTCTACTGTATAGGCCGTTTGACGGCTATTTTTAGTTTAAATCGATTTAAAAAAGGTTCTTAAAAATGAAAAAATCTCTGTTCGCTGCTGCTTTGTTGTCTTTAGCTTTGGCCGCTTGTGGCGGTGCTGATAAAGCTGCTGAAACTGCCGCTTCTGCTGCTTCTGAAGCCGCTGCTTCTGCTACTGAAGCTGCTGCCTCTACTGCTGATGCCGCTGCTTCTGCCGCTACCGAAGCTGCTGCTTCTGCTACTGAAGCCGCTGCTTCTGCTACTGAAGCTGCTGCATCTGCTACTGATGCCGCTGCTTCTGCCGCTTCTGAAGCTGCTAAATAATATTCTTTTGAATATAAAAAAAGCAGGATACCATTGCGTATCCTGCTTTTTTACATTCCTTCATCTTCCCTTCCCAATATTTCCGTCTGACCGCCATGCACCTTCACGACCGTTTTGCAGCGTTTCTTTCCGCCTCTGAAATCATCGAAGCCACTCCGGCCTTGTTAAACGACCAACGCCGCCGTTTTACTTCTTCTCCGGATATTGTCTTACAGCCGAACTCTGTCGAAAGCGTGCAGAAAATCATGCGTTTCTGTTTTGAAAACCGCATCCGCGTCACCCCGCAAGGCGGCAATACCGGATTATGCGGCGCAACGGTAACCACCGAAGGCGTACTGCTCAACCTCTCCAAGCTCAACCGCATCCGCGATATCAACCTTGCCGATAACAGCATGACGGTTGAAGCCGGTGTGATTTTGCAAAATGCTCAAAAGGCGGCAGATAAAGCAGGACGACTGTTTCCGCTCAGCCTTGCCAGCGAAGGCTCTTGCCAAATCGGCGGCAATATCGCCTGTAATGCCGGCGGTTTGAATGTCTTGCGTTACGGCAGCATGCGTGATTTGGTATTGGGTTTGGAAGTCGTTTTACCAAACGGCGAACTGGTTTCCCACCTTCAGCCCCTACACAAAAACACGACCGGCTACGACTTGCGCCATCTTTTTATCGGCAGCGAAGGAACATTAGGCATCATTACCGCCGCCACACTCAAACTCTTTGCCCAGCCCAAAACCAAAGCGACCGCATGGGTAGGCCTAGATGATATTGAATCTGCCGTCTCGCTTTTGACCGCTGTGCAAGGCCATTTTGCCGAACGCTTGACCAGTTTCGAGCTGATTAGCCGCTTTGCCCTTGATTTATCTTCGGAATTCAGCCAACTCAAAAAGCCTGCCGATGCGGAATGGCATATTTTAATTGAACTCACAGATTCCGTTCCCGACGCAGGTTTGGATGAAAAGCTTGCCGAATTTCTCTATCAAAACGGATGGGAAAACAGTATCTTGGCTCAATCCGAGCAGGAACGCTCCGATTTGTGGACCTTGCGTGAAAATATTTCCGCTTCCCAACGCAAACTCGGCACCAGCATCAAACACGACATCGCCGTCCCTATCGCCCAAGTAGCCGCTTTTGTCCGCCAATGCGCCCCTGCCTTGGAAACCCGTTTCCCCGGCATACAAATTGTCTGCTTCGGACATTTGGGCGACGGCAGCCTGCATTACAATACATTCCTGCCCAACGTATTGAGCAACGAAGCCTACCAATACGAAGATGCCGTCAATACCATTGTTTATGAAAACATCCTTGCCTGCCACGGTACCATTGCCGCCGAACACGGCGTAGGCATCATTAAAAAACATTGGCTGCCCCGAGTGCGCACACAAGCCGAACTTGCTCTGATGCATGCCATCAAAAATCAGCTTGACCCTTACGGCATCATGAATCCGGGCAAACTCCTGCCTTCTTTGGATTAACCAATACAAAAAGGCCGTCTGAAACATTTCAGACGGCC
>NZ_KV832195.1:290593-321927 GCF_001837375.1 Neisseria sp. HMSC066H01
AGGCCGTCTGAAACATTTCAGACGGCCTTTCATCTTATCCAAAACTATTTTAATGCCGTTTTCCAGTCCAATCCGCCCAACGACGGTACCTGTATCACTTCATTGGTATCCAAATTGACCGCTGTCAGCTCTCCGCCCCACAACGCGCCGGTATCCAAAGCGATAACCTGATCGGTATTAACATAGCCCAACGACGACCAATGTCCGAACACGGTAATATAATCCAAATTCTGCCTATCGGGCGCTTTAAACCAAGGGCGCAGGTAAAGCGGCATTTTTTTCAGAGTGGATTTATATTCGTAATCCAATTCGCCTTTGTACGTCAGCGCACGCATACGGGTAAAGACATTGATAATCATCCGCAGGCGCTCGTAGCCGGTCAAATCATCCGTCCACGCAGTCGGCTTGTTGCCGTACATTTTGCCAAAAAATTTCCTGTATTTTTTACCTTGCAATTCAGCCTCGGCTTCACGGGCAAGGCTTTCGGCCTTATCAACCGACCATTGCGGCAAAATACCGGCATGCACCATCACATGCCTGTTGCCGCGCACCAAAAGCGGTTGATGACGCAGCCAGTCCAATAGGGATTGACTCTCGGGATGGGTCAAAATCGGCTCAACCGTATCGCTGCGCTTGAGCGTTCCTTCACCGCAACCGACGGCCAAAAGATGCAAATCATGATTACCCAAAACCATTTGCACACTACTGTCGTGCTCTTTGGCAAATTTCAAGGTTTCCAATGACTTCGGGCCGCGATTGACAATATCGCCGACCAGCCAAAGGGTGTCCGTACCATGATTAAAGCCGATTTTGGCAAGCAGCAAAGTCAGTTCGTCAAAGCAGCCTTGAATGTCTCCGATTGCGTAATGTGCCATTATTATTGTTTTCCGTTGTTATTCTTTTCAGACGGCCTCAAGCCCAGCCCAGGCCGTCTGAAACATCAATTATGCGTTTAAAACCAATACTGCTTCCGCTTCAACCTGAACGCCTTTAGGCAGGCTGGCCACGCCAACTGCCGCGCGCGCAGGGAAAGGCTGCTCGATAAATTCAGCCATCACTTCATTAAACACGGCAAAGTTGGCCAAATCGGTCAAATAAGCATTGAGTTTGACGATATCGTTCAAAGAACCGCCGGCCGCTTCGGCTACGGCTTGCAGGTTTTTAAATACTTGCACGGCTTCGGCACGGAAGTCGCCATTACCGACCACAGTCATCGTGGCCGGATCCAAAGGAATCTGACCGCTCATATAAACCGTATCGCCTGCGCGGACTGCTTGGCTGTATGCGCCAATTGCGGCAGGGGCTTTGTCAGTATGGATAATGGTTTTAGACATGATATTCTCCTCAAGTAGAAATGTCAGAAACAGGTGGAAGCTTCGAATTTTACTTTCAACAGAAATACGTTTCAATAAAAGCATTCAATTAATGCGTTTAGCCCGTCTTGTTCTTCCTCGATTTTAAACCTACAATCCCACACATTATTCATTTCAAAGCCGAAATTATTATGTTTTTTGTCTTATCCCCAGCCAAAAACCTCAACGAAAAAGACCCCTCCCCCGTCAGCAGCTTTACCCAGCCCGACCTTCTGCCCGAAGCAGAAATCCTGATACAGGAGTTGCGTCAGCTTGCCCCTCAACAAATCGCCGAGCTGATGCATGTTTCCGACAAAATCGCCCTGCTCAACGCCGAACGCAATGCCGTATGGCACACGCCGTTTACACCTGAAAACGCCAAACAGGCCGTATTTATGTTCAACGGCGACGTCTATGAAGGCATCGCCGCCGATACGCTCAAGCCGGAGCAAATCGACTACCTGCAACAACACGTCCGCCTGCTCTCCGGCCTATACGGCGTACTGCGCCCGCTCGACTTGATGCAACCCTACCGCTTGGAAATGGGCACGGCCTTTGCCAACTCGCGCGGTAAAAACCTCTACGAATTTTGGGGCGATAAAATTACCGACCTGCTCAACCAAACACTGAAGCAGGCCGGCAGCGACGTTTTAATCAACCTCGCATCACAAGAATATTTCAAATCCGTCAACACCCAAAAACTCAACGCACGCCTGATTACGCCGATTTTTAAAGACGAGAAAAACGGCAAATACAAAATCATCAGCTTCTACGCCAAGCGTGCACGCGGTTTGATGGTACGCTACGCGGCAGAACACGGCATTACCGAGCCTGAAATGCTCAAAAACTTCGACTACGAAGGCTATTCATTCAATGAGGCAGCTTCAAACGAAGCCGAATGGGTATTCATGCGTGAAGAACAATCTAAATAAAAACAGAATCCTAGATATTTTTTCTAAAATACCTCTTGGCAAAGGCCGTAAGTTCCATTAATATTACGGCTTCAAGAATGGAAGCGTGGCAGAGCGGTTTAATGCAACGGTCTTGAAAACCGTCGAGGGTTGATAGCCCTCCGTGAGTTCGAATCTCACCGCTTCCGCCATTCTTGATATGTTTTTATCTAGTGAAAATGAAATGTGAGACTTGATGATTCAAGTCTTTTTTTATTTTCAAATCCAAAGAATCCCACAAAGGCCGTCTGAAACTTTCTATAACGCAGTTTCAGACGGCCTAATACCTTTAAAAATTCCCCCAAATTCCTAAAGTCCTACCCAGACATTTAGAGACTTGGGGGACTTTTGCGAAGGTCTCCGCTTTTCTAATCTTTGCCGTCAATGGCATCAGCCTACCCATCACCAATGCGGAATTTTCTCTCAACCATGCTGGGCTTTTCCTATGCCGACGCAATTGTGCATTTTGCTTCAGGTCTGTATGCCGCCGTATCGTTTGCGGTAGGGTTTGCTGCATATTTCGAGATATTGCCACAGAGTACCTCCGTTGCTTTTATCTTGGAGAAGGTCGCGGTAAACAGTATTGTGATGGGGTGTCATTCGATGATGGTGTGGTGGCAGGACAGGTCTTGAATGTGGTATCGTTCTTCTTGGGTCAGTTGCGTGTCGCTCAGGGTAATCTTTCTTGTAGGAAAGGCTGTATGCTGCTGCATACCGAACTTTTCCGTTATGGAAAGTTTGCCCTTCAAATCCGAATCTGCTGGCCTCTATTTATCATTATTTAATCGCTACAAGGATATTTAAATGAAACGGGAAACCATTGCCCTGCATGCAGGCTATCAATCCGAACCGACTACAAAATCCGCTGCCGTCCCCATTTACCAAACCACTTCATACACTTTCGACAACACGCAACACGGCGCAGACTTGTTCAACCTTGATGTAGCGGGCAATATCTACACCCGTATCATGAATCCGACCACTGCCGTTTTGGAAGAACGCGTTGCCCGTTTGGAAGGCGGTATCGCCGCATTGGCTGTCGCCAGCGGTATGGCTGCAATTACCTATGCCGTTCAAACCTTGGTTGAAGCAGGCGACAACATCATTGCAACCAAAACCCTCTACGGCGGCACATACAATTTCTTTGCCCACAGCCTGCCGCGCCAAGGCATAGAAGTACGCTTTATCGATCCGGCCAAACCCGAAGAAATTGCTGCCAATACCGACAGCCGCACCAAACTGGTGTATTGCGAATCTATCGGCAATCCCGCCATCAATGTCGTCGATATTCCAGCATTCGCCCAAGCCGCGCACGCTCAAGGGCTGCCTTTAATGGTAGATAATACCGTCGCTACGCCCACGTTGTTCCGCCCGATCGAGCATGGCGCCGACATCGTTATCCAATCCCTGACCAAATACATCGGCGGCCATGGCACAACGATTGGCGGTGCCATTATCGACGGCGGTAAATTCCAATGGGCAGGCAATCCGCGTTTTGAAAAAACCTTCAATCAGCCTGATCCGTCTTACCACGGCGTAAACTACTGCGAACATTTTGGTGCGGCAGCCTATATCGCCCGTGCCCGTGTCGTCCCATTGCGTAACACCGGTGCTGCCCTGTCTCCGCACAGCGCATTTTTGCTGCTTCAAGGTTTGGAAACCCTTGCCCTGCGTATGGAACGTCATTGCGAAAACGCCTTGAAAGTAGCCGAATTCTTAAAGAAACATCCGCAGGTCGAATGGGTAAACTACCCTGCTCTGCCCGACAGTCCGTATAAAGCTCTGATTGACCGCGACTATGGCGGAAAAGCCTCAGGTTTGCTGAGTTTCGGTATTAAAGGCGGTCGTGAAGCCGGCGCGAAGTTCATTGACGCACTGCAACTCTTCCTGCGCTTGGTGAATATCGGCGATGCCAAATCGCTGGCTACCCATCCCGCTACAACGACCCACCGTCAGCTTGACGATGCAGAACTCGCCGCAGCAGGCGTCAGCCCCGACATGGTACGCCTGAGCGTGGGTATCGAGCATATCGACGATTTGCTTGCCGATTTGGCACAGGCATTGGATGCCGCACAGGCATAGGCAACAGTAGCGCTAATTAGATGAAAAAAGCCTCCGCTTAAAAAGGCCGTCTGAAAATCTCTTTTCAGACGGCCTTTGCTTTTTCTACAAATCAAACGCGGCGTTAATCAAACGTTTGGTGTAGTCATTTTGCGGATGGTGGAAAATTTGATCCGCGCTGCCGTACTCGACCATTTCGCCCTGCTTCATCACAATCACGTTGTCGCTGACGGCGCGCACGACAGACAGGTCATGACTGATGAACATATAAGTCAGGCCGTATTTCTTTTGCAAATCGCGCAAAAGTTCGACCACTTTGGATTGTACGGAACGGTCAAGTGCGGAGGTCGGCTCGTCCAAAAGGATGAATTTCGGGCGCAGGATAACGGCGCGTGCAATGGCGATACGCTGACGCTGGCCGCCGGAAAATTCGTGCGGATAACGGTTGAGCGCGTCAAGCGGCAGGGACACTTCCTTCATAACTTCTAAAACGCGCTGGATACGTTCTTTTTTGGTCATTTCAGGATGATGAACCGTCAAACCTTCGCCGATAATTTCGCCAACGGTCAGGCGTGGGGAAAGCGAACCGAACGGATCTTGGAACACAATTTGCCGTTGCGATTTCAGGCGGCGTGCTTCTTCGGCGGTATAGTTTTTCAGGTCTTTGCCTTCAAAAGAGATATGACCGGTATAAGGCAGCATCTGCATGACGGCTTTGCCCAGCGTGGATTTGCCGGAACCGGACTCGCCGACAACGCCCAATGTTTCGCCTTCTTTAATTTTGAGGCTGATGCCTTTGACGGCGTCAAAAGTTTTGAGCGGCTTGCCGAAAAAGTTTTGCTTCAATACGAAAGAAACATGGACATTATCGGCTTCGATTAACACGCCGGCGTTATTTTCTTCCGGCTCTTTCATGCCTTTGGGAATGGCATTGATGAGTTCGGCGGTATATTCGTGTTTCGGATGGGCAAATACTTCTTTGATTTTGCCACGCTCGACAATTTCGCCGTTGCGCATGACGCAGACGGTTTTGGAATAGTGTTCCGCCAAACCCAAATCGTGGGTAATGAAGATAATCGCCATGCCCATTTGCTGTTGCAAGTCATGGAGCAAATCGAGAATCTCGGCTTGAATGGTTACATCCAAAGCGGTGGTCGGCTCGTCGGCAATCAGCAGGTCGGGTTCATTGATGAGCGCCATGGCAATCATGATGCGTTGCAGCTGACCGCCGGAAAATTCGTGCGGATACTGCTTCATGCGGCGTTCGGCTTCTTTGATGCCAACCCGTTGCAGCAATGCCAATGCTTTTTGTCCTGCCTCTTTTTTGCCGAGCTTTTTATTGTGCACCCGCGCCGCTTCAATCAGCTGCGTACCGATACGCATAAACGGATTGAGAGAAGTCATCGGCTCTTGGAAAATCACGCTGATGCGGTTGCCGCGCAAATCGCGCAGGGTTTTCTCATCGGCGTCCAAAATGGAAATGCCGTCAAACGTAATGCGTGAATCTTTGCTGTATCGGGCAAATTTCTCAGGCAGCAGACGCATGATGGACATGGACGTTACCGACTTGCCCGAACCGGATTCGCCGACCAAAGCCAATGTTTCGCCCTCTGCCACTTTAAAGCTGACATTACGCACGGCGTGCACGGTTTTCTCATGCAGTTCGAAATTGATGTCCAAATTTTCTACAACCAGTAACTGTTTTGTCATTTTGATTATCCTTTTGGTTGTGGTTTAGCGGTCTTTCGGGTCAAGCGCATCGCGCAGGCCGTCGCCGATAAAGTTGAAACAGAACAAAGTGGTTACCAGGAAGAAACTCGGCACGAGCAGCTGCCATGGTGCGGCTTCCATCGAAATCGCGCCCTCTTGCAGCATCGAACCCCAACTGGTCATCGGCTCTTGCACACCCAAGCCCAAGAAGCTCAAGAAGGATTCGAACATAATCATGCCCGGCACCAACAATGAGGCATACACCATCACCACGCCCAAAACATTCGGAATAATGTGGCGCGTTACGATTTTACGTTTTGCCACGCCGCTCACACGCGCTGCTTCGACAAACTCTTTATGCTTCAAGCTCAAGGTTTGGCCGCGCACGATACGCGCCACGTCCAGCCAAGACACCAAACCCACGGCGGCAAAAATCAAAAGCAGGTTGCGGCCGAAGAATGTGGTCAGCAGAATCACAAAAAACATAAATGGAAACGCGTTCAAAATTTCCAAAAAGCGCATCATCAGCGAATCGAGCTTACCGCCGATAAAGCCGGCAATCGCGCCGTAAAGCGTACCGATGACAACGGCCACCAATGCGCCGGCCACACCGACCAGCAAGGAAATACGTCCGCCGGTTGCCGCTCGCGACAGCAAATCGCGGCCGAGCAAGTCCGTACCCAGATAGTGATGGGTAGAAAAAGACGGCGGAATCTGCATATTGTCCCAGTCGGTGAAGTCGTAGGTGTAGCGGACAATCCATGGCGCCACAATCACAAAAATGCTGATCAGCAACAGGATGATAATGCTGTACACCGCCGCTTTGTTCTGTTTAAAACGCCGCCATGCGTCGCTCCACAGGCTTTTGCCGTGTACTTGGGCGTATTCTGCTGCCTCTGCAAGGGCCTGAGTCTGCTTCTTTTTTAATAACATAATGTTCTCTCTCGCTTTTTCTTCTTTCTTCAGGCCGTCTGAACGTTTCAGACGGCCTTTGCGCAAATGGGATTAATAACGGATTTTCGGATCAATAATGGCATACAGAATATCGAGGATGGCGTTAAACAAAATGGTCATGATGCCCACCAAAATCGTCAAACCCAAAATCATGCCGTAGTCGCGGTTGAGCGCGCCATTGACAAACAATTGTCCGACGCCGGGAATACCGAACACGTTTTCAATCACAATGGAGCCGGTGATAATGCCGACGAATGCCGGGCCTAAGAAAGAAACAATCGGCAGCATGGCGGGACGCAGCGCATGGCGCAGGATGATGCGGCTCATGGGCAGGCCTTTGGCGCGTGCCGTGCGGATAAAGGGGCTGTTCAATACTTCGATCATCGCGCCGCGCGTAATCCGCGCAATACTGGATACATAACCGATGGACAAAGTAACGACAGGTAGAATCAGGTTCATCAGTGCGCCATCGTTCCAGCCGCCTGCAGGCAGCCATTGCAGTCTGACGGCAAACACCAACACCAATACCGGCGCCATCACAAAACTAGGAACGACGATACCGGTCATCGCGCCGCTCATCAGCGAATAATCCAGCCAGCTGTTTTGTTTTAAGGCGGCAATGATGCCGATAAACATGCCGAAGATGGCGGCGATTAAAAAGGCGTAGAAGCCAAGTTCTGCCGATACCGGCAGGGATTGGGCAAGCAACTCATTAACGCTGAAATCTTTATATTTGAACGACGGCCCCAAATCCCCCTGCGCCAACTGCTTGAGGTAGTGGAAATATTGGAGGTACATCGGATCATTGAGGTGGTATTTGGCTTCGATGTTGGCCATGACCGCAGGCGGCAGGTTGCGCTCGCCTGTGAACGGGCTGCCCGGTGCGAGCCGCATCAGGAAAAACGATACGGTAATCAACACCAGCATGGTCGGGATGGAAGCACATATCCGTTTGATGATGAATTTCAACATAATCAGGCTGTCCTGTCTGAACATACCGGACTCGTGAAAACAAAGCTGACCTGAAGCGGAAATCGGATGAATGGCAGCAGGCATCTGTAACGTCGCCGCGCCGGTTTCTCTCTCTATTCCGACCGGGTTATTGTTTTTATTCGGAGTCGGGTAAGGTTTTTTAGTTTTTAGATAATTATTGTTATAAGGCCGTCTGAAACTTTGTATCCGCCGTTTCAGACGGCCTTGCACGTTAACGCGCCAAAGGTTCGGTGCGTTCAATCAGCCATGCTTTGGCCGCGCCTTCTGTCAAAGGCTCGAGACGTCGGCGTACTTCGGCGTGATATTGGTTCAGCCATTCGATTTCGCTGCCGGTCATCAGTTTGGTATCGATCAGGCGCGTATCGATCGGGCAGAGGGTAACGGTCTCGAAATACAGGAATTTGCCGAACTCGGTCTCCTCAGGGTTTTCAACCGGACGGTTGATGACCAGGCTTTCAATACGGATACCCCATTTGCCCGGACGGTAAAGACCCGGCTCGTTGGACGTCAGCATGCCTGACTTCATTGCGTGATGTGGTTGCGGTACGGCGGCAACGGCAATGCTTTGCGGGCCTTCGTGCACATTGAGGAAATAGCCCACGCCATGACCAGTACCGTGACCGTAATCGCATTGCGCCTGCCAGAGCGATTTGCGGCAGATGGCATCAATCATCGGGCCTTTGATGTTTTCAGGGAAAATGGTTTCCGCCAGAGAAATATGCGCTTTCAACACCAAAGTGTAATCGCGTTTCATGGCCGCACTCGGATTGCCGACAGGCACCACGCGTGTGATGTCGGTCGTACCGCCCCAGTATTGGCCGCCGGAGTCAATCAGCAGCATACCGTCGCCTTTGATTTTGCTGTTGTTTTCCGGTGTCGCGCTGTAATGAGGCAAGGCGGCGTTGGCATTGTAGCCGGCGATGGTGTCGAAACTTGGCGAAATAAAGCCGGGACGTTGGCTGCGGTGTTTATAGAGCATGCCGTCGATGTCCAGCTCGCTCAATTCGCCGCCGTCTGCCAAGATTTGTTCAAACTCGGCAAAGAAGCCGCACAATGCCGCGCCGTCTTCCGCCATGGTATTGCGGATATGGGCGATGTCGGCATCGGATTTGACTGATTTGAAGAATGTGCTTGGGTGGATGGCTTCAATCAAACGGACGTCTTCAGGCAGGCGGCGCAAAGTGCCGACAGCAGTTTTGTTCGGATCAATCAGCAATGTGCCGTTAACGCCTGCCAAATAGTCCGCCGCTTGCGCATAAGGCAATACTTCAAAACCTGCCACTTTCAAAGCTTCGGCAGATTCGGCTTTCAGACGTCCTGCATCGGTAAACAATACGGCTTTGTCTTGGCTGATAAACAGATGGGACAAGAACACAGGGTTGAACGGCACATCGTCGCCGCGCAGATTGGTAATCCAAGCGATGTCGTCCAAAGAGGAAACCAAATGCGCATCTGCGCCCTGCTCTTTCATGGCCGCACGGATACGGGCCAGTTTTTCGGCTGCAGTTTCGGAAACGTAGTCGGGATGGTGAACGTAGATTTCCGGAGTAGGCAATGCAGGACGGTCGTCCCACACTTCGTCCAACAAGGTTTCAGGATATTCGAGGCGGATGTTTTTGGCGGCAAGTGCCTGTTTCAAACCGCGCTCGCCGCTGAGTGCGAACATATCGGCAGGCGCGCCGACCACTGCGCCCTCGGGCAGATTTTGTGCCAACCATTCGGTATAAGGCGCATCAACGCCCATTTTTTGCAGCTCGATGCCGTTTGGCGCAAGCTGTTGGCCGGCCTGTTCCCAATAGCGGCTGTCTGTCCACACGCCAGCTTTATCGGCGGTTACCACCAAAGTGCCGGCCGAACCGGTAAAGCCGGAAAAATCGCGGCGTGCCTGCCAATGCTCGGGCAGGTATTCGGAAAGGTGCGGATCGGCGGAAGGAATGACAAACGCGTCCACGCCATGTTTTTTCATGGCTTCGCGTAAAGCGGACAAACGTTGTTGTACAGATTTCATGTGTTATGTCTCCTATTGTTTCAGACGGCCTCTGTCATCAAGGCCGTCTGAAAATTTGTGCTGTCTATCATCAATCTATTTTTTCGGTGCGAACGACCAGCTCTTGACTGTATAGTTCCGCAAAGGGTCTTTGTCGGAATAGCCGATAATATCAGGCTTGACCATACGCACTTCAACCTGATGATACAGCGGAATCAGCGCAGCGTCTTCTTGAAGCTGCTTCTCCGCATCGGCATAGAGCTGGCTGCGCGCTTCCTTGCTGACACCATCTTTCAGCGTATTGTTCATAAATGCGTCAAACGCCGCGCTTTTGTAGCGGAATGCATTGTTTGAATTGTTGGATTTCAAGATATTGAGCATACCTGCCGGATCGTTGAAATCGGAACACCAGCCGCTGAACGAAACCTTGAAATTGCCTTGCGCGCGCGTATCCAAATAAGTTTTCCATTCCTCGTTGGACAAAGTCGGACGGATAAACGGAATGGCGGCTTTCCACACCGACTGCACGGCAGTGATTTGTTTTTTAGACGCTTCGCTGGTGCTGTACAAAATATCGAACTCAAGCGGATGGTCATCGTTGTAGCCTGCTTCGTTCAACAGTTTGCGTGCGGTTTCGATGCGTTTTTCAGGCGTCCACTCTTTCCACTCCGGATAAACAGGAATCACGCCCTGCATTTGCGGCGGTGTCAATTGGAAGGCAGGCGTATCGCCGCGGCCGCCCACTTTGACGACAATGTCGCGGCGCGTCAGCATATTGAGCGCCTTGCGGACGCGCGGATCATTAAACGGCGCTGCTTCGTGGTTCGGCTCCAAATACCAGCTGCACAAAGAAGTCGTGCGTTTCACTTGTCCCGGAAACTCAATATCCGCCACTTTGACCTGATCGCTGGGAATGCCGTAAGTTACATCAATTTCATTGGCGCGATAACGGTTGTACTCGCCGCTGCCTGACAAGAAAACCGCCTTCGGAATGGCTACTTTGTCTTTATCGTAATAATTGGGATTGCGTTCCATATTGATGTGGCTGTTGACTTTCCAATCCTTTAACAGATAAGCGCCACTGGAAACATAATGACCGGGCTGCGTCCACTTGTTGCCGTATTTTTCGACAGTGGCGCGGTGCACCGGAAATGTGAATTGCTGAATCAGCATATCGGGGAAATAAGGTACGGGTGCAATCAGCGTAAATTGCAGGGTTTTCGCGTCCAACGCCTTAACGCCCAATGTCTCAGGCTTGGCTTTGCCGTTTAATATATCTTCCGCATTTTCCACTTGGGCATCGACCAAATAGCTGCCGAAAGGTGCGCCCGTGGCCGGATCGGCAAGACGGCGGAAGCTGTACACAAAATCCTCGGCAGTAATCGGATCGCCATTGCTCCATTTGGCATCACGCAGATGGAAAGTCCAGACACGCTCGCCCTTGCTTTCCCATCTTTCCGCCAAAGCAGGAATGGTTTTGCCTTCGGCATCCGTACCGACCAAACCATCCATCAGCTGGCGGATAATCGCACCCGCCGCCATATCGCCGCTCATCTGCGGGTCCAGCGTACCCGGCTCGACGCCGTTGCTGACCACCACGCGCTCATAATCAGTACGCTTAAACTCAGGGGCGGGTTTGACATCGCGGCTGCACGCCGACAACGCAAATACGGCGGCCAATGATGCAGCCAACAGCGGATAGGTTTTTCCGGCCATATTTCATTCCTTCTTTTGGGTATTCTTCTTTTTCAGACGGCCTGATTATTCAAACTACATTTAACTACAAATATTTGAAGTTTTTAAACCCAGTTTAATCCTCTATTTCCAGATATAAAAATAGTGTTTAAAACTACCTATACCATCGAAATAAAAGCAGTCGTCCAAGATTGTTGGCAAATTAACACAAAAATACGTAACTGAAAACTATTTTTCAATTTATCCTACGATAAGTTACAAATGTATTGATTTTTTATAATTTGTCAAATAAGATTATCCGAATTTCCCGTCCCCAATTAAGAAAAAGATATAAAAGGAGAACAAAATGAACAAGTTATCTTGTTTTTTTGCCACTACCCTCATCGGCTCTTCCATAAGCTTCGCCCACGCCGAACCTAAAATGAGCGGTACCATCTACATCATGACCGAGGTCGAACACAACAATAAAACCGGTGTAACCTCTACAACCATTTCCGATAAAAGTTCCAGTCTTTATCTCTCCGATGAAGTACCACTCAACAACGACTTATGGTTGAAATGGCAACTTGGCTCCTTTATTTACTTCGATTCCGACCGCTGGGGCGGCTGGGGTACTGCCGACTCATACGTCGCGCTCAACAGCTACAAAAACCTCGGCACCGTCAAAATGGGTTACATCAGTACCCCTATGAACAGCATTTATCTGAATCCGTTCGATACCAACAGCCCGATTTTGGAATTCGGCAAAATTTCCCGTTTCGGCCAACGCCGCGTTTCCATGGCTTATGAATCGCCTTGGAAAAACGGTTTCCAATTCAAATTCAACGTCTCCCCAGGTTCCAATGCCGCGCGCAACAATAACGACTGGAATCCGGACAAAAAACGTGACGGCGACTGGGTCTTCGGCTGGGGCGTGGACTACTACCACCCCAACAACGGCTTTAACGCCCACTACGCTGCCGAATACGCACCCAACGACTCCCCAACCGAAACCAAAGACTTCCAAGCCCACGCTTTCATGGCCGGATACAGCAAAGACAAAATCTCCGTCGATGCCGCGTTCCAATACGCCAAAAACACTTGCGACGGCTTCAGCTGCTGGGGCGTATGGAAAGATGCGGCAGGCAACGTAGCCGGTTCTTACGACAAAGAAATCAACAACACCAAAGAATTTATGGTGTCGGGTTCATATAAAATCGGCAATTTCAAACCTCAAATCGGCTTTGCCTACGGTAAAAGCTCTATCGGCGAAGACTACAAACACGTCGCCGTCAGCACCGATTACAGCTTCTCCAAACGGACGACCGCCACACTCGGCGCCGGCTGGTTGAAAGAAAACGTCAATCCGAAATACGACCAAGATTTGCCGAAAAAATCTTCTTACGCACTGGGTATGGTATTCAAACACCGCTATTAATGCCTGACAGATTAAAGGCCGTCTGAAACAATTTGTTCAGACGGCCTTTTCTACATCCTATAATTAAACTTGCAGCCCACCTTAAAAATCATTACATTGCCCACACTCAAGCAACAAAAACGTCATCATGAACGCCCACCGCACCCTCATCATCTCCGTTTTTATCGTCGCCAGCTGCGGCCTCGCTTACGAACTCATCATTGCCGCGCTCGCAAGCTATCTTTTGGGCGACAGTATTTTGCAGTTTTCCTCCGTCATCGGGCTTTATCTGTTTTCAATGGGTATCGGCGCCCACCTGACCCAATACATCAAAGATAAAGACGTGTTGCACCGCTTTATCGAAATCGAACTTCTGGTCGGCATCATCGGCGGCATTTCCGCGCTGGCATTATTTGTGGCCTTCGGTTTATCCGCCGCCCCGTTCCGCACCCTGCTCTACGCCTTCGTGCTGATTGTCGGCATGGTTGTCGGCATGGAAATTCCTTTGGTCATGCGCGTGTTAAACCAAAAAGGTGCGGAATTTAAAGAACTCGTTTCCAAAGTCCTGACCTTCGACTACTTGGGCGCACTCGCCGTCTCGTTATTATTTCCGCTCCTGCTCGCCCCCAAACTCGGCATGGCGCGTTCAGCCTTGTTGTTTGGCATTTTCAACGCCGCCGTCGCCTATCTGACTGCACGTGTATTCAAATCCGAATTACCCCGCTATCACGCCATCCGTACGCGTGCCTTTATCGTATTGACCGCGCTCATTACGCTCTTCGCCTACGCCGACCGTATTTCCTTTAAAGCCGAACAAAACTATTTCGGCGATCCCGTCGTCTATCAAAGCCATTCGCCCTACCAACGGCTGGTCGTTACCCGCTGGAAAGACGACACCCGCCTCTATATCAACGGCAACTTGCAATTTTCCTCACGCGACGAAGCCCGCTACCATGAAGCACTCGTTCTACCTGCCATGCAGATGGTTCCCAATGCCGAACGCGTCCTGATTCTCGGCGGCGGCGACGGATTGGCGGCACGCGAAGTCTTGAAATATCCGCAGGTCAAAAATGTTACTTTGGTCGATCTCGACCCTGACATGACCGCCACCTTTAGAACCTCCGCCACCTTGAGCGCACTCAACCAAAGTTCACTGTCCCATCCCAAAATGCACGTCGTCAACGACGATGCCGCCAAATGGCTGGAAGGGTCGTCTGAAAAATTCGACGTTATCATCATCGATCTGCCCGACCCGTCCAATTTCTCGCTGGGCAAACTCTACTCCGTCCCCATGTACCGCCTCGTTGCCCGCCATCTTGAGCCGCAGGGCAAGATTGTTGTGCAATCGACTTCGCCTTATTTCGCCCCTAACGCCTACTGGTCGGTCGTTGCCACCCTAGAAGCGGCCAAGTTGAATACCGCGCCCTATCATGTTTACGTCCCTTCCTTTGGCGAATGGGGATTTGTGTTGGCAGGCTTCGACCAAAACTTCCCCATTCCGCAAAAATTCGACGTACCCACCCGCTATCTCAATGCTCAGACCGTCGCCGAAATGTTCCGTTTTCCGCCCGATATGGCAAGGCGCAAGGTGGAAGCAAATTATTTGAACAACCAAATTCTCGTCAGTTATTTTGAAAGTGATTGGAACAATGTGATGCGATAAAATATCTAAAGGCCGTCTGAAACATCTGCCTTCTTTTTATCTCCGTTCAGACGGCCTCATCGCCCGTTTACCCTTTTTCACACAGCATTTGCTTGAAAAAAATAAGGTTTATCTTTATCTAGATAGAACACAATCGACACTATCCGTTGAATGAAGGAACAAACTCTTATGCAGTATTTTGGAATCGGTTTTTTGGTTTTAATCTTTTTGGAAATCATGTCCATCGTCTGGGTTGCCGACTGGCTTGGCGGCGGTTGGACGCTGTTTGTGATGGCTCTCAGCTTTATCAGCGGTATCTTTATGCTGCGCCATACCGGTATCTCCGGCTTATTGCTCGCAGGTGCAGCCGTCCGTAGCGGCCAAAACATTTCCCTCTACCAGATGCTGTGGCCGATTCGCTATACTGCCGCCGCAGTTTTCCTGCTCAGCCCCGGCTTTATTTCAACCGCCGTTGCCCTGCTCTTGCTGATTCCGTTTAAAGGCAACGCGGCCGTTTCTTCTACGCAGTCATTCCAAAGCCGCCAGACTTACAGCTCTGCCAAAGATGATGAAGACATTATCGAAGGCGAATATACGGTTACGCGCACCAGCAAAGCCGACAAACCGCAAGACTATATCGAACACAAACCCGATTGACGACTTCCTTCATAACAGGCCGTCTGAAATAGGAATACCTCAAAAGTGTTTCATATTTCAGACGGCCTTAGTCATTTCCGGGCTTTGAAAATGTAAATATCGGTTTGTAATTCGGTTATTCCGCATAAATCATTTAAAATAAGCAGCTATTTTGATTCTAAAAACGACACGGTATCCAATGAACGTTCAACGTCTTTTCCCCCTCTCCCTCAGCTTGATTACCGCCGCTGTTTTATCGGCGTGCGCCACCCAAAACACACCGACTGCTTCGAAAACCGACACCGTCGTTCAGTCTAAATCTACTTCTATTCCTTCACGCCGCGCCGACAGCGAATCCAAAGTCCTGTCCGATTACAGCCAATACCAAAGCGCCATCGATGCCGCCAAACACGGCGACGATGCTTGGGTACAACAATTTTTATCCCAAGCCAGCGACAGCGCAATGGCTGAAAACGTCCGCAACGAATGGCTGAAAACCTTGGGCGCGCGCGGCCAATGGGATTTGTTCCGTCAAGAATTCAGCAAATTGAACGCCGCCGGCGTCGCACAAGAAGTGCAATGTTATGCCGATTTGAGCAGCGGCAATTACAGCAAAGCCGCCGAGCTGGTTCGCGTTACCGGCAAACTGCCTGCCGGTTGTACCCGCTTGGTTGAAAGCGCGGCAGCTTCAGGCCGTCTGAACACCAACGACGCATGGCGTCGCGTGCGCGGCTTGTTGAGCAACAGTCAAACCACAGATGCACGCAACCTCGCTGCCGCATTGGGTAGCCCTTTTGAAGGTGGCGCGCAAGGTGCGACCGAATACAGCCTGTTGAGCGTGATCGGCAAAGATGCACGCAAATCCGCTTCTGCCGCCGCTACCCTGTCCGACATGGAATCCGGCCTCAGCCGCGAACAACGCAGCTTCGCATGGGGCGTATTGGGCCACTATCATGCACAAAGCCAAAACATGCCGACTGCTTTGAGCTACTACGGCCGCGTTTCCGACCACAAACAACTGACCGACGAACAATTAGAATGGTACGCACGCGCCGCTTTGCGCCTGCAACGTTGGGACGAATTGGCAAGCGTGATTCAGCATATGCCTGAAAAACTGCAAAAAGACCCGACATGGCAATATTGGCTGGGCCGCAGCTTCGCTGCACAAGGCAAAAGCAGCCAAGCCAAAGAAATGTACGAAAAAGCTGCCGCTTCCGGCCGCAATTTCTACGCCGTAATGGCAGGTGAAGAATTGGGCCGCCGCATCAATACGCGCAACAACGTTTCCGATGCTGATGCCAGAGACGTCCGCCGCATGAGCGAAGACGGCGCCATCAAACGCGCATTGGTTCTGTTTAAAAACAGCCAAAGCAACGGCGACTCCAAAATGCGCCGTCAGGCACAGGCAGAATGGCGTTTTGCGACCCGCGACTTCAACGAAGACAACCTGTTGACTGCCGCACAAGTCGCTTTTGACAACCAGTTCTACGACATGGCAATCAACAGCGCAGACCGTACCGACCACAAACTCAATTACAAACTGCGCTACCTCTCTCCGTTTAAAGACCTGACCGTCCGCTATGCCGCACAGGCAGGCGTTGACCCTGCATGGGTTTACGGTTTGATTCGCCAAGAGAGCCGCTTTGTCATGGGCGCTCAATCCAGCGTCGGCGCACAAGGCCTGATGCAGGTCATGCCTGCAACCGCCCGCGAAATCGCCGGTAAAATCGGCATGAGCAGCAGCGAACTCTACACCATGGACGGCAATATCCGCATGGGTACTTGGTATATGGCAGATGCCAAACGCCGCCTGCAAAATAACGAAGTAATGGCCACCGCAGGCTACAACGCCGGCCCCGGCCGCGCCCGCAACTGGCAGGCTTCTTCGCCTTTGGAAGGCGCTATCTACGCCGAGACCATCCCATTCACCGAAACCCGCGACTACGTGAAAAAAGTCATGACCAACGCGACTTATTACGCGTCATTGTTCAACGAACCGCAAACTTCGTTGAAACAACGTATGGGTACGGTTCCCGGCCGCTATTAATGCCCGATAGGCCGTCTGAAAAGTGAGACAGAATCAAACGTTCAGACGGCCTGCAATCTTGACAAACTATCGGGTTTATAAGAAAATCGCCCAATTGTTTCTGACCGAAAAGGTCACTTGCACGGCAAAAGCCAACTTGTTAGGAGGTGATGTTTACATCACGGCGCGTATCCCGCCCTGCCCTAGGCAAACCAGCGATACAACAACTCCCCTATTATGACAAACCGTCCTCTATTTCTTAAAACGGTTTGATTGAACAAAATTTAAAGGAAATAAAATGCCTGCTATTCGTGTTAAAGAGAATGAACCATTTGAAGTTGCCATGCGTCGTTTCAAACGTGCCGTAGAAAAAACCGGTCTGTTGACCGAGCTGCGCGCCCGTGAAGCGTACGAAAAACCAACTACCGAACGCAAACGCAAAAAAGCTGCTGCAGCCAAACGTCTGCAAAAACGTCTGCGCAGCCAACAACTGCCTCCTAAAATGTACTAATTACAGGCCTGCCCTGTGATAAACGACACACCGCAAGGGCAGCTTTGCGGTGTGTTTTGTTTTTCAGACGGCATCTTTTTATATAAAGTGAGAACATTATGAGCCTAAAAACACAATTAACCGAAGACATGAAAACCGCCATGCGTGCCAAAGACCAAGTGTCTTTAAGCACCATCCGCCTGATTAATGCCGCCATCAAACAATTTGAAGTAGATGAGCGCACTGAAGCCGATGACGCAAAAGTCATCTCCATCCTGACCAAGATGGTGAAACAGCGCAAAGACAGCGCCAAAATCTATACCGAAGCCGGCCGTCAAGATTTGGCTGACAAAGAAAACGCGGAAATCGAAATCCTCAACCGCTATCTGCCGCAAATGATGTCTGCAGAAGAAATCAAGACTGTCGTTGAAGCAGTCATTGCAGAAACCGGTGCATCAGGCATGACCGATATGGGTAAAGTCATGGGCGTCCTGAAAACCCGTCTGGCCGGCAAAGCCGACATGGGCGAAGTCAACAAGGTTTTGAAAGCCGCATTGACTGCTTAATCATCAATAATTAAAAAGGCCGTCTGAAATATTATTTTCAGACGGCCTTTCTTATTGTGCTCATCAAGCAGCAGTTACTTTACCTTCATAACGCAACAAGGTAATTAAATCGCTGATACGTTTTTTCATGGAACGGCGATCGACAATTTGGTCGATTGCACCTTTCTCCAACAAGAATTCTGCACGTTGGAAACCTTCCGGCAGGGTTTCGCGTACAGTCTGCTCGATAACGCGCGGACCTGCAAAACCAATCAGAGCATTCGGTTCTGCCAAAACCACATCGCCCAAGAAGGCAAAGCTGGCAGATACGCCGCCCATGGTCGGATCGGTCAATACGGAAATAAACGGCAGACGTTTTTCAGTCAGCAAATGCAAAGCCGCGCTGGTTTTCGTCATCTGCATCAAAGAGTTCAAACCCTCCTGCATACGCGCACCACCGGAAGCCGCCACGCAAATAAACGAACAATTATCTGCAACAGCACGGCGTACACCCTGCACAAAGCGCTCACCCACTACCGAACCCATAGAGCCGCCGATAAAGCGGAATTCAAACGCAGCCACCACGACAGGCAGGCCGTTCATGGTGCCTCTCATAACGACCAAAGCATCGTCTTCACCGGTTGCTTTACGCGCAGCAGCGAGGCGATCCGGATATTTTTTGCTGTCTTTAAACTTCAACGGGTCTGTCGGTTTAATATTGGCTGCAATCTCTTCACGGCCTTCTTCATCCAAAAGCAGGTCCAAACGTTCACGCGCAGAAAGCGGATTGTGATGATTACATTTCGGGCAGACTTCGCTGTTTTGTTTCAACTCGGTTGAGTAAACCGTTGCCGAACAAGACGGACATTTGTGCCACAGACCTTCAGGGACGCTGGACGAACTGCTTCGGTTTTTAATTTTTGGAGGAAGAATTTTATCTAGCCAGCTCATGAATGACTCCTTTGGATTCAGAATTCAGACGGCCTGTTGAACGTAAGGCCGTCTGAAACAATGGAATGAAAAAATTTAGCGAATCGCGTCTTTCAACTCTTTAACCAACGCGCCTACTGCTTCAGCCTCGCTACCCGCGTGGCTTTCAATCTCTTTGACGATACGGCTGCCGACAATAACGGCATCCGCCACCGCACCAATCTTACGCGCACTCTCCGCATTATTGATGCCGAAGCCGACACCAATCGGAATATCGATGTATTTGCGCAAAAGCTCTATTTTACGCGAAACTTCTTCAGTATCCAAACTTGCCGCACCGGTTACACCTTTGAGCGATACATAATACACAAAACCGCCGGCTACTTTGGCAATCGTTTGAATACGCTCTTCAGTTGTCGTTGGCGCAATAAGGAAAATGCAATCAATACCTTGCGCTTTCAACGACTCATGTAAAGGCGCAATGGTTTCTACCGGAGAATCCACGGTCAACACGCCATCTACGCCTGCTTCGGCAGCCGCTTGCGCAAACGCCTGATAGCCCATTTTATGTACTGGGTTCAAATAGCCCATTAACACAACCGGCGTTTTATCATTGGTTTGGCGAAACAAGCGTACTGTTTCCAATACATCTCGCAAAGAAACATGATTTGCCAACGCCCTTTCAGCCGCACGTTGAATAGTCGGGCCATCCGCCATCGGGTCAGAAAACGGCACACCCAGTTCCAAAATATCAGCACCATTAGCCACCAGGCTATGCATCAATGCCAAGGTTGTCTCAAGGCTAGGATCACCCACCGTAATATAAGGAATCAGTGCTTTTGCGCCATTGAGCGCTGAGAAAGTTTGTTGGATTCTGCTCATTTTCTGCTATCCATTTCATCGATTTGAATGTTGTCCGGCAGCCTGTTTATGCTGCCGTTACATTTGTTTTAAAAACCTCAGTCTGCCATGAAAAGGCGGCATCTATCCGCATTATCCAATGACTGTTTCTTCCCAATCGGCAAACAAGAGGCTAAGTATAACATTTACGGCTATTTCATAGAATCATTTGCAATCAAGATTCTGATATTTTGAACGCAATATAAAACAATAAAGGCCGTCTGAAAATCATTCAAACAGCCTTTATTAGAATCAATTATGCAAATCTTTGTATGCCTTCGCACTTTTGATCAGAATTTCCCTATCGATTACAGCTCGACATGGTGGTTTTGTTGTTCAGAACCCAAATGACGCTCCAAATCAGACAAAACCTGCATCAGACCATGGCGAACTTCTTCTGCATTGGCGGCAGGATTACCGTTTGCATCCAAAGCGCCACGGCTGAACGTATCGATATATGGTTCAAACGTATCTTTCAGTTTCAACAACTTAACTACATCTGAGCGCGTATATCGATCGCCACCGTATCCAATCACAACATTATTTTCATGTTGCCATTGGGCAAATTGAGCCGGACTAATTTGCACCAATTGGCACATCTCATCCAACGTAAAATAACGCTTGGCAGGAATAACCGGATTATTGTTGTTTGTCATAGTAATGCTCCACCATGCCTTTGAGTTTTTGGCTGGCATGGAAAGTTACCACACGGCGTGCGGTAATCGGCACTTCTTCGCCTGTTTTAGGGTTACGACCAGGGCGTTGAGGTTTGTCGCGCAATTGGAAATTACCGAAACCGGAAATTTTAATTTCTTCACCACGCGCCAAAGTGCTGCGGATTTCTTCAAAAAAGAGCTCGACGATTTCTTTGGCATCATTCTTGGTGACGTTGCTGACTTTGTCGACCAAAATATCAGCCAATTCTGCTTTAGTTAATGTCATGTGTTTACCTTCATTCAAACTGGTGCAATTATTACCAAAATTCTTTTAAAAATCAAGTCCTCACCAAAAAATCAAATATTATTGGTGATTTTTGACGACAACTTTTATCTTATTTTAAGCGCGAAGCTGTGCATCTTTTTCGGCTGCCGCTTTAATCATTTTCGCAACCAAAGGCTCGATGACTTCATCTGTCAGCGTGTTTTCCATATCTTGCAAAATGATTTTGACAGCAACGCTCTTCATGCCTTCAGGCACGCCCGTACCGCGGTAAACGTCAAACACGCTGATTTCTTGAACCAGCTTGTTCGCCGCCGCTTTCAGGGCATTTAACAAATCATCATGCGTTACAGCCTCAGGCATTACAAATGCCAAATCTCGGCGTGCAGCTTGGAATTTGGATACGGACTGATAACGAGTTTTCTCACGACCCAATACCGCATCCATATCGATTTCAAACACCAGCGGCGCTTGCGGCAAATCATATTTTTGCAGCCATTTCGGATGCAACTCGCCAACAAAACCAACTACTCGGCCGTCTGAAACAATGTTGGCGGCACGTCCAGGATGCAATGCTGGATGTTCGCTCTTAACAAAGGATACTTCCTTGTTTTTCAAAAGGCTCTCAACATCGGCTTTCATATCGTAGAAATCCACGTTTCGTGTTTTCTCGCCCCATTGCTCAGGCAGAACAGAGCCATACCACAAACCGCCGATACGTTCGTTTTGAACAAATTGATCAGCCGAATCTTTGCTGAACACGCGGGCAATTTCAAACACGCGTACACGGTTTTGCTTACGGTTCAAATTGTTTTGCAAAACTTCCACCAAACCGCCGATAAGCGTAGAACGCATGACGGCATACTGCGCCGCCAACGGATTTTGCAGGCGGATAGGATGGGTATTGGCAGCAAAGTCTTGCTCCCATTGCTCATCCACAAACGCATAGCTGACCACTTCGCGGTAACCGCGAGCCGCCATTTCGTTATAAACCGCAAAACGCGGGCGTTTGGTTTCAGGCAAAGCCAACATTTTCAGACGGCCTGAAGTATAGTCGTCGGGAATATTTTCATAACCGTAAACACGGCCGATTTCTTCAATCAAATCGGCTTCGATCTCGATATCGAAACGGAAGCTAGGAGAAGTAACACGGAAGCCTTCTGCAGTTTTCTCAGGCTGCAAGCCCAAGTGTTGCAAGATAATTTCGACTTGCTCGGCAGGGATTTCAACGCCCAATACCGTTTTCAGACGGCCTAAACGCAATTCAACCTGTTTTGCCTCAGGCAATTTTCCTTGTGCTTCAACCATTTCACCGGCTGCACCACCGCAAATCTGCACCACCAATTCGGTAGCACGCTCAATGGCATCAGCTTGCAAGCGGTAATCCACACCACGTTCAAAACGGAAAGAAGAATCCGAACCAAAACCGTATTGACGGGATTTACCGGCAATAATCTCCGGAGCAAACCAAGCAGCTTCCAGTACAATATTTTGCGTGTCGTCTGAAACCGCACTTGCCTCTCCGCCCATCAGACCGGCCAAACTCAACACACCTTTTTCATCAGCAACTACCAGTGTATTGTCGGCCAAAGTAACGGTCTTCTCGTTCAGGCACGCCAACGTCTCGCCATTTTGAGCACGGCGGACAATCAAACTGCCCGATAGCTTGTCGGCATCGAAAACATGCATCGGCTGACCGATTTCCAGCATGACATAGTTACCAATGTCCACCAATGCGGAAATGCTGCGGATACCGCTGCGTTCCAAACGTTGTTTCATCCAATCGGGAGTAGCCGCTTTCGCATTGACATTTTCAATAACGCGGCTGATAAAACGGCCGCAGTCGGTCGGTGCATCAATACGAACGGCCTGTTTTTTCTCACTGCCGATAGAGGCCGTCTGAATTTCAACGGGCGTAAACGCACATTGAGTCAACGCAGAAACCTCACGCGCAATGCCCTTAACACTCAAGCAATCAGCGCGGTTAGGCGTAATTTTCAATGTAAACAGCGTATCGTCCAAATCCAAGTATTCACGGATATTGGTACCGACAGGTGCATCTTCAGGCAGAATGTGCAGACCGTCTACACCATCATCAGGCAAACCCAGTTCATTGGTTGAGCACAGCATACCGTTTGATGGTACGCCGCGCATTTTAGTCGGCTTAATCTTGAAATTGCCCGGCAAAACGGCACCCGGCAGCGAACACGGCACTTTAATGCCCGGCTTGACATTCGGCGCACCACAAACAATCTGAACCAACTCGCCCGTACCGGCATCGACTTGGGTAACGTTCAAACGGTCTGCATCAGGATGTTTCTCAACGGATTTTACTTCGGCAACAACCACGCCACTGAAAGCAGGGGCGGCAGTATCGATTTCTTCCACTTCCAAACCGGCCATGGTCAAAAGATGTTCCAGTTTATCGGCAGAAAGATCAGGATTGGCTTGGGTTTTCAGCCACGAATAAGGAAATTGCATATTATTTTCTCTACTATCAAGCCGTCTGAAACAAATTTTTATCAGACGAAATCAGTAATATCTATTCACTTTTTCAGACGGCCTATCAAAAGACCATCTGAAATTTATTTAAACTGCTTCAAGAAGTTCAAATCGTTATCGAAGAACAAGCGCAGGTCATTGACGTTGTAGCGCAACATGGCAAAGCGGTCGAGACCGATACCGAAAGCGAAACCGGTATATTTCTCAGGGTCGATATTGACGTTTTTCAATACATTAGGATGTACCATACCGCAGCCGCCTACTTCCAACCATTTGCCGTTTTCTCCCATGATGTCGATTTCGGCAGAAGGCTCGGTGAACGGGAAGAAAGACGGACGGAAACGCACTTGCAGGTCATCGCGTTCAAAGAAGCGACGGATAAAGTCAGTAAACACTGCTTTCAAATCGGCAAAAGTGACACCCTCTTCCACCCACAAACCTTCGGCCTGGTGGAACATAGGCGAGTGAGTGGCATCACTGTCCACACGATAAACGCGGCCGGGGGCAATAATGCGGATAGGCGGCTCTTTTTTGTCGAGCATATAGCGGATTTGAATAGGCGAAGTGTGTGTACGCAAAACGTCGCCATTTTCAACATAGAAGGTATCTTGCATCGCACGCGCGGGGTGATTTGCAGGAATATTCAAGGCTTGGAAATTGTGGAAATCGTCTTCGATTTCAGGGCCGTCCGCCACTTCAAAACCCATACCGTGAAACAGCTCAACCACTCGCTGCAAAGTCAAAGTAACTGGATGCAAACCACCATGCTCTTGCGCACGGCCCGGCAGAGTAATATCCAAGGCTTCTGCAGCCAATTGAGCTTGCAGCTTGGCTTCATTCAGGGCATCCCGTTTGGCATTAAAGGCCGTCTGAAACTGATTTTTGCATTCGTTGATGTGCGCACCTATGGTTTTACGCTCTTCAGGAGACATTTGACCCAAAGTTTTCAAAAGTCCGGTCAATTCGCCGGTTTTACCCAGATAGCGTGCTTTAATTTGTTCTAAGGCATTGAAGTCTTGCGCGGCTTCAATAGCGGCAATACCTTCTGCAACGATACGGTTTACATTTTCCATAAGTAGTTTATCGTCTGTTTGTTGATGGCAGGCCGTCTGAAACAACAAAGCCGTCTGTTGGGTTTGATTGCAAACCTGTTCAGACGGCCTTTTGTATTAGTGCGGCCAATCCGTTTGATAAGAGGGGCCTATTTTATCGCAAATCAGTATAAAAAAATAGAGTTTAAAGAAAGAAAATCAACTACATAGAGTTTCTTCTGGAAAAGAAAAAAGGAAGCATAAGCTTCCTTTTTAAATAATCTTATCGAATTAAGCAGCCAAAGCAGCTTTAGCTTTTTCAACCAATTGTGCAAATGCAGCTTTGTCGAATACAGCCAAATCAGCCAATACTTTGCGGTCGATTTCGATAGCAGCGCGTTTCAGGCCGTTCATGAATTTGCTGTAAGACAGACCATTTTCACGGGCACCTGCGTTGATACGAACGATCCACAGTTGACGGAATTGACGTTTGCGTTGGCGACGGTCACGGTATGCGTATTGACCGGCTTTCATTACCGCTTGTTTGGCAACACGGTAAACGTTTTTACGACGACCGCGATAGCCTTTGGCTAACGCGAAGACTTTTTGGTGACGAGCACGAGCGGTAACACCGCGTTTTACGCGTGGCATATTCTAAACTCCTTAAGCGTAGGGCAACATTTTAGCAACAGAAGCCAAATCGCGTGAATCCACCATAGCGGTGCCGCGCAATTGACGTTTAGTTTTAGTGGTTTTTTTGGTCAGGATGTGACTTTTGAACGCATGACCGCGTTTTACACCACCGTTACCCAGTACTTTAAAGCGTTTTTTCGCGCTAGACTTGGTTTTCATTTTAGGCATTGGAAAACTCCATTCGTTATTAGATAAGGTATAAGGGGTTTTGAAATAAATTTCAAACACTTGAAACCCAAAATACCACGGTTTTTGCCGCTAATTAAACCTTATTTCGAGCGGCAATCGAAATAAGCCTTGGATTATAGCTTTATTTTTTCTTAGGCGCAATCATCATCACCATTTGGCGGCCTTCCATTTTAGGGAAGGACTCGATTTGCGCTACTTCTGCCAAATCTTCTTTTACGCGCTCAAGCAGTTGGGCACCCAATTGTTGGTGGGCCATTTCACGACCGCGGAAACGCAATGTTACTTTGACTTTGTCACCATCGGCAAGGAAGCGGTTGATGTTGCGCATCTTGATTTGATAGTCGCCTTCATCTGTACCCGGACGGAATTTAATTTCCTTGATTTGTACCTGCTTTTGGTTTTTCTTGGCTTCGTCGCGCTTCTTGGCTTGTTGGTATTTGTATTTACCGTAATCCATCAGTTTGCATACAGGCGGTTTGGCAGTTGGGGAAATTTCTACCAAATCGACATCTTGCTCTTCGGCCATAGCCAGAGCTTCACGAACTGAAACGACACCAAGCTGATCGCCTGACTCACTGATTAATCGCACTTCTTTGGCGGTAATTTCACCATTGATTCGTGCTTCGCGTTCTTGAGCGATGATGAATACTCCTATAAAAATTAATGATTGACGAGGGCATCAGTGATTTCTTGCTGCAATTGCGCAATAAAATCATCTACATTCAAAGAACCCAAGTCTTCTGCTTTGCGGCGTACCGCAACTTTGTTTTCTTGTTTCTCTTTATCGCCGACAACGATTTGATAAGGGAAACGGTATTGGCTGTTGTCGCGGATTTTGTAACCGATTTTTTCGTTACGCAAATCCAATTCGACACGGAAGCCTGCCGCCTGCAATTTGGCAGCCACTTCGCGACAATAATCTGCTTGGTTTTCAGTGATATTCATAATCACCATTTGAACCGGTGCAAGCCACAATGGGAATGAGCCTGCATGGTTTTCAATCAGAATACCGATGAAGCGCTCCAACGAACCCAAAATAGCACGGTGTAACATTACAGGACGCGCACGGTCGTTGTTTTCAGTTACATATTCGGCATTCAAACGCTCCGGCAATACGAAGTCCAACTGCAGGGTACCACACTGCCAAGAACGACCCAAGGCATCTTTGACATGGTACTCAATCTTAGGACCGTAGAATGCGCCTTCGCCAGGCAATTCTTCCCACTCTACGCCGCAAGCGGTCAATGCATCACGCAGGCCTTGTTCGGCTTTATCCCAAACTTCGTCAGAACCTGCACGTTGCTCAGGGCGGAGGGACAACTTCACAGCAACATCATGGAAGCCGAATTGTTTGTAAATGCGAACCAGCAATTCATTAAATGCGCGTGCTTCATCAACGATTTGGTCTTCGGTACAGAAGATATGCGCATCATCCTGCACAAAACCGCGAACACGCATCAAACCATGTAACGCACCGCTTGGTTCATTGCGGTGGCAAGAACCGAACTCAGCCAAACGCATTGGCAAATCGCGATATGAGCGCAAGCCGTTATTAAAAATTTGCACATGACCCGGACAGTTCATCGGTTTAACCGCGTATTCGCGTTTTTCAGAACTGGTCACAAACATATTGTCTTTATAGTTTTCCCAGTGGCCGGATTTTTCCCAGAAGGTTTTATCCATAATCTGAGGCGTTTTCACCTCTTTATAGCCGGCAGCATTCAGCTCTTTGCGCATATGCTGCTCAATCACTTGCCACAAAGCCCAGCCTTTAGGATGCCAGAATACCATACCCGGCGCTTCATCTTGCAAGTGGAACAAGTCCAATTGTTTACCCAGCTTACGGTGATCGCGTTTTTCCGCTTCCTCGATGCGTTGGATATAGGCTTTTAATTCGTCTTTACTTGCCCAGGCTGTACCGTAAATACGTTGCAACATTTCATTGTTGCTGTCGCCGCGCCAGTATGCGCCTGCCAGTTTGGTCAGCTTGAAGTTTTTCAAGAAACGGGTATTGGGAACGTGAGGACCGCGGCACATATCGACGTATTCTTGATGATGATACATACCCATTGCTTCCACTTCAGGCATGTCTTCAATCAGACGCAATTTGTACTCTTCGCCGCGATCTTGGAAAATTTTGATGGTTTCTGCACGGGGCGTCATCACTTTAATGACGTCGTAGTCTTGTGCAATCAATTCTTTCATGCGCGCTTCGATGGCGGCTACATCATCAGGCGTAAATGGTTTTTCAGTTGCAATATCGTAATAGAACCCGTCTTCAATCACCGGGCCGATAACCATTTTGGCATCAGGGTAGAGCTGCTTGACCGCATGACCGACCAAGTGCGCGCAGGAGTGGCGGATAATTTCCACGCCTTCTTTGTCTTTAGGCGTAATGATTTGAACATGGGCATCTTCGGTAATCGGATCGCAAGCATCCACCAATTTACCGTTAACCTTGCCTGCTACCGTTGCCTTTGCCAAACCTGCACCGATAGACGCTGCAATTTGCGCCACGGTAACGGGTGATTCATATTGGCGGACCGAACCGTCCGGCAAGGTAATGTTCAACATCAGAAAGCTCCAAAACATTAAAAAATAACGGCATAAAGCCGTTATGGAAATTTGGTAGGCACAATTGGACTCGAACCAACGACCCCCACCATGTCAAGGTGGTGCTCTAACCAACTGAGCTATGTGCCTTCATCTAAGTCGCTTATTGTAACGAAGCGTGTTCCCTTTTGCAAGCATCTGTAAATACTTTTCAGACGGCCTGGATATTTTTGTTTGATTTATGCCTCATTTTTATTTCTTCTATTATTCAGGCCGTCTGAAGCATTGTTTTGACAAAGATAAAATCCAGCCGTCAACCAACGAAAAATCCTTTATAATCTGCCCTTTCATTTCGCACACACGCGAACGTCCAATCTATTATTACTATGCTCAAATTTACCTTACACAAAAAAGACGGTCATGCCCGACGCGGCACTTTGGAACTGAACCACGGCAAAATCGAAACGCCTGTATTTATGCCGGTCGGCACTTACGGTTCGGTCAAAGCGATGAACCCGCAAAACCTGCATGACATCAAAGCACAAATCATCTTAGGCAACACTTACCATCTGTGGCTGCGCCCAGGCTTGGAAGTCATCGAACAATTCGGCGGCCTGCACGAATTTATCGGTTGGGATAAGCCGATTTTGACCGACTCAGGCGGCTTCCAAGTATTCTCGTTGTCCGACATGCGCAAGCTGACCGAAGAAGGTTGTACATTCCAAAGCCCGATCAACGGCGACAAACTATTCCTCTCGCCCGAAGTGTCGATGAAAATCCAAACCGTGTTGAATTCCGACATCGTGATGCAGTTGGACGAGTGCACTCCTGGTGAAGCAACGCACAGCCAAGCGCAAAAATCGCTGCAAATGAGCTTACGCTGGGCGGAGCGAAGCAAAAAGGCTTTTGAAGACCTGAAAAACCCAAATGCGCTGTTTGGCATTGTACAAGGCGCGATGTATGAAGATTTGCGCGAAGAATCACTGAAAGGTTTGGAAGAACTCGACTTCCCCGGCCTGGCCATCGGCGGCTTGTCCGTTGGCGAACCCAAGCCCGAAATGTACCGCATGTTGCGCGCCGTCGGCCCTATCCTACCGGAACACAAGCCACATTACTTGATGGGCGTCGGCACGCCTGAAGACTTGGTGTACGGTGTGGCGCACGGCGTGGATATGTTCGACTGCGTCATGCCCACCCGCAATGCGCGTAACGGCTGGCTGTTTACCCGTTTTGGCGATTTGAAAATCAAAAATGCCAAACACAAACTCGACAAGCGTCCGATTAATGAAAGCTGCACCTGCTACGCCTGTCAGAATTTCAGCCGCTCCTACCTTCATCATCTGCACCGAGTCGGCGAAATCTTGGGCGCACAGCTCAACACCATCCACAATCTGCACTTCTACCAAGTCATCATGGCAGAAATGCGCGAAGCCATCGAACAAGGCAAATTTGCTGATTGGCAAGCGCAATTCCATGAAAACCGCGCCCGTGGTGTGGATTAATCCTTTTAAAGGCCGTCTGAAACCAGGTTTTGATTCAAACTACTTTTCAGACGGCCTCAATATTCATCATTAATAAAGCACAACCATGTCCCGTTTCCATACCGAACCGCCCTTAGCCTACACCGCACAAAACCGTACAGCCGTCCTGCTGCTCAACCTCGGCACGCCTGACGCGCCGACGGCTGCCGCAGTCAAGCCTTACTTGAAAGAATTTCTTTCTGATCAACGTGTTGTCGAACTACCCAAGCTCTTATGGCAACCGATATTGCGCGGCTTGGTATTGACCTTTCGCCCCAAAAAAAGCGCGCATGCCTATGAAAAAGTTTGGTTTAAAGAAGGTTCGCCGCTTGAGGTTTACACACACCGCCAAGCAGAAGCCCTAGCCAAACATTTGCCCGATGTCATCGTCCGTCATGCCATGACTTACGGCAACCCAAGCGTTGCCGATGTTTTGGCGGAACTCAAAACCCAAGGCGTGGGCAAATTGCTGGTCATTCCGCTCTATCCGCAATATGCCGGTTCTTCTACTGGCGCAGCCTTGGACAAAGTGTTTCAAGAGTTATTGCTGCAACGCAACCAAATGAGCGTCCGCACTGTTTCCCGTTACTACGACGATGCCGCTTATATCCAAGCCATGAAGCAGCACATTGAAGCCTATTGGGCCCAAAACGGACGCGGTGAAAAACTGATGTTGAGTTTCCACGGCATTCCGCAAAAGCATCACGACGACGGCGACCCCTATCCTGACGAGTGCCACCATACCGCCAAGCTGTTGGCGCAGGCATTGGGCTTGTCCGAACAAGAATACATCGTTTCTTTCCAAAGCCAGTTTGGCAAATCCCAATGGATCAAGCCCAGCACGCAAGCCCTGTTTGATCAGCTACCGAAACAAGGCACGACCAAACTCGACGTATTCTGCCCCGGCTTCCTGGCCGACTGCCTCGAAACCATGGAAGAAATCGCCATTATGGGACGCGAACAATTCCACGCCGCAGGCGGCAAAGAATACCGTTACATCCCCTGCCTCAACGATTCCGCCGACTGGATTGCCGCACTTGCACAATTAAGTCGGGCCAATCTGCAAGGCTGGATTTGACCTAAACCAAAGGCCGTCTGAAAAATCTACTTTCAGACGGCCTTTAGCGTTATCATCAAGCTATTAAAACGCAAACCAAGCGTGTGGCCATCAAAAACACCACTCAAAAAAGGAACACATCATGACTGCACTCCGCCCTATCCTCATCCTTCTAACTGCGCTCAGCATTCCAACTGCTTTTGCCGCTGATGCCGCGCTGATGAGCAAAGGACAAAAAATTTACGAAACCAACTGCGCTGCCTGCCACGGTAAAAAAGGTGAAGGCCGGGGTGCCATGTTCCCGCCTTTATTCCAGTCCGACTATATCAACAAAAAACCGCAAGTCCTGTTGCAAAGCATGACCAAAGGCATCAACGGTCCGATTAAAGTAAACGGCAAATCCTACAATGGCTTTATGCCTGCTACCGCCATCAATGATGCCGATGTTGCCGCCGTTGCCACTTACATCATGAACGCCTTTAATAATGGCGGCGGTACGATTACTGAAGCAGATGTCAAAAAATCTCACGGGAAAAAATAAAACGTCTCTCCCTAAAGGCCGTCTGAATATTTCAGACGGCCT
>NZ_KV832195.1:322027-382579 GCF_001837375.1 Neisseria sp. HMSC066H01
AGGCCGTCTGAATATTTCAGACGGCCTTTTCGATATGGAACACATTTTTGTTTCCATATTTATGGTTACGCAACATCAACAAACATACGCAAAAAACCGTCAAACCAAAAAAAGCATATGCGTTTTGTGTTAAAGTGAACATTATTTATCGGCTGTTTTGCATCTAGGCCGTCTGAAAGGTTTTATGTTATGAACTTTTTCCGCAAGACTGTTTTATTTTTAGTCGTCCTCTCCATATTTGCCGCCTGCGGCTCCTTTATTTCCCAATACGTTTTGGGCATGAACCCGTGCGTATTGTGCATCCTGCAACGCTTGTGCGTATTGGGTGTCGGGCTGTTGGCCATTATTACGGCGTTCAGCTCGCAATCTTCCAAATTTGCCCGCTCGCTCTCGGCATTGTTGATTACCGCCCCGGCCGTTTACGGCGCCGGTGTCGCCGCCTATCAAATTTGGCTGCAAAACCTGCCCCCCGGTACCGCCCCTTCTTGCGGCGCACCTTGGACCTTCCGCCTACGCGACTGGCCTTTGTTTGATTGGTTTGAACCCATCGTCCGCGGCTTTGGCAACTGCGCCGAGCCAGACCATCTATTCGGCGTCGCCCTGCCGGTGTGGAGTATTTTGTATTTCAGCTTCGTCGTATTGCTACTGCTTTGGGCTTGGTTGAAAACCAGAAAAATCTGATTGGTTTCAATATAAAAAGGCCGTCTGAAATTTCAGACGGCCTTTTATTCTTTAAACCATTAGTCCAGATTCAACACGGCAGAAGTGTAAACGTCTTGTACGTCGTCCAAATCTTCCAATGCATCAATCAGTTTTTGCATTTTAACCGCATCTTCGCCGCTCAACTCGGTTTCGTTTTGGGCGCGCATGGTAACGTCGCCGTCAACAGATTTGTAGCCTGCGGCTTCCAAAGCCGCTTTCACGCCTGCCCAGTCGTTCGGCGCGGTAATCACTTCGATGGAACCGTCGTCGTTGGTGATGACGTCTTCCGCACCGGCTTCCAAAGCCGCTTCCATCAGCGCATCTTCGTCAACGCCCGGTTCAAACACCAAATAGCCTTGATGCACGAAGTTGAACGCTACGCAACCGTCGGTACCCAAATTACCGCCATTTTTAGTGAACGCATGGCGCACATCGGCAACGGTACGGGTCTTGTTGTCGGTCAGGCAATCCACCATCAAAGCCGCGCCGCCGATGCCGTAGCCTTCGTAACGCAACTCGATGTATTCCACGCCTTCCAGATTGCCCGTACCTTTGTCGATAGCACGTTGCACGTTGTCTTTAGGCATATTGTTTTCAGCAGCTTTTTCCAAAGCCAGGCGCAGGCGCGGATTTGCGCCGGGGTCGCCGCCGCCCATACGGGCAGCAACGGTAATTTCTTTAATCAGACGGGTGAAGATTTTGCCGCGTTTGGCATCTTGTCGGGCTTTTTTGTGTTGGATATTTGCCCACTTACTATGGCCTGCCATATTGATTCCTTTCGTTTTTTCACGCGTTGAGGCGGAATGTGCTTCATTTGTAAGGCGTGCATTTTATCATAAGTTGCCTTTAGCCAAAATATTCAGACGGCCCGAATATTTGCAAAAACAGGCCGTCTGAAAACAAAGAAACTTTTTTAAATAAAGAAGCACATTGGCGGCAAACCTTTGTCAGTTTTTTCGTTTTAATTCACGAAGGTTTACGGTATGATGACAAAATCGGTCAAAATTGTTAACAACTTAACCGGTATCAAATGGCAAAACGACCTGCTCGCCGATGTTGCCAACCATGAAAAATGAGTGGGAGTAGTTACCCGTATCATTTTATTTTTATTGTTTTTATTAAAGGTTTTATTATGGAAGAAATATTGTCTGCTCTGGTGGGTGCAGTCAATCAGGTTCTTTGGGACTACCTGCTGATTTATGCCTTAATCGGTATCGGCCTGTTCTTTACCCTGTACTTGGGCGCGCCGCAAATAACCAAATTGGGGACGGGTTTCAAATCCGTTTTCGGCGGCTTGTTCAGCAAAAAAGACAAAGACCACGAAGGCAAATCCCTGTCTCAATTTCAAGCACTTGCCGTGGCGATTTCCGCGCAAATCGGTACCGGTAACGTTGCCGGTGTCGCCACTGCGATTACTGCCGGCGGCCCGGGTGCCATTTTTTGGATGTGGCTGTCTGCCATTTTGGGCATGTCTACCATTTTTGCAGAAGCCGTTTTGGCGCAAAAATACCGCGTGGTCAGCCACGGCAAATACATCGGTGGCCCTGCGTTTTACATCACACACGGCCTGACTCCGAAAATCGGCCGTGGCGCGGCGCGTTTCCTGTCCGGCTTTTTCTCTATCGCCTTGATTATCGCGCTGGGCTTCATCGGTAACGCGACCCAATCCAACTCCATCGCCTCAGCCATGAATTTGGCTTTCGATATTCCCCCGATGGCTGTCGGCATTGCTTTGGCGGTATTCGCCGGCCTGATCATCATCGGCGGCATCAACCGCATTGCCGGTATCGCGCAATTTGTCGTGCCGTTTATGGCGGTGATTTACATTTTGTGTGCCGTGATTATTTTGTTCAAATTTTCCGACCACATCATTCCGATGTTCCACAGTATCTTTGTCGCTGCCTTCAATCCTGAAGCGGTATTGGGCGGTGCAGCCGGTATCGGTATGCGCGAGGCAGTCCGCTTCGGTGTGGCACGCGGCCTGTTTTCCAATGAAGCCGGTATGGGTTCAACCCCGCACGCTCATGCGACCGCCAACGTCAAACACCCTGTGCAACAAGGTATGGCCGCGTTTATCGGTATCTTTATCGATACGCTGATGGTCTGCACGGCAACCGCGCTGATTATCCTGCTGACCGACGCCAACCTGTCCGGTGAAACCGGCGCTGCGGTTACCCAACTGGCTTTTAACAAAGCCTTCCCGGGTTTCGGTTCGCAACTGCTCGCCGTCTGTCTGACCTTCTTCGCCTTTACCACCATCATCGGCTGGTACTACTTCGGCGAATCCAATATCCGCTTCCTGTTCCGCGGCAAACACTTAGGCATCTACCGCGCACTGGTTTTAGTGGCCATCGTATTGGGTACCTTGGGCAAAGTGGATTTGGTTTGGAGCATGTCCGATATGTTCAACGGCTTTATGGTCTTGCCGAACTTAATTGCCCTCTTCCTGCTGCGTAAGGAAATCCGTGCGGTTTACGACGATTATCTGGCGCAAACCAAAGCCGGCAAAGAGCTGACCTACAACTATGAATTCCACGAATTTCACGACAAAAACCCAGGTTAACGACAAACAAAAACCTCTCAGTCAAACTGAGAGGTTTTTTATTTCAGGCCGTCTGAATCTACAACACATAAAAATAAATGCTGATAAATTGCGTCAAACTGCCGGCCAAGACAAACAAGTGCCAGATACCGTGGCCGTGGCGGATTTTCGTATCGTTGATAAACCAATAAATCCCCGCGCTATACAATACGCCGCCCAACACCAGCCAAAATAATCCACCGGCCGAAAGCGACTGTATCAGCGGCCATACCGCCACCACAATCAGCCAGCCCATCAACACATAAATCACCATCGACAGCAGCCGCTTCTCGCTTTTGCGTCCGATCGTCAACTCCTGAACAATGCCCAGCAAAGCCAGCCCCCACGACACACCAAAAAGCGACCAGCCCCAACCACCCTGCAGGGTAATCAGCGTAAACGGCGTATAGCTGCCTGCAATCAGAAGATAAATCATGCAATGATCGACCTTTTGCAAAATCGCCTTGGCTTTCGGCTGCGGAATACTGTGGTATAAGGTTGAACCCAAATACAGGAGCAGCAGGCAGACTCCGTAAGTCAGTGCACCGGCAATCCGATAGCCGTCCGCTGATTCAACCGCTTTCACCAGCATCAGCACTAACGCCGCCACTGCCAACAAGAAACCGGCCAAATGGCTGTACGCATTAAATCTCTCGCCGTGATACATAAACCATTCTCATTTATAAAAAACCAAAGTGTACGCTAAGACAGGCGCTTCGTCAGAGAAATCGGGTTAAAAATAAGTTAAAGCACAAAGGCCGTCTGAAAAGCACGGCCTTGCAATATAACAAAAACATCTTTGCAACAAACAAACCATTCTTTCCCTTTTTCAGACGACCTTACTAAAGTATCGACTGTCGCCAAGGTTGCAAAGAGAGAAAAAATGTCTATCCAAAACCACCACCTCGACTGGCTCGAAGCCGAGTCTATCTACATCATCCGCGAAGTCATTGCCAATGCCCAAAATCCGGCCTTGCTATTCTCCGGCGGCAAAGACTCCGTCGTATTACTGGCGCTTGCCGTCAAAGCCTTCCAAATCGAAGGCCGTCCGCTGAAGCTGCCGTTCAAACTCCTACACGTCGATACCGGCCACAATTACCCCGAAGTCATTCAGTTCCGCGACGATACCGTTGCCCGTACCGGCGTACAACTTGTGGTCGGCAGCGTAGAAGAATCCATCCGCAAAGGCAGCGTCGTCTTGCGCCGCGAAACCGATTCACGCAACGCCGCCCAAGCCGTTACGCTGGTTGAAACCATCGAAGAACAAGGCTTTGATGCACTGATGGGCGGCGCGCGCCGCGATGAAGAAAAAGCGCGCGCCAAAGAACGCATCTTCTCTTTCCGCGACGAGTTCGGCCAATGGGATCCCAAAAACCAACGTCCTGAATTATGGTCGCTCTACAACACACGCCTGTTCCAAGGCGAAAACATGCGCGTGTTCCCGATTTCCAACTGGACGGAATTGGACATCTGGCAATACATCGCACGCGAAAAACTCGCCCTGCCGCCGATTTATTACACCCATAAGCGCGAAGTTGTCGAACGCAACGGCCTGCTCGTTCCCGTTACCCCGTTGACCCCCAAACGCGAAGGCGAAGTTACCCAAATCCGCGATGTCCGCTTCCGTACCGTCGGCGATATTTCCTGCACCTGCCCGGTTGCCAGCACCGCCGCCACCCCCGAAGACATCATTGCCGAAACCGCCGCCGCAACCATTTCCGAACGCAGCGCCACACGCATGGATGACCGCGTATCGGAAGCGGCAATGGAAGAGCGCAAAAAGCAAGGCTATTTCTAAACTGTTTTTTCAGACGGCCCATATATATTTCAAACCCGAACAACACGGCAAAGCCATCCGCCACTGCCGTGTTGTTTGCTTTATTATTCTTGCAAATATCATTTAACAACAAAAGCTTAATCAATCATCCTGACAAAGCAACAAACAATAAAACATAAACAAACATGGTATAATGAACGCTTACAGGCAGAGATTTAGACAAAAATCTCAGGCCGTCTGAAGGAGGAAAAACATGAATCGACGCGTTTATATCGTACATGGCTTTGAAGGTAATCCGCACGGCAACTGGTTTGACTGGCTTTGCGCCCAAGTCAAAAGCACCGGCGCACAAGCAATCTCCCTCGCCATGCCCAATCCCGACAAACCAAGCACGACCGCGTGGCAGTTTACCCTTGACCAGCACATCGGCAAGCCCGATGCCCATACCTTCCTAGTCGGCCACAGCCTCGGCTGCATTACCCTCCTTCACTTCCTCAGCCGCCAACAACCGCAAAAAATCGGCGGCCTGTTGCTTGCCGCCGGTTTTGCCGATACGCTGCCGCCCCTGCCCGCACTCAACGCCTACATTAAAGCAGCGTCCCCAAATTTCGACATCCTGCGCAAAATCGACATGCCCAAACACTGCCTGGTTTCCGACAACGACACCCATGTTCCGCCCGAACTGACTTTGGACATGGCGGCCAAACTCAAAAGCCCTGTTACCCATATTCCCGAAGGCGGCCATTTGATGGCTTCGGACGGCTTTACCCAACTGCCGCAGGCTTGGGAAGCGCTGAAACCCATGTTGACCGAATAAACACACAATATAATCCAGTTTTTCAGACGGCCTCGTCTGTCTTTCCTCCCCATAACAGGCCGTCTGAATGACCATAAAAAACAACCTGCCCTTTCAAGCAGGTTGTTTCTTTTTATGCCTCATTGACGGCCAATTTAATATTGCACCGTCCATTCAATCTCACCGCCGGCCCTCATCGGTACAAGTTCGCCATCGCCGTAAGGCACGCTGGCAGGCACGGTTTGCGTTTGTTTGACCAAGGTGATGGTATCGGAATTTTCAGGCAGGCCGTAGAAACGCGGGCCGTTTTTAGAAGCAAAGGCTTCCAGTTTGTCCAACGCGCCTGCTTTCTCAAACACTTCGGCATAAAGCTCGATAGCGGTCATCGCGCTGAACATACCAGCGCAACCACAAGCATTTTCTTTGGCAGTTTTAGCATGTGGCGCAGAATCCGTGCCGAGGAAGAATTTGTGCGCCTTATCGCCGGTAACGGCGGCAACCAAAGCCTGACGGTGGGTTTCGCGTTTGAGTACGGGCAGGCAGAAATGATGGGGGCGCACGCCGCCGACCAAAAGGTCGTTGCGGTTGAGCAGCAAGTGTTGCGGTGTCACGGACGCGGCCACATTATCGCCGGCTTCCAATACCAGTCGGGCGGCCTCGGCAGTGGTGATGTGTTCGAACACGACTTTAAGATTCGGCACTTGCGCCAAAACCGGCTTCATCACGCGCTCGATAAAGGCGGCTTCGCGGTCGAAAATATCGATTTCAGGATCGGTGACTTCGCCGTGAACCAAGAACAAAATGCCCTGTTTCGCCATTTCTTCCAACACAGGAATCAGTTTGAACAAGTCGGTCACGCCGGAATCGGAATTGGTGGTCGCACCTGCTGGATAGAGTTTGAAAGCCACAATACCGGCAGCTTTGGCTTCGCGCACGAGTTCGGGCGTGGCGTTGTCGGTCAAATAAAGCGTCATCAACGGCTGGAAGGTGCTGCCTTCAGGCAGGGCGGCCATAATGCGCGCTTTGTAGGCTTGGGCATCGGCAACGCTGACGACGGGCGGTTTGAGGTTGGGCATGATAACCGCGCGGCCCATTTGTCGGGCGGTGTACGGGGCAACAGCTTTGAGCGCGTCGCCGTCGCGCAGGTGTAAGTGCATATCGTCGGGGCGGATGATGGTCAGGGTTTGCATAGCTTACTTTCGAGTGGTTTGGTTTGATAATGTTTCAGACGGCCTTTATTCGGCAGTAACGGTTGCTATTAATTTGATATTCCAATCGTCAACCGGCCTAAGGCAAAACGGCAGCCTTATTGTCGTAAGAATGATGGGTCAAATAAAAAACAGCCTGTACCGGAAAATGCTCGGACGACGTTGTTTTGACGGTCAGCAAGGTTTCTTTCGGACTGCCGGGCGCGCGCCATGCGTAGGAAATCTGACGCATAGGCAACGGGGCCTCCGACAAATTATCGGCACGCAACTCAGCGTTCAAACCCTGCGGCGGATTTTCTGCCAAAGCCAAAAATTGTTTAAAAATCAGATGGTCGTTGGCTTTGGCCGTACGCACGCTGCAACTGTCTTCGGTCAGGCTCAAATAATAATCTGCGCCGTTTACCGTTTTCTTCCAAATGCTTAATGCCTCCAAATCCATCATTCCGGCAGGCAAATCAGCAATCTCTTTTTTCGACAATAAAACCAGTTTGTTGGCATTGGCAAACTCGCCGACAAGGACGGCATCGCCGTCTGCGGCCACGCAGCTTTGGCGGAACAAGTCGGTCACATTTTGAGCATAATCGGCAGCGTTCTGCGGTGAAACGCCTTCATTGCCGCATGCACTCAGGCAAACAGCCAATACGACGGCAGACAACGCGACGGCTTTAGACATTTCAGACGGCCTTTATTTGTGTTTCAACACCAGCTTGAACACGCCGTCAGCCTCGCTCGATTCCAACAAAACATGTCCGGTCTGACGGCAAAACGCTTCAAAATCACCGGGCGCGCCGCCATCGGTGGCCAATACGGTCAGCACTTCGCCCTCCTGCATTTGCGCCAAAGCTTTTTTGGCACGCAAAATCGGCAGCGGGCATTTCAAACCGATGACATCCAGAGTTTGTGTATTCATGATGAAAACTCGTCATATTAATCAGAATTAACGTCAATTATACCGCACTTACTTGCACCCCACCCTGCAAGCCCATAAAATAAAGCCGTTTTTCACTTTGGAGCTGTCTATGCGCCGTTTTGCCCTTCTCGCTCTCAGCCTTGCCGCGACTCAAGCATTTGCTTTGGGTTTCAGCCAAAAGGATACGCTGACCAACACGCGTTATCAGGAAAGCCCTGAAGAAGTTGCCGCACGCGAATTTAAAGAACACAAAGCCGAGTTGCCGCCCCTGCCCGATACCCAATCGGGGGATTGGTTCGACCTCTATGTCAACGAAACCTACGGCAAGCAGCCCAAAATCCTGCTCAGCAGCCTGCAAATCATGCCTGCGCCGGACAACAGCATCCGCTACGTCTTGAACGTGCGCTCCGACAAAGGCTACGACAACCTCTCCGTCGAAGGCCTCTATTGCGCCCGCACATCCTTTACTTACAGCAACGACAAGCGTTCGTCTTATAAAATATTCGCTTACGGCGATACAGTAAACCGCCGCTGGATTGAGCCGCGCAAAGGCGATTGGAAGCTGATCGGCAATGCGTTCAGCCGCAACGACGCCCTGCACACTGCGCTGTATCAGGCATTCTGTATCGACGGCATGCCGACAACGGTCGAAGGTTTGGTACAACGTTTGAAAGAACGTGGCGGCCGTCACGGTACAACGCTGACCAACCACGACAAATAAACTGCTTTAATCAACAAAAAGGCCGTCTGAAATTTTTCAGACGGCCTTGTCTTTCTAGACGGCTTAGAATTTGTGATACAGGCCTACAGAAGCGGCTTTTTGTTCAATACCGCCTTTGTTGGCTGCAGTCAGACGGGTTTTGTTGCCGACTTTCAGATACGCCAGTTGGGCGACTACGCCGGTGCGTTTGCTGAAGGTGTATTGGCCGCCGACAACGACTTGGTCGAATTTATCCACCAATTTTTCGCCACTGTTCACGCCCTTGGCAGGCCAGCCGTGCGCGTAAGTAATGCGTGGGGTCACGTTGCCCAATTTGTAGCCGACAGTTACCGCTGCATCAACCACTTTCACAGCTTCAGATTTGCCTGAGTCGGCAGTAATGTCACTACCCTTGTACTGATTAAAACCATCGGTGAAATAACCTAAATATTCGTTGCCTGTCTCATGGCCTTTGGCATAGTGTACGCCGCCACCGACAAAGAGATTGTCTTTATCGTAATAAGTTTCGACTTTGGCAATTTGCGCCGCTTTGACTTTGCCTGATTTGTCAGTGTACGCGCCGTTGTAGTGGCCGTAAGCCGCATTGGCGGTAAAGCCGTTTTTAGAGAAGCTCACGCCGCCGGTGTATTGGTCTTTGGCCGGTTTGGTGTGCGTGTATTTGTCTGAAAGATTGCGGTTGTCGCGCGGTGCGTAAGACACGTTGAATTTGAATCCGCCGAAATCCGGGCTGTCGTAGCGTACGGCGGCGTTACGATTGCCGGTACGGGTAAAGATGCCCAAGCCTGCGGCATTGGTTTTGTACATCCATGGATCGATGGTGTCCATTTCGTTCAACATATTGCTGAGTTTACCAGCGCGAATCTTACCGAAGTTACCTTGCAGGCCGATGAAGGAGTCACGAGTGGCAAAACCTTGGGAACCGCCAGTAATGGCCGTTTTTTGTTCAACTTGCCAAATGGCTTTTAAATCGCCGCCTAAGTTCTCGCTGCCTTTGAAACCGATGCGGGAGGTATTGTCATTGATGCTGGTTGCGGTAGAGCTGATTTCCGAACCTGCATCACCTTTGATTTTTACCTGACCGACGGTCACGCTGCTTTTGATTTGACCATACAGAATCACTTCTGCAGATGCAGCCAGCGGCAAACCGGCAATAACCAAAGCGATAATCGATTTTTTCATTATTCTCTCCAAAACAAAGTTAAAATCTCGTGAAAACACGTTTAGCAATATTAATGTTTTCCAACGCTACAAACAACTACTTTCATCTTGAGAAACACTTTTATTCATTAGAGTTTAGACTTTTTACAACATAATCAAATAAAACAGGCCGTCTGAAAGAAATTTCAGACGGCCTCTCCTATTCAAAGTGACAACAAAGACAATCAACCCTCTTATTGCAATCATTTAATCAAAAATGATTGCTTGATAAATGTTTGCCATATATCAACCCAACATTCTCCGATTGCCACTATCATTAACTTTCTTCTTATGAAGAAGTTTTTTTATATCAATAATTTATTTGGTATGAATTTTTCCTTTTACCTAATATAAATAAACAGGAGCCCTTATGTTGAAAAAACATCTCTTTTTATCTTTGCTAATGGCTGTCTCCGCTGCAACGGTATCCGCCGAAACCCATCATGCACATTGGTCTTACACAGGTGAAAACGATGCTGCACACTGGGGCGACTTGAGTGAAGACTTTGCCGTCTGCAAAACAGGCAAACAGCAATCTCCAGTGGACTTCTCCGCAACAAAAGCAGTAAAAGGCAAACAACCGGCATACCGTTACAACGTCGCCGACTACAAAGTAGAAAATAACGGCCATACCCTTCAAGCCACGCCGCAAGGCAAGGCCCAAACCATCGTGATTAACGGTAAAACCTATACCTTCAAGCAATTCCACTTCCATACGCCGAGCGAACATACTTTCAAAGGCAAACATTTCCCGATGGAAGCGCATTTCGTCCATCAAGCCGAAGACGGTACTTTGGCGGTCATCGGCTCTGTATTTAAACCGGGCAAAAACAACCCTGCCTTGTCCGCGCTTACTGCCAAAAAACTGAAAGCAGGCGAATCCGTAACGTTGAAAAACTTGAATATCCAAGCCCTGCTGCCTAAAGATAGCAAGTCCTTCCAGCTGAAAGGCTCGCTGACAACGCCGCCTTGCAGCGAAAACGTGACTTGGGTTGTCTTAAAAACTCCGGTTCAGGCAGATGCGGCGCAGTTCAAAGCCATGCGCGACATCATAGGGGGCGAAAACAACCGTCCCGTACAACCTTTGAACGACCGTGAAGTCAATGAAGACAAATAACTTCTAAGGCCGTCTGAAAACAAAAAAGCACCCGGATAACGGGTGCTTTTTCAATCACATCAATCAGGCTTTTTTGTTACCCAACGCGGCTTTCACAAACGCGCTGAACAAAGGATGGCCTTTGCGCGGATTGGAAGTAAATTCCGGATGGAACTGACACGCGAAGAACCAAGGATGATTCGGCAATTCGATGGTTTCAACCAAACGCTCGCGGCCTGCGGATACGCCGCCGATGACCAAACCGGCCTTTTCCAACTGAGGAACATAGTTGTTGTTGACCTCGTAGCGGTGGCGATGGCGTTCGCGGATGTGTTCGCTGCCGTAGATTTTTGCGGCAAGGCTGCCCGGTTTGAGGTCAACTTCTTGCGCGCCCAAACGCATGGTGCCGCCCAAGTCGGCAGACTCATCACGGGTTTCAACGCTGCCGTCGGCAGTTTGCCATTCGTCAATCAGGGCAACGACCGGCGCGGCGCATTTCAAGTCAAACTCGGTAGAGTTCGCACCCTTCAAGCCTGCCACGTCGCGGGCGTACTCAATCAGGGCGATTTGCATGCCCAGGCAGATGCCCAAGTATGGTACGTTGTTTTCACGCGCATAGCGTACGGCGGCAATTTTGCCTTCTACGCCGCGTGAACCGAAGCCGCCCGGCACCAAAATCGCATCCATGTCTTTGAGCATGGAAACGTCGCCATTGCTCTTCTCGATGCTTTCGCTGTCGACAAAGGTAATTTGTACATCGGTTTCAGTATGAATACCGGCGTGTTTCAGGGCTTCGATCAGCGATTTGTAGGACTCGGTCAAATCAACGTATTTGCCGACCATTGCGATTTTGACGGTGTGTTTCGGATTTTGAATCGCGTGAACGATTTTCTTCCATTCGGTCAAATCGGCTTGTTTGACATTCAATTGGAGCTGCTCGGTAATGATGCTGTCGATACCTTGGTTGTGCAGCATTTCTGGACATTCGTAAATGCTGTCCACATCGTAGCTGCCCACGATGGCGCGTTCTTCAACGTTACAGAACAGGGCAATCTTACGGCGCTCGTCCGCAGGCATTTCTCTGTCCATACGGCAGATCAGAATGTCCGGTTGCAAACCGATGCTCAACATTTCTTTAACGGTATGCTGGGTCGGCTTGGTTTTGATTTCGCCGGCGGCGGCAATGTAAGGAACATAGCTCAGGTGGGCAAACAATGTATTGTTACGGCCGAGCTGGCTGCGCATTTGGCGGATGGCTTCCAAGAAAGGCAACGATTCGATATCGCCGACTGTACCGCCGATTTCGACAATCGCCACATCATAACCGGCCGCGCCTTCGTGGATACGACGTTTGATTTCATCGGTAATGTGCGGAATCACTTGTACGGTACCGCCCAAATAGTCGCCGCGACGCTCTTTGGCAATCACGTTTTCATAGACTTGGCCGGTACTGAAGCTGTTGCGGCGGGTCATGGTGGCGTTGATGAAACGTTCGTAATGGCCGAGGTCAAGGTCGGTTTCCGCGCCGTCATCGGTCACGAATACTTCGCCGTGTTGAAACGGACTCATGGTACCCGGGTCAACGTTGATATACGGGTCGAGTTTAAGCATGGTCACGTTCAAACCGCGTGACTCGAGAATGGTAGCAATAGAAGCGGCGGCGATACCTTTACCCAAAGAAGATACAACGCCGCCGGTTACGAAAATAAATTTAGTCATGATGTGATACCCATGTTGGAATGTGTGATTTTAACTTGAAGCAGCATATCCTGGCAAACAGCAAAAGCTTCAGGCCGTCTGAAAACAGCGTTTTCAGACGGCCTTATCATGCTGATTCTGTATATCAGCGCAGCTCGCGGCGCAGGATTTTGCCGACGTTGGATTTTGGCAACTCGTCGCGGAATTCGATGTCTTTCGGCACTTTGTAAGCAGTCAATTCTTTGCGGCAGAAATCGATCAGTTCTTCCTTAGTCAAAGACGGGTCTTTGCGTACGACGAAGACCTTAATCGCTTCGCCGGTTTTCTCGCTTGCCACGCCGATACAGGCGACTTCCAAGACTTTGTCGTTGCTGGCCACCACTTCTTCGATTTCGTTCGGATATACATTGAAACCGGATACCACAATCAAATCTTTTTTGCGGTCCACCAGCTTCAGCCAACCTTTTTCATCCATCACGGCAATATCGCCGGTCTCCAAAAAGCCGCGTGCATCGATTGCTTTGGCGGTTTCTTCCGGACGGTTCCAATAGCCTTTCATCACTTGCGGGCCGCGCACCCACAATTCGCCCGGTTGTCCGATCGGTACTTCCTTACCGTCCGCATCACGCAATTCGACCTCGGTTGAAGAAACAGGAAGACCAATACCGCCGCTATATGCTTCGATATTCAAAGGATTACAGCACACGCCCGGACTGGCCTCGGTCAAACCGTAAGCTTCCACAATCGGCGTACCGGTAATTTGTTTCCATTTTTCCGCCACGGCTTTTTGTGTTGCCATACCGCCGCCCAAAGTCAGCTTCAAACGGGAAAAATCGACTTCGGCAAAATCTGGACGGTTAACCATCGCATTAAACAGAGTATTCACACCAATAAACACGCTAATCGGCTCTTTTTTCAATTCACCGATAAATCCTTTCATGTCACGCGGATTGGTAATCAAGATGATTTTAGAACCGGTATTGGCGAAAATCATCAGGTTTACCGTCAAGGCAAAGATATGATAAAGCGGCAACGCGGCAATAACCGTTTCTTTGCCTTCGTGCAGGCTGTTTTTAATCCATTCTTTTGCCTGCAACATATTGGCGCAGATATTGCCGTGAGTGAGGACGGCGCCTTTCGCCAAACCGGTCGTGCCACCTGTATATTGCAGCAAGGCAGTATCGTCGCGTGTCAACTCGACTGGTTTGAACGTATTGGCCGCACCTTGCTTCAAGGCCGTCTGAAAAGTCACGGTATTGGGAATGCGGTATTCCGGCACCATTTTTTTCACTTTGCGGATGACGAAGTTCATCAACGCGCCCTTAATCATGCCGAACATCTCGCCAACCGACGCGACAATCACATGTTTGATTTGCGTACGCGGCAACACCAACTCCAACGTATTGGCAAAGTTCTCCAACACGACAATCGTTGTCGCGCCGCTGTCTTTCAACTGATGTTCCAACTCGCGCGGCGTATAAAGCGGATTGGTATTCACTGCCACCAAACCTGCCTGCAGAATACCGAAAAGAGCAATCGGATATTGCAAAACGTTCGGCATCATAATCGCCACGCGCTCACCGCGCGGCAGTTTCAATACGTTTTGCAGGTAAGACGCAAAATCGGTCGCCAACTTGCCTACTTCGGCATAAGTCAGCGTTTTGCCCATATTTTGAAAAGCAGGTTTATCCGCAAATTTTTCGACACTTTGACGGAATACGTCGCTGATGGAGCTGTATTGAGAGATATCGATTTCAGGGCTTACGCCTTGTTCGTAGCTTTTGAGCCAGAGTTTTTCCATATTGATCAGTCTTTTATTGAGTCGTTTTTTGGAATCAAGGCCGTCTGAAGGCTTTATTCAATCTGCCGCTTCGTTTTCAGACGGCCCTTTTATTAAGCAGTAATAATGACAGGCTTGTCGGTAGACATGATGATACCGCCGCCCAAGCACACATCGCCGTCGTACAGTACCGCAGATTGTCCGGGGGTTACTGCCCATTGCGGCTCGTCAAAGTCAAGCTCGATGGTTTCATTATCCAAGTAACGCAACGTACAAGGCGCGTCAGCCATGCGGTAGCGCGTTTTGCAGGTATAGCGGCCTTCTTTCGGACGTTCGGGCAATGTGAAGCTCAAATCGTTCATAATCAGGCTTTGCGTATAAAGCAAAGGATGGTCATGGCCTTGTACGACAATCAGTTCGTTTTTGGTCAAATCCTTGGCCGCGACAAACCATGGTTCGCCTGCGCCACCGATACCCAAGCCTTTGCGTTGGCCCAGCGTGTAAAACATCAAGCCGACGTGTTCGCCAACCACTTTGCCTTCAGGGGTAACCATTTTGCCATTATTGGTCGGCAGGTATTTTTGCAGAAATTCGCGGAATGGGCGTTCGCCGATAAAGCAAATACCGGTACTGTCTTTTTTGGTTGCAGTCGGTAATTTGAATTCTTCGGCAAGACGGCGGACTTCAGGCTTTTCCAACTCGCCCAATGGGAAAATCGCGCGCTCAAGTTGGAAAGGCTTGAGACGGTACAGGAAATAGCTTTGGTCTTTGTTTTGATCCAAGCCTTTGAGCAGGTAATGCACGCCGTTGCGAACTTCTTTGCGGGCATAGTGTCCGGTGGCAATGGTATCGGCGCCCTGCTCTATGGCATAGTCCAAAAAGCATTTGAATTTGATTTCGGCATTGCACAAGACGTCCGGGTTTGGCGTGCGGCCTGCGCTGTATTCTTTGAGGAAATAGGCAAATACATTGTCTTTATATTGCGCGGCAAAATTGACGATGTCGATATCGATTCCGATGATATCGGCAACGGCAATGGCATCAAAAGAGTCTTGTTTGATGCTGCAATATTCGTCGTTGTCGTCATCTTCCCAGTTCTGCATGAACACGCCGCTGATTTGATGGCCTTGCTGTTTGAGCAGGGCCGCGGTAACGGATGAATCGACGCCGCCGGAAAGGCCGACGATGATGTTTGTTGGTGTGTTGGTAGTATTCATAAGGGGAATGTGGGTTTTAAATACATTTTTTAAAGCGTGATTTTAGCACATTTTGATTTAACAACAGAAAAGGCCGTCTGAAAGCCCAATGACTTTCAGACGGCCTTTATATGCAAATTCAAGCAATTAGTGCTGATGCGCGCCACCGTGTGCGCCGTGGTCGTGCTGCATTTCGGCTTTAGGCGCAGTTTTCACTTCCAGCTCGACAGTTTGAGGTTTGGCGTTTTTGAATTTCAGGGTTACAGGCACTTTTTCGCCTTCTTTCAATTGTTGTTTCAGACCCATGAACATAACGTGGTAGCTACCTGGTTTCAGCTCGGTTACGCTTTTTGCCGCCAAAGGCACGCCGCCTTTAACTTCGCGCATACGCATAACGCCATTGTCGTTAATATGGGTATGTACTTCAACGCGTTCTGCAACAGGGCTGCTGCCGCCTACCAAGAAGTCTTGTTTGGCTTCATCGTTTTGGATTTTCATGAATGCGCCACCCATTTTCATACCTTCAACGGTAGAACGTGCCCAACCGTCTTCAATATGGATACCGGCTGCAGATATGGAAGTTGCCAAGCCTGCCAGAATCAGGGTTGCCATTAATTTTTTCATCTTTTGCTCCTTATGTTTGCCAAATGGCTGGGATATACGGCCTTCATCTTACAACCAAAGGCCGTCTGAAAACTTTGATATAGATTAACTAATACTATCTAATCCTAATGAGTTACCATATTACCACATTTCTAAGCAGTTAATGCAACAATCCAAACAATAAATAACATTAACAAAGCCATCAGTTGCGCGGCCGAGCCGGCATCTTTGGCACGCTTGGCCAGTTCGTGTTTTTCAGTAGAGGTATGGTCAACAGCTGCTTCGATGGCGGTATTAAACAATTCGGTAATCAGTGAAATAAACGATGCGACAACAAGCACCATTTTGGTAGCCGAGCCGAAATCAAGGAACAAAGCCAAGACAATTAAAATCAGGTTCAACCAAAAAACTTGGCGAAATGCGCTTTCATAACGATACGCGGCAGCCAGTCCATCTTTGGAGTAACCAAACGCATTAATGATGCGCTTGATACCGTTTTTTCCTTTTTTTTCAGATGCGTAGGAAGATGGTTTCATCATATGCTCAACATAAAAAGGCCGTCTGAAAAGAAACAGTCAGGTCAATTTTCAGACGGCCTTTGGGTTTATTGTTTTGCCCAAGATGCCACGGCATCTGCGAACATGGCGGCAACGTTGAAATCTTTTTGCTTCATAATTTCTTGGAAGCCGGTCGGGCTGGTTACGTTAACTTCGGTCAGATTGCTGCCGATGACATCCAAACCGGCAAGCAAAATACCGCGGCGCTTCAATTCCGGCGCAAGGGTTTCTGCAATCTCACGGTCGCGCTCGCTCAACTCCTGCGCCACGCCGCGGCCGCCGGCAGCCAAGTTGCCGCGCGTTTCGCCGTTTTGCGGAATACGCGCCAAAGCATACGGAACAACTTCCCCGCCGATAATCAGAATGCGCTTGTCGCCATGTACGATTTCAGGAATATAACGTTGCGCCATGATGGTGCGTGAATCAAGCTGCATCAGGGTTTCCAAAATACTGCCGATATTGGGGTCGGATTCGGTCAGGCGGAAAATGCCCATACCGCCCATGCCGTCCAAAGGTTTGATGATGATGTCGCCGTGTTCTTTCAAAAAGGCACGGACATCGGCGGAACGTGTTGTAACCAAAGTGGGCGCGGTAAACTGGCTGAAGTTCAAAATCGCCAATTTCTCATTGAAATCGCGCATTGCTTGTCCGCTGTTAAATACTTTTGCGCCCTGCTGCTGTGCCAACGTCAAAAACTGGGTCGCATACAGATATTGCATATCAAACGGCGGATCAGTGCGCATAATGACCGCATCAAAATCTTTTAAGGCCGTCTGAACTTTTGCCTCTGCTTTAAACCATTCATGATCGTCATCACTCTTCGCGCCGACAAACTCAAATGCCGCTGCCTGAGCCACCACTAAGCCTTCACGGACGGACAATTCTCCGCTCAAAGTATGAAAAAGCTGCCAACCGCGCTTTGCCATTTCACGCATCATGGCGTAAGTAGTGTCTTTATAGGTTTTAAAACTTGCCATCGGATCGGCGATAAACAGGACTTTCATCAAAATTTCCTTGTAAACAGACGATATAATCATACCTCGTATTCTGCCTGCCTGAAAAGGTGGCAGAATATAGAAAAGGCCGTCTGAATTCTATTTTCAGACGGCCTTGAGGCTTTTAGGCGGCTGCCAAATGCAAGAGTTCGGCAGCATGGCTGCGTGTGGTATCGGTAATGATTTCGCCACCCAGCATACGCGCGATTTCCTCAATGCGCTGATGATGGTTCAAGACGCTGATTTCGCTGACGGTTTGTTCGCCTTCGCTATGCTTGCGCACCTGCCAATGGTTTTCACCGCAAGAGGCGACTTGAGGAAGATGGGTTACCGCCAAGACTTGATGTTTTTTACCTAAGGCACGCAAAGCTTTACCGACCATTTCAGCGACGCCGCCACCAATACCGGTATCCACTTCGTCGAAAATCAATGTCGGTACTTGCGTGTATTGGCTGGCAACCACTTGCAAAGCCAAACTGATACGCGCCAATTCGCCGCCGGAAGCCACTTTGTTCAAAGGACGTGACGGATTGCCTTTATTCGCCGCCACTTGGAATTGCACCTGTTCCAGCCCATGTGCGGTCGGCGAAGACGGCAACAAGACGATGTCAAAACGTGCGCCTTTCATGGCCAAATGTTGCATATGCTCGGTGGTCTCTTCGCCCAAACGGCCGGCTGCCTGATGACGCATGGCGGAGAGAATATGCGCGGCTTCGTGGTATTCTGCAAGATTGCGTGCGACTGTATTTTCCAAGGCTTCCAAATCGGCAGCCGCTTGCAGGTTTTGCAGGCGCTCGTCAATTTCTACCAACTTTTGCGGCAACTCTTCCGGCTCAATGCGGTATTTGCGCGCCATACTCATCAATTCACCCATGCGGCTTTCTTGTGCGGCCAATTCATTAGGATCGATATCGCTGCGACCGGCCACATCGCGCATATTGGCACTGATTTCCCCCAACTCAGCTTCAATACTTGCCAACATATTCAGGCTCTCGGCAAAGCGTGGCTCAATATTTTGCAGATTGCCAAGCAGTTTTTGGCATTGGTAGATTTGACGTTGGATGCCGTTGTCCCCGTCTATACTGTCACCCACTTGTTCGGCGGTTTGCAGCAACTCGGCCGAATGCGCCAGGCTGTCGTGACTTTGGCTTAAGGTTTCCCATTCATTCGGTTTGAGCTCCAATTGGTTCAATTCATTAAACTGCCATTCCAAACGCTCGCGTTCGATGGCCATGGTTTCTGCCTGCTCTTGCGCCTCTTGCAGTGCCTTTTTCGCATTGACCCAATTTTGATAAAGCTGTTTGACTGTTTCTGCCTGCTCTTTGCTGCCGGCAAACGCATCCAACAACTCGCGTTGCGCAGACTCTTGATTCAGCGAATGATGGGCATTTTGGCCGTGAATATCGATTAACTGCTCGCCAATGGCTTTCAGCTGCGCCAATGTTGCAACCTGATTATTGATATAACTGCGGCTTTTACCCTTGGCATCGATAATACGGCGGATGCTGAGTTCTTCCGCATCTTCTTCCAAAAGGCCTTGCTCCTGCAGCTGCGCTTTCAGTTCAGGCAAACCGCTGATGTCGAACAAAGCCGACAACTGTGCTTCTTTGGCGCCGCTGCGCACTTGGCTGTAATCGGCTTTATCGCCCAACAACAGGCCAATCGCATCCAGAGTAATCGATTTGCCTGCACCGGTCTCGCCCGTTAATACGGTAAAGCCGTTTTGAAAATCAAGATTCAGGTTTTCAACAATGACAAAATCACGCAAAGAAAGTGCCAACAGCATTGCAGTATTCCTTAGTAAATTACCCGCACTTATGCGGAATAGCTTTAGATATGCTGATTATAACTAAGATTTTTTGTAGTTTGAATCAGATTTTTCTTATGACTTATCTAAGATATTTATTTTAAACAAATTATTTTTTAAGAAACTACCCAATACACCACGCTATATTGTTACCCCGGCTGACGTATTCAATGATATAGAGCGTTCATTTAATGCCATAAAACGCTAGAATAACCAACACAAAGGCCGTCTGAAACACGATTGTTTCAGACGGCCTTTACATTTAAATCAATTAATCAGCCTGCTTTCAGGCTCTACTGCTTCTTCAGCTTCCTCATCGCCTGTCGGCGGCGTTTCCATTAAATCAGGCAACACCAGCTCGCCCAATTCAGTCAACGGTGGCAATTCTTCCAAACTTTCCAAACGCAAATCGCTTAAGAATGTTGCCGTGGTCGCCCACAATGCTGGACGGCCGACAGAATCACGGTGGCCGATGACTTCAATCCAGCCCCTATCCTGCAAGGTTTGCATTACATTTTGCGACACCGCCACGCCGCGTATGCCTTCAATATCGCCACGCGTTACCGGTTGCTGATAGGCAATAATCGCCAGCGTTTCCATCACGGCACGGGAATAACGCGGCGCGCGCTGCTCTTGCAGGCTGCCCAGCAGTTCAAATGCGGCTTGGGCGATTTGAAAACGCCAGCCCTCATGGGTATGCACCAATTGCAAAGCCCTGCCCTGCCAGCGAGCCTTCAATTGCGCCAACACGTCAATCAGCTTGTCTTGCGACAACGGCGGCACACACAATTCGCGCATGGCTTTTTCGTTTAAGGGTTCGACTTGCGTCAACAGCGCCGCTTCAATCAGCGCATCGGGAGAAAGTTTTTCAGTCATAATAAAATCAAGGTTCAGACGGCATAAACAGCCGAAGGCCGTCTGAAAGGCAATATGGTCAATGGTTTGTTACGCGCTTAAATGCGCTTTCAGTTTTTCTTCGTCCAAGAACCAATGGCAGATTTCGGTATCGCCATCCAACAAAACAGGCACCAGCTCATTGTACTTTTCTTCTAAAACCGGATCTTCATCAACATCGACAATATCCAGCCCAAATCCAAACTGCTCCTGATAAGGCTTTAATTGTTCGCGCATTTTGTGGCACAGGCTGCAATATTCCCGAAACATCAAGGTCAGTTTCATCGCGGTTACTCTCGGAGGGACAAAAGCGGCCATTGTATAGCAAAATGCCGCCAAACCATACAAGCATGACAAAGGCCGTCTGAACAGGCGCGAGATAACGCCTTCAGACGGCCTTTGTGTGTATTCTGAATTAAGACTGAACGTTAATACCGGCAGTCACGGTATTTTGGGCACTGCTTGCAGTCAAAAACGATGCAGCCAATTCGCCGCAGCAACCGCAACAAGTCGCCACGCCCAATTGAGCCTGCAAATCGCTCATGGTGGTTGCACCGGCGGCGATGGTCTCTTTGATGTCGTGGTCAGTAATGGCATTGCAGATGCAGACAAACATGATGTGCTCCAATAATTTTGTTACCCTCTGTAATTGAGAGTAGGATTTATTCTTGAACGTAAATATAAATAAAAACGGTTTGCATTGCAATATTGGCACTGTCCTTTTGTTTTGAAATTTTTCTATGTAAATTTGTATTTTGATTGTTATTTTATAAATAGTAAACTTTATAACCGTTCAGACGGCCACGATAACAAAAGGCGGCATCTTCGAGATGCCGCCTTGTTCATGAACGGGAATGGTGTTCGTCAACCATGTTTTTCAAACGGATATTGGCCACATGGGTATAAATCTGCGTAGTATTGATGTCGGAATGTCCCAACATCATCTGGACCGAGCGCAAATCGACGCCGTGATTGACCAAATGCGTGGCAAAAGCATGGCGCAAACCGTGCGGACTGAGCGAAGCAATACCGGCTGCTTCGGCATATTCTTTGACTATCATCCATGCAAGCTGACGGCTGATGCCGCTGCGTTTCTGGCTGACAAACACTTCGTCGCAGATTTTGTTTTTCAGCAACAACGGGCGAGATTCGTTGCAATATCGTTCCACCCAATACGCCGCTTCCTGCCCCAGCGGAACCAGACGCAATTTGTCGCCCTTGCCTATGGTGCGGATACTGCCGCGATGCAAATCGATATCGCTGAGCGTCAATTTGACGGCCTCGGTCACGCGCAAACCTGTTGCATACATGACTTCAAGCAAAGCTTTGTCGCGCAGTCCGTGCGGCGTTTCCACATCCGGCGCAGCCAGCAGCGCGTCGATTTGGGCTTCGGTAATCAATGTGGGCAATTTGCGTTCCGATTTCGGTGCTTTGAGAAAACGGGTGGGATTGTCTGCCCTTTGGCCCGTTTCTTCCAACCAGCCGTACATGCGCTTGCAAGCCGACAATGCCCGCGCTTGGGACGTGTTTTTTTCCCCCTCCGCATACACGGCATCAGACAGGGCAAACTCATCGGCACTCAACCAATCCTGTCCAACCTCAGACAAACGCGCAGCGATTTTGACCAAATCACGGCGGTAACTTTGCAGCGTATTGTGGCTGAGCCGGTCTTGCAGCCAAAGAGATTCAAGCAACTTGTCTATTAAATCGTCCATATTCATCAAACTGATTGAAAGGCCGTCTGAACGGCATGACTTTACATCCGTTCAGACGGCCTTAGGTTTTCAAAGCCCTATTTAAGAGGCTTGAGAGATTGTATCCAACACTTCCTGCGCGTGTCCGGCCACTTTAACTTTGCGCCACTCATGGGTGATTTCGCCGTTTTCGTCCAGCACAAACGTGCTGCGCTCAATGCCGAGGGATTCTTTGCCGTAAAGCTTTTTCAGCTTGATCACATCAAACAGTTTGCAGACGGTTTCTTCTTTATCGCTCAACAATTCAAACTGGAAGCCTTGTTTGGCGCAGAAATTTTGATGCGATTTGACGCCGTCGCGCGAAATGCCGACAACGGTATAGCCCAATGCTTTGAATTGTTCCAATCGGGCATTGAAATCCAAGCCTTCAGTGGTACAGCCGGGCGTGCTGTCTTTAGGATAAAAATAGACAACCAACGGTAAATGTTCATCGGAGTTAAAATCGCTGCCGGAAGAAGATGGGAGTGTGAATTGATATTTTGACATATTGTTCCTTTCAGACGGCCTAAACCTAGCCTGCGTTTATTTTTCGCTTAAATTCAAATAACTGCGCGTACCTTGAAAATCTTCCAATGCGCGCAACAAAAGCTGGAAGTGGTCGTCATTGCCAGCCAAATCCAACTCATCGGCATTGACGGTCAGCAAAGGCGCGCTTTGATACAAATGGAAGAAATGACTGTATTCGTCATGCACCCGTCCCAAATAGCCTTCGGGAAACAAGCTGATGATACCCTCTTGACGTTTTTGCAGACGTTTGCGGTTGTTTTCGACGGCGGTTTGCAGATAAATTACCACATCGGGTTCCGCGTATTGCGGCAAAATGCGTTGCTTTATATCGGCAAAAAGCTGCCGCTCGTCATCATTCAAAACGATGGGCGTAAAAATGCGGTCTTTTTCCGGCAGAAAATCAGCCACAACCATTCCACCTTGCGCACAATGGTCTTCAATAATATTCACGCTTTCAGCGCGGCGCGTTAGGAAGAAAAGCTCGGCAGCCAAGCCATTATTGGAAACATTGCTGTAAAACTTCATAAGAAACGGATTGTGATCCGGATTCTCCGACAACAGCAACGCGCTGAAATGCTCTGCCAAGCGGCGGCTCAAAGCGGTCTTGCCGCTACCGATGGCGCCTTCGACAACAATATAACGAGGATTCATAGTAACTCTTTGTAATGTGTTTCCCAACAATATTTTATAGCAAAAAAGGCGTGTCCAACACGCCCTTTCTTGTTTCAGCCTGTTTTTCAGACGGCCTTTATTCTTTTAACAGGCGAATCCCCTGCCCGCCCAAAGTTTGAGCCAAATCAGCCGCACGGCCATGCTCGCCCAACTCGAAATCCGGAAGAATTTCTGCCAGCGGCAACATAACGAAACTGCGCTCATGCGCGCGCGGATGCGGCAAGGTCAGATGCGGGTCATCGCTGCGGATACCGTCAAAATCGATGATATCCAAATCCAAGGTGCGCGGCGCATTACGGAAGCTACGTTCGCGCCCAAATTTGGCCTCGATGCGGTTTAACTCTGCCAACAGCGCTACGCCGTCCAATGAAGTTTTCACGGTACAAACGGCGTTCACAAAATCGGGCTGATTGTCATAGCCGACCGGCGCAGTCAGATACAGGGAAGAAGCCTTTTCGAGCCGGATATGCGGATGCGCGGCCAATTCGGCCAAAGCTGCGCGAACCTGTTCGGCAGGATTAGCAAGATTACTGCCCAAAGCAATAACGGCAAAATGCGGATACATTTCAGACGGCCTCTTTTAAAACGGCAGTGTTTTGGTTTTGGCAAGGAAAACAATCGTGGCAACACACGACATGGCCAAAATGTAGACGATATAAAATTTCGGCGAACGCGGACGCGAACGCATCATAATCATGCCCAATACAATATAAACCAGCAACAACAGGATTTTCATGCCGAGCCACGGCGCATTGAACGGCGAAAAATGGGTAATCTTCATCAGCCACAAGCCGGTAAACAGCAACATGGTGTCGTTCAAATGCGGCATGGCTTTCCAAATGCCTGCCAACGGTTTTTCAGGATGACGCCAAAGCATGAAAAAGCGGATGTTAAACAGCAAAATGGTAATGGTTACAAAAATCTGGTGGCTGTATTTGACGAACAGGTATTGCATAACAGTTTCTTGTCGGTAGAGGGAATTAAAGCGGCTATTTTACCGCAAACATCTATTTCTGACGCAACTTTTCAACCGCCAGCAGATAGGGCGGCGCATTGCGGCGGTTGACAAAGCCATAGCGCAACACGGCAAAGGCTTCCTGCGGCAAAGCCTCCGCCCATTGTACAATCGCCTCAGCTTCTATTCGGCCGGTTTCATGTCCCGGATACAATACCGCCACAGCAAGGCCGCCCTCTTTCAGCAAACCCAAAGTATCCGTCAGCGCACGGATGCTGCTTGCCGCCTCAGTCGTACAGCTTTTATCGCCGCCCGGCAGCCAACCGAAATTAAATACTGCGGCATCTAAAGGCTCGTCGATATAAGATGAAAGGTTTTCATGGCCATCATGTATCAGGGCTACCCGGCCATCTACGCCGTTTTCTTTCAGACGGCCTTGAGTCTGCGTCAGTGCTTTAGATTGCACATCAAAAGCCCACACCTTACCCGTTTCGCCAACCAATTGCGCCAACAGCAAAGTATCATGTCCGTTTCCGGCCGTCGCATCCAAAGCGCGGCCGCCTGCTTTTAAGGCTTGTCGTAACAGGGAGTGGGCAAAGGGAAGAATGTTTTCAAGCAGCATGATAAAGGTCGTCTGAAAATAAAAATACCCTACCGCAAAAGCGGTAAGGTATTGAAAAACAGGAATGCGTTACATCATTTATTCGGCAGGTTGTTGCACAGTCTCAACTTGAACCGGAGCAGCTGCGGCAGCGGCTTGAGGTTGTTTGTTTTCGTGTTGCAGGCTGACTGCGCGTGCAGGAACGATTGTTGAGATAGCGTGTTTGTAAACCATTTGAGTGACGGAAGTATTACGCAGCAGAACAACGTACTGGTCGAATGATTCCACTTGACCTTGCAGCTTGATGCCGTTTACCAAGTAGATTGAAACCGGAACGTGCTCTTTACGCAACGCATTCAAAAAAGGATCTTGTAACATTTGTCCTTTAGCTGTCATATTCTTGAGCTCCATTATTATGATTGTAAAGACGCCAAAATCGGCGTTTGATGGGATTGTAGCCCCGAATAGGATAAATTACCAACTATTTTTTTCTATCACACCGTTTAGGAATCCAGCAATGAGGGAACTTCCCGTCAAACCGACTGTTTCATTTCCATATTCACAACAATTCCCAATTCAAATTGAATGTTTTTTTTAAATTCGGCAAACTCTATCGAAAATATACCATGGAGCTCTAATAAGCTGTTTTTCATTATAAAAAGGCCGTCTGAAATGGTTCAGACGGCCTTTGTGTTTATTTACTGAATTGTTTTTTCACGCTGACTTTGGTTTTCTTCTTGAAGCGGTTTTTCTCTTCCTTGCGGCCTTCGCGTTTCTCAATACGGTTGCTCAAGCTGACACGGCGCAACGGTTTTTTCTTCGGTTTGTCTTCCGCATTTTCATACGGGTTTTCCGAAACATTGTATTGAATTCTGAGCGGAGTACCTTGCAGATTGAAGGCTTTGCGGAATGTTTGGGTCAAATAGCGTGTGTAGCTGTCTGAAATAGCATGCAGCGAATTACCGTGTACCACAATCACCGGCGGATTCATGCCGCCTTGGTGGGCATAACGCATTTTCGGGCGCACCAAGCCAGCACGCGGCGGTTGTTGCCGCTCAATCGCGCTTTGCAATACGCGCGTGATTTTCGGCGTCGGCATCTTAATCATCGCCGCGTTGTAGGCAGCCTGAATGCTGTCAAACAAACCGTCTATACCGCGCTCTTTCAACGCAGAAATAAAGTGGAACTTAGCAAAATCAAGGAAATACAATTTGCGGTTGATATCACGTTTCACTTGCTCGCGGCGCTCTTCGCTGATGCCGTCCCATTTGTTGACCGCCACCACCAAGGCACGGCCTGCTTCCAAAGCAAAACCTGCAATCGTCGCATCTTGGTCGGCGATATCTTGTTGCGCATCCAACACCAAGACGGCAACATTTGCCGCTTCAACCGCCTGCATGGCTTTGATAACAGAGAACTTTTCTACTGCTTCATCCACTTTGCCGCGACGGCGCACACCTGCGGTATCGATGATGGTAAACGGTTTGCCTTCACGTTCAAAATCAATATGGATACTGTCGCGCGTCGTGCCTGCCATATCGAAGGCAATCACGCGTTCCTCGCCGAGAATGGCGTTTACCAAGGTCGATTTACCGACATTTGGACGGCCGATTACAGCAAAAACAGGATGTTTCGCTTCTTCCTCTTCCTTTTCAGGCTCTGGGAAGGTTTCCAAAATATCTTCAATCAGATAATACACGCCATCGCCGTGCGCACCTGAAATCACATAAGGGTCGCCCAAGGCAAGTTCGTAGAACTCGGCGGCAAGCACGGCCCTATTGCCGCCCTCGCCTTTATTCACAGCCAAATAAACAGGACGCGGACTTTGGCGCAAACGGTCGGCAATGATTTTATCTTGCGGCGTCAAACCGGTACGGCCGTCCACCAAAAACACAACCGCATCGGCTTCATCGACAGCCTGCAAGGTTTGTTTTGCCATTTCGTGCAAAATGCCGCTGTCCACAATCGGCTCAAAACCGCCGGTATCAATGACCAAATAAGGTTTGCTGCCGACTTTGCCATGACCGTAATGGCGGTCACGCGTCAGGCCGGGCAAGTCATGCACGAGCGCGTCTTTGGTGCGCGTCAAACGGTTGAATAAGGTAGATTTGCCGACATTGGGGCGGCCGACAAGCGCGATGGTTGGTTTCATGATGGAGTCTTTCTGTGTCAAGTGCCGCCTAAAAACGGGAGCGGAACACAAGCAGGTGTTTTAAAAACACGGTTGATAAGGATAAGTGTAGGCCGTCTGAAAAGTCATGGCAACTTCAGACGGCCTTGATTTCAAACAAACTTATTTCAAGCTGTCGATTTTCATTTGCAGCAATTCGCGGCCTACTGCGGTTTGCGGCAATTTGCTCAAAGCAGCTTCGTAACTTTGTACGGCTTCTTTGGTTTTATTTTGGGCAACGTAAACATCGCCTTTGGTTTCCAGCATCAAAGGCTCGAAGTCAGCCTCAACCTGAGTATTCAGGGCATTGATGGCGGCATCGTATTTTTTCTGCTGCAACAGGACAACGCCCAAACGCTGGGCTGCCAAAGCTTGAACCAGCGGTGCGTTTTGGTTTTTCAGCACCCAATTCAAATGACCTTCCGCCACATCATAACGGCCGGCATCAAACTCGGTCGCCGCTACCATCAACGTAGCTTGGGCTGTCGAAATGGAATCAGGATAGTTTTTTTGCAATTCGGCCAAATCGGCGTTGATGGCTTTGGGGTCGGTTTTTTGCTGCGCCTTTTCAACCATTTGCGCCAATACGGCGGCGGCTTCCTGATCTTTTGAAGCTTTTTGGCCTTGGTAAATGGTGTAACCCAAATACCCCAAAGCCGCCACGATCAACAAGGCAAAGATCCAACGGCCGGTGCGTTTCCAAAAATATTTAAAGTTGTCTAACTCTTGTTGTTCTTCCAAATGGGCTGCCATTTATGCGTTCTTCCATTGTTGTAAAGTGTCTGTCAAATCAGCGGCGGCAACGGTTTTCTGTTCGTGTTTGCCCTGCATATCTTTCAGGGTAACCGTACCGTTTGCCAGCTCATCCTGAGCCACAATCAGGGCAAAGCGTGCGCCACTGTTGTCTGCTTTTTTCATTTGCGCTTTCAAGCTTTGATAGCCGGAATGCTGCATCACATTGAAACCTTGTGCGCGCAAGGCTTGCGCGTATTTCATTACCTGCAAGTCCGCACCTTCGCCTTGGTGCATTGCATAGACATCAGGCGCAGCGTTCACTTCCAACGAGCCGTATTCGCTCACCAAAAGCAGCAGGCGCTCAATACCCATCGCAAAGCCGATAGACGGCGCAGGCTTACCGCCAAGTTCTTCAATCAAACCATCGTAACGGCCGCCACCGCACACAGTCGCCTGCGCGCCGAGTTTGTCGGTCGTCCACTCAAAAACCGTCTGATTGTAGTAATCCAAACCGCGTACCAAGCGCGGATTTTCAACATATTGAATACCCAAACCGTCCAACATCGCCTTGAAGCGTGCATAGTGGTTTTGCGAAGCCTCGCCCAAGTAATCTACCAGACGCGGCGCCGCATTGCAGATTTCCTGCAAATCAGGGTTTTTCGTATCCAAAACGCGCAAAGGATTGGTTTTCAGACGGCGTTTGCTGTCTTCATCCAGTTGCGCCTCATAGTGGGTCAAATATTCAACCAATGCCGCACGGTGTGCCGCGCGTTCCTCACGGTTGCCCAAGCTGTTGATTTCCAAAGTCAGGTATTCGCGAATACCCAATTTTTCCCATAAGTCGGCAGACATCGCGATGATTTCCGCATCAATATCCGGCCCTTCAAAACCCAAAGCCTCGATACCGACCTGATGGAACTGACGATAACGGCCTTTTTGCGGACGTTCACGGCGGAACATCGGCCCCATATACCACAGCTTTTGCGGGCTGTTGTACAGAAGGTTGTGTTCAACCACCGCACGCAGACAAGAAGCCGTACCTTCGGGACGCAGGCTCAAACTCAAAGAATCGTTTGAATCGGAGAAGGTGTACATTTCCTTGCCGACCACATCGGTCTCCTCGCCGATGGAGCGGACAAACAAACCGGTTTGCTCGACAATCGGCGTACGGATTTGCTGATAGCCGTAAGCGCGTGTCCAGCGACCAACCGTATCTTCAAACGCCTGCCAAAACGCAGCCGTCAGTTTAAAATCTTTTTGTTCGACAGGTAAAAGGTCGTTCATACCTTTTACAGATTGAATTTTTTGTGCCATTTCAATATGGGATAAGCGAAAATCAAATAGTTGGGCATTATAGCTGATTTTTAAGGGTTTGTGAGGTTGGGAACAAATCAAAAGGCCGTCTGAAAGTTTCAGACGGCCTGTAATCAATTAAACGCTCTTATCTATCCAATCTAACTGTTTTCTTACCAATCTTCACACAAACTCCACCATCCTCACTGCATTGGACTAATTTACCATCTTGCACCGCTTTATTAATATCAGCCATCCACTCTATCTGTTTATTTTCTGTTCTTACAGCTTGAATCAGATAAATCACCGTACCGAAACACAGCAATCCGGTCAGCGCAAAGACTGCGACCGACGCCCAAACCAACTTTCTCAAATCCTTTGCCGATTTCTGCTGCCTGCCTTCCACTTCGCGGACGGTTTCCAGCAGCCAACGCCCCGTCGTTTCCAGCCGCTCCGTGAATTTCCCGACCGACTGCTCCAAGCCCGACCGAACCGCTTCTACCGCTTCCTGCCTGATTCTTTCGGCAGAACCATCCAAACGGTTTGACGAAGAATCCAATACCCGCTGTGCCTGCACCGCCAGCTGTTCTGCATTTTTCGCACGCTTTTCCGTTTGTCCCGCCAAAGCAATGACATTATCTGCCAAGCTGTCGATTTTCTGTTCCAATTCCATCCTTCCTCCTAACCGCGGCCCATCCGCATCACAGGCGCATCAACCTGCCGCGCCTGCTCTTCCGCCAAGCGCGCCATTTCTTGCTCGCGTTCCTGTGCGGCATAAACCTTGTCTGCATTCTGCCGCAAACCGCGCCCGACATCGGAATCCAGCAGGCTGTCCAAGGCAGCGTGCATTTTGTCGTCGTCATCCGACAGCAAGGCTGCAAAACCGTATTCGCGGAATTCGTCGGCAGAGGCGTTTTTGGCTAAGGGTTTAGTAATATCGACCCATTCATTCTCATTATCATACTGATAAAAGGTGTTTTTTATATAACCGCCCGAAGCAACAAGGTTAGGATAATACTGTCCTAGAATTTCCATTTCTAAAGGCGATAGTGAAGAATGTTGATCATGATGAGTATCATAATCTTCTAAATGTGGAATGGGATATTTGGAATATGCCCCTGGTTTCCAATTTACAGGCCAATTAACATCCTTATGCCCGACAGGAAGCTCTTTACCATCCAATTTGGGATTTACTTTCCACTTGTCTTGTGGCAGCCACCGAGCGTTATTTCCATTTGGATCATTAGGAACAATGGTTTTTCTTGCTTCTATTACCACGTCCTCCCAAGAACTGCCTCCTCTTTGCTGGCGTAATCTGTTTCCAATTTTGATACCTAGTTCATTATTATGCACATCCATCTCATTGGCTTCTTTAGTCTGATCCTGCATATTTCCTGTAAATTCATGTGCAGATAAAATAAACCGTGCATAATTTTCTCCATAACGACGAGTCAACTCGGCAGAAAGCAAAACATGTCGATACGCATCAGCAGGTCCATCACTGCGGCCAGGCAAATGAGAACCTACACTTTCATTAATAGCAGCACTTGCCACATGCCCTGTAAAAAAATCATTAACAGGACTATGGCTTTTTTCATAAGCATATTCAGCACTCATCAAATTTTTTCCTTTTTCAAATTAATACACGAATGAATTTCATACCGCTTTTCAGACGACCTTTTGTCAACAAACAGGCAAGCATTTTGTAAATTGGCACAAAAACTTTGATTTTGAGAAATTTTAGGATATTTCCCTCCATTAAACCGTTTTTCCTGTACTTTTCCGTCAGTCGAAAACAACCACCAAATTTCCTGTCCGTCCTGTGTCAGCATGGAAAACTCTTTTTCGGGAATATGTGGCAGATGGTTTGAAGAAATAAAATCCTCATAAGGTTGGTATGAACTTTGGATACATATGTAGTGTGCATTAGGTGCAATATAAGAAAACGGCAGGGGAGTGTTTTCAGCTTTTTTCCAATCCTCATCACTGATTACGGAAGAAGGGGTGCAACTGGAAAGCACAAATAATGAGAAAAAAGATAACAACTTTTTAGTTGACAGATTTTTAAAATATTTCATAACTATTCTTCACAATATAGACATTGTTTTTTCGATTCAGCAGCCTGATAGTTGACACTGTTGATCACCATCGCAAGGTCGATGATACCATCCGTAACGCTGGCCGTTCCTCGGTGGGTAACGATAATTTCATTGGTTCGGACATCTTGGTACACCGTGCCTTGGTAATCTGTTACAGGGTTGTTGCGGACGGCCAAGACTTTGTAATCGTTGCCTCCGATAGTGATGGACTCGCCGGGTTTGGTTACCATCCGAGTCTCGTAGGCATCTTTGGCCAAATCGGCTTGCTGCTGTCTAGTGATATTACTCATGGTTTGATTTCCTCAAGAGTTACAGTTATGGTAAACATTTCTTTATGTTCTTCGGCACTATACAGTTCAGGAGAGGTAATACCGAAATTGACAAAATCCGGAGAAATGGAACCATCTTCCCGTGTAAAATAAGGATATGACCATTTCCAATAATACTTAGTCAATGTTTTTTTCTCCAACAGGTTTCTCATTACATCACTGATGGTAAACCCTGTTTCCTCTTCTTTTCCCGTTGCCTTGAACGTTCCACCGAAGCCGTCAGGTTTCCAATGGCAGACACCTTCGCCAAAGTAATCTTCATCCTGTACGGCATCAAAATAGAAAGAGGCTTCATATTCATCTTTACCGACTTGACGAAGCGGAATATCGACGTATTTCCTAGGGTGAGACGTTACGCCTTCGATATGATTGATAACATACGAGCAATCCCGTGCCATATAGCGGATATAGGTATCATTCATCGACACCAACGGCCCGGGCGCGTCGTTGATTTTGATTTTAAGGCGGTATGCCTGTTTGGGATGGGGATTCAACTGAAATCTTGCTTCGGTTTGTTCCTGAACACTCATGCTTTTCTCCGAACCGCCGCAGGCATTCAGGCTGAAGACTGAAAATACGGCGGCGGTTATTAATGCGTTCATCGATTTTCCCTTCTTGGACTGTCAAAAGGTCATCTGAAAACCAAATACAAGGTTTTCAGACGACCTTAATTATAGCGGAAGTTATGTATAGGCGAACTTACTGACATACAAACGGTAATTTTCCACATTGTACAGGCTCTTATGTTCGATAAACCATATAAACATCAGACATAAATGACAACCTGCCGCACTTCCTCAATCCGAAAAACCATCTGAAAAACTTCCCGAAACCGAGTACAATCCGCCGCATGAAAAAACGTACCAATCCCCTACCTCTTTTAGACGGTGTCAAACCCAGCTACTTGGTTTTGCCGCATGAAAAGCAGTTTTACGGCTTGCCGCTGCTACATTTTTTATGCGCTCATTTTCCCTTTGTCGGCGAAGAAAACTGGCGGCGGCGGCTGAACAGCGGTTTTGTGGTGGGTTCGGATGGCGTGCCGTTTGATGAGAATACTTTGTTCGAACCCGGCAAGACGATGTTTTATTACCGTGAAACCAGCCGTGAGAGCGAGCCGCGTATTCCGTTTGAAGAAAAGATTTTGCATATTGATGAGCACCTGATTGTGGTGGACAAACCGCATTTTCTGCCCGTCATCCCCAGCGGCAGGTTTTTGCGGGAAACCTTGCTCACGCGCCTGCGTTTGCGGCCGGAATTACAGCATTTGAATGTTGAAGACATTACGCCGATTCATCGCTTGGATAAAGATACGGCAGGTGTTATTCTGCTTTCGCTCAACCCTGCTACGCGTCGCGATTATCAGACCATGTTCCAAGAAAAAACCGTCCGAAAAACCTATGAAGCGGTGGCGCCGACGCGGACGGATTTGAACTATCCGCTGGATATTTCGTCACGAATGGAACGCGGCGAAAAATTCTTTCTCACACGGGAAACGGAAGGCGAACCCAACGCCCACACGACCATCGAACTTATCGAAAACCGCGGCGCATTCAGCCTCTACCGCCTCACGCCGCATACCGGAAAGAAACACCAGCTCCGCGTGCATATGATGAGTTTGAATATGCCTCTGATGAACGATGCGCTTTACCCTACCCCATTGGCGGCCGGTGATGAAGACTACGACAAACCTTTAAAACTTCTGGCCAAAAGAATAGAGTTTACCGATCCTGTCAGCGGAGAAATCCGCGTATTTGAAAGCGGCTTTACGCTGTAAGTTATCCAATCCAATAAAAAAGGCCGTCTGAAATTTTTCAGACGGCCTTTTTATCACAGAATCATTTGATTAGTGATGAATGCAGCTGCACTCTTTGTTCATATCAATCACCATGCGGCCGGTAATTTTACCTTCGCGCATTTCTTGGAAGATGGCAGGCGCTTCATCCAAAGCACGCAACTCGACTTTAGGCACAACCAAGCCTTCTGCGCCGAATTGGAATGCTTCTTCCAAATCTTTACGGGTACCGACCAGAGAGCCGACCACTTCGATGCCGTCCAAGACCAGACGCGGGATGGACAGGTCCATAGATTCGGGCGGCAGACCAATGGCAACGACGCGGCCGCCTGCACGGACGCAGTCCACAGCGGAGTTGAACGCGGCGGCGGATACGGCGGTAACAACGGCTGCGTGTGCGCCGCCGGTTTTTTCTTGGATCACTTTGGCAGCGTCTTCTTTGGCGGCGTTGATGACTAAATCAGCGCCGCTTTCTTTAGCGAATGCCAGTTTTTCATCGTTGATGTCGATGGCGACAACGTGTGCGCCGAATACTTTTTTCGCGTATTGAACTGCCAAGTTACCCAAACCACCTGCGCCGTAAATCGCAATCCATTGACCCGGACGGACACCGGAAACTTTAATCGCTTTATAAGTGGTCACACCGGCACAAGTAATGCTCGAAGCTTGCGCAGGGTCAAGACCGTCGGGTACTTTAACGGCGTAGTCCGCATCGACGATACAGTGGGTCGCCATGCCGCCGTCGGCAGTATAGCCTGCGTTCAATACAGAGCGGCACAAGGTTTCGCGGCCGGTATTGCAGTATTCGCAAGAACCGCAGCTTTGGAATAGCCATGCGATGCTGACACGGTCGCCGACTTTCAGATTTTTCACGCCGTCGGCAACCTCTTTAACCAAACCGATGCCTTCGTGTCCCAACACGCGACCCGGTTTGTCGCCGTAATCGCCTGCCGCAACGTGCAAGTCGGTGTGGCACACGCCGCAATACTCAACTTCCACCAACGCCTCGCCGTATTCCAGCGGACGCAGTTCGCGTTCAACAACTTCTACATCACCTGCTACATCTTTGTTTACTACCACAGCATGCATTTTCATGGAGCGTCTCCTAGAGTGTCGAAAAACTGTTTAGCTATGAATGAGAATACTCCCCATATCCTCAGCCGTCAACCCATAATCTTTTTTAAAACAATGATTTATGATGTTATACCATAACAAAATTCATTTAAGTCGTATAAATCTTTAAATATATTAACAAATACACTTTCATTTCAATCAAATCCTTTATTTTTCAGACGGCCTGCTACATGAAACAACATTGAAAATGTAAATTTTGAGAACATTCTCATTTTTAGTACTTGAACCTAAAAAGAAAAAAGCATAAGCTGTTTTTATGGCGCAGAAACACGCCTTCCCATTCATTAAGGAGAGAGCATTATGGCAAAAGATTTAAATGTGTTTGATAAAGAATATGGTCTTTTAATCAACGGCGAATGGACGAAAGGTAGCGAAGGCAAACTTTTATCCTCTTACAACCCTGCCAATGGCGATGAATTGGCCAAGTTCACAGACGCAACCGACGCCGATGTCGATGCTGCCGTGGCCGCTGCGCAAGAAGCGTTCAAAACATGGCGTAAAACCACGACTGCCGAACGCGCGGCCATTTTGAACAAAATCGCCGATGTAATTGACGAAAACGCCGAATTGTTCGCCCTGCAAGAAACCTTGGACAACGGCAAACCCATCCGCGAAACCCGCGCCGCCGACGTACCTTTGGCTTCCGACCATTTCCGCTATTTCGCCAGCGTCATCCGCGGCGAAGAAGGCACGGCAACCCAGCTTGACGCCGAAGACCTATCCATCGTTTTGCGCGAACCGATCGGCGTTGTCGGCCAAATCATTCCTTGGAACTTCCCATTCTTGATGGCCGCATGGAAAATCGCTCCGGCATTGGCCGCAGGTTGTACCATCGTCATCCACCCTTCTTCCAGCACTTCATTGAGCCTGTTGTCCTTCGTTCAAAAAATCAACCACTTGCTGCCTAAAGGCGTGTTGAACGTGATTACCGGCCGCGGTTCCAAATCCGGCGAATACATGTTGCACCACAAAGGCTTCAACAAACTGGCCTTTACCGGCTCAACCGAAGTCGGCCGCCGCGTCGGCATCGCCGCCGCCGAATTGCTGATTCCGTCCACTTTGGAATTGGGCGGTAAATCCGCCAACATCTTCTTCGACGATATGCCTTTCGACAAAGCCCTCGAAGGCGCGCAAAAAGGTATTTTGTTCAACCAAGGCCAAGTGTGCTGCGCCGGTTCGCGCATTTTTGTACAAGAAGGCATTTACGACAAATTCGTCAATGCTTTGGCTGAAGAATTCAAAAAAATCAAAGTCGGCCTGCCTTGGGAAGACGATACCCAAATGGGTTCGCAAGTCAATGCCGGCCAACTCGAGACCATTTTGAAATACGTCAAAATCGGCGAACAAGAAGGCTGCCGCATCATTACCGGCGGTAAAAAAATCGAAGGCGAATTGGGCAAAGGCGAATTTGTCGAGCCTACTTTGATTGAGGCCAGCAGCAACGAAGCCCGCGTTGCCCAAGAAGAAATCTTCGGCCCGGTTGCCACCGTGATTAAATTCAAAACCGAAGAAGAAGTCATCAAAATGGCCAACGACAGCGAATACGGCTTGGGCGGCGCAGTGTGGAGTACCGGCATCAACCGCTGCCTGCGTGTTTCCAACGCATTGGAAACCGGCCGCGTTTGGGTAAACTGCTACAACCGCCTGCCTGCCGGCGCGCCGTTTGGCGGCTACAAAACTTCAGGTATCGGCCGCGAAACCCACAAAATGATGCTCGCCGCCTACACTCAAGTGAAAAATATCTACATCAGCACCCGTGAAGAACGCGAAGGCTTCTATTGATTCGGTGATTCACAGTAATCTGATTTAGAAAATATAGAGGCCGTCTGAAACCTGTTTCAGACGGCCTTGTTTATTCTGTTTCGCAATAAATGCTTTATATCTTTCTCAAAAAAAGCCCCATCACTTTCTCTCCGGCCACAGCCAGCAAGGCTCCTGCCACAACCACCATGGCACCCACATAGCTGACGATATTCATATCCGAAGCGGCAAAATAATCAGGGGAAAGGTAATGACCGATGGTGGAAAATATCATGGTAAATACGGGTATCAGCGTGGTAACAATACTGACTTTTGAAGCGTCCCAATGGTTGAGCGCTTCGCCGAATGAACCGTAGCCGATCAGCGTGTTCAAGCAGCAATAGATAAAGCAGCCCCATAAAAACGGATTGCCGATATGGGCGATTTGTGATGGTTCGGCAAACGGCAGGAAAACAAAGCTGCTGTAAAAATAAATCATGAGCAGGATTTGTTGCGAATTGAAATGTTTGGACAAAAGTTTTTGCGCCACGCCGTAGCACACCCAAATCATGCTACCCGAAGCCGCCATGATTACCCCGACCGCGTAGCTGCCCAAGCTGAGAAGTTCGCCGAATTTGTCGTTGAAAAACATGACCAAACCCGTTAGCAAAAGCATCAAGCCGATTTTTTGCCAGCGCGTAAAGGCTTCTTTAAACACGCCTACGCCGACCAAAATCATGGTAAAGGGCGAGAGTTGCCACAACACCTGCGTGGTTGTCGGCGAAATATAGTGCAAACCCATGGCAACGAGCACAAAGTTGGCGGAAATACCGATAATACCCAGTACCAATAAAAATAAGGTTTGCTTGGAAAATTCAGACGGCCGCGGCAGCTGGCCGGTCAGTCCCAACAACGCAAACAACACCAGCGAAGCCACTAAAAAGCGTATCCACACCAACGTGGGCGCATCAACGGCTTTTAAGGCCTGTTGCGCCGCTACCGGCAGCGAACCCCAAGTCATGGTGGCAAGCAGCGCCAAAGAAAAGCCGAGCCAAGTTTTTTGTTTCTTCATGATTCAGACGGCCTTTGTTTACGCGGCTTCCCAGTAGTCGATATAAAGCTGCAATTCGAGATTATTCCGCCATTCGTTGGCAACGGGGCGGTACACCGTGCGGATGTATTCGGGAATGTCTTCACTGCAACGCCAGAACATGGCTTCAAATTCGTAGCCGTCTTTTTGCAGCCAGACTTTTTTATGTTTGCCTTCCGCGCCTAGAGGCTGCTGGCGGACAACGTGAAATTCGTCGGTAAAACTCGGCGGCGCGAAGCCCTGCCCCCAAACGTGGCGGGCAAGGTTCTGCGCCTGTTCCAGCGTAATATCGCGGGCAGGCAGGCTGCCGTCGGTAATATAGGTTTGCGACAAATCGTCTTCGCACACCATCTCGCGCACGGCTTCTTCAAAGGCCGTCTGAAATGCGGGAATATTGTGTTCGAGTATGCTCAAACCCGCTGCCATCGCGTGTCCGCCGAATTTCAAAATCAAATCGGGGTGGCGTTTGGATACCAAATCCAAAGCGTCGCGCAGGTGCAAATTGGGAATGGAACGCCCCGAACCGCGCACTTCGCCATTGTCGGCAGGCGCAAACACGATGGTCGGACGATAAAAACGGTCTTTGAGGCGGCTGGCAACAATGCCGACCACGCCTTGATGGAAGTCGTCGCGATACGCCACCAAAGTCGTCTGCCCTGGAGGCAGGGTTTCGGGAAAATCATTCAGCGCGTCTTGCAGCATAGACTGCTCGATTTCGCGACGTTCGATATTGAGGTTGTTTAACTGGGCCGCCAGTTCCTGCGCTTCGGCATCATCTCGCGCCAACAAACAGGCAATGCCGACCGACATATCGTCCAGCCGTCCGGCCGCATTGATGCGCGGTCCCAACGCAAAGCCCATATCAAACGGCTGAGCCTTGCGCCAATCCCGTCGCGCCACTTCAAACAAGGCGCGGATGCCCGGGCGCATTTTGCCCGAACGCATCCGTTTCAAACCTTGCGACACAAGGATACGGTTGTTGTGGTCGAGGGAGACGACATCGGCGACGGTACCGAGTGCGACCAAATCCAAAAGGTCGCCCAGATTCGGCTCTTTTAGGCCGTCTGAAAAATAATTGCGGCGGCGCAGTTCGGCACGCAAAGCCATTAATACATAAAAAATCACGCCCACGCCCGCCAAGCTTTTGCTTTGGAAACCGCAGCCTTTTTGGTTTGGATTGACGATGATGCAGTCGGGTATGGTCTCGGCAGGCAGATGGTGGTCGGTCACAATCACATCCAAACCCAACTCCTGCGCACGCGCCACGCCTGCAATGCTGGCGATACCGTTATCTACCGTCACCAATAAATCCACACCCTGCTCTGCCGCGATTTCGGCCAACTCGGGCGTTAAGCCGTAGCCGTGTTCAAAGCGGTTGGGCACAAGAAAATCCACTTTCGCCCCCATCGCCGCCAAACCGCTCATACCGACGGCACACGCCGTCGCTCCGTCGGCATCGTAGTCGGCGACAATCAGGATTTTTTCCTGACGCTCAACCGCATCTGCCAAACGGCCGGCGGCGGCTTCGCAATTTGTCAGCGTTTGATACGGCAAAAGCGCAGCAAGCTTGTCATCCAACTCGGCCGGACTTTGCACATCACGCGCAGCACACAGCCGCGCAATCAAAGGATCGGTACCGGCAGTGAGCAAGTCGTTGAAAACAGTCGGATTAATGGAACGTGTTTGGATTTTGACGGACATGATGTGGAAATCAAGGATAGTTTTGTATATTTGAAAGGGATATTGTAAAAGGATGAAGTCATCTGAAAACCGTTTTTCAGACGACCCCTCAAGCTACATTAGTCAGAGTAATGTTTGCTTCAGACAGAACGAGAGAAGCCTCGTTGTTTTTCTTGTTGAATATTTTGGTTTTCTTGAGCAACAAGCTGTTGTTGCCACTCTTCTTCTAAAGTCTGTTGGACTCTTTCATTGAAACTGGCCACTTTGTCAGGATTATCAGCCAAAAGTTTTTTTGCATACGAACCGTCGGTATCATTCAATAATCCTTGCAGCATCGCCATAGTTTCTTCGTATTTGGATTGAGGCTTGGGATTGTCGGTTGTTGCCGCTGTTTCGACATGGTGAGATGTTTCTTCTTGAATTTGCATGGTGTACTGAGGATTTCCTCTGAGTTTCTCTTCATCAAGATAACTCAAATCTTTGATGTCGGAGATATGCGGATCCTCAGGATCTTTCGGCACAAGACTCTTATTCAGCTTATTTCCCGAACCTGGGGCAAGATGTTGGAATATTCCATCTTTTTCAGGCTCAGGAAAGCCTGCTTCACGCAATAAGGTATCGGCAAGGGTATTGGAATTTTGCCTTAAGTAATCATAAGGATAGATATTGTTCTTGCTTTGAGCATTGCGTACCATTTCAGCCCATTTGGCTGATAAATCAGGAGCTTCAGCGATTAGCTCGCGGTATTGCTTTTGTGGAGAAATAGGTTCTTTATCTAAACTTTTATACCAAGCAGTTTTCCTATTATTGAAATTATCCGGATTTTGGGCATTATATGGTAAACCAATATTCTTTGGTAAGCCGGTTTCAATATGGATTTTTCCCAAAGGAAGTTGTGGGGAAATTTCTTTACCCACCCATCCACTGATAGTATATTGTTGTCCCGTTTTATCAGTATAGAGTAGAAATTTGTGGTGATAATCTACATTCGCAAATGTGCCGATATGCCGATAGCCGACTTCAATTTTTTCGTTTGCCATTTATATTCTCCTATTGTTATTGAGCATAATAGAATTCACTATCGATATTTTCCAGATAGCCAGAAGCGTTAAATTTTAATTCAATCATTACCTCTGGATTAGGAATCATCGGGTGAATCTGTTTGCCATAGCCTGCGTAGATAATATGTCCTTTATCGCTGTAGTGTTGATTCATCTCGGTCAATTTTTCAATTACCTCCTTTTTAGAAGAACCAATCGGGAGATATTTAGCAACAATATGGCTTACATCTTTGGACTGACCGGGTTCGATGTACTTTTCACTGGCAAAAATTTCTTTCAGCATAGGACTTTGGGGTTGCATTTTGCTTTTTCCTTTTGAGGTTGATTGTTGGATTTCAGAATGTTTTTCATGGTTACTTACTTCGCAAGCTGATAAAAACACAAGTGACATAACAATTGGTAATACTGCTAAGTTTCTTAATTGCATAATTAATCCTTTATAAAGACTTCTATTTTTGTTTGTCATTCGAATTTTACTATTATTGGTCATATATTGGTCATAAGAAAAATCTCTATCAACATTTCATAATGTATCTCAAAATATTTAATTTCAAGGTGATTCTAATTCACGCTTATAAAAGCATGGGATGTGCCTTTTTTCTATCCCCTGCAGGGATGACAGCCTTGGATATTATTTGCGTGAAGCATCGATAATTTCACTGACTACGACATAGGGGACTGCTATCACTGCGCCGACTGCGTCCAAAGCCAATGTAAATGGTGTTTGCAGGATATTCTCCGTCAACTTCTGAACGTCTGTGCTTTTTTTGGTTTCCGTATAATAAATTCTGACCGGGACGGCAGTATCAAAACGGCGGTCTTCAGCAACATTTTTCGGCGTTGCGTAATAATGACCTTCGGTAGAAATACACCGTGTGTAGACAGTTTCGTCATCGAGTTCGACCGGCTTGAACGCCAGCTGTTTCAACTTGGCAATCTCGGCAACTTTTTGAGTATCGTAACGCAGGCAGAAATTCGAGCGGAAAGTTTGCGCTTCAGGGGATTTCAATTCGACCGGCAAAGCCTTATACGCATATCTTGGGTTTTGCTGAACCATTTGAAACTGTTTGTCCAATTTAACATCCAAGACCGCCTTCAACTTGGCCGAATCTTTAGGATTAACGACAAACCAATATTTTTTGCCCATCATGACCAAGCTACCTGTTTCCAATTGCGTATTGTCTTTGGCAACCACGCCAAATGCTTGAATATTGTCTTTGGCAACGGTTTTTTCGGTTGTCGTTTTATGGAACGGGTTATTCCCTCCCCAAAGAAAGGCAGTACAACCATTCAGGGTTAGTACACTGATTAACAAAGCGGGTACAAAGCGGCGAAATTTCATGGTCATCCTCCTTCGGTATTACGATACAGGCCGTCTGAAAACCGCAATCCGTTTTCAGACGGCCTTAAGGTTTATTCCTCCCAATCCTGCCCTTCTTCTGAAGCATCGGATTGACCGGCCTCCATCACCGCTTTAATTTCTTGGAACAGCGCGCGGAAGTTTTTCGGCGGTTTGTTTTGTTCCTGCTCTTTTTTGGTGTTGCGGATTAAAGTGCGCAATTTACCGGCGTCGGCTTGCGGAAAATCGGCCATAAATTGGGTAATCGCGCCATCGTCTGCCAACAGTCGGGTACGTGCCTGCTCGACGCGTTGCAAAAAGGCATTGTGCGCCGTATTGTCACCGCGCAGTTTCGCCAAATAGGCTTCGATGGGTGCGGGGTCGGTATCGCGCATCAGGCGGCCGATAAATTGGGCTTGGCGTTTGAGCGCGCTGTTGGACGTGATTTTTTTATAGGTGGCGATGGCTTCAAACAAGTCTTCGTCCAAGCCGATTTTTTTCAGCGTATCGCTGGAGAGCTTGGTCAATTCCATACCCAAAGCCTGCAAATCGTTCATCTGCTTTTTCATTTGGGTTTTGCTGACCCATTCGTCTTCTTGTTCAAACATTGTGTTTACCTGATTTTCTGAATCTGCCTATTTTATCAGTTTTCAGACGGCCTTTCCGTGCGATTTTTGCAGTGGCCGTCTGAAACGGTTAAAATGCCGCAAAACCCTGTCAGGAAACCTTTTTATGCTGTTTAATCACACACCGGACGAGCTGTTGCGCTTGTGCGGACACACGCTGGATTTGGCCAAACAATCCGGCGCCACCTCGGCCGAAGCCGATTTCAGCGAGTCGCTCGGCCAAAGCGTCAGCGTGCGCCTGGGCGAAATCGAACAAATCGAGTTCCAACAAGACAAATCTTTAGACATTACGGTCTATGTCGGCCAACGCAAAGGCCGCGCCAGCACTGCCGACTTCTCCGAACGCGCCCTGCAAGATACGGTCAAGGCCGCCATCGATATTGCGCGCTATACCGCCGAAGACGATTGCGCCGGCCTTGCCGACGCTGCCTTGATGGCAACCCATATCGGCGACCTCGACCGCTACCACGAATGGGATTTGAGTACCGAATCCGCCATTGATTTGGCCAAGCAATGCGAACAGGCCGCGCTGTCAACGGACAAACGCATTGAAAATTCGGAAGGCGCATCGGTTCATACCGGCCATTACCAATACGTTTACGGCAACACCCACGGCTTTGCCGCACACCAGCAAAGCACGCACCACAGCATTTCTTGCAGCGTAGTCGCCAGCGACGAACACGGCATGCAGCGCGACTATTGGTACGATTCTTCCTGCCGTCACGAAGACATGGATGCGCCCGAACTCATCGGTAAAACTGCGGCCGAACGGACTTTACGCCGTCTGAACAGCCGCAGCGTTCCGACCGGCAGCTATCCCGTACTGTTCGACACCACTGTTGCCGTCGGCTTAATCGGCCACCTTATCGGCGCACTCAGCGGCGGCGCGCTCTACCGCCAAAGCAGCTTCCTGATTGACAGCATCGGCAAACAGGTGCTGCCCGAGTTTCTCAGCCTTCGTGAAGAACCGCATATCCTGCGCTCGTTCCGCAGCACTTATTTCGATGCCGAAGGCGTGGCTACGCAGCCGCGTTTTGTGGTGAAAGACGGCGTCGTCGAAGGCTATTTCCTCAGCAGTTACAGCGCGAAAAAACTCGGCATGAAGACAACGGGCAACGCCGGCGGCGCGCACAATCTGTATCTGAACCACACCCACGCCACGCAGGCCGACCTGTTGAAAGAAATGGGGACAGGTTTGCTGGTTACCGAATTGATGGGACAAGGCGTCAACACCATTACTGGCGACTACTCGCGCGGCGCGGCCGGATTTTGGGTGGAAAACGGCGTCATTGCCTATCCGGTTCAGGAAATCACCATTGCCGGACGTTTGAAGGATATGTACCGCGACATTATCGGCGTGGCAGACGACGCATTACGCCGTTCGTCCAACCAAATCGGCTCCGTCTTGGTTTCCAAAATGACGGTTGCCGGCAACTGATTGAACTAAATATACAAAAGGCCGTCTGAAAGATATCTTTTCTTTTCAGACGGCCTCGCCGTTATCTACTTCTATAAAAAACACATCATGCATATTGTCGTCATCCCCTCTTGGTACCCCTCTTCCGAAACCGACGTGGACGGAATCTTTTTCCGCCTCCAAGCCCAAGCCCTGCAACGCGAAGGTATGAAAATCGGCATGGTCGTTCCCATGTTCCGCTACTTGAGAAGCCAGCCGAAAACCATCTTCTCGCGCTTCTACGGCCTGCGCCGCCATCAGCAAGGCGGACTCAACACTTACGCCTACGACAGCATGTATTTCTTCCCGCGCTGCCCGGTTGTCGACATCGACCGCATCCGCTGGGTCAACGCAGGCATGAAAGCTTTTGAAGCCTACATCGCCGACAACGGCAAACCCGACGTAATTCACGCCCATTGCGTCAACTACGCCGCCATTTTGGCCTGCGCCATCTTCAAAAAATACGGCATTCCCTATGTGATTACCGAACACAGCAGCGCCATCTCACGCGGCCTTGTCCGCAAAAACCAATGGCCGTCCATGCACGAAGCCGTGCGCCACAGCGCGGCACGGTTCGCCGTCAGCCGTGATTTCTGCCGCATTCTCGAAAAAACCTACGCCGGTACAGACTGGCAATACCTGCCCAATATGCTGGGCGGCAATTTTGAACAGGATTTCGAATTCCCCGAAAAAAACCATCAAGACTTCACCTTCTGCAGCGTCTCCCACCTGCGCCACCTCAAAGGCCACGACCTGCTCCTGCCTGCTTTTGCCGAAGCACTCAAAACCTATCCGCAACTCAAACTCAAAATCGGCGGCGGCGGCGCAGAAGAAGGCCGTCTGAAACAACTGGCAAGCGACTTGTGCATCAACCACGCCGTTACCTTTACCGGCGCATTGACCACCGACCAAACCCTAGACCTCATGCGCCACAGCAACGCATTCGTCCTCGCCAGCCGTACCGAGACTTTCGGCGTCGTCTATATCGAAGCACTGTCGCAAGGTTTGCCCGTTATCGCCACACGCTGCGGCGGCCCCGAATCCATCGTCACTTCCGACAACGGCCTGCTGGTGCCAATCGAAAACATACCAGAACTAACCAAAGCATTGCTCACCCTCTACGAAAACCATGCACACTACGATCCCGTCCGTTTGCGCCAAGATTGCCTGCAACAATTCGGCAGCCGAGCCATAGCGCAACACCTGATCGACACCTTCCAAAAAGTGCTTAATAAATAGGCATAAACCATGCAGGCCGTCTGAAATCCTTCAGACGGCCCGCCTTCTTCCAACAAGCCAAATCTAGTGTAAAATTAAGACAATAACTAAACTTTTTGATTTAAAATCAGTCAAAAGAAAAACTGTTACCTATAATAATATCCCCACATACATTATGCGCTATTACGGAACGATTACTCGCTGGAACAGCAAGCGCGGCTTCGGCGCCGCTACCATAGAAGACACAGGCCAAGAAATCTTTCTTGCCCTTGCCGCCTTCACTACCCTTACCCGCCTTCCGGCCGAAGGGCAACATATCTCCTTCAACATCACAGAAGGCCGGCGCGGCCGCAAAGAAGCTGAAAATGTCTGCTTCGCCCTCGATTGCGCCGACTGCTTCGATGTCCTCGTCCCTCCCCCCGAAAAACCCCTCGCTGGCAAACAAGCCATCGTCGGCCTGATTGCCGTGATCTTCGTCTGCAGCATTTTCGCCGCCTTGTGGTACGGACTCCACTTTTCCGACAATACACCCAAAGAGCCGGCCGTCAAAAAACAAGAAACCATGGTTCACGAAGTAGCCGCCAAAATCGAAGCCGAACGCAAAGCATGGCGCGATGCCGTCAACCGCAGCAACCAACGCTCGGGGCAGCCTCAACGAGCCAAAGATAATACGTCGAAAGAATAATAATATTTATATCAGATTAAAAGCCTTTTATATCAAAGCTTTTTTATCAAAATTTCAAATATAGCAAGCCAACTTTAAAAAAACTGCCTCCTGCATATTTAATGCACGATGGCAGTTTTTCATTACAAATAAAAACACTTCAATTTGCCATGTTCAAAACATGCTTCTCTGACGCTATCCATCCAGATAGAAATAAGCACCATGTATAAAATGAATCCAAACTACTCAAATACCCCATTTAATCGTCAATAAAATAGATTTATTGATGCAATTAAATATACCCAATTTGAATATTAGAAAATATAGTCCTGCCAAATTTAAAAGTATATTTTCAAAGACTTAATGTATCTCTTAAAAAATATAAACAAACTTGAAGCGCACTCTAAACAGTTTATTAAATAAAAGCATTTGACACTCTATTACGTAAGACTATACATATTACCCTGACTCAATTCCTCTTAATTTTTGATAACATTCTGTTTTATATATTGTATCTTTCCTACAACATCAAAAAAATATTTAAAAATATCAAAATGCATAACATCTTAATTTCATAAAATAAATATTTAAATATCATTATCTTCCTAATAGTTTCCCCCTACACTTTCTATCTTATCTGTTTGTTTGTGTATGTATTTGTTGTAAAATTTTTTTCGACCGTAAAAGTCATTAACTAGATTTAACCGATATTCAAATATTTAAGGATTCAAACTTATGAACACAAAAATCAAAACGACAGCTTTGGTTTGTGCCGCTTTGTTCGCAGTAACTGCATGTAGTAGCAATGGTGAGAGCGGTCCAGATATCAACCCAACTAATCCAATTACTCCAACTAAACCGACTACTCCAACTAAACCGACTACTCCTACGACTCCAGCTCAACCAACTACTCCTGAAACTCCAGCTAAACCGACTACTCCTGAAACTCCGGCTAAACCGACCACTCCTACAACTCCGGCTAAACCGACCACTCCGTCTCAACCAACACCTAGCACAGCTGTTGGCGGTAATGCAATGACTTCAACAAATGCATCCTATAACACTGCAAAATACGTTACTCCTCAAGGCAAGATGAATGCTAGTGTTACCATTGACGGCCGTAAAATTGATTTATCAAAAGCCAATGCAGCATTTATCTTCTATAGAGAAACTGCTCCTACCGAAGATAAAATGTCTACCCGTCAAACTGTCTTGAGCGGACGTAAATACAGCCATGTTCAATTCGGTGCACAAACTGTCGGCATTATTAGCCCTACTTATCAACCAACACTTCATCATGATTCTTTTGCTATTGGTAATATTACGCCAACTAGTGGTGCAGATGCTATGCCAACTTCTGGTAAAGCATCTTATGTCGGTGATGCTATTCTGCTTCAAGGTGCAGCTTATACAACAAGCACATCTAAATTTAATGTTGATTTCGGTCGTAAAACCATCTCAGGCCTGATTGGTTATGTAAATGATATTCCTGTTTCCGGTAAAATTTCCGGCTCATCCTTCAGCGGCGAGCAAGACGGTATCCGTATGAAGGGGAATTTCTTTGGCCCTAAAGCTGCAGAACTAGGTGGTGTCTTTAGTGCAGAGCATGATGGTGGTGTTTACCAAGGCTCTTTCGGCGCGAAAAAACAATAATCTGCCGTTTTCAACCGTCCGGCGTCGCCGGACGGTTTGTTTTACCAAGAGGCCGTCTGAAAGAATTTTTACCATGTTCAAACGCCCCAAAACGAAATAAAAAATATGCGCTATCCAACTTTGGCTTTAATTTTATGCGCTGCGGTACACTATGCCTCAGCTGCGCCCACACCACACGATGAAATTCAGCCCGATCTAAACCATAATCAAATCCGCCAGGCTGAAAAACAAACTCTGCAAGAAGACAATCAGGTTGAGCAACAATCAATTTCCATGTCATCAGAAGAATTGCTCCAACAACCTGAAATCTTAACCGATGCAATGGATACCGCCCTTGCTCGCCAAAATATTGACAACATCCGTTTCCTATTGCCACTCTATCGTCGCATGACCGGACACGACGAAACCATGGCTTCCTATGCAGGTGCTATTCTTTCCCGTGCAGATGGAAAGTACAAAGCAGCAGAACAGGATTTGCGGAATATCCTTGCCAATCATCCTGACTACTCTCCTGTACGCCTACAATTAGCATTAACCCTTTCACAAGACGGAAAAATGCGTGACGCAGCAAAAGAGTTACAGGAAGTCCGCAAAACTCCCGACCTACCTGAACCAACACTGCAATACTTGAATGAATTTGATAAATTTCTAAAGAAAGATAAATCTTGGAATTTTGACGGTAATATTTCCTACGTTCGCGACAATAATATTGCCCGAACACCGCGCGAACGTGTATACGGAGGTTTTGAGTTTGAAGCGCCTCGTACAGCAAACGGTATTGCCTACGATGTTTCTGCACAAAAGAATACTCCGCTCAATGGTCATTGGGTCTGGAAAAACAACCTTTCTGCTGGCGGTAAATTTTATTGGGATGCACACGATTATGATGATTTGACTGCGCGCGCTGAAACCGGTGCCGGCTGGCGTAATCATGCTCAGGAAATCTCCTTATCGCCATTTTATGAGAGGCGCTGGTATGGTACAGAGCCCTACTCCAATACATCAGGCGGTATTTTGCGCTATTCACGTGTGTTATCACCCAAATGGCAAATATTTGGTGCATGGCAATCCGGCTACCGTAAACATAAGGAAAGAAAATTCTTAAACGGTGCAAACCATATTGCCTCTATATCAGCCCTCTATTATCGTCGAGGTGGTGAATATTTCGTATTTGGCGTAGGCAAAGGATACAACAGTGCGCGTGACCGCTCTGATGCCTATAAATACGAAAATCTGCGTGCTGGCTGGACAAAAGCATGGGGTAAGTCAGGCAAACTTGTCACTTCTCTCAATACTACCGTGCAGTACCGTCGTTATCAGGCAGAAGATATTTTCAATATCAAACGAAATGACCGTGAAACCTACGTCCATTTGTCAGCAGGCCATAAAAAGTTGTCCTGGAAAGGCTTCACTCCACGCCTGAACTGGAGTTGGACACATGTCCACAGCAATCATTTCTACTACCGTCAAAACCAGCATCGCTTGTTTATCGACATTTCCAAACAGTTTTAAAGTGAAAGCGAATAAAAGGTCGTCTGAAAACTTTGGATATAGTTTTCAGACGACCTTTTTATTGCTTCAAGGAAAGATTAAAGTCCCCCCATTCAGATCCACTTAATTTTATAACCAACCATCAGAATTTCTTAATCTGCAACCTTTATTCTTACCTCAATTCGGTTCGGCCATTTCCAACGCCTGTTTAATGTCCACGGCGACGACGCGTGATACGCCTTTTTCCTGCATGGTTACGCCGACCAGCTGCTCTGCCATTTCCATGGTCAAGCGGTTGTGGGAGATGTAGAGGAACTGGGTTTGCGCCGACATTTCTTTGACCAGGTTGCAGAAACGCGAGGTGTTGGCATCGTCCAGCGGGGCGTCGACTTCGTCCAGAAGGCAGAAGGGGGCGGGGTTGAGGCTGAACAGGGCGAACACGAGGCTCATGGCGGTTAGGGCTTTTTCGCCGCCGGAGAGGAGGTGGATGGTGCTGTTTTTCTTGCCGGGCGGGCGCGCCATGATGGACACGCCGGCGGTCAGGAGGTCGTCGCCTATCATTTTGAGGGTGGCTTCGCCGCCGCCGAACAGGGTCGGGAAGAAGGTTTGGACTTTGCCGTTGACGGCGTCGAAGGTTTCTTTGAAACGCTCTTTGGTTTTGTCGTCGATTTGGGCAATGGCTTCTTCCAAAAGGGTGATGGCAGCCAGCACGTCTTCGCTCTGGCTGCGGTAGTAGCCGTCGCGTTCGCGTGCTTCTTCGAGTTCTTGCAGGGCGGCGAGGTTGACGGCGCCGAGGGCTTCGATTTGCTGGGTGAGGCTGCTGATGCTGCTGTTCAATACTTTCGGCGATTCTTTCGCCAACGCTTCGAGCGCGTCCAAATCGGCGGCGCGTTCGGTCAGGTTTTGATGGTAGCGTTTGGCGTTGATCAGGGCTTCCTGCTGCTGCAACAGGGCGGTTTGGGTGGCGGCCTGAAGCTGCGGCAGCTTGGTTTGCAGGGTTTGTACGCGGGCGTATTGCTCCCTGCCCTGCTCCTGAATCTGCGCAAGTTTTTCCTGCACGGCGATGTATTCTTCGTCCAGCGTGTGTACGGCTTCGGTCAGCTCGTCGAGCTTGATGTGCTGCTCGTCGTTTTGGAACTCGGTTTCATAGGCGAGGGCAAGCTCTTGCTGGCGTTCCTGCCAGTCCAGGGTTTGCTGTTCGAGCCGGGCGATTTGCTGCTGGTAGTTTTGTTTTTGCTGGTTGAGTTTGTGGACGGCGACTTCGGCCAGCCCGTATTGGCGGTTGGCTTCCAACAGGGCAAGCTGCGCCTGTTTCAGACGGCCTTGCTGCTCTTGGCGGCTGTGTGCGGTGGTTTGCTGTTGGTGTTCGAGTTCGGCGGCAGCTTCCTGCAAAGTAGCGATGTCGTCTGCGAGGCCGTCTGAAGTATGTTGCAACACGGTCTGCTCTTCCGCCAACTGCGCCAGTTCTCGCTCGATGTGTTCGCGGCGGATTTGCCCTTGGTTGGTGCGCGCCAGAAGTTCGGCGGCGCGTTGCTGCGCTTGGCTGTATTGGCGCGTGTGCTGCTGTTGCTGCTGCATCAGGTTTTTATGTTGCACTTCAGACGAGCGCACGGCGGCTTCCGCCTGTTTGAACGCGGCTTCGGCGGCGGAGAGTTCGGGGGCGAGGTTTTCCAGTTCGGACGCAATGCCGTCGAGGCGCGCTTTTTGGGCAATCAGGCTTTCCTGCGCGGGTTTGGCATAGAGCAGGACGCTGACCTTATCGACCTGATGGCCTTCGGGCGTGAGCCAGATTTGGTGTGCGCCCAAATCGTTTTGATGCGCGAGGGCGTAGCCCAAATCGGGCGCGCACAATACGCCGTCGAGCCAGTGGTGCAATGCCGTCTGAAACGGCGGCTGCGCTTGGATTTGGTTCAGCAATGCCTGTACGGGCAGGGATTTTTTGATGCCGCCGGAGAGGTCGTCTGAAAGCCATGCCGCCTGCCCCTGCGGCAACGGCGCGGGCGGCACGAAGCCAGACGGTACGCTACGGGCGTGCAGGCGTTCGGCAAGGATGACGGACAAGGCGTGCTGCCACTCGGCGGGCGCGGTGATGTGTTGCCACAGTTGCGGCGCGGCGGCGTGGTCTGTTGCCTGCCAGAAGTCGGCGGCTTCCTGCTGTTGCGACAGGATTTGCGACAACGCCTGCTGCTGCGCCTGCAAGGTGATGTGTTGCTGCTTCAGGCTTTGGAAGCGGCTCGAGGTCGTCTGAAACGCCTCGCGGGCGGCGTGCAAGGCTTCTTCGGCGGCAATGATTTGTTCTTCGTAATGCTCTTGCTGGCTTTGCAACAAGACGGCGGCTTCCTGCGCGGCGGCGGTTTCGGCTTCGTCGGGCAGGTTCAGGGTTTGGTTTTCCTGTTTCAGACGACCTTTGCGCTCTTCGTGCTTGGCAACGGTTTGTTCGGCATGGGCAAGCTGCTGCTGCTTCAACGCCAGTTCGCGGCGGATGCGGTTTGCCTCGTCCTGCTGGGTTTGGAAGGCGGCGTTAAGCGTGGCTTGGGCTTCTTCCAATTCGGGCAGACGCTCTTCGTGTTCGGCAACCTGCATCGCCCATTCCGCCAATTCGGTTTGCTTTTCTTCCGCCTGCAACTCGTTTTCTTCAAGCTGCACACGGATTTGCTGCTGCTCCTGATGGATGCGCTGCATCTGCGCCTGCGCCGCCTGCTTGTCGCGTTCGATGCGTTGATGCAGGTTTTGCTGATGGCGGATTTGTTCTTCCAAACGGGCAATCTGCTCGCGCAACACGCCGCGTTTGTTGCTCAGTTCATGTACCGCCTGTTGCTGCGACTGTTCGGCAGTCTGCAAGGCGTGTACTTCGTCGTTTAACGCCTGAACCTGCGCGGCGGTTTCGTCCTGCTGCGCCTGCAAAGATTGATGCTGCGCGGTTGCCTTATCTGCGGCGGCAAGCGATTGCTGCCATTGGGCGTAATCAAGCAAATCCTGTTGTTGGTTCAACTGCGCAGTCAGGGATTTGTAGCGTTCGGCGGTTTCCGCCTGTTTCTCCAGCTTTTCCACCTGACGCGCCAATTCGTTCTGCAAATCGCCCAAACGCTGCAAATGCTCGCGTGTGTCTTTCAGACGGCCTTCCGTTTCCTTGCGGCGTTCCTTATATTTGGACACGCCCGCCGCCTCCTCGATATAGGCGCGCAACTCCTCCGGCCGCGCTTCGATGATGCGCGAAATCATCCCCTGCTCGATAACGGCATAACCGCGCGCGCCCACGCCCGTACCCAAGAACAAATCGGTAATGTCGCGGCGGCGCACGATCTGATTGTTGATGAAATAAGTCGATTCGCCCTGACGCGTCAGCTGCCGCTTGATACTCACCTCGGCATACTGCCCCCACGCCCCCTGCAAACTGTGGTCACTATTGTCAAACACCAGCTCCACCGAAGCCCTCGGCGCAGGACGGCGCGTTGCCGCACCGTTAAAAATCACGTCCTGCATACTCTCGCCACGAAGCTGCTTCGCCGAAGCCTCGCCCAACACCCAGCGCACCGCGTCAATCACATTCGACTTGCCGCAACCGTTCGGCCCGATAACCGCAACAAGCTGCCCCGGCACATGAATCGTGGTCGGGTCGGTAAAAGATTTAAAGCCGGAGAGTTTGATGTGGGTCAGGCGCATGGCAATGTTTCGAATCGGAAAAGAAGGCGTATTTTAACGGAAATACGCTGATCCGTTGAGAGAAAATCTGACGATTCAAATCAAATAAAAAGGCCGTCTGAAGTTTCAGACGGCCTTTTGTTTTTTAGCTTGGATTACACCGACACGGCGGCTTTGATGTGCGGATGCGGATCATAGCCTTCCAACTCGAAGTCTTCAAATTTGAAGGCAAACAAGTCTTTGACTTCAGGGTTGATTTTCATGGTCGGCAGGCTTCGGAAATCGCGGCTTAATTGCAGTTGAGCCTGCTCGATATGGTTGCTGTACAAATGGGCATCGCCAAACGTATGGATAAACTCACCGGCTTCCAGGCCGCACACTTGCGCCATCATCATGGTCAACAATGCGTAGCTGGCGATGTTGAACGGTACGCCAAGGAAGATATCGGCGCTGCGCTGGTAAAGCTGGCAGGACAGTTTGCCGTTGGCAACGTAAAACTGAAACAGCGCGTGGCAAGGCGGTAAAGCCATTTCGTCGACTAAAGCCGGATTCCATGCGGACACAATCAGGCGGCGCGAGTCGGGATTTTTCTTGATTTGTTCCACCACATTGGCAATTTGGTCGATATGACGGCCGTCGGGTGCGGGCCAGCTGCGCCATTGGTAGCCGTAAACCGGGCCTAAATCGCCGTTTTCATCCGCCCATTCGTCCCAAATGGAAACGTTGTTGTCTTTCAGGTATTTGATGTTGGTATCGCCTTTGAGAAACCAAAGCAGCTCATGAATAATTGAGCGAAGATGCAGTTTTTTGGTGGTCAACAGCGGAAAGCCTTCACTCAAATCAAAACGCATTTGGTAACCGAACACGGAACGCGTGCCGGTGCCGGTACGGTCGGATTTGTCGATACCATTGTCGAGGACATGGCGCATAAGGTCGTGATAGGCTTTCATGGGTTTCCTTAATGTATGTGTTGTGGGAATTTGATGCGTATTGTACCGAATTTTCAGACGGCCTGCCTCTCTGTCTGCAATGGGCCAACCCTTCCTCTAGGCTTAGCGTATATTCGTTAATAATGTTGACAATTTAGCATTTATTTACACGAAAATTTGAGCCAAATAAAATTTTTACAAAAAAATTTTGAAATTTTCTAGTTTAATTACTTGAAATTTTATAGCTTATTATTTTTAATATGTAAAATATAAACCATAATTTTTAATCAAACTAAAAATATAATTCTAATTTTACAAATTGGTAAAAAAATAATGTCAACAATCTGGCTAAATTTTTTCTTGGCAAGTAAATTTTTTACAGTTATATTTCGAAACATAAATATTGAAACATCTCACTCGATAGGAGTTGAAAAATGACTGACCTGAACACCCTGTTTACCAATCTTAAACAACGCAACCCCAACCAAGAACCCTTCCACCAAGCCGTTGAAGAAGTGTTCATGAGTTTGGATCCGTTTTTGGCGAAAAACCCGAAATACACCCAACAAAGTCTGCTTGAGCGTATTGTTGAACCTGAACGCGTGATTATGTTCCGCGTCACTTGGATGGACGACAAAGGCCAAGTTCAAGTCAACCGCGGCTACCGCATTCAAATGAGTTCCGCCATCGGTCCTTACAAAGGCGGTTTGCGTTTCCACCCGACCGTCGATTTGGGCGTGTTGAAATTCCTCGCCTTTGAACAAGTGTTCAAAAACGCGCTGACCACCCTGCCTATGGGCGGCGGCAAAGGCGGTTCCGACTTTGACCCTAAAGGCAAATCCGATGCCGAAGTAATGCGCTTCTGCCAAGCCTTTATGACCGAACTCTACCGCCACATCGGTGCCGATACCGACGTTCCTGCCGGCGACATCGGCGTAGGCGGCCGCGAAATCGGCTATCTGTTTGGCCAATACAAAAAAATCCGCAACGAATTTGCTTCCGTCCTGACCGGCAAAGGCCTCGAATGGGGCGGCAGCCTGATTCGCCCTGAAGCCACCGGCTACGGCTGCGTGTATTTTGCCCAAGCCATGTTGGAAACCCGCAACGACAGCATTGAAGGCAAACGCGTATTGATTTCCGGCTCCGGCAACGTGGCGCAATACGCTGCCGAAAAAGCCATCCAACTGGGTGCAAAAGTATTGACCGTTTCCGACTCCAACGGCTTTGTCCTCTTCCCTGACAGCGGTATGACCGAAGCACAACTGGCTGCTTTGATCGAGCTGAAAGAAGTACGCCGCGAACGCGTGGCCACTTACGCCAAAGAACAAGGTCTGCAATACTTTGAAAACCAAAAACCGTGGAACATCGCGGCCGAAGTCGCCCTGCCTTGCGCCACCCAAAACGAATTGGACGCAGACGCTGCCAAAATCCTGCTGGCAAACGGTTGCTATGTGGTTGCCGAAGGTGCGAACATGCCGTCAACTTTAGGCGCGGTCGAACAATTTATCAAAGCCGGCATCCTCTACGCTCCGGGCAAAGCCTCCAACGCCGGCGGCGTAGCAACTTCAGGTTTGGAAATGAGCCAAAACGCCATCCGCCTGTCTTGGACCCGTGAAGAAGTCGACCAACGCCTGTTCGACATCATGCACAACATCCACGAATCCTGCCTGAAATACGGCAAAGTCGGCGACAAAGTAAACTATGTCAACGGTGCGAACATTGCCGGTTTTGTCAAAGTAGCCGATGCTATGTTGGCACAAGGTTTCTAAACCTCTATCCAGCCAAACCAAAGGCCGTCTGTTTTCAGACGGCCTTTTTCTTTTCATGCAAATTTTATACGCCCAAATAACCTTCCCTGCTGGAAAGCCATCTTGCCAAATGCGCTTCAACGATTTCAGGGTTTTGCTCGATTAACATGGGCGCGATTTCGCGCGCTTGTTCCAAGAGGTGCAGGTCTTCTTCAAGATTGGCGAAACGCAGCATGGGGATGCCGCTTTGGCGCGCGCCGAGAAATTCGCCGGGGCCGCGGATGTTGAGGTCTTGGCGGGCGATTTCAAAGCCGTCGGTGTGTTCGTAGATGACTTTCAGCCGCGCTTTGGCAAGTTCGCTCAAGGGTTCGGCAAACAGGAGGACGCACACGCTTTCTGCCGCGCCGCGCCCTACCCGTCCGCGTAATTGGTGCAGCTGCGCCAAGCCCATGCGCTCGGCGTGTTCGATCACCATCAGGGCGGCGTTGGGTACATCTACGCCGACTTCGATGACGGTGGTGGCGACCAAGACGTTCAGACGGCCTGCGGCAAACTCTGCCATGACTTCGGCTTTTTCGGCAGCTTTCATGCGCCCGTGTACCAAGCCGATGTTGAGTTCGGGCAAGGCTGCCTGAAGCTGGGCTAGGGTTTCGGTGGCGGTTTGCAGTTGCAGGGTTTCGCTTTCTTCAATCAGCGGGCAGACCCAGTATGCCTGCTGCCCTTTGCGGCAGATGTTGAGGACGAAGCCTTCGACTTCGGCGCGGCGGACGTTGTTGACGAGGCGGGTTTTAATCGGGGTGCGTCCGGGCGGCAATTCGTCGATGACGGACACGTCCAAATCGGCGAAGAAACTCATGGCGAGCGTGCGCGGGATAGGGGTGGCGGACATCATCAGCTGGTGGACGTCGCGCCCTTTGTTTTTGAGGGCGAGGCGTTGGGCGACGCCGAAGCGGTGTTGTTCGTCCACAATCACCAAGCCCAAATTTTGGAACTCGACGTCGTCTGAAAACAGGGCGTGCGTGCCGACGGCGATTTTGACGGTACCGTCGGCGAGTTTGGCTTTGGCTTCGTCTTTGGCTTTTTTGCGCTGGCTGCCGGAGAGCCAGACGACTTCGAGTCCTAAAGGTTCGAGCCATTGTTTGAACTTGATGAAATGCTGTTCGGCAAGGATTTCGGTCGGCGCCATCACGGCCGCCTGCGCGCCGGATTCGATGGCGGTCAGCGCAGACAAGGCGGCGACGATGGTTTTGCCGCTGCCGACATCGCCTTGCAGCAGGCGGTGCATAGGATGGGTTTGCGCCATATCGCGGCGGATTTCGGACACGACTCTTTCTTGTGCATCGGTCAGGGCAAACGGCAGGGCGTGGCTCAGGGCTTGGGTCAGCGTGCCGTCGCCGCCCAATGCCGCCGCCGTGCCGCTGACACGCTTCTGCCGCGCCAGCCGCATGGAAAGCTGTTGTGCCAAAAGTTCGTCGAATTTGAGCCGCTGCCATGCGGGCAGCGCGCCGTCGGAAAGCTGGTGGATGGTGAAACTCGGCGGCGGCGAATGCAAAAGGCGCAGGCTTTCGGCGAGGTGCGGCAGTTTCAGACGATCCAATAAATCATCGGGCAGCGTGTCGTGCAGCGGCGTAACGTCCAACGCCGTCTGAATGATGCGGCGCAAAGTGGGTTGATTTAAACCGTTTACGGTCGGATAAATCGGCGTGAGGCTTTCTGCCAAACCGCTGCCCTCGGCATCGCGGATTTTGGGATGAATCATCTCGTCGCCGTGAAACCCGTGCTTGATTTCGCCCACGGCGCGGATGCGTTTGCCGACCGCCATCTGTTTCTGGTTGCTGGCGTAAAAGTGGATGAAGCGCAGAAAAAGGACGCTGCCGGAACCGTCGGCGATTTGGACAATCAGCTGCTTGCGCGGTTTGAACGTTACTTCCTGATGGATGACCTCGCCCTCGACCTGACACGGCACGCCGATCGGCGCATCCTTAATCGGCATGATGTGCGTCTCATCCTCATAACGCAGCGGCAGGTGCAACACCAAATCCCATGCGGTATGGAGGTTGAGTTTCTCTAGCTTCTTAGCGGAAACATCGGTAATTTTGAGCTGTTTTTGGGTTTCGGGCGTCATCTTAAAAGGCAGCTGATTGAAAGTTTGCTGTATTTTATCCGAAAACAAAAAGGCCGTCTGAACGCAATGTTTCAGACGGCCTTCAAAGCTGAATACTTGAAACAAATGAATATTTGAAAATACGCTGGCTATCGAATCAACTTCAGCCATTGTTAGGAAACAGCTTTCAGAAAAGAAGGATATTCAACCCATACTTTTATCAGGAATTTAGCAAATAATGTTTACATACCCAATCATTATCCATTCACTCTAAAAATGCCAATCCAATTTCAGTTTGACTGTCCGCGGTTCGCCATAGAAATTGTTTTGACCTCGCGTGCGGTTGTAGTTGTTTTCAAAATACGTCCTGTCAGCCAGGTTAGTTCCGATCAGGCTGATTCTTCCGTGTTTGTGAAAGTCATATTGAACAAAGCCATCTATAAGTCCGTAGCCTCCTTGGTGAATATTGTAAAGGCTACTTGTGCGACTTTGCGCGGATATTCCGCCACCCAAGGTCAACTTAGTTTGAGGCAAGCGGTAGCTTGTACCGAGACGGAACATATGTACCGGCGTGAAGTTACTGAAGTTATACGGGTCGGCAGTCGTGTTTTTCTCCAACCGCTCCGCATTGACTTCTGCAGCATTTTTATACTTACTTTTGTTATATGTGTAGCCAACAAAAATACGCCAGTTTTCCGACAATTCGCCAGCCAATTCAAGTTCTGCACCGCTGCTCTTAACCTTACCCACAGGTTTAGCGATGGTTTGGAATGAACCTCCGTTACGACTAGTATCAGGAACAAATCCAAAATCGACAACGGTACGGTTTTTCTGCTGTAAAACAAACAAGGCAAGAGAAGCATTCAGACGGCCTTGCAAGAACGACCCTTTCCAACCTATTTCATAGTTAGTCCCGATGAGTGGTGGAAGAACGGATTTGCTGGTTACATCAACATTATCCTGTTGTTTAAAAATCTTAGTATAGCTGGCATACAAGCTTTGTTGCGGCGTCAGGTCGTAGGTAATGCCGGCATATGGCGTAAACCGATGGCTTTGCATTTTTGAGGTGTAATGCTCTTTGTCGATTTTATTACTGCTCTCAGTTTGGAATGCCGTAGCAGGCTGGCCGTAGCGTACAGGCATTTCTTTGGTTTGTGTGGTTTCATAGCGCGTATAGTGCATACCGCCCAAGAGATGCAGACGGTTGGTTGCATTAAAGCGGGTGCTGACAGTCAAAGAATGTGTTTTATTCGTGTTAAGGTATTTCGAATAATTGTATAACGCCGGAACATGATCATCTGCAACCTGAACAGTTTTCCACAACGGTATTTTCAGATATTGGTTTGCCCATTTCAAATTTCCCTCTTCATCCCGCTCCTGTATTTTGTTTCCATTTACATCCAATTCATAAACAGGATCTTGCACCATTACGCGCTCACCATTGTCGTTGACTGTCCAGACAGGCTTGCCTTCCGCATCCAAACGAGGAGTATATTTGGTAATATGCGCGCCACTACATTCCGGCACATAGATTTTGTTATTACCTTTTTCGTTATAAATATGCCAATCTGGTTCGGCAATACCTTTTTCTAAAGGATTACGCTCCGGACCATCGGGATGAATGCCGCAACTGCCTGCACCTGCATAACCTTGAGGACGGACAAAATAACGGTTTTGATAGATTTCTGTATAAGCAGAACGGATTTTTTCATTGTTATACGCATAGCCAACAAAGAAATCATGTTCACGTCCAAGCAGGCGGTAGTTACCTGTCAGGTCCAGTTTAAAGCCCCATTGCACATCGTGTTTGGTATAGTGCAACGGCATGAAATTGTAACGGCGGTTGTATGTGTGGCGAAGATTATATGCTGAGTCGTATAGACGGTTGGGAAACAGGCCTTCTGCATTGTTAATAATGCCTTGCTTTGCAAGCTCCTTATCAATAAACTCTTTTTTATCTACTTCTACACCCGGATCCTGCCAGTCGTTGCACAGGAAATCCAAACCAATGTCCTGCATACATTGATCAAAACCTGCCCGACGTGCTGCTGCCCTTTGGGAGCGATATTGCTCAAAAGCAGATGCATCGAAATGATGGGCAACGTAATCTGCTTTTTTCTCTTCATATGTTTTAGTGACGCCATCACGATATTCTTTTAATTTTGCCAACGCCTTGTCTTTAGGCTCAAAAGGAATAACCTCCCCCTTCTCGGTTAAGAAACCCGTTGCCTCAGATGCTGAAATACCTGCCGCGTGTTCGTTTTTCAGAAAAAATTGTCCGACTTTGGCATCTGAATCATTATGCGTATAAGAAATTTCTGCATTGAGTTGCCATCCATTGTCAAAGACATGTTTGAAACCGGAAAAAATATTGTATTTATCAGCATTCAGGCGTGACCATGAGGTTTCACCCAAATAAGTATTACGTGGCAATTTCAAAGGATTGTTACAGGCAGGGCTGGAGCTGAAGGCCGCAGTTTTTTGATCCTCACAAGGTAAAATCACGCCGGCAAAATCGGGAATATCTTTATTTTTCTGATAAGTGCCGCCCAATGTCAGCATACTGTTATCACTCAAATCCGTATCGATCACGCCATAAACCATGTCTTTCTTGTTCCATACACCCTCTTTAAAAGAGCGGTGATCCTCATGAACACCAACCAGCCTACCGCGTACCGTATGTTCATTATTCAAGCTTCCAGATACATCCAAAGCCAAACGCTTGCTGCCCCTATGGTCAGTGCTGATTTCACCTGTATGCTTAAACAGAGCTGTTGGCCGCTTACGGATTAAATTAATGGTTCCACCTGGTTCAGAATTGGACTGAGTAAGACCGGTTGCACCTCTGACAACCTCAATGTGATCATAAACAGCAAGGTCTGTACTCGGTGAGACATCGATTTTTGCCGTATAGCCCGAACGTCCAGACACATTCGTAGTAATACCGTCTTCACCAATCTGATCAACATAGAAACCACGAGACAAAAAACGAGTTTGTAAACCCGAATCCCGAACTACGTTGATTCCCGTAGTATTTTTCATTGCCTCTTCTAAAGAATATATTGCTTTATCATCTAGCTGCCGACGCGTCATTACGCTCACCGACTGCGGCGTATCCTTGCCTGAAATATGCAACCCAGTCGCCGTTGCCATCGTTCCGATTGTATAAGACTGACTGCGCTCGGTATTACTTTGTGCCTGCCGTTTGCCACTGACCTTGACCGTATCCATGTCTACATGTTCCACTTCTTGATGTCCTGTATCTGCAAAAACAGTTTGGCAAGGCAGTACTAATAACAAACAAATTGTTTTCATTTGAAAATCAGGTTTCACAACTATTTCCTTAATTAATAGAATCTACTTACCTACTTGATAAAAATTATAATTTATTAATTTTAAATGATATTTAATCTATAAAATTAAAATATAACAGTAATGATAGGCGGAATCATTATATACCTGATGCATTAATATATGAACTTTTTGTTATAGATTTTTTCTTATGTCCTGATTTTTAGATAAAAAAAGGCCGTCTGAACGCAATGTTTCAGA
>NZ_KV832195.1:382679-488966 GCF_001837375.1 Neisseria sp. HMSC066H01
CCGTCTGAACGCAATGTTTCAGACGGCCTCAATTTAGGTATAACGCGATTAAGCGTTAGCTTCCTGTTGTTGTTGGTAGATGGCTTCGAAGTTGATCGGAGCGAGCAATACAGGTGGGAAGCCGGCGCGGGTTACGCTGTTGGAAATGGCTTCGCGTGCGTAAGGGAACAGGATGTTCGGACAAGCAACGCCCAGCAGCAATTGTACGTCTTCTTCAGGAATGTTTTCCAGACGGAAGATGCCGCTTTGGGTAACTTCGTTCAAGAACATGGTGCGCTCTTCGTTCAGTTTGGCAGTCACGGTAACGGTAACGTCAACGCTGTAGAAGCCGTCTTCCAGTTTGGTGTTGCCGGTAGAAACACGCATATCGACTTCAGGCTCGCCTTGTTCCAAGAAGATTTGTGGTGCATGAGGCACTTCCAAAGACAAGTCTTTTACATACAGACGCTCAACGCTGAATACGGGTTGCAATTCTTCGCTCATTTTATTTTCCTAAGTTAAGGGTTAAGGATTCAGTAATTCGTCCAACTTGCCTTCCTGCTGCAAGCGGTACAAATCGGTAAAGCCACCGACATGGGTGTCGCCGATAAAAATCTGCGGCACGCTGCGCTGGCCGGAAAGCTGCTGCATTTCGGCAAAAACTTCCGGATTGCCGTCGATGCGGATTTCGTTGATTTCTTTCACACCCACCGCCTGCAACAGCCTTTTCGCCATGGTGCAGTACGGGCAATATGGACCGGTATAAACAGTAACGGTTTGCATGATTTCTTCCAAAATACCAATGTTCATGACTATATGGGCATAAGCGTTATTTTACAAGTGTTCCCGCTGTACGGTTGTAAAAAACATTCAGACGGCCTCTTGACTGTAAACATCTGCGCAGATGCGGAAAACCCATAATTAAAGTATGATAAGCGCTTTCGATGAATGACTTTTGCCATTTGTTTTTTTGAAGAAGAACACTTCGCAAAAGTTTTTCTATTCAAAATCAGGTATCCCCATGCTTTCAGGAATTCCCATCCCCAAGGACGCCGTGCGTCCGCCCGAAACCGTCCTCGTCAACATCACGCCGCAAGAAACGCGTGTGGCTGTTTTGGAAGAGAACAATATCTGCGAGCTGCACATCGAGCGCAACAGCGGCCATAGCTTGGTCGGCAATATTTATTTGGGCGTCGTCAAACGCGTCCTTCCCGGCATGCAAAGCGCGTTCATCGATATCGGCTTGGAACGCGCCGCGTTTTTGCATATCGTCGACGTCCTCGAACAACGCCGCAATCCGGACGAAACCCAACGCATCGAACACATGCTCTTTGAAGGCCAGTCTGTCTTGGTTCAGGTCATCAAAGACCCCATCAATACCAAGGGCGCGCGCCTATCCACCCAAATCTCACTGGCCGGCCGTTTCCTCGTTCATCTTCCGCAAGAAGACCACATCGGCATTTCCCAACGCATTGAAGACGATGCCGAACGCAACAGTCTGAGGGAGCGCCTCAACAACCTGCTGCCCGAAAACGCCTGCCACGGCTACATCATCCGCACCAACGCTGAAAACGCCTCCGATGACCAACTGCAATCAGACATCAACTATCTGACCAAAGTGTGGGAACACATTCAAAAACAGGCGAAAATCCAGCCGCCTGAAACCCTGCTCTATCAAGATTTGCCTTTGAGCCTGCGCGTATTGCGCGATATGTTCAGCCTTGATACGCACAAAATCCTGGTCGATTCCACCGAAAACCACCGACGCATGACCCAGTTTGCCGAACAATATGTTCAAGGCGCATTGGGCAGAATCGAGCTGTTCAAAGGCGAACGCCCCCTATTTGAAACCCACAACATCGAGCAGGAAATCGCCCGCGCCCTGCAACCGCGCGTCAACCTCAACTTCGGCAGCTACCTCATCATCGAGTCCACCGAAGCCATGACCACCATCGACGTCAACACCGGCGGCTTCGTCGGCGCACGCAATTTTGATGAAACCATCTTCCGCACCAACCTCGAAGCCTGCCACACCATCGCCCGCGAACTTCGCCTGCGCAATCTCGGCGGCATCATCATCATCGACTTCATCGATATGGCGCAGGAAGCCCACCGCGAAGCCGTCCTGCAAGAGCTTGCCAAAGCCCTCGCCTTCGACCGTACCCGCGTTACCCTCAACGGTTTCACCAGTTTGGGTTTGGTCGAGCTGACGCGCAAACGCTCGCGTGAAAACTTAAGCCAAATCCTCTGCGAACCCTGCCCTTCCTGCCAAGGCCGGGGCCGTCTGAAAACGCCGCAAACCGTGTGCTACGAAATCCAACGCGAAATCGTCCGCGAAGCGCGCCGCTACGATGTTCAAGCCTTCCGCATCTTGGCCGCTCCGAATGTCATCGACTTGTTCCTAGACGAAGAATCGCAATCGTTGGCGATGTTGATAGACTTTATCGGCAAACCGATTTCGCTGGCTGTCGAAACTGCCTACACGCAGGAACAATACGATATTGTGTTGCTGTAAAGATAAAAGGCCGTCTGAAAACTTTTCAGACGGCCTTCTTGTTTGAGCAAATAAAGATTACGGTTTCACTACTTTACCGTTGATTTTGACGGAAGTCAGTTTCAGGTTGTAGGTTTTACCGTCATCGGTATAGCTGATTTGCGCAGGGATATTGTCGATATCGGAAGCAAACGAGTAAGTAACGGTATCGTCGCCGCGGCGGACGCGATATTTGCTTACAGGCGTTGTACCGCCGTTCAGTTTATAGCTTTCGCTGCCGATTTTGTTCATGCTGCCGACGGTGTACAGTTTTTTACCGTTGGTAATTTTCAAACCTGACGGCAGGCGTACGTCATTGGCGGCCAGTTGCCATGCCAAAGTGAACAAGTCCATGGCCGGGCCGGATTTTTCGGTTTTCAAATCACCTGCTTTGCCGTAAGTGATGTTGCCGCCGGAGAATTTGGCCTCGGCATACACTTTGCCGCCGCGTACATCTTTGTAGTAAGACGGATTCAAGGTCGTGCCGTTAATGCTGCCGCCGGATTCAAAGCGGATATTGTAAAGCGGTACTTTGATGGTAGAGACGATTTTGTATTGGTTGCCGCTGCGTGTGAAGGTCATGGTCGCAGGAATACCGTAGCTGCCTGAGTATTGCAAAACGGCAGATTGCGGCAATTCAGCGGCTTGTGCGCCAATGGAGGCAGTGAGCAGGGAAAGTGTCAGCAGGGTTGTTTTAATCGGATTCATGATGTTTTCCTTGTGTGTATGGTGTTTTAATTAAGCCAACAGGCTTTGACCGGCGGCATTGCGTTGTGCATTCAAAACGCGATTGCCTTCGATTTTCAGACGGCCTGCAACAAAGTCGGCAACGGCTTGCGGAAACAGCTGGTGTTCAACCGTCAGCACGCGTGCGGCAACGTCGGCGGCGGTATCGCCGTCCAAAATCGGCACAATGCCTTGCGAAATAATCGGACCGCAATCCAGCTCGGGCGTCACGAAATGGATGGTGCAGCCTGCCACTCGGCAACCTGCTTCCAATGCGCGTTCATGGGTATGCAAACCGGTAAAGGAAGGCAGGATGGACGGATGGATGTTGATCAGGCGGTTTTCATAATGGGCGCAGAATTCCGGGGTCAAAATGCGCATGAAGCCCGCCAATACCACCAAATCCGGCTGATAGGCATCGATTTTCTCCATCATGGCCTGATCAAATGCCAGACGCGAGTCGAAGTTTTTATGGTTCAAACTGTCGGTGGCTATACCGCGCTCTGCCGCCCATGCCAATCCGGCTGCGGTCTCGTTGTTGCTCAATACGGCTGCAATGTTGGCATTGGGAATATCGGCATTCACAATCGCCTGCATATTGCTGCCGCGTCCGGAAATAAGGATGACGATATTTTTCATCATAATTCCTTGTTAGTTTGGAACAAAGGCCGTCTGAAACGGAATTTTTTCAGACGGCCTTTTATCCGTTGTTTAAGGGCGTAAGCCTTGATTCGGATTATTGAACTTTTTGTACATCAACTTGTACTGGTTGTTGTGCGGCAGCGTCAGGTGCGCCGACTTTAACCAGTTTCACGTCAAATACCAAAGTGGCGTTCGGGCCGATTTTATCGCCGGCGCCCACTTCGCGGTAAGCCAATTTAGCCGGGATGTAGAATGTTGCTTCGCCGCCTTCTTTCAAGAGTTGGATACCTTCAGTCCAACCTGGAATGACTTGGCTTACAGGGAAGCTGACTGGGCCGCCGTTGGCTTTGCTGCTGTCAAATACGGTACCATCAATCAGACGGCCTTCGTATTCAACGGTAACCATGTCGTCTTTAGTCGGTTTTTTACCTTCGCCTTCTTTGGTGATTTTGTATTGCAGACCGGAAGCGCTGGTTTTCACGCCTTCTTTAGTCGCGTTTTCTTTCAAGAACGCTTCGCCTTTTTCCAAGTTTGCTTTGGCATCTTCAGCACGTTTGGCAGCCGCTTTTTCTTGTTGCTCTTGCAGGAATTTCATCATCACTTCCTGAGCTTGGGCTTCAGTCATTTTGACTTCTTTGCCTTCAAACATGGCTTCCATGGCTTCGGTGAAGACTTTCAAATCGATTTCTGTGCCTTGGTCTTTCATTTGTTTCAATGAACGGCCGATGTCCACACCCATTGCGTAGCTGGCTTGTTGGGCAGTAGAACCGATGGCGGAAGCATCTGCAGTCGCATTTGAAGCTGCGGAAGCAGCAGGAGCATCTTTGGCGGCAGTGTCTTTTTGTTGGTTGCAAGCAGTCATCGCCAACAGAGCAGACAAAGCCAATGCGCTGAATTTGAAAGTTTTGTTCATGATTATGTCTTTTCCGGAAAGGTCAAAAAAGGGGATTATAGCTGAGTTTGATTGAAATGGAATCAAGGTGGATTAAAATTTGTAAAGGCTCTTATTAAAAACATCAAGGCCGTCTGAAAACAGGTTTCAGACGGCCTTGTCTTAGCTATCGGTCAACCGATTAATACCAACCGCGCAGTTTCATTGCTTTTTCAACACGGCGGATACTCATCATGTAAGAAGCGGTACGCAGGTCAACATCGTATTCTTGAGCCAAGTTCCAAATATCGCGGAACGCACGGCGCAGGACAACGGTTTCTTTCTCTTGAACTTCGTCAAACTCCCAGTAGTAGCCTTGCAGGTTTTGTACCCATTCGAAATAAGATACAACCACACCGCCGCAGTTTGCCAAAATATCAGGAACAACCAATACGCCGTTTTGACGCAGGATAACGTCGGCTTCAGGAGTAGTCGGGCCGTTTGCGCCTTCAACCACGATTTTCGCGCGGACTTTGCCTGCATTTTCGGAAGTCAATTGGTTTTCCAATGCACAAGGGGCGAGTACGTCCACATCCAAAGCCAAAAGTTCGGCATTGCTGATTTCTTTACCGTAACCGGCTTCATTGGTGATAAAGCCTTTTTCTTGGTATTCTTTGAACAGCGCTTCCATATCCAAGCCGTTTTCGTTGTAGATGGCAACGTCAACAGTAGATACGGCAACGACTTTCGCACCGGATTTGTGTGCATAGTAACCGGTGTGGTAGCCCACATTACCAAAACCTTGAATGGCGTAAGTGGCACCTTTCACGTCTTTGCCCAGTTTTTCCAAAGCTTGGACGGCGGCGAAGTTTACGCCGTAACCGGTGGCTTCGGTACGCGCCAAAGAGCCGCCGAACTCAACCGGTTTGCCGGTAAATACGCCCGGTGCGGAATGTTTTACCACGTTTTCATAGGCATCAACCATCCAAGACATGATTTTGCCGTTGGTGTTCACATCGGGGGCGGGAATGTCGATTTTCTCGCCGATCAGCGGAGAAATGGCTTCGGAATAAGCGCGGGCGATGCGTTCCAATTCTGCTTCGGAATAATTGCGCGGATCCAAAGTGATGCCGCCTTTGCCGCCGCCGTAAGGAATACCGGCTACGCAGCATTTGATGGTCATCCAAATAGACAGGGCTTTGACTTCGTCCAGATTCACATTGGGATGGAAGCGCACACCGCCTTTGTAAGGGCCGACGGCGTTATTGTGTTGGGAACGGTAACCGGTGAAATTTTCTACTGTACCGTTGTCGAGTTTGACAGGGAAGTTCACTTCCAAAACACGTTGCGGCTTTTTCAAGATTTCAAATACTGCCGGGTCGGCATTCAGGCGATCGCAGGCAATTTTTACTTGTTTTTGTGCAATTTCAAACGGATTCAGTGTTTCTTTAACAGCAGATGCGGACATGTATTTTTCCTTTTCATACACATGATTAGACGAGAGCCATACTTGTTACTATATACAAAAACGGGAGAAAATGTAATAGCATGTAGTCAATAAAAAGCAAATCCATTCATTTATATATGAATTTAGTTTGAGGCCGTCTGAAAATATAGACGCCTTGACTCAAAATTTTCAGACGGCCCAGCCCCAATATTTCTCAAACCCTTTCCAAAAACGATACAAACTCTTTGTTTTTCAATACCTACCCAAGCTCCCTTTTTGTTGACAAAATCACTTCCACCCTTCCCGACAAACAACCAATCCTACGCCTGCGAAAATTGTTAACAATTTAAACAAGCAGCCATTGAAAAATCAGCAAAACATCGGCAAATCGGGGAAATAATGCTAAAATAACGCCCTAAATGATATGACAGAAAGCTATTTAATGACCGCTGCTACTTTAGAACACGTTCAAGCCGTTGCTTTTGATTTGGACGGCACTTTATGCGATTCCATCCCGGATTTGACCGCCGCCGCCCAAGCCATGTGCGAATACCTGGGTTTGCCTGTTTTACCCACTCAAACGGTTGAAAGTTATGTCGGCGACGGCATCGGCAAATTGGTTCATCGTGTCATCACCCATGATCGTGAAAAAGAAGCCGATCCTGAAATCTGGGAAAAAGGCTTTGTGTTCTTTATGAAATATTATCACGAGCACTTGAGCGACTTTACCCGCCCCTATCCTGAAACCGAAGCCGGCCTCGGCCTGCTCAAATCCTTGGGCATCCCGCTGGTTGTCATTACCAACAAAAATGAAGTGCTGGCTGCCGAGCTGCTGAAACAGCTCAATCTCGACGGCTATTTCAGCCTGGTTCTCGGCGGCGACAGCCTGACAGAGAAAAAACCCAACCCATTGCCGCTTCAGCATGCGGCCGAAGTATTGGGCATCGATGTTGCCAATATGCTGATGGTGGGCGACTCTAAAAATGATATTCTTGCCGCCAAAGCGGCCGGTTGCTTCAGCATCGGCGTAACCTTCGGATACGGCGACATGACTTTGCTCTCTCAAGACAAAGCGACCAAACCTGATTTGTTGATTCGCACCCTGCCTGAAATCTACGAAAATCTGCAACCGCAAAAAAATAAAGACGAAGAATAATTCGGCTTTATTTTCAGACGGCCTTTTCGGCTATTTTTCCCAATCAGGCCGTCTGAAAATGTAATTCAATGTAGTTACCTCACCTCCGCCATATCCCATGAGACCCCCTAAAACCTTACGTGCCCGCGCCTTAGATATTCTTTCCCGTCAAGAAGTCAGCCGCGTCGGTTTGAAACGCAAACTGGCCCCGCACGCTGAAAGCGAAGAAGAATTGGAAAAGGTTTTGGATGAATTCGCCAAACGAAATTGGCAATCCGACCAGCGTTATGCAGAAGCCTATATTCACAGCAAAAGCAATCGTTACGGCACGCTCCGTCTCAAGCAAGCCTTGGCACAACAAGGCATCGATGCAGACGACTGTCGGGAGTTCCTACCTGATAGGGAGGACGAGCTTCAAACCGCTATTTCCGTCTTGCGTAAAAAATTCAAGCAAGAAGCCCAAGATTTGAAAGAAAAACAAAAACAGGCGCGTTTCCTTGCCTATCGCGGCTTTGGTGCCGACACCATTCAGACGGCCTTAAAAACCGCGTGGAATGAAGACGAAGACTTCTATCAATAATCATTCCCACTTGAATCTTTACGGCTATCGGCGTACCCTTACGCTTTCATTCAATAATCCAATCAGAGCTTCATCATGTCCGACAAACCACACGATACATCCAATCCCCTACTCGAAGACGAACGCAAAAACCCTGTTTACCGCTTAGGTCAGGCAGTGGCCGGATTCATGTTGCTGGTTTGGGCCGGCGTTTTGGCCTTGGTTTTCTTCTTGGTTTTCCGTTTTTGGTTGAGTTAAATCCAACCTGAAGCATTATTTTTCTTCAAAACAAACCGAAAGAAGTTTTTTGTACATACTCAAAAGGCCGTCTGAACATACTTTCAGACGGCCTTTTCTTAGCATACTTATTACAGATTATCCTCGGATTACTTTGCGGATATTCGGATTGGCATGCATCTCATGAACAATCTGATTAACCTGATCCAAGTCCTTGACTTTAATTGTGAATTTAAATTCCACAAAGCCTTCCGTTCCTGCTTGCGCTTTGGTCGGCGTATCGACAGATTCGATATCCGCACCCGAGTTGGAAATCGCTTGCGCCATTGAAGCCAACAAGCCATGGGCATCTTCGGATTTGACGTTGAGGATGGTGCGATACGTTTGATTACGCATACTGTCCCAACCGGCATCCAACTGCTCTTCCGGATCGGCTTTAACCAAAGTTTGGCAGGTATCACGGTGAATAATCATGCCCTTGTCTTTGACCAATAAGGCGCGAATCGGATCGCCGGGGATCGGATGGCAACATTCGGCAAAATGAATCCGGCCGGTCTCTTGATCGTTGACTTTAATCGGGCTGAGTTTAACCTCACTGCCGAAATGTTGGCCTGCCAACTCGGCAATGTGCATGGCAACGTGTACCGGCAAAGTATGCCCCATACCGACATTGTAGAGAACCTCTTCAAACGAGGTTTGTTTGGTATTCAAATCGGCAAGGTATTTTTCTTTGAGGTCGTCTGAAAGCAAAACATCTTTAGGCAGCAGGCTGGATAAAGCTTTTTGCAGCAGGTTTTCACCCAAAACAACGGCATCGTGACGATTCAGATTTTTAATGTATTGGCGGATGGCGCTGCGCGCACGACTGGAAACGGCAAAATTCAACCATGCCACATTAGGCTTGGCATGCTCGGAAGTAATAATTTCTACCGTATCGCCAGTTTTCAGCTTGGTACGCAACGGCATCATGACGTTATTGATACGCGCAGCAACAGTTTTATGACCGATATTGGTGTGAACGGCATAGGCAAAGTCGATCGGCGTCGCACCTTTCGGCAAGGTAAGGATATCGCCTTTCGGGGTAACGATATAGACTTCGTTGGGGAACAAATCGACTTTGACATGCTCCAGAAACTCGATAGCATTTGAGCTGCTGGCTTGCAGGTCAAGAATATTTTTCATCCATCGGTTCATATGGAGGACGGCCTGATCCGGAGTGTTTTCACCGGATTTGTAAATCCAATGGCCGGCAATACCGCCCTCGGCTACGGCATCCATTTCACGCGTACGGATTTGCACTTCGATCGGCAAACCGTAAGGGCCGACCAAGGTCGTGTGCAGGCTTTGATAACCGTTGCTTTTCGGGATGGCAATATAGTCTTTGAAACGGCCGGGCTTGGGTTGGTATAAATTATGCAATGCACCCAATGCGGCATAACAGGCAGGAATGCTGTTGACGATGACCCGAAAGCAGTAAATATCCATTACTTCGGCAAAACGCAGTTTTTTAGCCAGCATTTTTTGATGAATGCTGTATAGGTTTTTCTCGCGGCCTTTGATTTTGGCTTCAATATTGACACCGACCAAACGCTGACTGAATGCACGCAGCACTTTGCCGACAACATCGCGACGGTTTTTGCGGCTGTTGTCCATTGCTTTTTTCAGGGTTTCGTAGCGGCTTGGGTGAAGGTTTTGGAACGATAAGTCTTGAAGCTCTTGATACGCGTTATTCAGACCGATGCGGTTGGCGATTTGAGCATAAATTTCGAGGGTTTCTTTGGCGATGCGGCGGCGCTTGTCCGGACGCATAGAGCCGAGCGTGCGCATATTGTGCAATCGGTCGGCCAGTTTGACGACGATGACGCGCACGTCTTTAGTCATGGCGAGGATCAGTTTGCGGAAACTTTCCGCCTGATGCTCGGCATGATCTTCAAATTTGAGTTTTTCCAGTTTGGAGAGGCCGTCTACCATTTCGGCAATGGTATCGCCGAATTCCGCCGCCATTTCGACTTTGGTTACGCCCGTATCTTCCAACACATCGTGCATAACGCCTGCGCAAAGGCCCTGAACATCCATGTGCCAAATCGCAAGCTGCGTGGCAACGGCAAGGGGATGGGTAATGTAGGGTTCGCCGCTCTTACGGGTTTGTCCGTCATGGGCATGAAAAGCGTAGGCAATGGCTTTTTCAAGCTCGGCCTGTTCATTCTCATTGAGATAGGATGCGGTGCGAAACAGAAGATCGCGCGCTTCTGCTGTCAACGGGTCATAAGGAGCGGTAGGCAGTGGGGCTGGCATTTTCAGACGGCCTTTTATGGCTATTTTTTTTAGCCGTCAGACTGTATCGGTTGTTATATTGCACCGATACAGTCCGCACGGCGGTTTTATCGGTTTGCCGGTTGCTTTATTTGTTGCGTGTCAAAAGCTCGGTTCCGATTTGTCCGGCTGCGATTTCGCGCAGGGCGGTTACGGTTGGTTTGTTGTTGCGGATATCGTCAACCAAAGGCGTGTTACCGTTTTCCAGTTGGCGTGCGCGACGGGCGGCAACGAGGGTGAGGTCGAAGTGGTTAGGGATTTTACCTGTACAGTCTTCAGTAGTAATACGGGCCATGTTTGCTTGCTTTCTTTCTATGTTTCAAATAAACGGTTATTTTCGCTGTTTTTTACGAATTTTCCAACAGGTTTGAGATAAATCCCTGCTGGGCGGATTTTTTCAGACGGCCTGCTTTAATGATGTGGAACAAATCGGCTTCGGCACGATCCAAATCGTCATTCACGACGACGTAATCAAACAAAACAGATTGTTCAATCTCGTGACGGGCTTTGGACAGGCGTGTTTGAATGACTTCTTCGCTATCCGTACCACGGCCGATCAAACGTTGCGCCAATACCTCAAAGGAAGGCGGCAGTATGAAAATACTGCTGGCTTCAGGCAACGATTTACGCACTTGCGCCGCACCTTGCACATCGATTTCCAAAATCACATCATAGCCCTCTTCGCTCAACGAATTTACGCCGGCGATGCTGGTGCCGTAATAGTTACCGAACACATTGGCGTGTTCCAAAAAGGCTCTTTGCTCAATCAGTGATTCAAATTCGTCTTTGGGGACAAAGTGGTAATGCACACCATGCACCTCTCCTTCGCGCGGCTGGCGCGTGGTGTGAGAAACGGAAACACGGATATCGTCATGATTTTTCAACAGGCGCGACACCAAAGTCGTTTTGCCTGTGCCCGAAGCGGCGGAAATGATGAAAATATTGCCTTTTTTGTGATTTTGCATGGTAATTCAGCCGATGGTATGAATCTGTAAATTATAACACAACACAATGTTTCTCGGAATTTCAGACGGCCTGTTGCAAAATTTGGCTATTGTATCGATTAATTTGGCAAGTTTGCATATGATCGCTACAATGTCGTGTTAAAAACTTTTTGATTTCGGAATGTCGAAATGTTGATTCATCCTGAAGTAATGGGCGTAGAAGCTTTGGCGGACAAAATCCGTAAAATTGAAAACTGGCCGCAAAAAGGGATTTTGTTTCATGACATTACTCCCGTTTTGCAAAGCGCAGAATATTTCCGCCTGCTGGTTGATTTGCTGGTTTACCGCTATATGGGGCAAAAAGTTGACGTTGTGGCAGGCTTGGACGCGCGCGGTTTCATCATTGGTGCGGCTTTGGCCTATCAACTGAATGTCGGCTTCGTTCCCATTCGTAAAAAAGGCAAACTGCCGTTTGATACGGTCTCTCAAAGTTACGCTTTGGAATATGGCGAAGCAACGGTAGAAATCCATACCGATGCCATCAAGCCGGGCGCACGCGTTTTATTGGTAGATGATTTGGTGGCGACTGGCGGCACCATGCTGGCAGGTGTCGAGCTGATCCGCAAACTGGGCGGCGAAGTAATCGAAACAGCTGCTATTTTGGAGTTTACCGACTTGGACGGTGGCAAAAAAATCCGCGAAAGCGGCGCGCCGTTATTTACCCTGTGCCAAAACAAAGGCTGTATGTAACACACAAAAAACCGCAAGCCGATCAGCCTGCGGTTTTTTATTGTCAAAATTATTCGAGAACGTATCCATCTGTATCCCAAAAGGTTTTTTTCACCAACTGGTCGTCTTTATAAACCAACTCGGATTTCTTCGCACCATCATCATACCAATCCAAAATAATGCCGCTGCGTTTGCCGTTGCGAATACTCAATTCAGACACAATGCGGCCATTTTCATCCCAACTGATAATCTCCGTCGGTTTATCATTGCTCATCATCATTTCAGTTTTCGGGCTGCCGTCTGAATACCATTGTTTCCAATGACCGTTGGCCTTATCGTGCTTGAATTGGATTTCGCTTTCTTTGACGCCGTTGCGGTAATAACGAGAGCCTACGCCCTCACTCAAGCCGTTTTGATAAGGCATGACCGCAGATTTTTTGCCGTTTGGATACCAGTTAATCCACTCGCCGTGCGGCTTGCCGTTGCGATAGCTGCCAACCATCTTTTTCTGCCCATTAAAATGCCACAGGGTCAGCGTGCCATTGTCCAGAGCAGGCACAAAAACCTTAATCTGACCAGCAGGTATCTCGTACGGATCAGAATATTTTTTCATTGATGGATAGTAAAAATCCTGAACCTGCGCCTTGCCTGCCGCAATTTTGTATTGGCGGACATAAGCAACCGAAGGCATGGTTGCCGTCAGTTTACCGTTTTGATTGAAATAAACGGTATATTGCTGGGCAAAAGCGACAACGGGCGTACTGAATAAAACAGCAGCCAACAGGCCTGATTTTAAACAATTATTCATAATATTGGGTTTGGCAGTATATGTTCTACAAAAAGTCAGTAATAAAAATCTACCGGCATTTAAATCTATGACAAATATTATAAGCCATAGTTTCAAACCCTGCTTGGATTTCACAACCGACATATCATAGGCGTTTGTATTTTCTTAAGACATTAAAGACATTACAAAATAGAGGCCGTCTGATTTTTTTCAGACGGCCTCTATTTCAATTACATTAAAACAATTTATTCTTCACCCAACAATTGCTCACGGGTCAATAAGAATACAAACCCGTCGCCACCGCTGGTTTCCAACCAAGTAAACGGCAATTCCGGATAAGCCGCCTCCAATACTTCGCGGTTGTGGCCGATTTCAACCAGCAATACACCTTTCGGATTCAAATATTTCGCAGCCTGCAAAATGATTTGGCGTGTAGCATCCAAACCATCTTCTCCGCTACCCAAAGCCAATTCCGGCTCATGCAGGTATTCATCAGGCAACGCTTCCACAGATTCTGCATCAACATAAGGCGGATTGGAAACGATTAAGTCGTAGGTTTCATCCAAACCTTCAAACAAATCGGTATGCACCAAGCTGATGCGGTCTTCCAAGCCATAATCTTCAATATTGATCGCGGCCACTTCCAGCGCATCCAAGCTCAAATCAACGGCATCGATTTGTGCATCGGGATAGTGGTGCGCCATTTGAATAGCCAAACAGCCACTACCGGTACACAAATCCAAAGCTCGGTGCACCAACTCATCATGTTCAATCCAAGGACGGATACCGTCGCCAAGCAATTCATAAATGAAAGAACGAGGCACAATAACACGCTCATCGACATAAAAATCAAACTCGCCCTGCCATGCCTGATGCGTCAGATACGCGGCAGGAATATGCTCAACTGCGCGACGTTCGATAATGGACAACACTTCCTCCTTCTCACTTTGCAACAATTTGGCATCCAAATAAGGCTCCAACATATCCAAAGGCAGGTTCAAAGTGTGCAAAATCAGATAGGCTGCCTCGTCATGGGCATTATCACTTCCGTGTCCGAAAAACAGTCCGGCATCATTAAAACGGCTGACGGCGAAACGCAATAAATCGCGAACAGTGGTCAGCTCTTGAGCAGCTTGGTTGAACATAATGTTTTGTCTTGTCAATTTAAGAATGTTGAAATTATAACAGAAAGGCCGTCTGAAAACTTTTCAGACGGCCTTCGATTTAATTCAGCTTAAGATTATTTATCGCGGCTGAATACGATTTTGGTAGCTTGGATAGCAACGCAGACAGCACCACCGATGAAGATCAAGTCAGCAGCGGTACGAACCCAACGCAGGGTATCCAGGATTTCCATTTGCAGGAACTCTTCGCTACGCGCATACCACAGACCGTGAGTGATAGAAGCGTAAGCTTGAATCACGCCGACCGGCAACAGGCTGATGGCAATCATACCCACCAGACCGCCGTTCAGCAGCCAGAAGCCCCAAGTCATCAGTTTGTCGTCAAATTGAGCATTAGGTTTCAGGTAGCGTGCAACCAGCAATACGAAGCCCAGAGCCAAGAAACCATACACACCGAACAGAGCTGCGTGAGCGTGAACTGCAGTAGTGTTCAGACCTTGGATGTAGAACAGGGAAATCGGCGGGTTAATCAGGAAGCCGAATACGCCGGCACCGATCATGTTCCAGAAGGCAACTGCTACGAAGCACATCAGAGGCCAACGCAGACGTTTTGCCCAGTCGGACAGGTGTTGGTAAGACCAGTGTTCGTAAGCTTCACGACCCAGCAGAACCAAAGGCACAACTTCCAAAGCGGAGAAACATGCACCGATTGCCATAGAAGCAGAGGTAGAGCCGGAGAAGTACAAGTGGTGCAATGTACCTGGGATACCGCCCAACATGAAGATGGCGGCGGCGGCCAGAGTAGAAGCAGTAGCAGTACTACGGCGAACAAAGCCCATGTTGTAGAAGATGAATGCGAAGGCTGCAGTAGCGAACACTTCGAAGAAGCCTTCTACCCACAGGTGAACCACCCACCAACGCCAGTATTCCATCACAGCAATTGGAGATTTTTCACCGTAGAACAGGCCAGGAGCATAGAACACACCCACACCGACCATAGAAGCTACGAAGATAGCCAACAGGTTTTTGTCTGTACCTTTTTCTTTAAAGGCAGAGATAGTACAACGCAGCATCAGGAACAGCCACAACAGCAAGCCGACCATCAGCAACAGTTGCCAGAAGCGACCCAGATCCAAGTATTCGTAACCTTGGTGACCGAACCAGAAGTTCAGCTCAGGCGGAATGATGTGGGTCAAAGCAAAGAAGTTACCTGCATAAGAACCGCCGACTACGATGAACAGGGCGATGTACAGGAAGTTCACACCGGCACGTTGGAATTTAGGATCTTTACCGCCGTTCACAATCGGAGCCAAGAACAGACCTGCTGTCAGGAAGCCGGTTGCAATCCAGAAAATAGCGGATTGGATGTGCCAAGTACGGGTCAACGCATATGGGAACCAGTCGGCCATTTCAAAGCCCAGTGCGGTATCGATACCGTAGAAGCCTTGACCTTCGACAGTATAGTGAGCAGTCAAACCACCCAACAGTACTTGTACGACAAACAGCGCAACAGTCAGGAATACATATTTGCCCAACGCTTTTTGAGAAGGAGTCAGTTGTACTTTGGAAATAGGATCCTCAGTAGGTACTTCAACCTCTTCGTGTTTGGTCAAGAAAGAGTAACCCCACATCAGCAAGCCGATACCCATCAGCAACAATACCACGCTGGTGAAGGACCACATGTAGTTTTCAGTAGTCGGTACGTTGTTGATCAAAGGCTCGTGCGGCCAGTTGTTGGTGTAAGTGAAGTTCTCGTCAGGACGGTTGGTCGAAGCAGACCAAGAAGTCCAGAAGAAGAAGTTGAACAGTTTTTCACGCGCTTCTTGGCTTGGCAATGTGTTGTTTTTCATTGCAAAGTGTTCGCGAGTGGTTTGGAACTTAGGATCGTCGCTGTACACACCGTGGTAGTAAGGCAGAATGCTTTCGATCGCTTTCACGCGGGTATCGCTGATAACGACAGAACCGTCTTCCTTAATACGGCTTTGGTTGCGGTATTCGTCAGCCAAACGGGTTTTCAGAACAGCTTGTTCCTCAGGAGAAACTTCGTCAAATTTTTTGCCGTAAGTTTCTTGCGCAGTCAGATCCAACCATGCAACCAGCTCGCGGTGCAGCCAGTCGGCAGTCCAGTCCGGAGCTTGGTATGCACCGTGACCCAATACAGAGCCAACTTCCATACCGCCGGTAGTTTGCCATGCAGATTGACCTGCCAAAATATCGTCTTTGGTCATCAGGACTTTGCCGGATGCAGAAACGACTTGTTCAGGGTATGGCGGAGCCTTTTTATAGACCTCGCTACCCATATAACCAAGAATGGTAAAGCATACTGCCAGTACGGCAAACAGCAAGTACCAAAGCTTCTTGTACTGTCCCATTTTGAGTACTCCTTGATTTTGGTAAAAAGTGGTTGGGTATTAATTCATCAAATATGAATGTTAAAGATTGTATCACGGTTTTAAAAGTAAAGAAATATTTTGTCAATAATATTCCTTTAAAACCATCAACTTATATGATATTGATTCCCATTTGCCTATACAAACCCTCCTTTATCGTATTTTGTGTTAAGTTTTCGCTAACATTTTCACACAAAAATAAACTTTTCGATGTATTTTTTTATACTTCTAAAGGAGTATTTAGGTAGTAAAAGATTCATATTCCCTGAACAATTTGATTTATATCAAAATATGTCCAAACAAGCGCCTACATAATCATACAAAACTTCGAACCATCCTATCAGGATTCTTAACTTTTCTTACTATAAGGAAACTTTAAACATGAAACGCCAAACCTTAGCTGCACTTATCGCTTCTGTATTTGCACTGGCCGCATGTGGCGAGCAAGCTGCTAAACCTGCTGAAACTCCAGCTGCTACCGCTTCTGCTGAAGCTCCTGCCGCTTCCAACCCACAAGCTGCTGCAGAAACTCCTTCTTCAGAACTGCCTGTAATCGATGCCATCGTAACTCACGCTCCGGAAGTTCCACCTCCAACTGATCGCGATCATCCGGCTAAAGTACGCGTTAAAATGGAAACCGTTGAAAAAACCATGACCATGGAAGACGGTGTTGAGTACCACTACTGGACATTCAACGGCGACGTTCCGGGCCAAATGATCCGTGTACGTGAAGGCGATACTGTTGAAGTTGAATTCTCTAACCACCCTTCTTCTACCGTTCCTCATAACGTTGACTTCCACGCTGCAACCGGTCCAGGCGGTGGTGCAGAAGCTAGCTTTACTGCTCCTGGCCACACTTCTACCTTCAGCTTCAAAGCACTGCAAGCTGGCTTGTACATCTACCACTGTGCCGTTGCTCCTGTAGGTATGCACATCGCCAACGGTATGTACGGTTTGATCTTGGTTGAACCTAAAGAAGGTCTGCCTAAAGTGGACAAAGAGTTCTACATCGTACAAGGCGACTTCTATACTAAAGGTAAAAAAGGTGCTCAAGGCTTGCAACCTTTCGATATGGATAAAGCGATTGCTGAACAACCTGAATACGTTGTATTCAACGGTCACGTAGGCTCTATCGCAGGCGACAACGCTCTGAAAGCTAAAACTGGTGAAACTGTTCGTTTGTACGTTGGTAACGGTGGTCCTAACTTGGTATCTTCTTTCCACGTTATCGGCGAAATCTTCGACAAAGTATATGTTGAAGGTGGTAAACTGATTAACGAAAACGTACAAAGCACTGTGATTCCTGCCGGTGGCGCCGCCATGATCGAATTCAAAGTCGACGTTCCAGGCAGCTACACTTTGGTTGACCACTCTATCTTCCGTGCGTTCAACAAAGGTGCTTTGGGTCAATTGAAAGTTGAGGGTGATGAAAACCCTGAAATCATGACCAAAAAACTGAGCGACACCGTTTACCAACCTGCCGGTGCTGCCACTTCTGCTCCAGCAGCTGCGTCTGGTGCTTCTGAAGCCGCTAAATAATCTCTCGGTTTTTAATACGCCAAGCCACTGCTGCCCTACTCTTTAGAGCCGCAGTGGCTTCCATCACGATTAATCTTCCTGTTCAAATCAGACAGATTGATTTTTCAGACGGCCTTGTTATGATTAGGCTATCTGAAAAATAAATTTTCTGTTTCAATCGATAATAAGGGCGTACCATGAAACTCATACAACTCCTCCTCTTAGGCAGTGCCTTAATCTGCGGCAATACATTTGCTGCCGAAATGGTAAAAATCGAAGGAGGCAGCTACCGTCCTCTCTATCTCAAAAAAGAAACTTCCCTTATTAAAGTCAAACCCTTCCAGCTTGACAAATATCCGGTGACTAATGCTGAGTTTGCCGAATTTGTGAACACGCATCCGCAATGGCAAAAAGGCAAAATCAGTTCCAGACATGCTGAAAAAGCTTACCTGAAACATTGGGTAAAGAACGGCAGCAACAGTTTTGCTCCTAAAGCCAGCGAACTCAAACATCCGGTAACTAATGTTTCATGGTTCGCCGCGAATGCTTACTGCGTTTCCAAAGGTAAACGCCTGCCGACTATTGACGAGTGGGAATTTGCAGGCTTGGCTTCTGCCACTCAAAAAGACGGCTCTGCCGAGCCTGGCTATAACCGCACCATCTTGGATTGGTATGCAGACGGCGGTCGCAACGGTCTGCGCGACATCGGTAAAAACAAACCCAACTATTGGGGCGTATACGATATGCACGGCCTGATCTGGGAATGGACTGAAGACTTCAACAGCAGCCAACTCTCTGCCAGCTCGTCCAATACGCAAATGTTCTGTAGCGGCGCATCCGTGGGTTCAAGCGATCCGTCCAACTATGCGGCATTCTTACGCTACGGCATCCGCACCAGTCTGCAGTCCAAATATGTTTTAAATAACTTGGGCTTCCGTTGCGCAAGCAAATAAAGTTTAGTTTTTATCACCAAAGCAGCTTTGGCGGTACTGAAAGGTATCGCCGCTTTTTTTGGCCGTCTGAAAAGATATGGCGCACAAAGACAAATTGTGGCATAATCCGCCCGTCTTTATAAAAAGGCACTTAGGAGTTTGCTTAGGTCGTTCGGCTTGGCAAACTTGTCCGAACCTGAAAAGGTTCTTTTATTTTCGGAGTTATCCATCATGGCATTGACCGTAGAACAAAAAGCACAAATTGTTAAAGATTTCCAACGCAAAGAAGGCGATACCGGCTCTTCTGAAGTACAAGTCGCTCTGTTGACTTTCCGCATCAACGACCTGACTCCTCACTTCAAAGCCAACCCTAAAGACCACCACAGCCGTCGCGGCCTGTTGAAAATGGTTAGCCAACGTCGTCGCCTGTTGTCTTACCTGCGTCGTACTCAGCCTGATACTTACCGTACACTGATTACCCGCCTGGGTCTGCGTAAATAATTTATGCTTAAATCAACACCGCCTTCGGGCGGTGTTTTTTATTAACATACCGATGCCGTCTGAAACACAGGCCCCCGCTCTGTGTTATACTTCCACACGCTTAAGCAGCAAGGCTTAAACTTCCAATCACTCCTTAAAGCTCCCATCAAAGCGAGAATCTGAATTGTCTGTTCATTCCATGTTGCACTCAGGAAAATTTTGGCTGAAAACCCTGGTTTTCAGCATTGCCGTGCTTTTATGCCTCGCGGCGGTATTGAGTGCCTTAATGTTCCGCATATTCAATACAGAAAACATCGACGCATTCATACAGAAAAACTTTTCTGCCCATGGCTGCCAAGTCAAATACAACGCCAATATCAGCAGAAAATGGCTGCCGCGCCCTACGCTTATTTTAAAAGACCTCAGCCTTTCATCTTCCGAACCAGACACGCCGACGCTGAACATTGCCGAATCCAAAATGGGCTTTGGCTGGAGCAGCCTATGGTCAGACGCCCCCATTCTTGAAAAATGGATTCTTTCCAATCCGTCGCTGACATTGGGCCCCAAGAACCACCTGCCTGCCTGCCTGCAACAAAACCATGCATCAAAAGAAAGCTTCCAGCTCAACCGCGTCATTATCAATAGCGGCAGCATCCGCTATCACAATAAAGAGCAGGATATTGCCTTAAGCGATCTGCAATTTTCCCTGCGCAGAGCCGATTCAGACGGCCGTCCATTCGATATCAGCGGCACACTGCAAAACATAGGCAACCCCATCAGTTGGCAAGGCGCCGGCCATCTTGTACAAGATGATGCCGGCTGGAGCATTCCCGCCCTCAAATTAAACCTGCAAACCGTATTACTCAAAAACAAGCTGGGTGCCCAAATCGCAGGCAGCCTTAATTGGCAAAACCGAACCGCCCTTTTCCGCGATTTCAATCTGCAAGCCGAAAGCGACTATCAAAACTTGCATATCAATGCACGTTCGCCCCTCTTGCAATTCAAAAACGGCTATTTGCACCTCAACACACTCAACGGTGCATTAACTGCCGGCAGTGAAAACAACCAATGGGACGGTTCATTCAAACTGGACAAAACCAACCTCTACGCAACCGTTTTGACCGCCGCCAATTTTGAACTCAAAGGCAGCCATAAAAACGACCGCCTCCAAACCAACTTTACCTTTTCCAGCCCGTTGGTTTGGCAAAAAGGCAAAGGCATCGATGCGCCCAAACTGCACCTCAGCACCCTGCAAGACACCATCAACCGCCTTCCCCGCCCCCGATTCATCAGCACCCTCGAAGGCCAGGCCAATTTCAGCCTCAATACATGGGAAGGCCGTCTGAAAGGCGCATTTGACAGACAAGCCCTTGCCTTGGCCTTTAAATACCAACGCGATGCCCAACCTCGTCCGCACCTTTACGCCGGTATCGCCTTACAAAAACTCAATCTAACACCTTACTTAGAAGACCTGAAAACCCAGCCGTCACTCAGTCTTCCTTCCCTGCTGGCCAAATCCTGGCTGCCCGACATTGAGGCCAACCTCCAAATCGGCACCATTCAAACTGCCAGCCTGCAACTTGAAAACGTCGAATCCCTGCTTACCGCAGATAAAGAACATATCGCCCTGCACCGTTTCAAAGCCGGGCTTTATGGTGGCAAAACAGAAGGCGGACTGAGTATTGCGGCCACCCAACCCGCTTCCTACCACCTCCAACAAAACGCAAAAGGCATACAAATTCAGCCGCTGCTGCAAGACTTGTTCGGCTTCCACAGCTTCAGTGGCAGCGGCGACGCCGTTATCGACATTCAAACTTCCGGCAACGACCGCGCCCAAATGATACAAGCCCTAAACGGCAGCCTGCTCCTCGATATTACCAACGGCGCATGGCACGGCATCGATATGGACAGCATTCTGAAAAACGGCATCTCTTCGGAAAAAATCGACAACAGCAACCTCAAAACCCCTTTCCATCATTTCATCCTCAATAGTGAAATCGAGAAAGGCATCAGCCATCACATCAACACCGAACTGTTTTCCGACAGCCTGCACGTTGTCAGCAGCGGCTATACCGATTTGAATACCCAAAAGCTGTCCGAAAACCTGCTTATCAGCAACGTACTGCAACCCAAAAACAAACCGATTCCCCTCAAAATCGGCGGAACCGTACAAAACCCTTCCATTACCCTCGACTACAGCCGCTTGACCAATGGCATGAACACGCCTGCAGAAAAACAAAAAGCCCTGCAAGAAACCATACAAGAACAATGGAAGTGGCTCAAACCACGCTAAGTTCTCAAATCAAAGGCCGTCTGAAACCCAAAACGTTTCAGACGGCCTTTTAACAGATACCTTGTCAGAATAAGATGTTTACTTAGGAATGACCATATACACAATCAGTGCAACAATGATGGCAAACCATATGACCAACATTATCAAGCCTTTTTTGGAGAGTTTTCTTTTTCTCCAATCGAGCCTCAATATTTCTATCGTACCCTCAAACATAGACCCGATCATTTCCATCAAGATTTGAAGTAGAAATTCCAATAAATCCGACATCTACAAACCCAAACTCTCCCAAATCTCATCGATTTTAGCCGTAACGGCAGGGTCTTTTTTGATCACACGACCCCATTCGCGGTCGGTTTCGCCCGGCCATTTGTTGGTCGCATCCAAACCCATTTTGCCGCCGAGTCCGCTGACGGGGCTGGCGAAGTCGAGGTAGTCGATGGGCGTGTTTTCCACCAACACGGTGTCGCGCACAGGGTCCATGCGCGTGGTGACCGCCCAGATGACTTCTTTCCAGTCGCGCACGTTCACATCGTCATCAACCACGATGATGAATTTGGTGTACATAAACTGTCGCAGGAACGACCAGCAGCCCATCATCACACGCTTGGCGTGTCCGGCGTATTGTTTTTTCATGCTGACCACCGCCATGCGGTAGGAGCAGCCTTCGGGCGGCAGGTAGAAATCAGTGATTTCAGGGAACTGCTTTTGCAAAAGCGGTACGAACACTTCGTTCAATGCCACGCCCAAAACGGCGGGCTCATCGGGCGGTTTGCCTGTGTAGGTCGAATGGTAAATCGGGTTTTCACGCATGGTGATGCGTTCGACCGTAAACACGGGGAAATGATCCTGCTCGTTGTAATAGCCCGTGTGGTCACCGTATGGGCCTTCCAACGCGGTTTCGTTCGGATGAATCACGCCTTCCAATACGATTTCAGCACGGGCAGGCACTTGCAAATCGTTGCCGATACATTTCACCAGTTCCGTCCGCGAACCGCGCAGCAGTCCGGCAAACTGGTATTCGCTCAAAGTATCGGGAACGGGCGTTACCGCGCCCAAAATGGTGGCAGGGTCACAGCCGAGAACGACGGCGACGGGATACGGCGTATCGGGATTAAGTTTGCGGAACTCCTGATAATCCAACGCGCCGCCGCGATGCGACAGCCAGCGCATAATCAGCTTATTTTTGCCAATTAATTGTTGGCGGTAAATGCCGAGATTTTGGCGTTTTTTGTGCGGACCGCGCGTGACAGTCAAGCCCCACGTTACCAGTGGTGCAACGTCTTCCGGCCAGCAATGCTGAATCGGAAGTTTATACAAATCAACGTCTTCACCTTCCCACACAATTTCCTGACACGGCGCGTTTTTCACCACGTTCGGCGCCATGCTCCAAATGTCTTTCAGCAGCGGCAGTTTGGACAATGCGTCTTTGATACCTTTGGGCGGTTCGGGTTCTTTCAGATACGCCAGCGTCTGCCCGATTTCGCGCAACTTGGACACACTGTCCGCACCCATGCCCAACGCCACGCGTTCGGGCGTGCCAAACAGATTCGCCAAGACAGGATAATCGTAGCGCGTACCGTCAGGCTTAATAGGGTTTTCAAACAACAACGCCGGCCCCTCAGCACGCAGCACGCGGTCGGCGATTTCGGTCATTTCCAAATGCGGCGACACCGGATGCTGAATGCGCTTGAGTTTGCCATCAGCTTCCAATCCGGCGATAAATTCTCGCAAATCTCTGTATTTCATGATTTCATTTTCCTGAACAGGCCGTCTGAAAACAGACTGCCATTTCGGGTTTGAAAGATAAACCAGCGGCTATTGTACCTGCCAAATCTGTTCAAATCCCAACTTTCCACGTCCGAATTTCGAGATTTTTTGCAAACTACCGTCAAATTTAAACAATATCTGCTTGTGATTGCTTTCAGACGGCCTTATCTTTGGTAAAATTCCAACTTAATCCAGTCATCAATCAATATCTATCGTGGGACGGCGGCCATGTTTGCATTTTTAGAATCTTTTTTCGTTGAATACGGCTATGCGGCCGTGTTTTTCGTTTTGGTTATTTGCGGCTTCGGCGTGCCGATTCCTGAAGATTTGACACTGGTAACCGGCGGCGTGATTTCCGGATTGGGTTATACCAATTCGCATTGGATGGTTGTCGTCGGTATGCTCGGCGTATTGGCGGGTGACGGATTTATGTTTGTTGCCGGACGCGTGTGGGGGCAGAAAATCCTCAAGTTCAAACCCATTGCGCGCGTGATGACGCCCAAACGCTATGCCCAAGTACAGGAAAAATTCGACAAATACGGCAACTGGGTTTTATTCGTCGCCCGATTCCTGCCCGGCCTGCGTACCGCTGTTTTCGTGACCGCCGGCATCAGCCGTAAGGTTTCCTACCTGCGCTTTATCCTGATGGACGGCTTGGCCGCGCTGATTTCCGTTCCGGTTTGGATTTATCTGGGCGAATACGGAGCACGCAACACCGACTGGTTGATGGAAAAAATGCACAGCCTGCAATCCGGTATCTTTGCGGTACTGGGCATCGGCGCAGTCATTGTCGGTTGGATTTGGTGGAGAAAACACCGCCGCTATACCTTCTTCCGTGAAAAATTACACGAAAAACGCGCTGCAAAAGCCAAAAAACAAGCCAATCAATAAACCATTCCAGGCCGTCTGAAACACTTCCCCACTTTCAGACGGCCTCAATCATTCATCAGAAACACCATGAAACAAAAAATCTTCGTCCTCTACACCGGCGGCACCATCGGCATGACCCAAAGCAGCGCCGGCCTACGTCCCGACACCGCTCTCGTCGATAAAGCCCTTGCCCCCTTTTCAGACGGCCTTGATTTCGAATGGCACGTTTGCCAGCCGCTCATCGATTCTTCCGCAGTAACGCTGCAAAACCAACACGACTGGTTGGAGCTTATTATCGCCAAACTGCCTGACTATGACGGCATTTTGGTGCTGCACGGTACGGATACCATGGCGTACACCGCCAACCTCTTCGCCCTTTCGCTGCAAGGTTTGGACAAACCCGTTATCCTAACCGGCTCGCAATGGCCTTACGATGCCGCCAACAGCGATGCGCCGCGCAACCTTGCCACCGCCGTTTCCGCTTTCTCGCTCAAACTCAAACAAGTGGCGATTGCCTTTGACGGCAAGCTCTTCCCAGCCGTCGGCAGCAGCAAAGTCAGCACCGAGACCGCCGCAGGTTTTGACAACCTGCATTTTGGCGCGCTCGCCGAATGGGAGGAAAACAAAGGTTGGCACAATATCCGTACCGCCCTGACCCAACATTCAGACGGCCTCAAACCGCGTCTTCCAAATCCTGAAGCCAAAGTTTCCGTCCGCACGCTGATTCCCGGTTATGCCGCGCAAGAACTTTCAGACGGCCTGCCCCATATTTCCACTCAAGCCCTGATTCTGCAAAGCTACGGCCACGGCAATGCGCCAAGCAACGATGCGTTTGTACGAGCCGTTCAAGCCTTTACGCAACAAGGCAAGTTGCTGCTCAACATCAGCCAAGTGCCGCAAGGTTGCGCTGCCGCCGTCTATGCCCAAGGTAATGCTTTGCGTCAGGCAGGCATCATCAACGGCGGCAAATGCAATCTTGAAACGGCCACCGCGCTGATGACCCTTGCCGTATCTCATGACTGGAATGCGGATAAGGTGCAACAAGAATTGAGACAATTAAATCTGCTGTAAACCGCCATTTAGTATGAATTTTACCGACACCCACTGCCATCTTGCCGACCCCAAACTTGCCGACACGCTGCCTGCCGTGCTTGCCGAAGCGCAAGCCGCCGGCGTAGCGCGTTTTATCGTACCGGCTACATCCCCCAAGGATTGGCATTCCGTTGCGCAGTTGGAAAGGCCGTCTGAAAACATCCATATTGCTTTGGGCATTCATCCATGGTTTTCAGACGGCCTCAACGAAGCGGTATTCCAAGAGTTAGAGAAAGAATTAATCCGGCATCCGCAAGCATGGGTTGGCGAAATCGGCTTGGATTTTTATGGCAAAGAGCAAACCCAAGCGCAACGCGACACGCAGACCGACGTCTTTATCCGCCAACTCATCCTCGCCCAACACCTCAACCTCCGCGTCATCATCCATAATCTGAAAGCCACCGCCGCCATTGCCGCCGCCGTTAAAACCGCCGGTTTCACACAAGGCGGTATTGTCCACGCTTTCTCCGGCAGCGTAGAAGAAGCGCGGATTTTGGTGAAACTCGGTTTCAAAATCGGCATAGGCTCGCTGCTGCTTAATCCCAATGCCAAAAAAGTCCGTTCCGCCTTACAAGCCTTAGATGACACGGATTTTGTTCTCGAAACCGACAGCCCCTTTATGTTCGGCCACGAAACCAATACCCCGGCCAACATCCGCCGTATCGCCGAAATTGCCGCAGAACTGCGCGGCGTACCGCTGGCACAACTGGCTGAAGCAACCGAGCAAAACGTGGATTCCCTGCTCCATACTTCCCCTTAATATGCCGACCTCAAGGCATCAAAAAGCCTCGCTCGGCCGTTCCGTTTCCAAACGGACACACTCAGCCCTCCCTACCCCATGTTCATGAATAAAAAGCGATACAAGGCCGTCTGAAAAAATGTTTTTGGCACAAAATATCGTTCACTCCGTTATCTCGGCTTTTTAACACCGTATTTTCCTTTTGATTGATAAAAAGTATTACACATATTATTGGGCAAACTTTTTATTTACGTTAAAATATGCTTTTTTTTGATAATAAGGCCGTCTGAAAAAGGCGGAAACTAATTATGGCTGAACAACATACACACGCTTCCACCTGGAAGAGCAAAATCAATGCTCTGGGCCCGGGTATCATGATGGCTTCGGCGGCAGTCGGCGGCTCGCACCTGATTGCCTCCACGCAGGCAGGCGCACTTTACGGCTGGCAGCTTGCACTGATTATTATTCTGACCAACCTGTTCAAATACCCGTTTTTCCGCTTCAGCGCACATTACACGCTGGATACGGGCAAAAGCCTGATTGAGGGCTATGCCGAGAAAAGCCGCGTTTATTTGTGGGTATTTTTGATTTTGTGTATTGCATCGGCAACGATTAATGCCGGTGCAGTCGCCATCGTTACCGCCGCCATCGTCAAAATGGCAATCCCGTCGCTGACTTTCGATGCCGGCATGGTATCCGTCATGATTATGGTTTCCTGCCTGCTGATTTTGGCAAGCGGCCGCTATAAAGCATTGGACAACGTTTCCAAAATCATCATCGTCAGCCTGACCATCGCCACCGTCGCCGCAGCCGCCGTGGCTATGTCTCGCGGCATGCAGATGAAACCCGACTTTATCGAGCCTACCCCATGGACACTGGCAGGCTTGGGCTTCCTCATCGCGTTGATGGGCTGGATGCCTGCACCGATTGAAATTTCCGCCATCAACTCTTTGTGGGTTACCGAAAAACAACGCATCAACCCTTCCAGCTACCGCGACGGTATTTTCGACTTCAACGTCGGCTACATCACCAGCGCGATTTTGGCAGTCGTCTTCCTCGCCTTGGGTGCATATGTCCAATACGGCAACGGCGAAGAAGTGCAAATGGCGGGCGGCAAATATGTCGGCCAACTGATTAATATGTACGCTGTGACCATCGGCGACTGGTCGCGTCCGCTGGTGGCATTTATCGCCTTTGCCTGTATGTACGGCACGACGATTACTGTAGTGGACGGCTACGCCCGTGCAATTGCCGAACCGGTACGCCTGCTGCGCGGCAAAGACAAAACCGGCAATGCCGAATTGTTTGCTTGGAACATTTGGGTCGCAGGCTCAGGCTTGGCCGTAATTTTCTGGTTCAACAGCGCAATGGCCGAGCTGCTCAAATTCGCCATGATTACCGCTTTCGTTGCCGCCCCTGTGTTCGCTTGGTTGAACTACCGCCTCGTCAAAGGCGACAAACGCCACAAACTGACCATGGGCATGAACTTCCTCGCCATTATCGGTTTGATTTATTTGACCGGCTTTACCGTTTTGTTCCTACTGAACCAAACAGGCATTTTGGCTGCGCCTAAATAAATCCATATGAAAAAAGGCCGTCTGAAACTTCAAAACAGGTTTCAGACGGCCTTTCCAATCCATCATATCTTTTTGAATTTTCATTCAAACCCATTATAATAACGCCTTATTTCGCCGTTGCAGACCACTCGACGGCATCCGTATTTTGGAAAATTTATGAAGCCGTCTATTTTAGAAAAACTACAACAACTCAGCGACCGACTGGAAGAAGTCACGCATTTGCTCGGACAGCCCGAAGCCACGTCCGATATGGACAACTACCGCAAACTCACGCGCGAACACGCCGAATTGACCCCCGTCGTCGAAGTCTTCCAAAACTATCAGCTGGCTCAAAGCGACTTGGCGGATGCCGAAGAAATGCTGTCCGACCCTGAAATGAAAGACTTTGCCGCCGAAGAAATCGAAGCGGCGAAAGCCAAAATCGACACGCTCGATACCGAATTGCAAAAACTGCTGCTGCCCAAAGATGCCGACGACGACAAAAACATCTTCATCGAGGTGCGCGCCGGAACGGGCGGCGATGAAGCCGCACTGTTTGCAGGCGATTTGCTGCGCATGTATAGCCGCTACGCCGAGCGCAACCGCTGGCAGGTCGAAATCGTTTCCGCCAACGAAAGCGAGTTGGGCGGCTATAAAGAAGTCATCGCTCGCATCGTCGGTTTGGGTGCGTACAGCCGTCTAAAATTTGAATCCGGCGGCCACCGCGTGCAGCGCGTTCCCGCCACCGAAAGCCAAGGCCGTATCCACACCTCCGCCTGCACCGTCGCCGTCATGCCCGAAGCGGACGAACTGGAAGACATCGAGTTGAATCCGGTTGATCTGCGCATCGACACCTTCCGCGCATCCGGCGCAGGCGGTCAGCACATCAACAAAACCGACTCCGCCGTCCGCATTACCCACTTACCGACAGGCATGGTAGTCGAATGCCAAGACGGCCGCAGCCAACACGCCAACAAAGCGCAGGCGATGAAAGTCCTCGCTGCCCGCTTAAACGACGCACAAAAACGCGAAGCCCAAGCCAAAGAAGCCGCCGAACGCAAATCCCTAATCGGCAGCGGCGACCGCAGCGAACGCATCCGCACCTACAACTACCCACAAGGCCGCGTGACCGACCACCGCATCAACCTTACCCTGCACAAACTGGATTTTGTAATGGACGGAGATTTGGAAGAAATCACCAATGCCCTGATTGCCGAGCATCAAGCCGAGCTTTTGGCGGCAATGGGGGATTGATGGATTTGGTCCATTGCGTTTATACTTTTCAGACGGCCTGATGACATATGTCAATATGACCGTGAATATATTAAAGAAACTTCAATCCTGAAGTGTTAAAATGCAGCACCAGCTGCGCCCCAGCAACACCCTTCTACAATTAACGAAAGAGAGGACACAAAATGGCAAAAATCCTGATCGCACCGGTATCTACCGGCCTGAGCGCCGATGCTGCGGCAAAAGCATTTGCAGCGGCATTGAATGCGCAAGTTTTCCAAGCCGTTGACTCCACTACAGAAGCCCTGTTGGCTCAAGGCAAGAGCGATGACTGGTTTGACGCACTTGTCGGTAAAGTTGCAGCATTGAACGCAGATAATCTCGTTATCGAAGGCATTACTCCTGATGCAGACAAATTGTTCTTGGCAGGCAAAAACGTTGAATTGGCACTGTCTTTGGACGCAGGCGTTGTATTGGCGCTGAAATCCGACAACACCGACGCAGCCGCCGTCACCCAACAATTAAACCTCGCCAAACAGTTCTACACCAACTCCCCAGGCTTATTGGAAGGCTTTATCATTGACGGCGCAGCCGCTGCTTTAGGCGCACAAGTTGCCGAGCAAACCGGCCTGACTTTCTTCGGCTCCAGCGACAAACTGCAAGACGTATCCGCTTTGGCCAAACGCGAAGCTAAACGCCTGTCTCCAGCCCAATTCCGTTACAACCTGATCGATTTCGCACGCAAAGCCGATATGCGCATCGTTCTGCCTGAAGGCGCAGAACCACGCACCGTCGCCGCCGCCGCTATCTGTCACGAAAAAGGCATCGCCCGTTGCGTACTGTTGGCGACCCGCGAAGAAGTTGAGGCCGTTGCTAAAGAACGCGGCATTTCCCTGCCTGATTCTTTGGAAATCATTGATCCTGCTACTTTGGTTGAACAATACGTTGAGCCGATGTGCGAATTGCGTAAATCCAAAGGCCTGACTCCTGAAGATGCACGCAAACAGCTGCAAGACACCGTCGTACTCGGTACCATGATGATGGCTCAAAACGACGTTGACGGTTTGGTTTCCGGCGCAGTCCACACTACTGCCAACACCATCCGCCCTGCCCTGCAACTGATTAAAACCGCTCCAGGTGCAAGCCTCGTATCCAGCGTATTCTTCATGTTGCTGCCTAACCAAGTTTTGGCTTTCGGCGACTGCGCGGTTAACCCGAACCCAACGCCTGAACAACTGGCCGACATCGCCATTCAATCTGCCGACAGTGCCAAAGCCTTCGGTATCGATCCCAAAGTGGCCATGATTTCCTACTCCACCATCAACTCAGGCAGCGGCCCTGATGTCGATGCAGTAATCGAAGCAACCAAACTGGCTAATGAAAAACGCCCTGATTTGGCCATCGAAGGTCCGTTGCAATACGATGCGGCTACCGTTCCATCTATCGGCCAATCCAAAGCTCCGGGCAGCGCTGTCGCTGGTCAGGCAACTGTCCTGATTTTCCCAGACCTCAATACCGGCAACTGTACTTACAAAGCCGTACAACGCAGCGCCAACGTCCTGAGCGTAGGCCCGTTGTTGCAAGGTTTGCGCAAACCGGTTAACGACTTGTCACGCGGCGCATTGATTGAAGACATCGTCTTCACCATCGCCCTGACTGCCGTTCAAGCCAAACAAATGCAAGGCTGATTGACAAGCTGATGCGTTAAAATCAAAGGCCGTCTGAAACCGATGTTTCAGACGGCCTTTCGTATCTTTGCGCCAACTATATTATAATTCGCCATTATTTTCCGAAAGACTGCCCCAATGACTGCCTACCAGCAACAACTAGCCGACAAAAAGCAATATCTTCAGCAACTTTTCCAAGGACTGGATTTCCCTGAAATCGAAGTCTTTGAATCTCCGGAACAGCATTACAGGATGCGTGCCGAGTTCCGCATCTGGCATGAAGGCGGCGAAATGTTTTACGCCATGTTTGAACGCGGGCAAAAGGCAAGCGGGGCAAGCCTGATCCGTTGCGACCAATTTCCAGCCGCATCCGAATCCATCAATGCCTTGATGCCGAAACTGATTGAAGCCGCATCCAATCATCCCGAGCTGAAAAACCGCTGGTACGCCGTCGAATTTTTATCCACTTTAAGCGGCGAAATGCTGGTGACCATGATTTACCACAAGAAGCTGAACGAAGCATGGCAACAAGCCGCGCAAGAGCTGGCGCACAATTTGGGCATCCACATCATCGGCCGCAGCCGCGGACAAAAAATCGTATTGAGCCAAGATTTCGTAACCGAAGCATTGACAGTCAACGGCAAAACCTTCCGCTACCGTCAAATCGAAGGCAGCTTTACCCAACCCAATGCCCAAGTGTGCCAAAAAATGCTGACTTGGGCGTGTGATGCCGCAAAAAACTTATGCAAAGACCTGCTTGAACTATATTGCGGCAACGGCAATTTTACCCTGCCGCTTTCGCAACATTTCAATCAAGTGCTGGCAACCGAAGTTTCCAAAACTTCCGTCAACGCCGCCCAATGGAATATTGAAGCCAACCAAATTACCAATCTCAAAATCGCCCGCCTGTCTGCGGAAGAATTTACCGAGGCCTACACGCAAAACCGTGAATTCCGCCGCCTGCAAGAACAAGGCATCGACTTGAAAAACTATGATTTTTCAACTATTTTTGTTGATCCTCCGCGCGCCGGTGTTGATGATGAGACGCTCAAATTGGTTGCCCGATTCGACAACGTCCTCTATATTTCCTGCAATCCTGAGACCCTGCGCGCCAACCTCGACACGCTCTGTCAAACCCATACCATCGAACGCGCCGCCCTGTTCGACCAATTCCCATTTACCCACCATATCGAAAGCGGTGTTTGGTTGAAGAAGAAAAAATAAAACCATACAAAAAGGCCGTCTGAATGTTCAGACGGCCTTTAATTAACAGCATATTAAGCGATTTTTAAATCAATCCGCTTCCAAAACCACTTTCATGGCTTGGTTTTCAGCAGCGTGTTTGAACACGTCGTAGGCTTTTTCCAATTCGCTGAATTTGAAACGGTGGGTCAGCATTTTGGTGTAATCCACTGAGCTGCTGGAAATGGCTTTCATCAGCATTTCGGTGGTATTCGCGTTAACCAGGCCTGTTGTGATGGCAAGGTTTTTAATCCACAGTTTTTCCAGTTTGAAATCAACGGATTGACCATGCACACCAACCACAGCAATATGGCCGCCGGGTTTCACAATGTCTTGGCACATATTCCAAGTTGCAGGGATACCGACCGCTTCGATGGCGCAATCTACGCCATCTTCGCCGACGATAGAGGCAACTTGTTTGCTCACATCGCCGGAAGCAGGGTTGATGGTATGGGTCGCGCCCAATTCTTTCGCCAGTTTCAAGCGGTTTTCATCCATATCGCAAACGATGATGGCGGCAGGGCTATATAGTTGCGCGGTCAGCAACGCAGACATACCGACAGGGCCAGCACCGGCGATGAATACGGTATCGCCGGGTTTCACATCGCCATATTGCACGCCGATTTCGTGGGCGGTCGGCAAGGCATCGCTCAACAACAGGGCAACTTCTTCGTTGACGTTGTCAGGCAGCGGAACCAAGCTGTTGTCGGCATAAGGCGTACGGACGTATTCGGCCTGAGTACCGTCAATCATATAACCCAAGATCCAACCACCGTTGCGGCAGTGTGAATAAAGTTGAATTTTACAGTTGTCGCAAGTACAGCATTTGCTGACACATGAAATAATGACTTTATCACCGACTTTGATGTTTTTTACAGCATCGCCGACTTCTTCTACAATACCGATGCCCTCATGGCCGAGAATACGTCCGTCGGCGACTTCGGGGTTTTTGCCTTTCCAAATACCCAAGTCAGTACCGCAAATCGTGGTTTTAACGATTTTGACGACTGCATCGGTCGGATCAATAATTTGAGGGCGGGGCTTTTCTTCAAAACGGATGTCGTTTGCGCCGTGATAAACCATTGCTTTCATGTGAATCTCCTTGAGTGGTTAATAAACTTTAACAATACTGCGTAAATCCACGTTAACTATATTTATATACCCCTCCACCAGATAAGTCAATTCTGATTATTATTTATAATGTTATAATATAAATTATTGTTTTAAAAATAAATAATTAAAAGGTAAATATTAATGAACACACCCACATCATTCGCACGCCGACTCATTGATTGGCAACGGCAACATGGCCGTCACGACTTGCCTTGGCAGGTCAAAGACCCTTATTCCATCTGGCTTTCAGAAATCATGCTCCAGCAAACGCAGGTTGCTACCGTATTGGACTACTATCCGCGTTTCTTAGCCAAATTCCCAACCGTACAATCACTTGCCGCCGCGCCGCAAGACGAGGTTTTATCTTTATGGGCAGGCTTGGGCTATTACAGCCGCGCACGCAATCTGCACAAAGCCGCGCAACAAGTTGTCGGACAATTCGGCAGTGTCTTTCCATCCGAGCCCAAAGACTTGGAAACGCTCTGCGGCGTAGGTAGAAGTACCGCCGCTGCCATTTCTGCCTTTGCTTTCAACCGACGAGAAACCATCTTGGACGGCAACGTCAAACGCGTTCTCTGCCGTGTCTTTGCCCAAGACGGCAATCCGCAAGACAAAAAATTTGAAAACTCACTTTGGACGCTTGCCGAAAGCCTGCTGCCGTCTGAAAATGCCGATATGCCTGCCTATACACAAGGGCTGATGGACTTGGGCGCAACCGTCTGCAAACGGACAAAACCTTTGTGCCATCAATGCCCGATGGCAGACATCTGCGAAGCAAAAAAACAAAACCGCATTGACGAGCTGCCGCGCAAAAAAACCGCCCTTAAAGTACATACCCTGCCGCTTTACTGGCTGATTATTCGTAACCAAGACGGCGCATTATTGCTTGAAAAACGCCCTGCCAAAGGCATTTGGGGCGGTCTGTATTGCGTACCCTGTTTTGAAAAATTAGACGATTTGTATGCTTACGCCGAACGCTTCGGCATTGTTTCAGACGGCCTTGAAGAACAAACCACGTTTACCCACCGCCTGACCCACCGCTTATTGATGATTACCCCTTTTCAGACGCAACAAAGGCCGTCTGAACATCTTTCAGACGGCCTTTGGATATCATCGGAACATTTGGCAGATTATGGCTTGCCCAAACCTTTAATCAAATATTTGGCTAAAGGCTAAACCGCCCTATTCCACAATCTCTTTAAATACAACTTCTTTACCACCGCGAATCAGTACGGCAAACCCGTCGCCAATCTGCCAACGCGAGCTTGGATTGGCGTACTCGACGCCCTGACTGCGCAAGCGGACTTGCACCAGTTTCTCAACCGTATTGCCTTCACGCAGCTCAACCATCATCGGGCTGTGGCTGTTGATATAAATTGCAGTAATCGTCCGACCTTGTGCGGATTGATAACGGACAGAATACGTCTGCGCCTGTGCAATGACCGGTAACGGCGCATCAGGGCGCACGGCCTTATACGAGCCGCACGCAGCGCACAAACTCAGGCACAAAGCGCAGATGATTTTGTTCAACATAGGCATAGATTAGTAATGATGATGCGGAATCTCGCCATCAAGACGGTAATAAGTGCTGCAATACGGGCATTCAATCTCGCTGTTGGACTGAATCGGCAAGAACACACGCGGATGGCCGTTCCATGTTTCATGATTAGGGCCGGAGCAATGCAGCGGCAAATCCTGCGGCTTGATGACTACAACGTTTTTTTCAGATTGTGTACTCATGGTTTGGTTCCTCACTATGTTTTCTTATCTTCCGATATTGTAAAGCAAAACGGCCGCTAGGTTCAGACTGAAAACATTATATAATCACTTTTTTCAGACGGCCTTTGATGATGATGACCACCCTGCTTAGCATTCAAGATTTCGATACTTCCGATTCCGCTTCATTTCTTTATACACTTAGCGCAGTCTATTTGGACCACACCGAACAGGCAGGCGACGAGGAAATGTCCGGTCTCAACGACGAACAGCATACATTGACCGCGCTCTGCTATCTCGACAGCCAGATTCAAGAAGGCGGCTTTGTCCAGCTTATCGCTTCAGGATACGGAGAATACATCTTCTGCAACCCGGTTGCCGACAGCCTGCGCCGCTGGCGCATCAAGCCTATACCGAAAATCTTAGACAAAGCCAAAGCCCTGTACGAAAAACACGGCGCAGCCATTGAAAAAATGGCAGACGAACAAAGGGATTTCGACGAAATCCGCAAAGCTTTTCCCGATTTTGAAGAGCTTGACGGCGATTATTATGACGTTGCCGACGAAGACTTGGAAACCGCAGCAGCCTACGTTCAGGCAAATTGGGATAAATTTGCCAAACTGTCAGACTGAAACCTAAAACTTTGCCGGTTTGAATCATCCGTTCAAACCGGCAAAATCATCAATACGTCGAATTAACGTTTGTTTTTCTGATAAATCGGCATTACTTCAGGCAACATTTTGCGGATTGCATTGATACGCGCCTGATTGGTCGGGTGGGTCGACAAAATAGACAATGAGCTGCCGCCCTGTACTTTATTCATTTTTTCCCACACGCTTACCGCAGCCTCAGGGTTGTAGCCTGCTTCAGCCATCAAACGCACACCGCCGGCATCCGCTTCGCTTTCCTGATGGCGCGAGAACGGTTTGGTTGCCAACAAATCTGCACCCAAGCCGACCAAATCGCCATCCACACCGGTTGAGCTGGCCAAAATCGAACCACCCAAGCCGGTCAATACTTGTCCGCCCAAAGCTTTTTTGCTGTGTTCCAACAAAGCATGGGTCATTTCATGGCCGACAACGGCGGCAATTTCATCATCCGTCAGCTTCAATTTTTCTACGATACCGGTGTACACAGCCATTTTACCGCCCGGCATCGCCCAAGCGTTCATTTCATTGCTGCGGATAACGTTCATCTGCCAATTGAAAGGCACACCGGTTTTGTTGGCACGCTCAGCATGAGGACGCAGACGCGCAAACACGCGTTGAACGCGTTGAGCAGTTGGCGATGAAACATCCAAGGCTTTTTGACCACGCGCTTTTTGAATGACTTGTGAGTAACTTTTAGCCGCGTCTTCATTTAAAGTCGCGGTATCGTAGCCAACCATATCCGCTACGGAAGTACAGCCGGTCAACGCCAAAATCACGCCCATGCCGGCCCAATATTTTTTATTCCATTTTTTCAACATGTTTTCTCTCTGTGTTTTAAAATTAATGTAACGACATTGTAACCAAATTTAATACATTTGACACAAAAGGCCGTCTGAACGGTTTCAGACGGCCTTTAAGCGTAATATTTAAGAGCGGCGCTGCAACATCCAAGACTCAATCTTACGCGCATCGTTTACGCGGGTTGTAGAAGACGGAGAGTTGAGCAATACGATGGTAATCGGCTGATTCTGTACATTCGCCTTAACCACCATAGAACGTCCCGCCTCGCGGATATAGCCGGTTTTCTGCAATTCGATATTCCAGCTGCCCTCACGCACCAAGGCGTTGGAGTTTTTGTAATTTTGGCGGCCGTTTGCCGTCAACACCGAGCCGTAATTTGAAGTCGAATTTTTACGGATCAGCGGATATTTGCTGGCTGCCGCAACCATACGGTTCAAATCGCGTGCAGTGGAAACATTTTGGAAATTCAGACCGGTAGGCTCATAGAAACGGCTGCTGGTCATACCCAGGCTTTGCGCTTTGGCATTCATGGCCGCAACAAACGCACTCATACCGCCCGGATAGGTACGGCCCAATGCATGAGTGGCACGGTTTTCACTGCTCATCAGGCTCAAATGCAACAACTCGCCGCGCGTCAGCGTCGTACCGATGCTCAAGCGGCTGCCCGTACCTTTCAAACGGTCGATTTCAGCCTCGGTAATCGTGATAGGCTCGTTCATATCGAGATGCGCATCCAAAACCACCATTGCGCTCATCAATTTGGAAATAGAGGCAATCGGCATGACGCGGTCTGGATTTTTCTGATACAGCACTTCACCGGTTTTATTATTGAAAATCAAAGCAGATTGCGAAGAAAGCAGAGGACCGGCCAAAGCAGCCTGAGCTTCGACTTGGTCGGCATGGCTCAACGCAAAAGCTTCCATCGGGTCATTTTGAACTGGGAAATTTTGCTCCAAAAATTGTCCCAATACATCCATATCATCGGCAACGGCAGGCGCAGAAGCAAAGGCCAATGCCACACCTGTCCATACCATTCCTAAAGTTTTATAGAATTTCATATCTGCCAATTCAAAAAAATACATTTAATTCAACATTCTGTTAAATTTTTCGGCAATTGTAAAGCGAGTTGAGAAAACTTTGCGTTTGTTTGCGAGATATTCAAATCCCACGCCCTCATCTGTTTCTCAGACGATACGGCACAATGCCTGCTCTGATTTGAAAAAACACAAGATAGTCATTATACTTAGGCACCTTTGTCAGAGGCATTCCCTCAATCCGGCAATACGCCCGAAATATCTGTTCCCCCTTTACAACACAGCCTCCATACAACCATACGAAGAAATTATTATGTCTGAAGAAAAACGCACCTGTTCATTCTGCGGAAAGTCTGAAAACGACGTTAAAAATCTGATTGAAGGCGAACACGCCTTCATCTGCAACGAATGCGTGGAAACTTGCGGCCTGATGCTGCAAGACAACGAGTCCGGCGAGATTGAAAACGAATTTGCCAAAGTAAAAGAAGAAAACGCCGAGAAAAAACTGCCTACCCCTGCCGAAATCGTTGCCAACCTCAACGACCACGTTATCGGCCAGGAACACGCAAAAAAAGCTTTGGCGGTATCGGTTTACAACCACTACAAACGCCTGCGCCATCCAAAAGCAGACGGCAAGGTTGAACTGTCAAAATCCAATATCCTGCTGATCGGCCCGACCGGCTCAGGTAAAACCCTGTTGGCGCAATCTTTGGCGCGCAAACTGGATGTACCTTTTGTCATGGCAGATGCCACAACTTTGACCGAAGCCGGTTATGTCGGTGAAGACGTCGAACAAATCATCACCAAACTTTTGGGCAAATGTGATTTTGACGTTGAGAAAGCCCAGCGCGGCATCGTCTATATCGATGAAATCGATAAAATCTCACGCAAAAGCGACAATCCGTCCATCACACGCGACGTATCCGGCGAAGGCGTGCAACAAGCCTTGCTGAAACTGATTGAAGGTACGGTGGCCAGCGTCCCTCCTCAAGGCGGCCGCAAACATCCGAACCAAGAATTCATCAATGTTGATACCACCAACATCCTCTTTATCTGCGGCGGCGCATTTGCCGGCTTGGAAAAAGTCATCCGCCAACGCACTGAAAAAGGCGGTATCGGCTTTGGTGCGGCGGTACACAGCAAAGATGAAAACGCCGATATTTCAGCCCTGTTTGAAACCGTTGAGCCTGAAGATTTGATTAAATTCGGTTTGATTCCCGAGCTAATCGGCCGTCTGCCTGTCATTGCCACATTGGCGGAATTGGATGAAGACGCTTTGGTCAACATTTTGACCGAACCGAAAAACGCCTTGGTCAAACAATATCAAACCTTGTTTGAAATGGAAGATGTCGGCCTTGAGTTTGAAGAAGACGCTTTGCGCAGCATCGCCAAACTGGCAATGGAACGCAAAACCGGTGCGCGCGGCCTGCGCTCTATCGTCGAACGCTGCCTCTTGGACACCATGTACGCCCTGCCAGATTTAAAAGACGTAGCCAAAGTCGTCATCAATAAAGAAGTGGTGGAAAAAGGCGATCAGCCAAAACTTTTCCGTGAAGACGGCAGCGAATACAAGCAATAAGGTTTATTCTTCGAAAAAGACGTGTACCCATTACACGTCTTTTTTATTTTCTTAATAAAACCAAAACCATATTTTCTAATGATGGCCTTATACATGAAAAACAAAGGCCATCTGAAACATATTCAGACGGCCTTTGTTTTCAAGTTGCTCTAAGTCTGTCTTCATCCGGAGTATTGATGAGAGTGACTTCCTTGAATTTTATGAAGCTTATTTTTTTGCTTTTTTAGCAGCTTTTTTTGCAGGAGCAGCTTTAGCAGCAGGCTCGGATGCGGCAGCTTCAGGAGCAACAGCCTCAGGCGCTGCTACCGGTTCAGAGGCAGCAGGCTCGGAAGCAGCTGATTCAGCGGTACGTTGATAGCCTTTGTCTTTCATGCAGGCATCAAACACAGCGCGGTCAGCATTTTCACCAGATGCCTGTTGGCATTGGGTCATTGCTTCTTCAACAGTGACGCGTGGCGCTGCCGCTTCTTCAGCAGGTTTGGAAGAAGAACAAGCTGCCAACATCAGGCTACCGGTTGCAAGAGCGATCAATAAAGTTTTCATAATTGTATATTCCTAAATTTTGATTTTATGGTTTACCGTTAAACGGGAGATACAGGCTACAAAACAAGCTCTGCACCTCAATATTGAGTACATGAGTACAATTTAGTTTCATTTCAGCCTGTAAGTTTTTGATAAATTAATTCTATTGACGTTAAGACAAATGCTTAATCCTCAATAAACTCAAAACCTTGCAGGCCCGTAAATTTTTCTGCTTTTGAACTGTAAAAATATCAAAACTTAGACGATTTTAGCTGCAACCATCATTTGGGGAGTCCCTCTTTTTATGGCATAATGGACTACTTGACGGATTTTCCGTACCCCATTTTTTCAAACCGCAGAATCAAGATCATACTGCGGTTTGTCCATTTCAGAATCAGATTTTTCAGACGGCCTATCATTCAAAAGGCCGTCTGAACAGAAAGCCACCATCATGAATCCTTTCTCTTCACTCGGTTTAGGCAGCGAATTAGTCTCTGCCCTGACCGATCAGGGTTATGAAAACCCGACGCCCATCCAAGCCGCAGCGATTCCTAAATCCTTGGCAGGACACGACCTTTTGGCCGCAGCACAAACCGGCACAGGTAAAACCGCCGCCTTTATGCTGCCCAGCCTCGAACGTCTGAAACGCTACGCCACATCTAGCACCTCCCCTGCCATGCACCCTGTCCGTATGTTGGTATTGACCCCAACCCGCGAACTGGCCGATCAAATCGATCAAAACGTACAGGCATACATTAAAAATCTTCCTTTGCGCCACACCGTCCTCTTCGGCGGTGTCAATATGGACAAACAAACTGCCGACTTGCGCGCCGGTTGCGAAATCGTTGTTGCTACGGTTGGCCGACTACTTGACCACGTCAAACAAAAAAACATCAATTTAAATAAAGTTGAAATCGTCGTACTCGATGAAGCCGACCGTATGCTTGATATGGGTTTCATCGACGATATCCGCAAAATCATGCAGATGTTGCCCAAACAGCGACAAACCCTGCTTTTCTCCGCCACTTTCTCACCTCCTATCCGCAAGCTTGCGCAAGATTTTATGCACACGCCGGAAATGGTTGAAGTGGCTGCACAAAACACAACCAACGCCAATGTCGAGCAACACATCATTGCCGTTGATGCACTTAAAAAACGCAACCTACTCGAACGTCTGATTGTTGATTTGCATATGAATCAAGTCATTGTATTCTGCAAAACCAAACAAAGCGTCGATCAAGTTACCCGCGACCTCGTCCGCCGCAACATTGCCGCCCAATCCATCCACGGTGACAAATCCCAACAAAGCCGACTGGAAACCCTCAATGCCTTTAAAGAAGGTACATTACGCGTTTTGGTTGCCACTGACGTTGCCGCACGCGGCCTGGATATTGCCGAGTTGCCTTTCGTCATCAACTACGAGCTGCCAACCCAACCTGAAGACTACGTCCACCGCATCGGACGCACCGGCCGAGCCGGTGCTGACGGCGTTGCCATTTCCTTAATGGATAAAACCGAACAGAAAATGTTTGAATCTATTAAAGAACTAACCGGCAGCGATTTGAATGTGGAACGCATCGAAGGCTTTGAGCCGCATTGGTGGGGCAACGACAATCAAGATGAAGCCGAAGCGCAACCGGTTCAGCACAACGATAGCCGCTCTCGCCGTGATGATAGAAACAAACGCAACGAATATGCGAATAAGTCAGACAAAAACTCGAAAAAAGTAGAAGAGAAAAACGATCCGGGTATTGTCTGCGGCAAAATTGCCGGCAGAACACGCCGCAGCCGTCACGAGCGTCAGCCTTGCGCCCTGCTTCAACCTGGTTTTGGCGTAAAGTAAACAACGCTGATTAATCGGTTTTCTGATTATTTATCCTAAGCAAAGGCCGTCTGAAACTTATCTTTCAGACGGCCTTTTATTAAGCTGAAAATAAAAAGGACGTGATAAACACGCCCTTTATTTTTCCGTTTCAGACGGCCTTTATTATTTTAGGCCGTCTGAAAATCGGTTTAGCTTGTTACCTTAAACATTCACGGTTTCGGCTACTTCGTTGTAGCTGTCGATTTCGTTGAAGTTCATGTAGCGGTAGATTTGGTCGCCCTGCTCGTTGATGATACCGATATTGGCTTGGTATTCTTCAACGGTCGGGATTTTACCCAGTTTGGAGCAGATTGCCGCCAACTCAGCCGAGCCGAGGTAAACGAAGGTGTTTTTACCCAAGCGGTTCGGGAAGTTACGGGTAGAAGTGGACATTACAGTCGCGCCTTCGTGTACTTGTGCTTGGTTACCCATACACAATGAGCAACCCGGCATTTCCATACGCGCGCCGGCGCGGCCGAGTACGCCGTAGTGGCCTTCGTCGGACAACTCTTTCGCGTCCATTTTGGTCGGCGGCGCTACCCACAGGCGTACGGGGATGTCCGCTTTACCTTCCAAGAGTTTGGAGGCAGCGCGGAAGTGGCCGATGTTGGTCATGCACGAACCGATGAACACTTCGTCGATTTTGGTGCCGGAACGTTCGGACATGAAGCATACGTCGTCCGGGTCGTTCGGGCAGGCGATAATCGGCTCTTTGATGTCGTCCATGTTGATTTCAATCACAGCGGCGTATTCGGCGTCTTTATCCGCTTCAAGCAGCTCCGGATTCGCCAGCCATTTTTCCATGGCTTTGATGCGGCGTTCCAAAGTGCGCGGGTCTTGATAGCCGTCGGCAATCATGTTTTTCATCAACACGACGTTGGATTTCATGTACTCGATAATCGGCTCTTTGTTGAGTTTCACGGTACAGCCTGCGGCGGATCGTTCGGCGGATGCGTCGGTCAATTCAAAGGCTTGTTCCACTTTCAAATCAGGCAGGCCTTCGATTTCGAGGATACGGCCGGAGAAGATGTTTTTCTTACCGGCTTTGGCAACGGTCAGCAAGCCTTGTTTAATCGCGTAAAGCGGAATGGCGTTCACCAAATCGCGCAAGGTTACGCCCGGTTGCAGTTTGCCGCTGAAGCGTACCAGTACGGACTCAGGCATATCAAGCGGCATCACGCCGGTAGCTGCTGCAAAGGCAACCAAGCCGGAGCCGGCAGGGAAGGAAATACCGATAGGGAAACGGGTGTGGCTGTCGCCGCCGGTGCCGACGGTATCGGGCAGCAGCAGGCGGTTGAGCCATGAGTGGATCACGCCGTCGCCCGGACGCAGAGATACACCGCCACGGGTAGAGATGAAGGCAGGCAATTCTTTATGAGTTCTGACATCGACAGGTTTTGGATAAGCCGCGGTGTGACAGAAAGACTGCATTACCATATCTGCGGAGAAGCCCAAGCAAGCCAGGTCTTTCAATTCATCGCGAGTCATCGGACCGGTAGTATCTTGCGAGCCGACAGTAGTCATGCGTGGTTCGCAGTAAGTGCCCGGACGCACGCCTTGCCCTTCGGGCAGACCGCAAGCGCGGCCAACCATTTTTTGAGCCAATGTGAAACCGGCTTTGCTTTCAGCAGGTGCTTGAGGCAGACGGAATTCGGTAGAAGCAGGCAGTTTCAGGGCTTCGCGTGCTTTGGCGGTCAGGCCGCGACCGATAATCAGGTTGATACGGCCACCGGCTTGCACTTCGTCCAGCAATACTTGGGATTTCAGACTGAACTCGGCAACGGTTTCGCCGTTTTTCACGATTTTGCCTTCATAAGGCAGGATATCGACGACATCGCCCATTTTCAGAGCAGATACATCGACTTCAATCGGCAATGCGCCGGAGTCTTCTTGAGTATTGAAGAAAATAGGCGCAATTTTGCCACCCAGGCATACGCCGCCGAAACGTTTGTTCGGTACGAACGGAATATCTTCGCCTGTATGCCAAATGACGGAGTTGGTAGCAGATTTACGTGAAGAACCGGTACCGACCACATCGCCAACGTAAGCAACAGGATGGCCTTTGGCTTTGAGTTCTTCCAACAATTTAATCGGACCGACTTCGCCCGGTTTGTCGGGATTGATGCCGTCGCGCGGGTTTTTCAACATCGCCAGCGCGTGCAGAGGGATATCAGGACGACTCCATGCATCAGGTGCAGGAGAGAGGTCGTCTGTATTGGTTTCACCGTCGACTTTGAAGACGGTAACAGTGATTTTTTCTGGAACTTTGGCGCGAGAAGTGAACCATTCGGCATCTGCCCAAGATTGCAATACTTCTTGCGCGTATTTATTGCCTTTTTCGGCTTTTTCTTGAACATTGTGGAAAGAGTCAAACATCAACAGAGTGTGTTTCAGACCATTTGCAGCGATAGGTGCAAGTTTGTCGTTGTCCAAGAGTTCGATGAGTGCATGAATGTTGTAACCGCCAAGCATGGTACCCAACAGCTCGGTAGCATACTCAGGGGAAATCAGCGGACTGGATGCGCTGCCTTCGGCAACGGCAGCCAAAAATGAGGCTTTAACTTTGGCGGCATCGTCCACACCGGGTGGTACGCGGTGAGCCAACAGCTCAACCAAGAATTCACCTTCACCGGCAGGTGGATTTTTCAACAGCTCAACCAAATCAGCAGTCTGCTGAGCAGTCAGAGGAAGGGCGGGAATACCAAGGGCGGCGCGCTCGGCGGCGGCTTTACGATAGGCTTCTAACATCTCTTTGTTCCTTTTTCTGTTTTTTTCTTCTGGGCAATTGCAAATGATTTGCAATTAAGGATTGTAAACAATCCTTTTAAGTATCATAGACCAGTTTTCAAAAAATGGAAACAGTTATGTTACTGAATGTAATAAATTTAAACTATTTTGTTTAATGTATTAATAGTCTAACCTGTCTAAAGCCGCCCTCTTCTATGCGTTTTAGCCAAACAGACGGGAAACTTCGGCTGATTTTTTACGGTACGGCAATATGATTTCAACGCGGAACAGGCCGTCTGATTGGATGTTTCTGATTTTCGCGTCGGTGTCATACATCAAAGTCAGGCGCTCTTTCAGATTGCGCAAGGCCATAGAATTGCCTTTATGCGGCTTAGTATTTTCGTTAGGTTCCGTTCCGCACGGATTTTCGATACTGATGAAAATAGATGATTTTTCCAATTTTGTTAATACCGTAATTATCCCTGGACGGTGGATAGATTCGACACCATGGAATACGGCATTTTCCAAAAGCGGTTGCAGCAGCAGATGCGGCGTTTCTGCATCGTCGGGTGCATGGTGTTGCCACATAACCTGTACGCGCATATGTCCCATGCGAATTTGTTCGATAGCAATATATTCCTGCGCCCACTCGATTTCCTGCCCCAAGGTACTGTTTTGACTACCGTCGCGCAGTTGTGCGCGGAACAAGTTGGCCAAATTCTCCAACAAAGTTTCTGCGTCATACGGACGTAGACGGATTAAGCTGATGGCGGCATTCAGGCTGTTAAACAAGAAATGCGGACGGATACGCGCCGTCAACGCGCTCAGCCTGGCTTCGGAAATAGAAGGCACAAGGCTGTTGCGGCGGGCTGCTTCGATGTACATGAAACTGAAACAAAAAAAGGTCAGCAAGAAGAAGTGTTGAATCAGCGGCCACATCTCCGTCTTCAAAATCACTACATCGACAAACAAAAAAATCAGCAGGTTGGAGACGTAGGAAATTACGACGCTGTACTGCGAGCGAAGCAGGGACGGCGCAAATGCCTGTAAAAAATAGACCTTAAGTAAAATTAAGAGGATGACGGGGCAAGCCCATGAAAAATGTTGGAAAATCTGTTCCGGATAAGGCACGCCCGATACCGTCATCAACGGAAAGATAAACAAACTGATTAACAAAACAATAAGCAGGCGCACCAGAGTTGCAGAATTGCGCAAATCCGGCACTGCGAAATTCTGGTTTATTTGACGTATAATAGACATGATTTCAACCGTTTTCTTTCATAATGTATAGACGGGTCTGCTATATTGAAGACGTAGACCCTGTTTTTTTATTTATATTTTAAGGATGCTGATATGAGCAAGGACAAAACCTGGTCAGGCCGTTTTAACGAACCTGTTTCCGAGCTGGTCAAAAAATATACCGGCTCGATTGATTTTGACAAACGGCTGGCAGAATGGGACATCCAAGGCTCGCTGGCACACGCGCAAATGCTGACACAGTCGGGCGTTTTGAGCGAAGACGACCTCTCGGCCATCCGTCAGGGCATGGCCGAGATTATAGCAGAAATCAAGGAAGGAACTATTTCTTGGTCGCTGGATTTGGAAGATGTCCACATGAACATCGAACGCCGCCTCACCGACAAAATCGGCGACGCCGGCAAACGCCTGCACACCGGCCGCAGCCGCAACGACCAAGTCGCTACCGACATCCGCCTCTGGCTGCGCGATCAAATTACCGTTATTCAAAGCCTGATTCAAAACCTTCAGACGGCCTTAGTCGATTTGGCGGATCAAAACGCCGAAACTGTCATGCCCGGCTTTACCCATCTGCAAGTTGCCCAGCCGGTCAGCTTCGGGCATCACATGCTCGCCTACGTTGAAATGCTCGGCCGCGATTTCGAGCGCATGGCCGACTGCCGCAAACGCGTCAACCGTATGCCGCTCGGTGCCGCCGCACTGGCTGGTACGACCTACCCGATTCAACGCGAAATTACCGCCGAGCTGTTGGGCTTTGAACAAATCTGCCAAAACTCGCTCGATGCCGTATCTGACCGCGATTTTGCCATTGAGTTCACGGCTGCCGCTTCCCTGATTATGGTTCACCTGAGCCGTCTTTCCGAAGAATTGATTTTGTGGATGAGCCCGCGTTTCGGCTTTATCGACATTGCCGATCGTTTCTGCACCGGCTCGTCTATCATGCCGCAAAAGAAAAACCCCGATGTACCCGAACTCGTGCGCGGTAAATCCGGTCGCGTGATTGGCCACCTGATCGGCCTGGTTACCCTGATGAAATCGCAACCTTTGGCATACAACAAAGACAATCAGGAAGACAAAGAGCCTTTGTTTGACACTGCCGACACGCTTATCGACACCCTGCGCATTTACGCCGACATGATGCGCGGCGTGACCGTCAAACCCGACAACATGCGCGCTGCCGTAATGCAGGGTTTTGCAACGGCTACCGACTTGGCGGATTACTTGGTGAAAAAAGGCATGCCTTTCCGTGACAGCCACGAAGTCGTTGCCCAAGCCGTGCGCCATGCCGATGAAGCAGGTGTTGATTTGAGCGAATTGCCGCTTGAAGTCCTGCAAGGTTTCAGCGGTTTGATTGCCGATGATGTTTACAGCGTGCTGACACCCGAAGGCAGCTTAAACGCGCGCAACCACTTGGGCGGCACCGCGCCTGAACAAGTCCGTTTCCAAGTCAAACGCTGGCGTGAATTGTTGGCTTAAACCCATCTAAACACATAATAAAAGGCCGTCTGAAAATTTTCAGACGGCCTTGTGATTACCTGTGTTACACTCAATCTCACAATAAAAACAGATAAAACCTAAACTTACCTTCAAACGAGAAAACACGCCTCCTGACTTTGCCGCCCATTCAAACAAAGGAGCAAGGATGAAAAACATTGTCTTGAAATTGGTCATAATCTGCCTATTCAGCGGCTGCTACGCCGTATTCGTCGCCTGGGAAAATGGCGGATTCAGCCAGCTCCATGATTTCCAAGCAATAGAGCGCAACGGCATGAGCGCATACCTTCATCAAACCTCCGCCGCCACCATGCAGGCTGAAAAAAACGAGTTGTCAATTTTGCAAAACAACCAAAACAGCTTGGCCTCTTGCGTCGGCATTGAATCTTTATGCGAACACGCCAAGCCGGGCATCTGGGTTGAGCATGCCAAATTCTTACAACACAAGGACACGGGCAAATTATTGGTACTTTCGTTGGACTATTTAGAACACAATGACACCGCAAAAACCCTACACAACCGCTATACTGCATCGCTCCTCCCCCAAGCAGACAGAACGGAAGCGTGGCACTACGCCTGGCGTACATTTTTGAGCTCAATAATGTTTCTAATGGTCATCAATCTGACACCAATGATTTTTGCCCTATTCGAAGAAAAGACAAGCGCAGCATAAAAACATGCCGTCTGAACGCATTTTCAGACGGCATGTTTCATTATTAAAGCTTAACGCGGATGAACCATATCGGCAGGAACGACCAATTCATCAAACTCTTCGCCTGTCAACAAGCCCAATTCGATGGCGGTTTCGCGTAACGATTTGTTGTTTTTGTAGGCGGTTTTGGCGACTTTCGCGGCGTTTTCGTAGCCGATTTTGCGGTTTAACGCAGTAACTAACATCAGTGAATGGTGCAGGAAATAGTCGATTTTTTCCGGTACGGGTTCGATGCCGACGGCGCAGTTTTCGTTGAAGCTGTTGCACGCATCACCCAACAGGCGGATGGATTGCAAGAGATTGTAAGCGATAACGGGCATATAGACGTTCAGCTCGAAATTACCCGACGCGCCCGCCATGCCGATGGTAACGTCGTTGCCGAACACTTGGCAGCACACCATGGTCATTGCTTCGCATTGGGTCGGGTTGACTTTGCCCGGCATGATGGACGAACCCGGCTCGTTTTCGGGGATTTTGATTTCGCCCAAACCGCAGCGCGGACCGCTTGCCAGCCAGCGGATGTCGTTGGCGATTTTGTTCAGGCTTGCCGCCAGCGTTTTCAGTGCGCCCGAAGCGGCAACGGCGGCATCGCGTCCGCCCAAGGCTTCAAACTTATTCGGCGCACTGACAAACGGCAGGCCGGACAGTTCGGCGAGTTTGGCGGCGGCTTTTTCGGCGTATTCGGGATGGCTGTTCAAACCCGTGCCGACCGCTGTGCCGCCCAAAGCGAGTTCGTATAAACCTTTGAGCGCGTCGTTCAGACGGCCTAAGCCGTGGTCGAGTTGGGAAACGTAGCCGGAAAACTCTTGTCCCAAAGTCAGCGGCGTCGCGTCCTGCAAATGGGTGCGGCCAATTTTGACGATGGGGGCAAATTCTTTGGCTTTTTTGTCCAATGTGTCGCGCAGGGCTTTTACTGCCGGAATAAGGTGGCGGTTGATTTCAATCGCGGCGGCGACGTGGATGGCGGTCGGGAACGCGTCATTGGTCGATTGCGCGTGGTTCACATGGTCGTTGGGATGGACGGGCTGGTACGCCGCCAAACCCGTACCGGCGATTTCGTTGGCGCGGTTTGCCAGTACTTCGTTCATGTTCATATTGGACTGCGTACCGGAGCCGGTCTGCCAAACCACTAAGGGGAACTGCCCGTCGAGCTTGCCGTTCAACACGTCGTCCGCCGCCTGCGTAATCAAATCCGCCTGCTCAGGCTTAATCCTGCCGAGGGAAACATTGGTGGCGGCGGCGGCTTTTTTCACCAGAGCCAAAGCATAAATCAGAGGCTGCGGCAGGGTTTCGCCGCCGATTTTGAAATTGTTGCGGCTGCGCTGGGTCTGCGCGCCCCAATAGGCTTCGGACGGGACTTCGACATTGCCCATGGTGTCGTGTTCGGTACGGGTACTCATGCGTTTCTCCTACATTTAAACAGAAATAATAATGATTCGAAAATTTATTATACCCAGCAAAAGGCCGTCTGAAAAGAGAGAGGTTTTCAGACGGCCTTTTGCTTTATCAACCTGAAATATTAATAGAAGATAAAACCCGATTTCGGAGCAAATACAACCTGCGCCGCCACTCCCCTCTTCTAAAAATTTTCCTCCTTGCCGATTTGTATTTTGCGCTAGGTGTTTATCGACAATAAATACCTTATCGTTTCTTTACTTTGTTTCTCTCCAAGAGCATAATGAATAAAAATGATTATCAGGAGATGAAGATGAAACGAAAACATTTGGTTTACCTGTTAATGAGCAGTTTTGCTGCCGCAAACGGCTTTGCCGAAACCTTGGCAGACCCTGATGAAATCCAGCCTGTCAAAACCTTTTCCCCTCCCAAACCGATTGCACCGACCGCCGCACAAGGCTATTTTCCCGAAAACCAATTCGACCGCACCGACCGCAGCGATCATTACTTTGTTACCGAAAACATAGACCAAGCCTTCCGTCCGTTGAAGGCAAACAGCGGCTTCTACGGCAAAAGCTTTTACAATTCCGTTACCGCGCAAGCGCGCGGGGCAAAGGTGTACGGCGTAGCCAACCTCAATCACACCAAGGCCAACGGCTATAAAGACGGCGACGGCAATCAGACCGATTGGAAATACAACCGTTTCAATCAAGCTTTGGTACTCGGTTTCGTGCCGTCTGAAAACCAGGAATACCGCCTCACCTACCTACACGATGACATCAACAACGACCGCCAACCGCAGTTCGTCAACGATGCATTGGACACCGAACGCCATATCGCCAAACTCAACGCACGTTGGGGCAATGCCGATTTGAGCAATACGGTCAGCGCGGAAGCAGGCGTCATCAAACTCAAACGCCATGCCGACAATTACTCCCTGCGTCCAAACAACACGCCGCAGCAAGTATTCGTAGAGCTTGACCGCAAAGTGTACGACTTCTCGCTCAAACACGACGCGGATTTCGGCAAATTTCACAACACCGCCGCCGTCAGCTACCGCAACGACAGCCAAAACGGCGAGCGCAACGCCCACACCGCCATGCGCGACTTCCTCAACGGCTACCGTTTCGCCGATGTACACCTCGACCGCTGGCGCATCGCCGATACCCTGTCTTACAAGTTCAACGACCAACACAAACTGGGCTTGGGCTTAAGCTACGAAATCAACGAAGCAGACGTACGCAAAAATACGGCGCAGCCCGCCCATCCGATGAACCGTAATCTCGCCTTCGCTTCATCGCAACAAATCTGGAAAACCCATTACGGCTACGACTTCAACGGCAAAGTGCGCCGTCATGCCTTCTCCGGCGAACTCAAATACGATTTCACGCCGTCTGAAACGCAAAAATACAGCGTTTCCCTTGCTCACTTAGAACGCATCGGCGACAACACCGAACGCTTCAACTCGCTTGCCGCCATCGTGCAAAACCGCATGAACGGCGCGTTGATGAACCAAACCCCAGCCGCCGCCATCGCAGGCAATCCCCTGCTGAAAACCGAAAAACACAACCGCATTAAGCTCACCGCCGACAGCCGCAACGACTACTACAACGGCTATATGAACTCGCTCGCAGGCGCAGGCTGGAACGTAGGCGGCACGCTTGTGGCGGACAAAGTCAAAGACTTGATTATTTTTGACCGCGCACGCGGACAAAGCGGCACAGCTTCCAAAGGCGGCGGCATCATCACACGCAACGTGGACGCACGATTGTTTACCGCGCAGGCCTACGCGCGTTACAACTTCAATCCGCATTGGGCGGCAGGCATCAAAGCCGCCTACAACTACGGACACAACGAAACCGACGGCAGACCGCTCTATCAAATCCGTCCGTTTGAAGCAACCGTCCAAGCCGACTACAAAAACTACTTTGCCCACGGCAGCTACAACATCGGCGCCGCAACACGCTTTGTCGCCAAACAAACGCGCGGCGATTTTGATGCCGCAAGCGGTTTGGGCATAGACAAACGCGAAGCCGCCAAAGGCTTTACTGTTGCCGACGTGTACGCAGGCGTAAACTTCAAAGACAAATACGGCTTACGCTTGGGCGTGAACAACGTGTTCAACAAAAAATACGCCGAACACATCAGCGGCGACCATGTCCTCGCCCTGTCGCCAAGCGTGGTGTATGCTCCGGGCAGGACATATTGGTTGAGTTTGCATGCGGCTTTTTAAAATCAGGCCGCCTGAAAAATGCCTACACTGGCTTATTAAGAATTAGGAGATAAAAAATGGATATGAAAAGACGTGATTTCTTAAAAATGACCGCCGCGCTGGCAGCGGCAGGCGTTTCGCCTTCATTGTTGGCAGCCGGTAAAGAACAATTTACCGTGTACGGCGCACCGGCAATGCCTAGCGTTACCATTGCCGTAGCGGCGTTGCAAGGCAAGCTGGCGAAGCAGGCGGATGTGTCGCTGAAAATCTGGCGTTCGCCCGACCAACTGCGTGCAGGCGTGGCAAGCGGACAATTTAAAGTAATGATGAGCCCGAGCAATGTCGGCGTAAACCTACGCAACCAAGGGCAGAAAGTCGGCATGGTCAATATTTTGACTAACGGCATCACGCAGCTGATGTGCAAAGGCAGCGCGATTGCCTCGCCGCAGGATTTGGTCGGCAAAAAAATCCTTGTACCGTTTAAAAACGATATGCCCGACATCGTGCTTCAAGCCTTGTTGAAAAAACTGAAAATCGACGCGCACAAAGTCGGCATCACTTACACCGCCACGCCGCCCGAAGCAGTCGGACTGTTTTTGAGCAAGGACTACCACGCCGCCATCCTGCCCGAACCGATGGCAACCGCCAGCCTGCTTAAAGGCAAAACCATGGGTGTAAACGTCGTGCGCGGTTTTGATTTGGTAAAAGCATGGGGACAGGCATTTGACACCAAACCGCTGATTCCGATGGCGGGCATCATCGCCAACGAAGAATATTTCCACGCACACAAGGCGCAGTTCGACCTCTTCCATCAGGATTTGAAAAACGCGCTCAACTGGATATTGGCCAACCGACAAAGCGCGGCGAAAATCGGCAAAAACTACCTCCCCGCCCCAGAACCCGCCCTAGTCATGGGCTTGGACGGCGCGCGGCTAACGGTAACCAAAGGCAGCGAAGTGAAGAACGAGATTTTGAAGTTTTACGAAATCCTGATGCAGTTTAATCCCAAGCTCTTGGGCGGCAAAATGCCCGATAACGGCTTCTTTTTGGCTTAAGGGGCAAAGGCCGTCTGAAAGTGTAGAATAGTTATAAATATTCAATCTTCTATTTTTCAGACGGCCTGCGCGTCCAAACACTCGCCACCATCGCTGCTGTCCGCAACTTATTGGAAAGCGGACAAACCCCGCCGCCCGGATACAGCAAATGCAGCAAAGCTTGTTTGCTGGTAGAGATCTGCCAGCCGGAGTCGTTGGGAAAACGGGATAGGTCAAAGAATTATATTGAGGAACTATTTTTATAAGAAACACAATTAATATTAATATTAGGTAGATAAATTATGTTAAGAGCTTATTATGGTAAAAGTATTACTGATTTCATCCAGGAAAATGATTTAAATATTTTGGGTACATTAGCTAAAAATCATGGTTATCAAACACTAGAAAAATCGCAACAAAATGCATGGGAACGGCAAATTACCATTTTAAAGTCACAATTAGCAGAACTAACTGGTTATATTTATTTTGAATTTTCAATTCCAAGAATGGGGAAGCGTGTTGATAATATTGTAATTCTTGGAGATAAGATTTTTTTGCTAGAGTTTAAAATTGGCAGTGAACAATATGATAAGCATGCCATTGACCAAGTAATTGACTATGCGCTTGATTTACGAAATTTTCATGAAGGTAGTCATTATGCAAATTTAATTCCTATATTGATTGCAGAGAAAGCGCCAATTTTTGAAAATAATTTTCAGACCATACAAAATCTAGATCATGCAATTTTATTAAACGCGCATAATTTGCATGAGTTTTTCAAGCCTTATGATTCAAATAGTCTGATGGATGTTGCAGCTTGGGAGCAATCTTCATACAAACCAACACCTACCATTATTGAAGCGGCACAAGCACTTTATCAAAATCATGATGTTGTAGAAATTACGCGCTCAGATGCTGGAGCAAAAAATTTGTCTGATACTGCTGGTTGTATTAGCAACATTATTGAGCAAGCTAAACAAGGGAATAAAAAAGCTATTTGTTTTGTTACTGGTGTTCCAGGTGCAGGGAAGACATTGGCTGGACTCAATATTGCTAATCAGCGTTTAAAAGTAGCAGAAGATGAGCATGCTGTTTTCTTATCAGGAAATGGCCCGTTGGTACAAGTTTTACAAGAAGCTTTGGCAAGAAATAGGGCCATTAAAAATAAAATCAAAAAAGAAACTGCACTAAAAGAAACCAAAGCATTCATTCAAAATATTCATCACTTTAGAGATGAATATTTGAAAAATTCACAGGCACCAACTGAAAAAGTTGTGGTATTTGATGAGGCGCAACGTGCATGGAATCAACATCAAACCCGTAAATTTATGAGCCAGAAGCGTGGACGGCCAGATTTTAATCAGTCTGAACCAGAATTTTTGATTGAGGTAATGAATCGCCATCAAGATTGGTGTGTGATCGTTTGCTTGATTGGAGGAGGACAAGAAATCAACACGGGAGAGGCGGGTCTTATTGCCTGGATGCAAGCTTTGCAAGTTTCTTACCCTGATTGGCAGGTGCATTATTCTAATTTAATTGTCAATCAAGACAATTATTTACAAGATACTGCAATAAAAAACTGGTTATCTACGACAGGCGTTGAGCAAAACCATTTACATCTGGCTACTTCAGTGCGTTCGTTTCGGTCAGAAAAAGTTTCGGCATGGGTACACGCATTATTAGATATGGATGAGCAAGCTAAGTCACTTTGGAAAGAAATTCAAAGCAATTATCCTATTGTACTTACAAGAGATTTGCAAAAGGCTAAAGCATGGGTGAAGGCACAAGCCAAAGGAAGTGAGCGTTATGGCTTGGTGGCTTCATCTGGGGCACGCCGTCTGAAAGCATTGGGAGTACATGTCAAAAGTGAAATTAACGTAGCCAATTGGTTTTTAAATCCCAAATATGATGTGCGTTCCTCTTATTTTTTAGAAGATGTAGCGACAGAGTTTGACGTTCAAGGACTCGAACTTGATTGGGTATGTCTGGCTTGGGGAGAAAATTTTTATTATCAAGATAACCAGTGGCAATACCAATCCTTTAAAGGGTGCAAATGGCAAAATATCAACAAAGAAGACGATAAACAGTTTACCAAGAATGCTTATAGAGTTTTATTGACTAGAGCGAGGCAGGGCATGGTAATCTGGATTCCAGAAGGCAGTGAAAATGATAACACACGTCAAAAAGAATTTTATGATGGAACATATCAATATTTAAAATCTATAGGTATAAATGAATTAGTTTAACTGTAAGTAAACTGCAAAACACGCTCTATATCACCGTTATCTGCATAAGGAGCAGGAGCGTAAGAAATTCGTCTGAAAAGAACTTATGGTGTTTGTCCGATTGTCCACCAAACTTTTCAGACGGCCTACTCTCTCCAAAACATAACTACCAAAAAAACAAACCATGATTAAAACCGACAAAATCCGCAAACCGCAGCCTGCGGTGTTTTACATCATTGACTACCTTTGGAGCGGCTTTGCCGGTCTGAGTGTGGCGATGGTGGTGGTGGCGTTGTGGGCGTGGGGCAGCGCCGTGTTCGGTGAGTTTATGCTGCCTGCGCCGGTGGAGGTGTTTCAAAAGTCTTTGGATTTATTGAAACATTTTCAGGAAAACGAAATCGGGATTTCGCTGTGGCGGTCGGTGGTGGGCATTTCGGTTGCACTGGTGGCGGGATTGGCGGCGGGGCTGGTGGCAGGCAGTTTTAAGACGGCGATGGCGTTGCTCAAGCCTGTGATTACGATTTTGTTGGCGATGCCACCGATTATTTGGGTGGTGATGGCTCTGTTTTGGTTCGGTTTCGGCAATCCGAGCGTGTTGTTTACCATCATTGTGTTGGTTGCGCCGCTGACGTTTGCGAGTGCGGCGGTCGGGATGGCGAGCGTGAACAAGCAGCATGAGGAATTGTTTGACGCTTACAAATTAGGCCGTCTGAAAAAAATCCGTTATCTGTATATCCCGCATCTGACGGGCTATGTGATTTCCAGCATCGGCGTGGCGGTGGCGATGGGGGTGAAGGTGGTAATTATGGCGGAACTCTTGGGCGCGAGCGAAGGCGTGGGTGCGCGGATTGCGGACGCGAGGGCGATGTTGGAGACTTCGACAGTGATGGCTTATGTGGTGTTGGTTATCGTGTTTGTGTCGCTGTTTGAATACCTGATTACCAAGCCTTTGGAAATTTTGTTTATGCCGTGGAGGAGATGATGCTCTGTCTTGAAAACGTGCGTTTTGAAATTCTCCGCGATCCCATCGTGCGCGATTTCAGTTTGAACCTGCAACATGGCGAAGTGAAGGCTTTGTTTGGGCCGAGCGGCTGCGGCAAGACGACGGTTTTGCGGCTGATTGCGGGCTTGGAAACGCCAAAATCGGGCACGATACGCAATACTTTCCGCAAAACGGGTTTTCTGTTTCAGGAAAACCGCCTGCCGGGAAACTTGACCGCGATGCAGAATATCGCTATTTTTATGGACAAACCCGATGAAGGCGAAATCATCGCGCTGGCGGCGAAAGTCGGGCTGACTGCGGGCGATTTGAACAAATATCCGACCGAATTGTCCGGCGGCATGGCGAAACGGGTAGCATTTTTGCGCCTGCTGCTGTGCGGCTGCGACCTTGCCTTGCTGGACGAGCCGTTTGTCGGTTTGGACCGCGATTTGCGCGATATTTTGGTCGCCATACTGGTGGAAAAAATCGAGCGGCAGGGCATGGCGTGTATGCTGGTAACGCACGACCGCTTCGAAGCCGCGCGCCTGAGCCATGAAATCATGCTGCTTTCCACTAAGGGCATGAACGTACAAAACGTGATGACCCTGCCTACGCCGCTGTCCGAACGCGATTCGGCTTTTGAAGAAGCCGTGGTGGCAAGAGAGTTTCAGGGGATTCATTATTATGAGTGATAGGAATTTAAATTTCTGACAAACTTTGCGGTTCGTTGCCCTCTCACTAACCCTCTCCCACGGGGAAAGGGGATCAGGTTTCTCAAAATCAGAGAGCCGTAGAATTGGGAATCAGATGTCAGGTAAACCTGAAAATGTTCAGGCTCGACAGCCCAATTCCCTCTCCCCGTGGGAGATGGCTAGGGAGAGGGTAAGCAAGCCGCAGGCTTGCCTCTTTAGCGAAAGATACGAATCTGTTATCCGAACGCGATTCGGTTTTTGAAAAAGCCGTGGTGCCAAGGGGGCAGGGGATTCATTATGAGGTGCTTTATGTTTTCGACTGTGATTACTGCTGCTATTTTATATATTGCTACAGCAGTAGATTTGTTGGTAATACTATTAATATTTTTTGCTAGAGCAAATACTAGAAAAGAATATCGAGATATTTATATCGGACAATATTTAGGTTCTGTAATTTTAATATTAGTTAGTTTATTTCTAGCTTTTGTTTTGCATTATGTTCCGGAAAAATGGGTGTTGGGTTTATTAGGTTTAATACCGATTTACTTAGGTATTAAAGTTGCTATTTACGACGATTGTGAGGGCGAAAAAAGAGCTAAAAAAGAATTGGATGAAAAAGGGTTGTCAAAATTAGTCGGTATTGTTGCTTTGGTTACAGTTGCTAGTTGTGGTGCAGATAATATTGGACTTTTTGTTCCTTACTTTGTGACTTTAGATCTTGTCGACTTATTAGTTACTCTTCTTGTATTTTTAATATTGATTTTTGTTTTAGTATATACAGCACAAAGATTGGCTAATATTTCAGGTGTTGGTGAAATTGTAGAGAAGTTTAGTCGTTGGATAATGGCTGCTATTTATATTGGTTTAGGGTTATTTATTATTATTGAAAATAATACAATTCAAACAATAATATCAATGATATGAATGATACGGGCATTTGAGTATCTGACGAACCTTGCGGTTCGTTGCCCTCTCCCTAACCCTCTCCCACGGGGAGAGGGAATCAGGTTGCTGAAAATTAGAGGGCGCAGGATTGGGAATTAGATGGCAGGTAAACCTGAAAATGTTCGGGTTTGGCAGCTTAATCCCCTCTCCCCGTGGGAGAGGGCTAGGGAGAGGGCAAGCAAGCCGCAGGCTTGCCTCTTTGGCAAAAGATACGACCCTGTCCACCCAATAAATCCATATCCGAAAGCATCTTCATGCAGAATCAAGCCAAACCATGAATAAGTTTTTCACCCACCCCATGCGGCCGTTTTTCGTCGGTGCGGCGGTGCTTGCCATACTCGGCGCGTTGGTGTTTTTCATCAGCCCCGGTGCCGTCATTTTGCACCGCCAAATCTTCTTAGAACTCATGCTTCCTGCGGCATACGGCGGCTTCCTGACTGCAGCCATGCTCGAATGGACGGGCTATCAAGGCCGTCTGAAACCTGTCGCCACTTTGATGGCGGCATTACTGCTCGCCGCATCCGCCATACTGCCCTTTTCGCCGCAAACTGCCTCGTTTTTCGTTGCCGCCTATTGGCTGGTATTGCTGCTGTTTTGCGCCTGGCTGATTTGGCTCGACCGCAACACTGATAACTTCGCCCTCTTAATACTGCTTGCCGCGTTTACTATTTTTCAGACGGCCTACGCCGCAACTGGCGATTTGAACTTACTACGCGCGCAAGTACATCTGAACATGGCGGCGGTCATGTTTGTATCCGTCCGCGTCAGTATTCTTTTAGGCGCAGAAGCCCTGAAAGAATGCCGTCTGAAAGACCCTGTTTTTATTCCAAATATCGTTTATAAAAACATCGCTATTACTTTTTTACTGCTGCACGCCGCTGCCGAACTTTGGCTGCCTGCGCAAACCGCCGGTTTTACCGCGCTCGCTGTCGGCTTCATCCTGCTTGCCAAGCTGCGCGAACTGCACCATCACGAACTCCTGCGCAAACACTACGTCCGCACTTATTACCTGCTCCAGCTCTTTGCCGCCGCAGGCTATCTGTGGACAGGTGCGGCGAAACTGCAAAACCTGCCTGCCTCCGCCCCATTACACCTGATTACCCTCGGCGGCATGATGGGCGGCGTGATGATGGTGTGGCTGACCGCCGGATTATGGCACAGCGGCTTTACCAAACTCGACTACCCCAAACTCTGCCGCATTGCCGTTCCCCTGCTCTTTATGGCCGCCGTCTCGCGCGCTTTCTTGATGAACGTGAACCCGATATTCTTCATCACCGTCCCTGCGATTCTGACCGCCGCCGTATTCGTACTGTATCTTTTCACATTTGTACCGATATTTCGGGAAAATGCGTTTACGGATGATCCGGAATAAAACAAAAGGCCGTCTGAAAGTTTCAGACGGCCTTGGCATTTAACTAAATGCTTTATTTGTTGGCGTTCAAATAAAGATTAATCAGACGTGTAGTCGAGCTGTCGTGTTTTTGCACTTCAGTCTCGCCGTTCAATTCGGCAAGAATGGTTTTGGCCAATTGTTTGCCGAGTTCTACGCCCCATTGGTCAAAGCTGTTGATGCCCCAAATAATGCCTTGGACGAAGGTTTTGTGTTCGTACATGGCAATCAGGCTACCCATATTGCGCGGGTTGATTTTATCCATGAGGATGAGGTTGGTCGGGCGGTTGCCTGAGAAGGTTTTGTGCGGAACCAGCTCTTCGATGCGCTCTGCTTCCATGCCTTGGGCTTTGAGTTCGGCGCGGACTTCGTCTGGGGTTTTGCCGCGCATAAAGGCTTCGGCTTGGGCAAAAACGTTGGCCAACAGGATTTCGTGATGGCCTTGCAAATTGCTGCGTTTTTCAAGCGAGGCGATGAGGTCAATCGGCGTGATGTGCGTACCTTGGTGCAGCAGCTGGAAGAATGCGTGCTGGCCGTTGATACCGGTTTCGCCCCAAATAATCGGGGAAGTTTCGTAGCCGACCGGTTTGCCGTCAAGGGTCACTTGTTTGCCGTTGCTCTCCATGTCGAGCTGCTGGATGAATTTGGGCAGGCGGTGGAGATGTTGGTCGTAAGGGGCGATGACGTGGCTGCCGCCGCCGTAGTAGTTGATGTACCAGATGCCGATGAGGGCGAGGATGACGGGCATGTTGCGCTCTAGCGGCGTATTGATGAAGTGTTGGTCCATCAGGTGCGCGCCGTTGAGCATTTCGATGAAGTTCTCTTCGCCGAGATACAGCATAATCGGCAGGCCGATGGCCGACCACAGGCTGTAACGGCCGCCGACCCAGTCCCAAAATTCAAACATATTGGCGGTATCGATACCGAATTCAGCAACGGCTTTTTGGTTGGTCGATACGGCAACGAAGTGTTTGGCCACCGCGCTTTCATCGCCTGCATGATCCAAGAACCATTTACGCGCGGTCAGGGCGTTGGTCAGGGTTTCTTGGGTGGTGAAGGTTTTGGAGGCGATGATGAAGAGGGTTGTCTCGGGGTGAACTTTGGACAATACGTCGCGCAGTTGGGAGCCGTCCACGTTGGAGACGAAGTGCATGTTCAAACGCGGATGGCCGAATTGTTTGAGCGCGGTACACATCATCAGCGGACCGAGGTCGGAGCCGCCGATACCGATGTTGACGACGTCGGTGATGACTTGGTTGGTATAGCCCAACCAGCTGCCGCTGCGGACTTCGTGTGCAAATTCGCCCATGCGTTGCAGGACATGGTTGACTTTAGGCATCACATCTTCGCCGTCTACGACAATGGGGGCATTGGTGCGGTTACGCAGGGCAATGTGGAGAACGGCGCGGTTTTCTGTTGTATTAATTTTTTCGCCATGGAACATTTGTTGCATCCGCTCCGGCACGCCTGCTTCACGCGCCAGCTCGAACAACAGTGCCATGGTTTCGTCGTTGATGCGGTTTTTGGAATAATCCAGCGTCAGGCCGCCGACTTGCAGCCAGTAACGCTCGGCACGTTCGGGATCTTGCTCGAACATTTCGCGCATGTGTTGTTCTTTGGTTTCGTCAAAATGTATCCATAATTTTGACCAAGCCGGTAAATCGTGAAGGTGTTTCATCGGATGCTCTCCTGGATAGTGGACAGTTTTGTTGAGAAAACGGCCGTGAGGTCGTCTGAAACGGGAACGGGATGGTTTCCGTTTTTTGAGGTTTCAGACGGCCTGAATATGAGGCGAGGCCGTCTGAAAATGTCAGTGAAGAATCAATCTTTATCGTATTCGATGTGTTTGTTGTGTATGCTTTTTTTACTTTTTTGCAGTTGCGTGCTGGCGGTATCGCCCAAGCGTAAGGCCAAGCCGATGGCAAGAATGTCGATAACGGCCAATTGCAGAAGGCGGGACACCATAGGCGTATAAAGCTCGGCATTTTCCTGAGTGGCAATGCTCAATACGCAGTCGGCCATTTGGGCCAACGGCGAATCATTGCGGGTCAGCGCGATAACGGATGCGCCGTTTTCTTTGGCGATACTGGCCGCGTCCAGCAATTCGATAGACGAGCCGGTATTGGAAATCGCCACCAGCACATCCTGTTCGGTCAATACGGAAGCCGCCATCAGCTGGGTATGCGTATCGACATAAGCAACAGTGGACATGCCGAAGCGGAAAAATTTGTGTTGCGCGTCTTGAGCTACGATACCGGAGTTGCCGACGCCATAAAACTCAACGCGTCGCGCGTGCATCAGAATGGCAATCGCGTTTTCCAGCTCGGATTCTTTCAGGAAGCGGCGCTCGCCCAATAGGGAGGCTGCGGCATTGCCCAATACTTTTTCAACCACGCTGCCCATGTTGTCATCGGCGTTTAATTCTTCATGAACGTAAGGCATGCCTTCGTGGCCGATGCTGGCAGACAAAGCAAGTTTGAACTCAGGCAATCCTTTGTAACCCAGGCTGCGGCAGAAACGGATTACTGTCGGCTGACTGACGGACGCACGCTCGGCAATTTCCGCCACAGCGGCATGAACGAACCATTTCGGCTCGGCCAGCGCAGATTCGGCAACTTTGCGTTCTGCGCCGGAGAGGTTGGACAATGATTCGCTGATTTTGCTTAACATATACTCTACCCTTTGATTTTTTGACGTTCAGGACAAGGGTTTCTCCACCCCTGCCCTGCACCGCCGTTTGTGTGTTTAAACGTTATTTAAATGATTGTCTAATGCTGCCGCTGCGCCGACGATGCCCGGAAACTCGCTCAATACGACATACACGGGAATAGCGGCAAGATAAGCCTCAAAGCGGCCTTTATTTTCAAAGCGGCTGCGGAACGGGGACGTTTTAAAGTAATCCAACACGCGCGGGATAATGCCGCCGCACAAATACACGCCGCCGCGCGCACCCAATGACAAAGCCAAATTGGAAGCAACCGTACCCAGCATGGCGCAGAAAATATCCAAAGTCTGGCGGCAAAGCGGAGAAGTCCCACTCAATGCCTTATCGGTAATTTCAGACGGCTTCAGACGGTATTGCTTGATGTTGTCGCGTTTGGCCAATGCTTCGTAAATCAGGCTCAAACCTGCGCCGCTCAAGAAACGCTCGGCGGAAACATGGCCGTATTTGTTTTTAGCGTATTGCCAAATCAACACTTCCATATCGTCAAACGGCGGAAAGCTGGTATGGCCGCCCTCGCCTGACAAAGCCACCCAACCGGCGGCACTGTGCACCAAACCGCTGACACCCAAACCTGTACCCGGGCCGATAACGGCTTTAGGCGCAAATTCGATGGGCTTTTGCCCGCCGATTTGTACCAGGTCTTTCTTTTCGGTTTTGGTCACTGCCAAAGCTTGGGCGGTAAAGTCGTTCAACAGAATCAAGGTTTCCAAACCCAAAGCCTGACGGGTGGTCTCGATGGAAAACGCCCAGTGGTGGTTGGTCATTTGCACCCAGTCGCCCAAAATCGGATTGGCAATCGCAAAGGCGGCGTGCAAAACTTTCGGGCTGCCTGCGCGTTCCAAATAAGTTTTAGCGGCATCAACGACGGTATCGTAATCTTTGCATGGTAGAACTTCAGCCTTCTCAATCACTTGCGGGGCAGTTTCAAGCGCAAAACGGGCATTCGTACCGCCGATGTCGGCGACCAGGCGGGGATAAGCTTCAGTGTGCATAGTAGACATGGCAGTTAATTCCTTGATGATTGAGAATCAGGCTGGTCGGATATTCGGTATCGGCCCTTGCGGCAGCTTTATCAAATACTGCTTTTTTCTCTGCGCCTTGAATGGCCAAAAACACATTCGGCGTTTTGGCAATCGCACCCAAAGTCATGCTTACGCGCTCATGCGGCGCGGTAACCGGCGTGGTATGAATCAATGTCGGGTCATCGGCTTCATTGATTGCAGCCTGTACCTGTAATTGAGGCGCTTGAGGGAACAACGACGCCGTATGTCCGTCTGAACCCATGCCCAACACCAGCACGTCAGGTTGCTTGTAATGTTTCAATGCGTAAGCAACGACAACTTCAGGTTGTAATTCAGTTTCAGATTTTCCGTCTTCAATAACAGGAATCCATGTGGCAATGGTCGCGTTATTTTTGAGCAGATATTCGCGCACCAGGCCCGTATTGCTGTCGGCATGCGTGGTCGGGACAATACGCTCGTCCACCAAAGTAATGCCGATGTTTTGCCAATTTAAATCTTTTTGCGACAAAGCCTCGAAAAACGCAATCGGCGAACGACCGCCGGAAACGGCCAAAACCGCATGGCCTTTCTCATTCAATGCGGTTTGCAATGCGGCGGCAACGGCATCGGCCAAAGCTTGCGCGGCAGTTGCAGCGTTTTCTTGTTCATGCCAAACAAACATGTTTCGTCCTTTCATGGTTTCAGACGGCCTTTTGTTGGAAAACAAGGCCGTCTGAAAGAAATATTATTGCTCTTCGTGCCACTTGTTGCCGTCGCGCGCCAACAGCGCGCGCGCGGCTTCAGGACCCCAAGAATGGGCTTCATAAGCATGCGGAGGCGTTGTATTGTTCGCCCAGTTTTCTAAAATCGGCATTACATATTCCCAAGCGGCTTCGAGTTCGTCGCGGCGGTTGAACAAAGCGAGTTTGCCGTTAATCACATCCAGCAGCAGACGCTCATAAGCCTCGGCGCGACGGCCTTCTACGGCTTTGCCCAAATCCACACCCAAAGACGTTACTTCCACTTTATTGCCTGCACCCGGGGTTTTCACTTGCGTGTAAAGGCGGACGGATTCGGTCGGTTGTAGCTCAATAACCAAACGATTCGGCGCGGCTTGGCTGTTGTCGAAAATATGGTTTTGCAGCGGACGGAAGTTCAACACGATTTCCGCTACTTTGCCTGCCATGCGTTTGCCGGTACGCAGGTAGAAAGGTACGCCTTTCCAACGTTCGTTTTCGATTTCGGCTTTGATGGCGACATAAGTTTCAGTGAAACTGTCTTTCGGCACATCGACTTCTTCCAGATAGCCGTTCATGCCGTTTGACGCAACATATTGGCCGCGAATAACATTTTCATTGACGGATTCGATGGTCAGCGGTTTCAAAGCCTTGATGACTTTCACTTTTTCATCACGCACGGCATCGGCATCCAAGCTGGCGGGCGCTTCCATGGCGGTCATACAAAGCATTTGCATCAAGTGGTTTTGCACCATATCGCGCAATGCGCCGGTAATATCGTAGAACTCGCCGCGCTCTTCCACGCCCAACTGCTCGGCAATGGTCAGCTGTACGCTTTCAATGTATTTGTTGTTCCACAAAGGCTCGAACATCACATTGGCAAAACGCAGGGCCAGCAGGTTTTGCAGACTTTCTTTGCCCAAATAATGGTCGATACGGTAGATTTGTTCTTCTTTGAAATAACGGGCCACATCTGTATTGATTTGCCGGGAAGAAGCCAGGTCTGTACCCAGCGGTTTTTCCAGAACCACGCGCACGTTATCGGCATTCAAACCGATTTCGGCAAGGTTTTCACAGGCTTGCGCAAAGAATTTCGGTGCAGTTGAGAGGTAGATCACGACATTTTCAGTATTCTTGCGCGCTTTTACCAAGTCGCCCAAAGCAATAAAGTCGTCTTTCTTTGTCACATCGACTTTCAAATACTCGAGACGTTGGATAAACGATGCCCACGCTTCTTCTGAGAAGTTTTGTTTGACATGGATTTTAGAATTCGTTTCCACTTTGGCCAAAAAGCCGGCGGTATCCAATTCGCTGCGGCTTACGCCCAAAATACGACCTTCGGGATGAAGCAAACCGGCTACATGCGCCTGATACAGGCAAGGCAAAAGTTTACGCATTGCCAAATCGCCGGTCGCGCCAAACAACACCAAATCAAAATTTGTCTGTGTACTCATTGTTTCATCTCTCGTTGAGGAAGCTTGCTTCAAAACTTTTGGACTGTCGTCATCCATAAAAATCGATTAGAATCAAAAGCCTTTAAGCAATAAGCAGTAAAAAACCAATCGCCTGCACCAAAATTTCAAACAAGCGGGCTAATGAGTAGCAATACTACACATGGCTACACATTTTGTCCATTCTCATTTTTACAAATTGTTTGATTTAACATAAAAGTTTGATGACTTTTGCAGCCCATCGTTTTACGAATTGACCATACCTCGATTTAAATCAAATTTCTTACATTTAGCAAATTATTTTGTAACAAAATTACAGATTTTGTACTATAATATGCGGACGCTTCGAAGAGAAATCTTCAAATATTCAGACGGCCCTTATTATTTGTTCCCACAGCTCAAGGCCGTCTGAAACATACCCAATACAAAAATCAGAAACGCGCAAACAAAATCCCTATCATATCGTTTAGCCAGGAGACCGCACATGAACCCCACTCCTATTCACCCGAAACTCGCCGAAATTACCGAGCGCATCATCGAGCGCAGCCGCCCGACGCGTGAAAAATATCTGGCGAAAATCCGCAGCGCCAAACAGATGGGACGCTTAGAGCGCAACCAGCTCGGCTGCAGCAACTTGGCACACGGCTACGCCTCCATGCCTAAGAGCATCAAAATCGAAATGCTTCAGGAAACCGTCCCTAACTTAGGCATCATCACCGCCTATAACGACATGGTTTCCGCACACCAGCCGTTTAAAGACTTCCCTGACCAAATCAAAGACGAAGCACAGAAAAACGGTGCGACCGCCCAAGTTGCCGGCGGCACGCCCGCCATGTGCGACGGCATCACGCAAGGCTACGCCGGCATGGAATTGTCGCTGTTTTCCCGCGACGTGATTGCCATGAGTACCGCCATCGGTCTGTCGCACCAAATGTTTGACGGCGGCCTGTTTATGGGCGTATGCGACAAAATCGTTCCCGGCTTAATGATCGGTGCATTGTCCTTCGGCCATATCCCAGGCATCTTCGTCCCTGCAGGCCCGATGTCCAGCGGTATCGGCAATAAGGAAAAAGCCCGTACCCGCCAACTTTTTGCCGAAGGCAAAGTCGGCCGCGATGCCCTGCTTGAAAGCGAAATGGGCTCTTACCACAGCCCGGGTACTTGTACCTTCTACGGCACCGCCAACTCCAACCAAATGATGATGGAAATGATGGGCGTACACCTGCCTGCCGCCGCCTTCGTCCACCCTTACACCGACCTGCGCGAAGCCCTGACCCGCTACGCTGCCGGACACCTCGCGCGCGGCATTAAAAACGGTACCATCAAACCATTGGGCGAAATGTTGACCGAAAAATCCTTCATCAACGCCCTGATCGGCCTGATGGCGACCGGCGGCTCGACCAACCACACCATGCACCTCGTCGCCATGGCGCGTGCCGCAGGCGTGATCTTGAACTGGGACGACTTTGACGAAATTTCCTCCATCATCCCGCTGCTCATCCGCGTGTACCCCAACGGCAAAGCCGACGTGAACCACTTTACCGCTGCTGGCGGCCTGCCTTTCGTTATCCGCGAATTGCTGGACGCAGGCCTGTTGCACGACGATGTCGATACCGTCGTCGGACACGGCATGCGCCACTACACCAAAGAGCCTTTCCTCATCGACGGCAAACTCGAATGGCGCGAAGCCCCCGAAACCAGCGGCAACGACGACATCCTGCGCAAAGCCGACAACCCGTTCTCCCCGGACGGCGGCCTGCGCCTGATGAAAGGCAACATCGGTCGCGGCGTGATTAAAGTATCTGCCGTGCGCGAAGGCTGCCGCATCATCGAAGCGCCCGCCATCGTGTTCAACGACCAACGCGAAGTTTTGGCTGCATTTGAACGCGGCGAGTTGGAACGCGATTTTGTGTGTGTTGTCCGCTACCAAGGCCCGCGCGCCAACGGTATGCCCGAATTGCACAAATTGACTCCGCCTTTGGGCATCCTGCAAGACCGCGGCTTCAAAGTGGCGCTGCTGACCGACGGCCGCATGTCCGGCGCATCCGGCAAAGTGCCTGCGTCCATCCACATGACGCCCGAAGCCCTGATGGGTGGTAACATCGCCAAAATCCGTACCGGCGACCTGATCCGCTTCGACTCCGTTACCGGCGAACTCAACGTCCTGATTGACGAAGCCGAATGGAACGCGCGCGAAGTCGAACACATCGACTTGAGCGCGAACCAACAAGGCTGCGGCCGCGAACTCTTCGCCAACTTCCGCAGCATGACCAGCAGCGCAGAAACCGGTGCCATGAGCTTCGGCGGCGAATTTGCCTGATGTCCGTTTCAGACGGCCTTTTAAAACAGAAGGTCGTCTGAAAAATTATTGAAGCTGTTTAAACGGATCAGACGCAGCGTGGGCTTTGCCCGCGAATAAGCAACTTCTCCCCCATTTTTCAAAAAGGCCGTCTGAAAACTTAGCCCCTTCCCGTTTGACCTCAACAAAAATGCCCCTATCCCACTTGGAGAACCGAAATGTCCAAACTGACCCCACGCGAAATCCTGACCGCCGGCGCAGTTGTGCCTGTGATGGCGATTGACGACTTAAGCACCGCCGTCGATTTGTCCCACGCCCTTGTCGAAGGCGGCATCCCTACCCTCGAAATCACCCTGCGCACCCCCGTCGGCCTCGACGCCATCCGCCTGATTGCCAAAGAAGTGCCCAATGCCATCGTCGGCGCAGGTACGGTAACCAATCCCGAACAGCTCAAAGCCATCGAAGACGCAGGCGCGGTTTTTGCCATCAGCCCGGGTTTGCATGAATCCCTCGCCAAAGCCAGCCACAACAGCGGCATCCCCCTGATTCCCGGCGTTGCCACTCCGGGCGAAGTCCAACTGGCTTTGGAACACGGCATCGACACCCTCAAACTCTTCCCTGCCGAAGTCGTTGGCGGCAAAGCCATGCTCAAAGCCCTCTACGGCCCTTACGCCGACGTGCGCTTCTGCCCGACCGGCGGCATCAGCCTGGCAACTGCACCCGAATACTTGGCACTGCCTAATGTCTTGTGCGTCGGTGGCTCATGGCTGACCCCGAAAGAAGCCATCAAAAACAAAGACTGGAACACCATCACCCGTCTGGCTCGCGAAGCTGCCGCTTTGAAACCCAAAGCCTAATCAGGTTATAGGTTAAAAGAGTAAAGGCCGTCTGAATATGATTTCAGACGGCCTTTTCTTTACTGCAAGCATACTGAATCAAGCATTATTCAGCTTGATATTTATCCTAACTGGCGGCATTGACACACAAAGATTCAATCTTACCTGCCCTCGGGAAGCGGATAGTGTAATGTCCTTTCTGATCGATTTCGGCAAAGCTGAAGCGGTTTTCAGGCGTATCACCATCAGCCCCCACTTCCAAAGCAATCCGTTTGCCTTTCGGGTCTTTTACAACGACACCGGGACTGACAGGCGCGAATGAAAGCACTAAACCGGCATCTGCCGAGCTATTAAAGCCATACACTTGGCCACGTTTAACCTGTAAGGGTTGGTCAATGCAGCCTGTTTCGTTCAGAGGCAGCATTTTTTCAGCAGAGGCAAATGCCGCGCTCCCTAACCCTAAGGCAAAAATCAGAGAAAAACTCAAATATTTCATATAGTTTCCTTTTAAAATTGAAATTTGAATGTAAACAGAAATTTAGCCAAATATCCGCCTCATTTTAATTATCCCTGTTCCAACACTTTCCGTGCCGCCTCCACGCCCCAATACAAAGCCTCTTCAAATACCGAATAGCCGCTTAAGTCACTGTGTGCAAACAATAATCCAGTATTTCGATTTCTGATTTTTAATAAAGCCTTATCGCTTAAATAGCCGGGTTTCGGCACGCTCATGCCATGTCCGCGAACGGTAATGTCAACATGGGAAACATGCCGCCAAAAGCCTTCGCCGTAAGCGGTAAGCAAATCTTGTGCGGCAAGCCGGAGCAGCTCTTCATCGCTTGCTTCAAGCAGTTGGCGGCGGACGGCTTGCGGCGCATCGTGGTTGAGCGCGGCGTAGGCGGTAAAAATCGTGCGTTCGGGACGGGCAACCCGGATAAGCTGGTTGGTCGCAACAACATAGCCCAACCCTTGGCTGCCGTAAACCACATTGTCCCACGCAAGTTCGCTGTTGTTTTTTTCTTTCGGGAAACTGTGCAGTTCAAAATTGGAAATCAGCCATGGCGCGTATTCAGGAATGTCCAGACCAAATTGTTCGGGAGATTCAATAATGCGGGCGGCAACCATCAGCGGCATGGCGGAGATAAGGTGTTGCGCGGTGACGGCAACGGTTTCTCCTTTTGCATTATCACGCAGCCACACTTCAATCCAGCCGTCTGAAAGCGGTTTGATTTTGACGGCGGAAGCGTTGATGGAAGCGGGTTTGTCGAGGCGGATGCGGTTTTCAGACGGCCATTGCCAACCTTCCTGCAAACCGGCATGACGGCGCAGGTTTTCAGAAAGATGTGCCAAACCTTCGGGCCAAGTGAGGACGGTTTCCGCGCTGTTGCGGGCGGCAAAATAATGCAGTCCGGCAAAGGCGGATACTTGCCCGATGCCTTGTCCGTAATCGTCGCGGCAACAATAATCGAGATACCACAAAAGCTCGGGTGAGGTGTAGCCCTCTTGCGCAAGCCATTGTTTGAACGTCAAGCTATCAAGTTTTCGCCATGTTTCATCTACCGATGACAACGCAATCGGAATGGCAAAAATTTTCTTACCGTCATTGCCGTAAGCCTGTTTCAGACGGCCGATTAAATCAAAAAACCGTTTAGAATCCGCATCTTCTTTCGGCAATAAATGTTCCACCCATTTATCCTGATACAAGAGGCGCGACTCGGGCGCATAGACCAAATCGGTTTCCCTAAAGCTGCCGTCCGACTGCAAAATACCGAAATCCGCCAACATCTCGCGCACATACACGCTTTCTTTCGACGGCAAAGCCAAATAATGCGCACCGCTCGGCGCTTTCAGGCCGTCTGAAGACGTATAGGCAGCATTGTTGCCATTGCGTTCAAATCCTTCTGCCAACAATACATCGCGGTGATTATGCTTCGCCAAATACCACAACGCCCCCAAACCCGCCGCACCGCCGCCGAGTATCAACGTATTGCATTCATAACAACTGGTCGGCGGGCTGAGCAATTCCCCGTCACGCAACAAATGCCCCAACGGCAAGCCGACACGGTTAATAGAAACCGGCGGTTTGCGGTTGAGGTATTGGTAAGTCTGCCAAGAGAAAGTGGACGCAGCGCCAAGCGCGGCGGTATAGCTGAGAAATTGACGGCGGGTTAGCATGTTTTATAAAAAGATCATCTGAAAAAAAAATGAGATAGCGGTTGCTTTAGTTTGAGTGCACCTCGTACTATTTATGTCCACCAGAATAACCACTGTAGCCGCTGCCCGAATAAGACGAATCACCTTCATCTACGCTAACATAGTTGAATAAGGTAGCAATAAAAATCATAAAGAAGAAGCCAAGTATCATAACACCCCTCTCTTCTTCGTAATCGTCATCATCTTTAAATCTCTCCGCTATCCATATCCACACCAATGCAAACAAACTAACCCCAATGCCTTCAAAGCTCAACAAATCCGGAGACAACCACGCCGGAAGATTGATAACGATGAGAATCAACGTAGCAAAAGCACGGATTCTGTCATCACGATCTTCAGGACGCCTCTCTTCGTTTGTCAGCCATAAGCCAAACGCACCTACCGAATCACGCGGCAGGTCGAATGCCTTTCTCATTTGGCTGTAAGGAATAGGTTTGCTTCTGCTCCAAACCGTTTCATCCTTGCCCTGTTCGGCACACAATCTGGAATTGTCAGAATAATCTGTTGCTGAGCGGTATTCGGTATAGTCAATCACATCCCCGCTTTTGACACACCAATAAAACGCTCCCGCTGCTGTTTCAACCCGCCCGCCGTAACGATCAACCACCTTCTCATCGATAGGGTTGCCGTTGACATCAAACTCCGGCCATGCTTGCAAAGTTTCCGAAAACCGCCAGCTATTTCCCGATTCTACCAACCAAGCAAAGCCCTGCTGTGTATTGTAAAGCAGGTATTCCGTCCACTTCCCAAACCGCTCTTCCTTGACAACATAGTTACGGGTAATACTGCCGAAAGGGATTTCGGCATATTGTACGGCGCCAATCACCCGATATTCCGTATCGTTCAGACGGCCTATCGTGCCAATATCCAGCGTAAACAGGTTTTGCTGTGCCTGCCGTGCCGTATTTTCTTTCATCAATTCGACAGTATCTTTCGTCGTATTCAGACTGCTGCCGCAAGAGGAACAAAGAAGAAAAGAAGTTACGCCACTTGGCCAATGAACCGATGCACCACAATTAGGGCAGGCTTCGGCGTGAATTTCTCCTTTCAGATGACCTGCACTTGCCTGGATTTCATCATCGCTGCGTAAGTTTTCCAGCTTCAGGCTATTCAAACTGACAACGCGGCCAAGATAAATAGTGAGTGGCGATACTGTAAAATCTATGGTCAGAAACAGCTTGCCACAACGAAAATCACAAATCTTACCTGTCGCCTTTTTTGCGGTCAGGTTAAACGGTAACTCTCCTTGTGCATCAGTATTGCAGTAATGGATGGTGCGTGCGTCTGAAACGACAAAAGTTTTACCGTCCAACTCGAAAGAGCTCTGCCCAAGGCGAACTGACTCAAAAGTTGTCGGCAACCCTTTTGCCTTGCCTGAAGCCTCACAGGTCATAGCATATAAATCACCAACTTCAGACAGCCAACCGGTCAGACCATCATCGAACAAAGCATACCATTCGTTCCATACGCCGACATCGTAATGCACCTGCAATCTTCCGATCAACGTAAAATTCCGATGCGCAAAAACACCCCTCGTACCGATTTGCAACGGACTGAAATCCTCCAAGAGCGCAGAATCCCGCTCCGAATATGAGACAATGCTCCCGCTTTTTTTCTTTCCTTTTCTAACTACCAGCATACTGTAGCAATGACCACACACCAGCGTCACGGCAGTAGCGGAATATGCCTCCACAGGCGCGCCACAGCTTGGGCAATCGGTTTTAAAAAAAGCGTTTTTTCCATATAACGTCAATATTTCAGTTTAATCAGCACAAGGTTTAAGGCCGTCTGAAAACGGATTGAATATGCTTTCAGACGGCCTGACAGATTTTATTATTCAACCAAGAGCTGTATATCGCCCAGTATACCTTCGCCACGTTGCTCAACCGTCCAAACAGCCCTTTCTGCCGCCAATTCCCTGCACAAGATTTCCTTCACTTTTTCCAATTTCATACCGCCGCAAATAAATGCGTCAATGGCGGCGAAATGGTGTTCCGGCCAAGTGTGGATGCTGATGTGGGACTCGGCAAGCAGTAAAACGCCGGTTACGCCGCCTGCGCCACCGAATGTGTGGAAATGTTCGGTCAATATGGTGGCTTCTGCAGCCTGTGCGGCAGCTGCTAAAGCGGTTTTCAGACGGCCTTCATCTTTTAAGATGGCTTCATCGCAGCCATATAAGTCCAATAGGCCATGATTACCGGGGACATGGGTCATTTATGGCCTCCGGAATAACCACTGCCGCCGTAATAGCCGCCGGAGTGCATACGCGAGCTATCGGAATCGGAAGAGCCGTAGCTGATGATCATGGAGATGACGATGATGATGGTGCTGAAAATGATGTAAGTGATTCTCGACATGTTAATCCTCGTCCTCGTCTTTTTTGCCCATGGTCCACAACAACCAGCATCCTATAAAGATGACGGTAAGTGCGGCAGAGCTGTCGCCGGTCAGAAGCGCAGGGAGGTTGACGACAACCAAGATGGCGGTCATTATGATTCTTAATGATTTATCAATACCGTCTGCCGCCATGTTTGCAGTGTAATGCGGAGCGCGGCTGGTCAAATTAAATGCATCTGCAATTTCCCGATAAGCAATGGGTGTACTTCTGCTCCATGCCATTTCGTGACTGTTTAGTTCTGCGCCAAGCTTACGGCTTTGTCCGTCTCGGTAATCGCTGTAATAATTCAAATCACCGTTTCGGACACGCCAATAAAACGCTCCGCTGGCAATCCTGACCCGTCCGCCATAGTCATAAAGTTTGCCATAGCCTTGCGGTTGACGATTGCGGTCGAGGCGCGGCCAATCGCTCAAGGTTTCGGAAATATTCCAACCTTCATCAGCTTCAACCAGCCATAAGAAGCCCTGAGTTGGGTTGTAAAGCAGATATTCCGACCATTGGCCTTCGGGTGTGAGCACGCGGTTGGCGCCGTTGAACAGGTTATCGAATGTTTCCTGTGCGTCAGTTTCGGCGTATCTGATCGCTCCCATAACGTAAAATTCGCGTTTTTTCAGACGGCCTGTCGAGCCGATAGGCAGAGTAAACAGCGTATTTTGGGACAAACGCAGATTATTGGCGGTAATAAGTTCCGCTTTATCTTTGCCGACTGCCAATTCGCTGCCGCAACTTTGACAGTTCAGATGGGAAGTCAGACCATTTACCCAATGAATGGAAGAGCCGCAGTTAGGACAGTTTTCTGAAGTAATACTGCCTTTCAGACGGCCTGCGCTTTCTTTAATTTCATCTTCGTGGCGCGTGTTTTCCAGCTTCAAATCATCTAGGTTTACCATCCGCCCGAAGAAGGCTTCGGGAGTTTTATTGTTGTAATCGAGCGTGATGAAAAGGTTTTCGCAACGCCAGTCAGAAACCCGATTTTCTGTATCCTCTTTCAAAACAAACGGCAATTCGCCCTGCGCGGCGGCACGTTTCAAACTGATTTTGCGGACATCGGAGGCAATATAGTGCTTATCTTGAAAAGTCAGCTCGCTAAATCCGGCTCGCGTGTCTTCAAATTTCGGCGGATTATCGATTTCGACCGGCATGGTCATCACATACAAATCGCCCGCCTCAGAAAGCCACCCGGCCCTGCCGTCGTCAAATAGCGCATACCATTCATTCCACGCGCCATCGTCGTATTGCACCTGAAGCCGTCCGACCAAGGTAAAGCGTTGTGCGACAAATGTGCCGCTGGTTCCGATTTGCAGCGGACTAAAATCTTCCAGCAATGCGGAATCGCGGCCGGAGTCGACAACACCGTTATCTTGCCGCACCAGCATGCTGTTGCAATAGCCGCACACCAGCGTCACGGCAGAAGCAGAATGCGCTTCGACGGGTGCGCCGCAGCTTGGGCAGTCGGTTTTGAAGAAAGGAGTTTGAGACATGGATTTGCTTTTCCAGAATGGGTTGGAATGTTTCAGACGGCCTTAACGTTTTTGAAGTCGGACAGGCTTAATCAAATCATTTGAAAGGCCGTCTGAAAACTTTTTCACTTCACAGAAGCAGCTCAACGCTTCTTTTGAATGATATTTTTCAGACGGCCTTCAATTGATCAACCAATCAGCTGTTTCAACACTTCAGCCTTGGCTTTGTCAAAATCTTCTTGCGAAATCAAACCGCCATCCAGCAAAGACTTAAGTTTCACCAATTTAGCCTGCGGATCTTCGGCAGCCGGCTGAACATTTTGTTGAGCCTGTTGCGCATTCGGCTGCATCATGCCAGACATGGCACCCGCCATCGCCTGACCAATACCGGCACCCACGCCCAAACCGGCACCGATTCCGGCAAGTCCGCCTTCATTTTGTGCCGCAAGCGGGATAGATTCGGCGGTTTGATATTGGGTGTAACGTCCCAAATCGCCGATAACGCCCATCGAAATTTTCTTATCCAACGCAGCCTGAATAGACGCGGGCAAGGTAATGCTTTCAACAGTGAAATTTTCCAGCGCCAAACCCAGCTTGGCAAATTCTGCGCCGAGCAATTCGCCGATTTTTTGCGACAACAAAACTTGGTTCGCAGCCATATCCAAAAACGGAATACCGGAGCTGCCAAACGCGGCAGCCAGTTGAGTGACTGCAATATTGCGCAGCTGGTTTTCCAAATCTACGCCGCTGTATTGCGCCGCCACACCGCTGACTTCTTTGAAGAATTTTGCTGGATCGCTGATGCGGTAAGAATACATACCGAACGAACGCAGTTGCACCGCACCAAACTCGGCATCGCGCACGGTAACAGGTTGGGACGTACCCCATTTTCGTGCGAGCTGCTGTTTGGTATTGAAAAAGTAAACATCCGATTTAAACGGAGATTCAAAGAGCTTGTCCCAGTTTTTCAAGTTGGTCAGCACCGGCAGCGTTTGCGTATTAAGCGTGTAACGCCCCGGACCGAACACGTCGGCGGTTACGCCTTCATCGACAAACATCGCCATCTGCGCCTCACGCACAGTCAGGCTCGCACCGTTTTGGATCTCCTCATCGGCAATCGGGAAACGCCACATCAGCAGGCTGTCGTCAGGATTCGGCCATTGGATGACGTCGATAAACTGTTTCTTGATAAAGTTGAACATCGCAGTTCCTTATTTTAAGAAGAAGGGATAACTTATGGGCAGCCAGGTCAATTTGCCTGGTCGGTTATATCGCTTATTTTAAATAGATAAAACGTTATACGATATTAACATTTAAAATGTCTTTAATGTATGTGAATAGAGTGGGCGGCTGTATATACTTTTATCGCAAACTAAATAATAACTATGGAAATATTAACTTATTGAAAATTCAAAATTAAACCTCTTACGACTCAGTTTTACACGTTTTCCAGGTTTTTTTATCCATACTGTCTCATAAAAAAGACAAATATTTGCGATAAATCATTAAAGAAATTAATAAAAGTAAATATATTACCCATCGACATTGTTAATATTCATTAAATATTATAAACTTTGCCATGCAATGGTACTAAATTATCACACTGATTTTTCCAAACTAAAAGGAATTTACATGAAAAATTCTGCTCATTTTTGTCTTGCTGTGTTGGCACTGTCTGCTGCAGTAGGCGCACAGGCTGCCCGCCCTGTTGAGTTTACCGTTGGCAGCGAATATTACAACGAAACCTATCGCGAATATGAACAAGATGGTAGCCGAATAATGCAACAAAAAGGCAACCTGTGGTCTATTAATGCGGGGGTTAAATACCGTTTCAACGATCGCCATGCGGCAAAATTGGAAGGCCGTTATTCCCGTGGTAAATCAGATTACACAGGAAGTTTCCAAAATGGATTTGGTGAATCCACAGGTTATGGTTCTGCCACACTCAAAGACGCCCCACGTCGTGCATACGATATCCGTGCCTTATATGAATATACACATCCGATTAACGATCGCTTTAGCCTGACTGCCGGTGCAGGCTTGGGACACCGTGTTCTGAGAGATTTGAGCCGACGTGTCGATCCTGATGATTATGACCGCAAAAACCGAACTACATATGCGCAAATCAATGCCGGTGTGAATGTTGCCCTTCCTGCAAACTTTGAGATTTCTCCTCGTATTGCCTACAATCGTGCCGTTAAGGGCCGCCAGTATTCTTACGAGCCAGATCGAGAAGAAACCAGAATGAAACAAGGTGGCGGACAAGGTATTGAGGTTGAAGTACCAGTATCTAAAAAATTCGCTAACGGTTCTAAAATCACCCTAACCCCGTTCTATCGCGGCTGGAAAGTCAAAGATTCAAACTTCACTGTTACAGAAGACTATGGCTTCGTTCAATTGGGCGCGATCGAACCTAAAAACCGCACCCGAGAAACAGGTGTAAGATTGCAATACTCATTCTAATTTAACGAAGTAGTTAAAACGTTTCAGACGGCCTTGTATATAACAGGCCGTCTGAATTTTTTGATGCTTTCAGAATTTCACTATAACGCCAATACCATCAGACATAAGACCTTATCAGTCAAAAAAATCTACCGATAATTTTTCTAGGTAGGAGTCAGGATCAGCACATCTTTTGCTATCCAACCGACCATCAACATCAAGTCAAGCAAGCAGCGTTCAAAATGCCAATCGAAATGGACACTGCGCCAAACAACGCGCCGACAGCGACATTGTTGCCGATGAGTTCTGCGGTAGCGCCTTTAATCATCATGGTAGCGGCGAAATAGACAAAAATCTGAATCACGGCTGCGGCAAGGGCCCACAGGATAAAATCGATGAAGCTGACGCTGTGGGCAATACTTGAAGCCAGTGTCAGACAGAAACCGACCAACGCTCCACCAAATGATAAGGCGCAGGCAAGATTGCCGTTTTTAATCAGGCGCAATTCCTCAACAGGTGTAATCCGCAGATATACGGCGGCAAAAACAACAGTCATGGCGATACCTGCCAACATATATTGCAGGTAGAGCAGATATTGGGACAGAGAAATACTCACGATAAGATTCCTTGGTTTGCAATAAAGTGATTATGCCATACTTTTGAAGATAAACCCTTTAGAAAATACGGCATTTTGGGAGCACTTCAGGCCGTCTGAAACAGCCTGATTTTTAATTCATGTTTTATTGTGATAATTGTTGACGATTTTTGTATATTTATGTAACTATTGCGCACCGCTATTTATTAGATCAAAGAGGAGAATATGAGCATACTCGCCGCCATCCGCCCCAAAGAGCCTTTGCGCCATTTGCGCTGGTTTGATATGCTGATTGTAACCACTATCCTGTTCGGTCAATTTGCCTACCGCTCCACCCAACTTTATATCGCCAGCCTGATGCCGCAAGTGGAAACGGCCGCCGTTGCCGAAGAGGCGCGCGATACTGCGGTAACCGGCGTGGCTTATTCGGAAAACATGAGCCTGCAGTTGACGCTGCTTGCTATTGCTCTGATTTACCTCATTATCCGCCGTTTCGACTTCAAACAATTGCCGATTCGTTTTAATTTAGGCGTGTTGTTTTGGACGCCTGTGATTTTTATCCTGATGGGCCTAACCGCCGATGCGGTAACTTCATTAAGCGGCGGCTACAATTACTTTACCACTGAAATCTTCCAATACATCAAACCATTATCCATCTTCGATAAATTCGCCGCCCTTGCGCCGATGGCCATCCTCTACGGCCTTTTAAACGGCTTTTATGAGGAATTCTGTTTTCTCGGCCTCTTGACCTGCGTGAAAGACAAATACAAATGGCAGGCATTGGCCTATTCGACCTTGGTGCGCATCTCCTTCCATACTTACCAAGGCATGCTTTGGGCAACCGTTATCGGCGTCATTTTCGGCTTGATGTACTACTTCTTCTACAAATACAAAGTCAAAAACCTGCTGCCGTTTTTCCTGATTCATGCCTTGGCAGATATCTTCGGCTCCGGCTTCATCTATTTGATTTGCGCTTAATGGCAACGGTTGACTGAATAAACAAGGCCGTCTGAAACATTATCTTTCAGACGGCCTTTGATGATTAATCGGCTTACTTAATTAAAGTAATCGCCACATCCGCATCTTCTGTTGCAACGGCCTCAATCACGACATCGCCGCCAAACCGCAACACCGAGCCTGCGCCGACCGTATGTTTTTCCTTCTGATTCAAGGTTACGTCAAAGCTTCCTTTTCCAACGGCAAAAATCAACGTTTTAAAACCCGGATGATCGTGCGGCTTAATCTGCTCCCCTTTTTTCATGTCTTTCTTAACGACCATGTAATTTTCGCCGCTGAAAATCTTACCGTTTTCAGAAGAAACCTCTCCCAAAGGCGCGGCAGAAACGGCAACGGAAAACAAAGCGGACAGCAATACGGCAGCAATATTGGCAACTTTCATGGCAAGCCTTTCTTAAAAACAGGGCTTCCATTCTATAAAAACCCACTTTATTATTCAATAATAATTCTTATTTTCTAATAAAAAGGCCGTCTGAAACCCAACGATATTGTTCAGACGGCCTGATTGACCTGTATAATATTTTCTTATTAAGAAAATCGCTTTACATACCCATCAAATGGAAACCGTCAGAAAAGATCCGCTCGGCTCGGCATGGGTGGTTATTGCCGCACTCAGCTTTACCGTCATGAACCTCTCCGTCAAAGCCGCCTCTACACATTTCGGCTTTTCCAGCAGCGAGCTGGTCTTTTGGCGCATGCTGGTCTCCACCCTGTTCTTAGGCGCCATGGCCAAAGCGCAAGGCAACACATTTTCCACGCCGCATTGGAAAACCCATCTTAACCGTAGCGTCATCGGCACGCTTGCTATGATGTGCACGATTTATTCCGTCATGCATCTGCCGCTGGCAACAGGCGTCACACTCAACTACACGTCCTCCATCTGGCTTGCCATCTTTTCATTTTTCATTTTAAAAGAAAGAATTACGCTTTATACCCAAGCCATTTTGGTTATGGGCTTTATCGGCGTTATCCTGTTGCTCAACCCATCTTTTCAAGGCGGACAGGAATTTGCCGCGCTGGTCAGCTTAGCAGGCGGCGCCATGTCGGGCTGGGCGTATTTGAAGGTGCGCGAACTCTCGCTTTTGGGCGAGCCGGGCTGGCGCGTGGTGTTTTATCTGTCGCTTACCGGCCTGATTATGTCTGCCATTTGGAATTGCTTTACCGGCTGGCATCCGCTGACCGTGTCTTCCCTGCCCTATCTGGCCGGCATCGGCATCTCCGCCATGATTGCCCAACTTGCCATGACCCGCGCCTATAAGGTCGGCAAGAAATTTACCGTTGCCTCGCTTTCCTACCTGGCTGTCGTTTTCTCCGCCCTGTCCGGCGTACTGCTTTTCGGCGATAAAATCACTTGGCAGGAAGCCGCCGGCATGGTTATCATTGTTGCAGGCGGCGTGTTCAGCAGTTTTACTCCGGCCTCAATCAAAAAATTTCTGATGAAGCAATAATTTAACAAGGAGAACACCATGATTTCCATCCGCGAACAATCTTACGGCTTAAACGTAGCGCTGTACAACGAGTTCACTTTGGACGATTTCCGCCAATTGGAAGAAGCCTTGTTGGCCGCAAAACAAAAAGTTCATCTGCCCGACATCCTGTTGGACTTGTCCATGCTGAAAGACTTCACCATCGATATGGCGGTCGAGCAAATCAAATTCCTCAACCAACACGAAACCGACTTCGGCCGCGTTGCCGTCATTACCGACGACATTTGGATCAAACTCGGCGCGCGCCTTTCCAGCCTCTTGACCAACCAACATCCCAAATATTTCAGCGACGCTGCCGAAGCACAGGCTTGGCTGTTGGCAAGCAATTTGAAATAAAGACAAGGCCGTCTGAACGCATTACTTGAGCAAATTCAAAACCGCTTAGGCTCAAAATCAACGGTATCACAATATTTTTCAAAGTATCAAAAAGGCCGTCTGAAACCTTGCAACCTGCAACGTTTCAGACGGCCTTTCATCGTTTTTATTCAAAAACTTACATCACATCCAATACATCAATACCCAACAATTCCAAGCCTTGTTTCAGCGTATCGCCGGTCAGCTTCGCCAGTTGCAGGCGGCTGTTGCGGGTTGCGCCTTCTGATTTCAGAATCGGGCAGGCTTCGTAGAAGCGGCTGAACAGGGTGGCGATTTGATAGAGGTAGGCGGCGAGGTAGTGCGGATACGCGGTATCTGCCACGCTTTGCAGTACGTCTTCGAATTTCAGCAGCTCGGCGGCCAGTTGTTTTTCCAAAGGTTCAGTCAAAACGGTTGGCGCGGTTGCGTCCCATTCGCCTGCTTTGCGGAATACGCTTTGTACGCGGGTATAGGCGTATTGCAGGTAAGGGGCGGTATTGCCTTCAAACGAGAGCATGGCATCCCAGTCGAACACATAATCGCTGGTGCGGTTTTTGCTCAAATCGGCATATTTGACCGCGCCGATGCCGACGGTTTTACCGATTTTACCAGCTTCGTCTGCACCCAATTCAGGATTTTTCTCTTTCACCAAAGCGGTGGCACGTTCAACAGCTTCAGTCAGTAGATCAACCAGTTTCACGGTGTCGCCACTGCGCGTTTTGAACGGTTTGCCGTCTTTGCCCATCATCGTGCCGAAACCGATAAACTCGGCTTTTACATCTTCCGGCAGATAGCCTGCTTTGCGGGAAGTGGTAAAGAGTTGTTCAAAGTGCAGGGCTTGGCGGTGATCGACGACGTACAGCAGGCGGTCGGCTTTCAGACAGCCTATGCGGTAGCGCAGGCATGCCAAGTCGGTGGAAGCATAAAGGAAGCCACCACCTTGTTTTTGCACGATAAATGCGGCAGGTTCGCCCTCTTTGTTTTTAAACTCGTCCAAAAACACGACTTTCGCGCCGTCGTCTTCGACTGCTAGACCTTTTTTGACCAAATCATCGACCACAGGCTGCAAATTGTCGTTGTACGTCGATTCGCCTGCTACGTCTTCGGGGCGCAGTTTCAAACCCAGCGTGTCGTAAACGGCTTGGGCGTGCGAGAGTGAAATATCGACAAACTGTTTCCACAATGCCAACACGGTTTCATCGCCGCCTTGCAGCTTCACAACGTATTCGCGCGCAGTGTCGGCGAAGGCAGGGTCTTCGTCAAAGCGCACTTTGGCGGCGCGGTAAAACTGCTCCAAATCCGCCAGTTCAAATGCGGCATTGTCTTTTTGCTGCTCGACCAAATAAGCGACCAACATGCCGAACTGCGTACCCCAGTCGCCGACGTGGTTTTGGCGGATGACGGTGTTGCCCATAAATTCCAACACGCGTGAAATGCTGTCGCCGATGATGCTGGAACGCAGGTGGCCGACGTGCATTTCTTTGGCTAGATTAGGCGAAGAATAGTCGATAACGACGGTTTGCGGTTTGTCGGTTTTCGCTATGCCGAAACGCGCGTCGTTCAAGGCCGTCTGAATGTTTTGGGCGAGAAATTCGGGACACAGGCGCAGGTTGATAAAGCCGGGGCCGGCGACTTCCGCGCTTTCAATCACGGCGTTGTCGGCCAATGTTTCGGCCACTTTTTGCGCCAACTCGCGCAGATTTTGTTTGGCTTTTTTCGCTGCACCCATCACGCCGTTGATTTGGAAATCGCCGTGTTCGGCGTTTTTGGTCGGCTGCAAAACAACGGGGCTGTCGGCGATGCCTGCGGCGGCAAAGGCGGCGGCGGCTTCGCGTTCGACGGTTTGGTATAAATTCATGTTGTCGGTCTCTATCAATTCAAATCAGGCGGTATTTTAAAAGAATTTCGGGCTTTAAAACAGGGCAAGCTGCAATACTTTTCCAGCGGCTTGTTATATGATTGCATTCTGATTCAACGATTTTGCTGTAAAGGCCGTCTGAAAGGAAAAGCCATGAACCCCAAAAATACGCTTTGTCTGATTGTCGATATTCAAGAACGCCTGCTGCCCGCCCTTTCCGGCGCGGACGAAATGTTGGAACGCTGCCGCCTGCTGATTCAAGGCTTGACGGCTTTGGACGTACCCTTTGCCGTAACCGAACAATATCCGAAAGGTTTGGGCAACACTGTATCCGCCGTATCGCTGCTGTTGCCCGAAGGCACGCCTGTTGTCGAGAAAACCCGATTTTCGGCGTTTTTACCCGAAATTCAGGAAATCTTACGCAAAAATGATATCAAAAACGTTATTTTAGTGGGCGCAGAAGCGCATATCTGTATGCTTCAGACGGCCTTGGATTTGAAAGCGCAAGGTTACGCCGTATCCCTGCCTTTTGAATGCACCGCCTCGCGCACAACAGCCAACCGCGACAATGGTTTGGCGCAACTGAGCCGTCAGGGCATTACCGTTTCCAATGTCGAAAGTATTTTGTTCCAACTACTCGGCGATGCCAAACATCCGGCCTTTAAGACTATCTCCAAACTGATTCAATAACAGGCCGTCTGAAATGCAATACACCATCCGCCCTGCCCTGCGCCAAGACTTGCCCGCCATCGTCGATATTTACAACAGCACCGTGGCCACGCGCCAATCCACGGCCGATTTGTCGCCGACCACGGTTGCCGAACGCGAAATGTGGTTTGCCGCGCACACAGACAAACGCCCGATCTACGCCCTTTACGATGCCGACGGCACCGTATTGGCCTGGGGCAGTTTCAGCGACTACCATCCGCGCTACGCCTACCACATCAGCGCGGAAGTCAGCGTTTATGTCCGCCACGATATGCGCGGAGCAGGCGTGGGCAAAATCCTGTTGCGCCATATGCTCGAACGCGCGCCGTCCTTAGGCATCCGCAACGTCATCGCGCTTGTGTTCGGCCACAACTATCCGAGCCTGAACCTGTTTCACCGTTTCGGTTTTGAAGAATGGGGGCGGCTGCCGCAAGTCTGCGATTTGGAAACCATGTTGGCGGACGTCGTGATTTTGGGAAAAAGGATTGTGGATTGATTACGGCAAAGGCCGTCTGAAAACTGAATTCAGACGGCCTTTTGACGGCAAAACCTTTATTGCGGTTTCTTCGCCAGCATGGTAACGAATTTAAACTGAATCGGATTGCCGAATTCGTCTTTCGCGTGCATCGAACCCAGCTCTTCCTTGTATTCCACCAATTCCCAATCCTTATAGTATTCGCGCAGCTCGCCCTCGCCAAACTTGAACGGGAACGGCATCGGGCAAGGGAAATCTTCCGTATCCATCGCAGACACGATCAGATTGTAGCCGCCGGGGTTGGTGTGTTCCTTCATATTGGCAATCACGTCAGGAACGTAACGCGGCATCAGGAACATAAACACCACGGTCGCCACCATATAATCAAAGTTTTCCTGAATATTGGCGGCGTTGAGGTCGTATTCAAACGCGCGGACATTCAACTCTTCAATACGCGCCAGCTCTTCCACGTTTTGAACCGCATGGGGATTATTATCGACAGCGGTAACGTCAAAACCTTTCAAACCCAGATACAGCGCATTGCGGCCCTGACCGCAGCCCATATCCAAAACCTTGCCGACGGGCACAATGCCTTCGGCGGCGCGGACGGCCGAATGTGTCGCGCTCATGCCGTATTTCTTATTGAAATAGTCCGCCGCCTCGCAGTAAAACGACAGTTGGATTTCCGTGTCTTGCGTTTGCGGCGCGATAAAGTGCCATGCTTGCGGATGGATAATCCAATCATCGCTTTCAGGCGTCAACTCGTGCGTAGCCGTAATATTGCCCGCTTCGTCCACTTCGTTGAAGTTCAGACGGCCTTGGAGGACATTGAGGCAGCCCCAAGTACCGGCGGCGGTATTATGTTTGGACAACAAGGCTTCGGGAATCTCGTCCGCCGTCCATACTGGCATCTGTTTGTAACAAAACAATTCTTGCTGTTCGTTCATCATGTTTCCTTTCTATTTTGACGGTTTCAACACAGCTTCTGCCAAGGCTTTCTGAATGGCAATCACACTCTTGTCGCTTTTAAACTGCAAGGTTTCGGTCGGTGCCTCGCTAGAAGAAATCCAAATCTTCAGCTCGGCATCCAAATCGAAATGGCCCGAGGTTTCCACCGAAAAGCGCGATACGGAACGATACGGAATCGAACGGTAAGACACTTTCTTGCCGGTCAAACCCTGCTTGTCCACCAACACCAGCCGATACTCGGTAAACACAATCAAATCGCGCACCAGGCTGAATGCCATTCTTACCTGTTCGCCATCAATCAGGATATTCGCCAAATCGCGTTCTACCGCATCGGCGTCTTTTTGCGAAGCATTGCCCAAAAGGCCGCTGAACAATCCCATATCTGCCTGCTTTCTATACGAGTGATAAAGTGCAGGGTATTTTACACGCGCAAACCGTATTTGCCGATATTTCAGACGGCCTTATGTTATGATACCGCCTTATTCGACAAAGACATGCCCATGGATAAACCCGTTTACCTCTACACAGACGGCGCATGCAAAGGCAACCCCGGCGCAGGCGGCTGGGGGGTATTTATGCGCTACGGCACACACGAAAAAGAACTGTTCGGCGGCGAAGCCGAAACCACCAACAACCGCATGGAGCTGACCGCAGTCATCGAAGGACTGAAATCCTTAAAGCGCCGCTGCCAAGTCGTCATCTGCACCGACTCGCAATACGTCAAAAACGGCATGGAAAGCTGGATACACGGTTGGAAAAAAAACGGCTGGAAAACCGCCGCCAAAAAACCGGTTAAAAACGATGATTTATGGAAAGAGCTGGATAGTTTGGTTCAACAACACGATGTCCGCTGGACATGGGTAAAAGGCCACGCCGGACACCCTGAAAACGAAAAAGCCGACGAGCTCGCCAACCGAGGTGCGGCAAAATTTTTATAACATTTCACCCATGACTGCACTCAAACATCTCAAACCATTCTTTTGGATTGCTATCATTGCATTGATTTGTGTGACGCCCATCGCGCTTATGTTCGCCTATTCGCCCTTTCATGATGTCGATGATTTTTTTCGCTTTGGCTTGTGCGATCACGTTAAGAATGCCGAAGAATGTGCCGACTTAATCACGCCCTCCTATTTATTTTGGTGGTTTATACCTGAACCGTGGCTTTTCGCATTCATATCTCTGACTGCCATTTACCTCGTTCTAAAAATCCTGATTGAAATCATCCGATTCCTATTCAGACTGAGAAAGAAAAAACCATGACCTGCCCCATCTGCACTGCCGACAACGAAGATATTTTGCTGCAAACGCCAAACCTGCGCGTCATCGCCGTCCACAACGAAGCCGGCGCACCGGCATTCTGCCGCGTGATTTGGAATAACCATGTTTCCGAGATGACCGACCTTTCCCCTGCCGAACGCAACGAAATCATGGAAATGGTGTATCAGGTTGAAGCCGCAATGCGCCAAGTCTTCCGCCCGGCCAAAATCAATCTGGCCAGCCTCGGCAATGTTGTGCCCCATCTGCATTGGCACGTCATCGCCCGCTTTGAAAACGACGCCAACTTCCCTGCACCGATTTGGGCCGCGCCCGTACGCGAACACGGTATGACCCTGCCCGAAAATTGGCCGCAACAAATCAAAAACTTAATCGCTTAAACTTTCAGACGGCCTGCAAGGCTCGATACGCTCAGTTCAGGCCGTCTGAACATATAACGAAAGGAAAACCTCAATGACTTCCACCACGCGCCGCCATTTCCTGCGCACCTGCTCTGCCGCGGCAGGCGCAGGGTTATTGCAAGCCTGTGGTACAGGCACAACCACCACGCCGCAAACCAAAACCACTTCCACCACCGCGAAAGCCCAAACCGTGCAACCTAAGCAACCCCATCCGCCACGTTCCGGCGACAACCTCCTGCGCGTTGTTGCGCCGTCAGGCTTCGCCGAAGACCCCAACCGCGTAACCACCGGCCTGACCCGCCTCTACAATGCAGGCTTTACCGTGACTAACCAACAAGCAGGCAGCCGCCGTTACCAACGCTTTGCCGGCAGTGACGCCCAACGCGCCGCCGACTTCCAAGACGTTGCCGGCGGCCGCGTCGAAACGCCTAAAGTTTTGATGGGCCTACGCGGCGGCTATGGCGCGGCACGCATCCTGCCGCAAATCGACTTTGCCTCACTCGGCGCCAGAATGCGCGAACGCGGCACATTGTTCTTCGGCTTCAGCGACGTGTGCGCCGTCCAACTCGCCCTATTGGCCAAAGGCAATATGATGAGCTTTGCCGGCCCGATGGTGTACAGCGAATTCGGCAAAGCAGACCCCAGCGTCTTTACCATGGATTCGTTCATCCGCGGCACGACCAACAACGTCAACATCGTTGATGTCCCAACCATCCAACGCGCCGATGTCAACGTCGAAGGCACATTATGGGGCGGCAACCTCAGCGTTCTCGCTTCCCTCGCCGGTACGCCTTACATGCCCGATATTCAAGGCGGCATCCTCTTTATCGAAGATGTCAGCGAGCAACCCTACCGCATCGAGCGCATGCTCAATACGCTTTATCTGTCAGGTGTTTTACAAAAACAACGCGCCATCATCTTCGGCGACTTCCGCATGGGCACCATCCGTGACGCGTACGATTCCAGCTACGACTTCTCCGCCGTCGTCAACCACATTTCGCGCACCGCCAAGATTCCTGTGTTGACCGGTTTCCCATTCGGCCACATCACCAACAAAACCACTTTCCCGTTGGGCGCGCATGCCAAAGTCCGCAGTACCGGCAACGGTGGTTATTCCGTAACCTTCAGCGGCTACCCGACGCTGAACCCGTCCGCACTGACACTCAACAACCTGCTGCCGCCTCCCGTGCCGACTTACGACAGCACCATCTACCGCGACAGCATTACTGAAGAAGTGACCGAATAAGGCTTGTTCAAATAAAAAGGCCGTCTGAAACCCAGTTTCAGACGGCCTTTTTATCTTAAGTCTTAACCGTAACGTCGTTGGAAATCTTTCATAAATTCGGCCAACGCGTTCACACCTTCAAGTGGCATCGCATTGTAAATGCTGGCGCGCATACCGCCGACGGTTTTATAGCCCTTAAGCAGGCACAAGTCCTGCAACTCGGCTTCCAACACAAAACGGCGGTCCAAATCCTCGCTTGCGGTTTTGAAGACCACGTTCATTTTGGAACGCGCATCAGGATGAATATCGTTGATGTAAAAACCGCCGCTGCCGTCTATCGCCTCATACAAGGTTTGCGCCTTCATTCGATTGACCGCTTCAATTTTTTTCACACCGCCCTGCGTTTGCAGCCAGCGGAACACCAAGCCCGACATATAAATCGCATAGGTGGACGGCGTGTTGTACATACCGTCGCGGTTGATGTGCGAACGGTAGTTGAACACATCGGGAATATCGTTCGGACAACGCTCCAGCAAATCCTCGCGGATAATGACCACGGTCGCACCGGCAGGGCCGATATTTTTTTGTGCGCCGGCATAAATCAGGCCGTAATCGGATACATTAAACTCACGCGACAAAATCTCGCTCGACATATCGCACACCAGCGGCGGCAGGCCGTCTGAAAGTTTGGGGACGTTTTGATACTGCAAGCCGTTTACGGTTTCATTAATCGCAAAATGAACAAACGCGGAATTCGGGTTGACATCCCAATCCTCAACCGCAGGCAGATTTTTATAGGCATATTGCTCGCCGCCATGCGCGGCCAAACGGATTTCGGCATTGCTCAAACGGCTCATCTGTTCATAGGCAATACGGCTCCAGTTGCCCGTTACCACCGCGTCGGCAGTCGCAAAACCGTGTGCCAAATTCATGGCCACCATATTGAATTGCGTGGTCGCACCGCCCTGCAAAAACAGGATTTTATAGTTGGACGGAATATTCAAAAGCTGGCGTAAGTCTTGTTCGGCATGATGCAGAATACTCAAAAACATATCCGAACGGTGGCTCATCGCCATCACGGGAAAACCCGTACCGTTGTAGTCGAGCATTTCCTGTTGCGCGGTACGCAATACGGCTTCCGGCAATACGGCAGGACCTGCGGAAAAATTATAAATCGGGTGTGCGGACATAGCGGCCATCTTTCTTATTCGGAGGGTATGAAGAAATTGTAGAACCGCCTTGCACATTGTGCAAGCACGAAAAATCAGGAAATCCAAGGCCGTCTGAAAACAAAGCAATACCAATTCTTTGTTTTCCAAAATAATTTCAGAAACACCATATCAAAACTTGTCAACAATTTCCTTTTCAGACGGCCTCACTCCTATCCTTCCATTTACGCAATCACTTCAAAAAATCCACGCCAAATCAACACTTTTCTTTTATCTTGAAAACAGTTATAATAGGCCAATTTTTCAAATCACACGAAAAATGGCCGCGCGGCCATTTTTTTGTTTATGTACTTCTGGAGAAGCATGGATATTCAAAGCATTCTTGATAAAACCCTGCCCGGCTTGGGCTACGAGCTGGTCGATTTCGAACTGACCGCGCAAGGCGATTTGCGCATTTTTATTGATAAAGAAGGCGGCATCACCGTCGAAGACTGCGCCACTGTCAGCAACCATCTGAGCCGCGTGTTTATGGTTGAAGACATCGACTACAAACGCTTGGAAATCTCCAGCCCGGGCCTTGACCGACCGTTGAAAAAAGCCGCCGATTTCGTGCGCTTTGCCGGCCAGAACGCCAAAATCAAAACACGCCTGCCGATTGATGGTCAGAAAAACTTCATCGGCCGCATCGAATCTTGCGAAAACGACATCGTTACCGTCTCTTTCGACGGCAAAACCGCCCAAATCGAATTGAGCAACATCGACAAAGCCCGTTTGCGCCCCGAATTTAAATTTTAAAAACCGATTACTTGGAGATTCTAGAAAATGAGTCGCGAAATGTTACAGCTGGCCGAAGCGCTGGCAAGTGAAAAAAACGTTGAAACGGAAGTCGTATTCAAAGCCCTTGAATTCGCCCTCTCTACTGCCGCTAAGAAAAAAGCCGACCGCGAGCACATGGACGTGCGCGTCGAAATCGACCGCGATACCGGCGAATACCAAACCTTCCGCCGCTGGCTGATTGTTGCCGATGAAGACTACACCTACCCCGACGTAGAAAAAACCATCGAGGAAATCCAAGAAGAAATCCCCGGCACCACCATCCAAATCGGCGAATACTACGAAGAGCAGCTGCCAAACGAAGGCTTCGGCCGCCAAGCCGCGCAAACCGCCAAACAAATCATCCTGCAACGCATCCGTGATGCGGAGCGCGAGCAAAACTTGAACGAGTTCCTCGCTTCTAAAGAAGACATTGTTTCCGGCACCGTAAAACGCGTCGAGCGCCACGGTATTATCGTTGAAGTCGTCGCGGGCAAACTTGACGCCCTGATTCCGCGCGAAGAAATGATTCCGCGCGAGAACTTCCGCAGCGGCGACCGCATCCGCGCCCTCTTCCTGCGTGTGGACGAAATCGGCAATACCGGTCGCAAACAAGTCATTTTGAGCCGTACCAGCGGCGACTTCTTGGCCAAACTTTACGCCAACGAAGTGCCTGAAATTGCAGACGGCCTGTTGGAAATCCGCGAAGTAGCACGCGACCCCGGCCAACGCGCCAAAGTTGCTGTTAAAGCCAACGACCAACGCATCGACCCGCAAGGTACTTGTATTGGCGTGCGCGGTTCCCGTGTCAACGCCGTGAGCAACGAATTGTCCGGCGAACGCATCGACATCGTATTGTGGTCTCCCGAGCCAGCCCAATTCGTGATGAACGCGCTGTCTCCTGCCGAAGTAAGCCGCATCGTGATTGACGAAGACAAACACGCCGTTGACGTGATCGTTGATGAAAATCAACTGGCGCTGGCCATCGGCCGCGGCGGTCAAAACGTCCGTTTGGCTTCCATCCTGACCGGCTGGCAGCTGAACATCATGACCGTTGAAGAAGCCGACGAGCGTAATGCCGCCGAAGACGCCGTTATCCGCAACCTCTTCACTACCCACTTGAACATCGACGACGAAACCGCCGATATTTTGGTTGAAGAAGGTTTTGCCACATTGGAAGAAGTGGCTTACGTTCCGGCGGCAGAATTGCTCGCCATCGAAGGCTTTGACGAAGAAATTGTTGAAACCCTGCGCAACCGCGCACGCGACGCGATCCTGACCATGACCATCGCGGCAGAAGAAAAACTGGGCGAAGTATCTGAAGACATGCGCAATCTGGACGGCGTAGATTCCGATATGTTGCGCAAGCTTGCCGAAGCAGGCGTTACCCAACGCGACGATCTGGCCGAATTGTCTGTTGACGAATTGGTCGAAATTACCGGTGTTGACGAAGAAGAAGCCAAAAAAGTGATTTTGGCTGCACGCGAACACTGGTTTACTGAAGAAAACAACTAAGGGGGTACTGAATGAGTAATACAACCGTAGCACAATTTGCCGCCGAACTAAACCGCCCCGTCGATGATTTGCTTAAACAATTGAAAGAAGCCGGCGTCAACAAAAACAGCGGTAATGACAGCCTGACCACTGACGACAAACAATTGCTGACCGCTTACCTGCAAAAGAAAAACGGCAGCAACAGCGGCACCATCAGCATCCGCCGCAAAAAAACCGAAGTCAGCACCGTTGACGGCGTAAAAGTGGAAACACGCCGCCGCAGCCGTGCCGTTACCATTCCTTCTTCCGAAGAATTGGCCGCGGAGGCCAAAGCCAAAGTAGCGGCTGAAAACCAAAAAGCCGAAGCAGAAAAAGCAGCCGCAAAAGCTGCCGAAGAAAAAGCCAAAGCTGAAGCAGAAGCAGCCGCAAAAGCCGAAGCCCGCGCCAAAGCAGAGGCCGAAGCAGCCAGACTGAAAGCAGCCAAAGCCGCACCAAAAGCAGAAAGTAAGCCTGCCGAAGCCAAAAAAGAAGAAGCCAAACCGGTTGAAGCCGCAGAAGCTAAAGTAGAAGCCAAAGCAGACACCAAGCCGTCTGAAAAATCCGTTGAAGCTGAAAAACCGGCCGAAGCCAAAAAACCTGCCAAAGCCAAACAAGACAAAGGCGGTAAAGGCAAAGAAGCGAAAAAGGCAGCCAAACCTGCCGCGCCTGCCGTACCGCAACCTGTCGTCAGCGAGGAAGAACAGGCTCAACGCGATGAAGAAGCCCGTCGTGCTGCCGCCCTGCGTGCGCATCAAGAAGCTTTGTTGAAAGAAAAACAAGAGCGTCAAGCACGCCGCGAAGCCATGAAACAACAGGCCGAGCAAGAAGCAAAATCTGCCAAAGAAGCCAAATCCAAATCAGGCGAACGCAACAAACCTGCCGATAAAACCAAAGCCTCAGCCGGCGAAGGCAAATCCGAACACAACGCGCGCAATAAAAAAGACGACCGCCGCGATCGTGACGAAGAGAACCAAGGCCGCAACGCCAAAGGCAAAGGCGGCAAAGGCGGTCGCGACCGCAACAATGCGCGCAACGGCGACGACGAGCGTGTACGCAGCGGTAAAAAAGGCAAGAAACTCAAACTCGAGCCGAACCAACACGCCTTCCAAGCACCGACCGAACCTGTCGTACACGAAGTCTTGGTTCCCGAAACCATTACCGTTGCCGATTTGGCGCACAAAATGGCCGTTAAAGGCGTGGAAGTGGTCAAAGCCCTGATGAAAATGGGCATGATGGTCACCATCAACCAATCCATTGACCAAGACACCGCCCTGATTGTGGTGGAAGAACTCGGCCACATCGGCAAACCTGCCGCCGCCGACGATCCTGAAGCATTCTTGGATGAAGGCGTGGAAGCCGTGGAAGCCGAAGCATTGCCGCGTCCGCCGGTGGTTACCGTCATGGGTCACGTTGACCACGGTAAAACTTCCCTGCTGGACTACATCCGCCGCGCCAAAGTGGTACAAGGCGAAGCGGGCGGTATTACCCAGCACATCGGTGCATACCACGTTGAAACCCCACGCGGCGTGATTACCTTCTTGGATACTCCGGGTCACGAAGCGTTTACCGCCATGCGTGCGCGCGGTGCGAAAGCAACCGATATCGTGATTCTCGTGGTCGCAGCCGACGACGGTGTGATGCCGCAAACCATCGAGGCGATTGCCCACGCCAAAGCCGCAGGCGTGCCGATAGTAGTTGCCGTCAACAAAATCGATAAAGAAGCCGCCAACCCAGAGCGTATCCGCCAAGAGTTGACCGCGCACGAAGTCGTGCCGGACGAATGGGGCGGCGATGTACAATTTATCGACGTTTCCGCCAAAAAAGGCATCAATATCGACGCCTTGCTCGAAGCCGTCTTGCTCGAAGCCGAGGTATTGGAACTGACCGCCCCTGTCGATGCACCTGCCAAAGGCATCATTGTCGAAGCCCGTCTGGACAAAGGACGCGGCGCGGTTGCCACCCTCTTGGTGCAAAGCGGTACGCTGAAAAAAGGCGATATGCTGCTGGCCGGTACTGCGTTCGGTAAAATCCGTGCAATGGTTGACGAAAACGGCAAAGCCATCAATGAAGCCGGACCGTCTATCCCTGTCGAAATCCTCGGCTTGTCTGACGTACCGAATGCAGGCGAAGATGCAATGGTGTTGGCCGACGAGAAAAAAGCACGCGAAATCGCCCTCTTCCGTCAAGGCAAATACCGCGACGTGCGCTTGGCCAAACAACAGGCCGCGAAACTGGAAAACATGTTCAACAACATGGGCGAAAACCAAGCCCAATCCTTGTCCGTCATCATCAAAGCAGACGTACAAGGTTCTTACGAAGCTTTGGCGGGCAGCCTGAAAAAACTGTCCACCGACGAAGTGAAAGTGAACGTGTTGCACAGCGGCGTGGGCGGCATTACCGAATCGGATGTCAACTTGGCCATCGCTTCCGGCGCATTCATCATCGGCTTTAACGTCCGTGCAGATGCTTCCGCACGCAAACTGGCTGAAAATGAAAACGTGGAAATCCGTTACTACAACATTATTTACGATGCCATCGACGACGTGAAAGCCGCCATGAGCGGCATGCTCTCTCCGGAAGAGAAAGAGCAAGTCACCGGTACGGTCGAAATCCGTCAGGTTATCTCTGTTTCCAAAGTCGGCAATATTGCAGGCTGTATGGTTACCGACGGCGTGGTCAAACGCGATTCCCATGTCCGCCTCATCCGCAACAACGTGGTCATCCATACCGGCGAACTGTCTTCTTTGAAACGCTACAAAGACGACGTCAAAGAAGTCCGCATGGGCTTCGAATGTGGTCTGATGATCAAAGGCTACAACGAGATTATGGAAGGCGACCAACTCGAATGTTTCGACATCGTCGAAGTTGCCCGTACGCTGTAATCAGACAGGCCGTCTGAAAAATCAGAAGCAGGTTTTGCAATGCGAAACCTGCTTCTTTTTTCAGACGGCATTTTTACACTCTTCATAGTTTGAAACTATAGAAATCAATGTGTGGTATAGAAGGCACAAAACAATCAAACAAGGCAAAACCATTTAGTAAAAGAAGGGACGGCAAACACGGCCCGACAAGGCTCTCTAATTATTGTCATATCTTAATGTTTTTGTTGTTTTTATCAAATTTCGGCACTAGTATATATAGCCTAAACACAATACAAATTAAGCAATACCGGCCATATGCCGGATACGTTTACTTCCTTGTTACTCTCATCAATATCTAAAGAAAATATCATGACAACCGAAAAAGCAACCCGCATCCGCAATGCGCAATTTGAATTACGACATGCAGAGCAATTACAACCTCCCTCCCTTGCCCAAACAACCACAGGCACGCCCGGGGATGACGTTTATTATGTCACCCGCAGCGACGATACAATCATTGAAGACCCAAACGGCGGCGATGATACGGTTTACAGCAGCGTCAGCTATACCCTCCCCAACTACGTTGAAAACCTTGTTTTGACCGGTACGGCCAACATCTTCGGCGCAGGCAACAACAGCAACAACATCCTCATCGGCAATGAAGGCCGCAACCGCCTCAACAGCGGGCGTGGTGACGACATCGTTTACGGCGGTGGCGGCAACGATTTCATTAACGGCGGCGAAGGCAACGACCGTCTTTTCGGCGAAACAGGCAATGACACCCTCAACGGCGAAGCAGGCAACGATGTGCTTGAAGGTGGCGAAGGCGACGATACCTACCTTTTCTCTGCCCAAAGCGAACAAGACACCATCATCGACAACCAAGGCCACAACAGCATCCGCTTCCATACCGACCTGAGCCTTAACGATTTAACCGTCGAAGTCCGAAACAACGAAACCGGCGGTCAAGACTGGCTGATTGCCGTGAAAAACAGCAATGCCGTTTTAACCATCCAAAACCAATACACGCAAAACGGCACAACGCCGGCAGTCTCCCAATTCATCATCGGCACACAAAAACTGAATGTAAACAGCTTTGCCAAATATTTTGACCTTTCCCTGACAGGTCATACTGAAAGCGGCCGGACCATCGATGGTAGCGACGGCAATGACCATCTGATCGGCACATCCGGCGACGATATTATCGACGGCAAAGCCGGTGCCGACATTATGGAAGGCGGAGACGGCAATGACACTTACTACGTTGATGATGTAAAAGACGTGGTGATTGAACAAGCTGGCGGCGGCGAAGACACCGTATTCAGCAGCATTTCATATACTGCCGCCACCCACGTTGAAAATGTTACCTTGACCGGCTCGGCCAATATTTTTGCCGCCGGCAACAACAGCAATAACATCCTGACCGGCAACGAAGGCCGCAACCGCCTCAACAGCGGACGCGGTGATGATACCGTTTACGGCATGGGCGGCAACGACAACCTCAACGGCGGCGACGGCAACGATTATCTGGATGGCGGCGACGGCAATGATGCCATCAATGGCGATGCTGGCGACGATGTTTTGGTGGGCGGCAACGGCAAAGACATTCTGAAAGGCGGCGCCGGAAACGATACCTATATCTATGGCGACAACGATACCATTATCGACAACCAAGGCATCAATACCCTCAAGTTTTCAGACGGCCTGAACACTGCCAAGCTCAACCTGAAGACCATTCATAACAACGACGGCAGCCAAAGCTGGGAAATTACGTCGGAGCAAGGTTCAGCCCTGATTCAAAACCAAATCGGCGCAGATGGCAGCATTTCCATCGACCGTTTCCAGTTCAGCGACCAAACCTACACTGCCGCGCAGTTCCAACAAGCCTTCCAAGCCCTGAAAGCCGAAACCATCAAATTTGTCGGTACAAACGGCGACGATACCTTTCATGGCGATGCAGGCAACAATGAAATCGACGGCGGCAACGACGGCCGAGACATCCTCTATGGCCACGACGGCGATGACATCTTGCGCGAACACAGCGAAACCTATTACGGCAACGAACCCGCTTCCGACGATAAACTCTACGGCGGCAATGGTAACGACAAACTCTATGCCCATGTAGGCGCAGACTTACTCGACGGCGGCGCAGGCAATGATTATCTGGAAGGCGGCGAACACAACGACACCTATATTTTCGGAAAAGGTTACGGACACGACACCATTTTCGACTACAACTTCGGTTTCGACAACGAGGCCGGCCTGCACACGCTCAACGCCAACACCGTGAAATTTATCGGCGGCATTACCCTTGACGACCTTGAAATTACCGTTGAAAAAGGTTACGACAAAACCGGGATTGCCGACCTGCCCGACAGCAACCAATTTGTATCTCCACCCCTGCTGGATGGCGATACTTGGCATATCCGCATCAAAGGTACAGACGATGTTTTGACCATCAAAAACCAAAGCGGCATTTATGGGGCGATTTCTGAATTTCAGTTTGACGGCAATGCCTCATACAGCACGGGCGAACTGATCAACCACTTCAAACTGTCTATCCCGCACATGATCGGCAACAAAAACATCGTCCAATACACCGGCCAACCCGTTGAAGAACTCAACCGGGATGTGTACAACAACTTCAACCACACCATCCATGCCGATAGCGACAACAGCGATTTAGATTTGTCGCGTTATACTTCTGTTGTCGAATACAGGGGCAACCGCAGTGATGAAACCATTACTTTGGGCCGCGGCATCAACATCGTCGATACGGCCGGCGGCAACGACACCATTACCGATCCGGGTGCCGACAACACCGTCATCATGTTTGGCAGAAACAGCGGCAACGACACCTTCAACCCATACGGAGGCAGCGATACCCAAGTCCGTTTCAAAGAAGGGCTGACGCTGAAAGATTTACAGTTAAAAACCGGCGATGATTGGGTCTTAACCATCAAAGATACAGGCGACACCCTGACCATCCATGATATTGCCAACAATAATATCGACAGCTTTGTATTTGAAAGCGGTAAGAGCTACACCGCCGACGAAATCAGCAAAGCACTGATTACTGAAAATATGCAAAACAACGGTATCCTGTAAAACCCAAAGGCCGTCTGAAACCTGAATTCAGACGGCCTCAGTCTTTTGCTGATTTATTTATCTTTCCGCTATATAATTATTCTCATTCAAGTTCACAAGAAAGAATAAAACATGGATGCCTTAAATCTCCTGACCACACGTCGCTCTTCCAAAAAACTGACGGTTCCGGCACCCAATGCCGAGCAACTGGAACAAATGCTGCAAGCGGCAACCCAAGTGCCCGATCACGGCAATATGCGCCCTTACCGCTTTACCGTTATTCAAAGCGAGGCCGGTTTGCAACGTTTCCGCGAGCTTTTGAGCAAGACCGTTACCGAACTCAACTTCGGCGATGATGCCATGAAAAAGGCCGAACGCGTCGGCAACATGGCGCCTATGATTATCGGCGTTACATTTGCGCCGAACCGTGAAGTGGCAAAACCTAAACCCGAATGGGAGCAAATGCTGACCGCCGGATGCGCCGCCTACGCGTTGCAACTGGCCGCATCAGCCCAGGGCTTCGACAATGTTTGGATTACGGGCATGTGGGTCAACAGTCCATTGTTGCGCGAAGCATTTGAGTGTACCGACAAAGACAAAATCATCGGCCTGATGATGATTGGCTCGCCGACAGAAGAAGGCGGCGGCCCGAAAAATACCAACCTGGAATGCTTTACCACTTATTGGTAAAGCCTGAAAATACTCAGGCCGTCTGAAAACCTGATTTAATGGTTTTCAGACGGCCTTTTTACGTCTCTTGTCAAAATATCAAGCAGGATTCATAAACGCTTCAACTTCTTCCAAAGAAATATCCGCCGTTGCACCATGACGCGAAGCAACCAACGCGCCCAACGCACAAGCAAAAGTAATGGCTTCTTGAGGAGGCGCATTATTGAGCAGCTTGTAAGTCAAACCGCCAAGAAAGCTGTCGCCAGAGCCGACAGTATCCACCACTTTAACGCGGAAACCGCAATGGCGGTACACCTCGCCGTCCTTATACAAAACCGCGCCATGGCTGCCCAAAGTCACACACAAGATTTTGACACCCGTCAGCTTAACAAGGTAGCTGATATTTTGTTCGATACTGTGATAAGGAGAGCCGTAAGCCGCGGCCAATTCATACAACTCATCGTCATTGAGTTTGACCATATCGGACTGTTTCATGGTCTCCAACAAGCGGTCAATATCGTAATGCGGCTTGCGCAGATTAACGTCAAAAATTTTGAATTTGGCTTCTTTCAATAAAGCATCCAAGCTTTTACGCGAAACCTCATCACGGGTTGCCAAGCTGCCGAAAACGAACGCATCGGATTCTGCCACTCGCTTGATTGCCGCATTATTATTCGCAATTCTGTCCCACGCACAAGGATAAACAATCTCATAAGACGCGCTGCCAGACTTGTCCAAGTGTACTTTTACCAAACTGGTCGCGCATTCTTGGCAAACCTGCAAATAATCAGTATTGACGTTTTTGCTTTGGACCTGGCGCAGCAATTCCTCGCCGTCGGCATCATCACCGCGACGGCTGATGATGGCAGCATCGATACCCAAAGACTGCAAACGGACAGCAACATTCAAGGGGGCGCCACCCAATACCTTTCCGTTTGGAAAATCGTCCCACAGCACTTCGCCGAAACTGGTTACTTTCATTCTTAACCTTCCTTATTTGAGGTTGATTGGCAGGGTCTGCACACCCGACAGATTTTTTGCAAATCATGTACTTGTAGTAAAACTCCAGCATCGGGGGCAAAAGTATTATGTTTTAAAATATTGGGACTGACAAGCAATTAAGGGCATATCAGACAATAAACTTGATTCATCACAAAATTATATCGTCCATATTTTTTCTTTTTCTTTCACATTTATCCCCTCTGATTTCATTAAAACAAAACATTCTGAAATTTAAATACAAAAGGCCGTCTGAAAACTGATTCAATCAATTTTCAGACGGCCTTTACTGAATTATTGCAGTGTTTAGACTACAACCTCTTCTTTTTTCTTCACTTCTTTGGCAATGTTCTCACGGCTCAAACCGAACATCAGCAAAAGCGGGCTGGCAACCAATACGGAAGAGTAAATACCGAACACGATACCGATGGTCAGCGCCATAGAGAAGCCATGCAAGGCCGCACCGCCGAACACCAGCATAGAAACAACCATTGCCTCGGTCGAACCGTGGGTAATGATGGTACGGCTCATGGTAGCGGTAATCGCGTTGTCGATAACCTCCGGAACAGTATGGCCGCGCATATGCGGTTTGCGGAAGTTTTCACGAATACGGTCAAACACCACCACGGATTCGTTCACGGAATAACCCAAAACTGCCAAAATACCTGCCAAGACAGTCAATGAAAATTCCCATTGGAAGAAAGCGAAACAGCCGAGAATAATCACAATATCGTGCATATTCGCAATAATCGCCGATACTGCAAAACGCCACTCAAAACGCATGGACAAGTAAATAATAATACCTGCCACCACGAAGCCTAATGCCATCAAACCATTGGTGACCAATTCTTCGCCGACTTGAGGGCCGATGAATTCGACTTGGCGCAAGGTAACGTCAGGATTGTCTTTTTTCAGCAAATCCATTACTTGGTTGGACAATTGGGCGGAGGTTACGCCTTCTTTGTTCGGCAGGCGGATCATGATGTGCTTGTTCGTACCCAATGCCTGAACCTGTACATCGCCCATTTTCAGCGTATCGAGGCGTTCGCGTGTTTTATTCACATCAACGCCCTGCTGATATTGGACTTCCATTACCGTACCGCCGGTAAATTCGACGGAGAAATTCAAGCCTTTGGTTACCAAAAAGAACACGGCGGCGATAAACGTAACCAACGAAATAAAAGTCGTCAGTTTGCCGTAGCTCATAAACGGAATATCGCGTTTGATTTTAAATAATTCCATGTTTTACTCCTTGCCTTCTGCCATTTCAGCTTTCGGCTTCCATACCGAACCGATGGAAATATTTTGCAATTTGCGACGACGGCCGTACCACAGGTTGACCAAAGCACGGAACACGACCACGGATGAATACATCGAAGTCAGAATACCGATACAGTGTACAACCGCAAAACCGCGTACCGGGCCGGAACCGAATACCAACAAAGCGATACCGGCAATCAGGGAGGTCAAGTTGGAGTCGACAATGGTTGCCCAAGCGTGTTGGAAACCGAGGTTGATGGCCTGCTGCGGTGCGACACCGGCACGCAATTCCTCACGGATACGTTCATTAATCAACACGTTGGAGTCAATCGCCATACCCAAGGTCAAGGCCAAGGCGGCAATACCCGGCAAGGTCAGCGTTGCCTGCATGGCAGACAAAATACCCACCAAAAACAAGATATTGGTACTCAAGGCAATGGTAGAGAAGAAACCCATCAAGCGGTAGTAAATCACCATGAATGCAGCAACAGCAGCGAAGCCCCACAAGGTAGAGTGGAAACCTTTTTCAATGTTTTCTTTACCCAAAGACGGGCCGATGGTACGTTCTTCAACAATCTGCATCGGTGCGGCCAGCGAACCGGCGCGCAGTAACAATGAAGTATCGTTGGCTTCGGCTGTCGTCATGCTGCCGGAAATCTCCACGCGGCCGCCGGTAATGGCGGCACGGATGACAGGCGCGGTAACGACTTCGGATTTACCTTGGTCGATCAACACCATAGCCATACGTTTACCCACATTGGCTGAAGTCAATTCGCCAAAAATGCTACCGCCCGCACTATCTAGGCTCAGGCTCACGGCAGGCGCGCCCATTTGGTCAAAGCTAGGTTGCGCATCGTTGATGTTGTCGCCGGTCAATTCAACTTGTTTGTTGACCAAAATAGTTTCCGGATGATCGCCACCGCTTGACAGCAATTCGTAACCGGTCGGCACATTGCCGTTCAAAGCTTCTTGCAGTTTGATCGGATCGTCTTCCACCATGCGCACTTCCAAAGTCGCGGTACGGCCGATAATGTCTTTGGCTTTGGCAGTATCTTGCACGCCCGGCAACTGTACGACAATGCGGTCAAGGCCGGATTGTTGGATAACCGGTTCGGCTACGCCCAATTCGTTCACACGGTTGTGCAACGTATTGATGTTTTGTTTAACCGCATCAGAACGTACTTTATTGATTGCCTCTTCAGACAAAGTCAGCACGATATTGTTACCGTCCGGCAGCAGCGTGGCTTCAGGGAACAATTTTTGCAACTGAGGCAAGGCTTTTTGTACATCGGCAGCATCTTGCAAAGGCACGGTCAGACCGTTTTCAGTCTGATGCACCGTGCCGGTACGGATTTTTTCGCGGCGCAGTTCGCGGCGGATGTCGCCGGAATAACGTTCAAACGTTTTCTGCATCGCGGCTTTCATGTCCACCTGCATGGTGAAATGCACGCCGCCGCGCAAGTCCAGACCCAGGAACATCGGATTGGCTTTGATTTTCGCCATCCACTCAGGGCTGTCTGCCAACAGGTTGAGCGCGGTAATATAGCCCTCGCCCAAAGTATTTTCGATGACGTCGCGTGCTTTCAATTGCGTTTCGGTATCTTTGAAACGCACTTTCAGCGAGTTGTCGACGATGAACATACCATCAGTCTGAATACCTGCCTGTTTCAGCGCAGCATCCACTTTAGACTGGGTTTGATCGTTGATCACGATGGCTTGTCGGTTGGTCGATACCTGTACGGCAGGCGTTTCACCGAAAAGGTTGGGCAGCGAGTAAACAGCCGCAACCACAATCGTGAACGCAATCAGCAGGTATTTCCATAAAGGATAACGGTTCATGGTAAACCTTTGCTTTATTTATAAAGGCAAACAGCCGCGCTCGGAAAATGAGGCGGCTTTTTGCAAAAAAACGGATTATTCGGCTTTCGCGGCAATCGCGTTGCGCTCAACTTCCACTTCGATTTTCGCACCTTGACCGATGTCGACAGTGTAGAATTGCTCGCCGACTTTGGTCACGCGGCCTTTGAAACCTGCCGCCAAAACGACTTTATCGCCGACTTTCAATGCGGCCAACATCGCTTGGTGCGCTTTGAATTTCTTTTGTTGAGGACGCATAATCAGGAAGTAAAACACCACCATGATCAGCACTAAAGGGGCAAATTGAGCCACTGCTTGATTCATAATATATCCGTTCTTTCAAGTTTTAGATTAAGTAAAAAACTGCACACTGCAATCAAACACATTGGTTGGACTGCAAAATTGAGCTATTCTAAAGGCCGTCTGAAAAATTTCCAAGTATTTCCGTATTTATTAACCATATTTAGCAGTCTTTACGACTTGTCCGACACATACCGTTCCATGTTCAAAAAAATCCTTTGGCGCATCAGCACCCGCCTGCGCCGTTTGTTTGGCAAAAACGCCCGCACCGTATGGATTTCGCATCCGATATTCCTACAGCACCAGCCAGGGCCCAACCATCCCGACAGGCCCGAACGCATCAGCGCCATTCAAACCGCCTTAAAACAAGAAGGCATTTGGCGTCGCCTGCAAACCGCCGAAGCACCGGAAATCAAAGATGCGCAGCTGGCATTGGTCCACTCGCGCAACTATCTGCACGAATTGGAGGCCGCCCAGCCGCTCCCCGGTAAAATCCACCGTATCGACGACGATACCGTCATCTGCCACGACTCCCTTCAAGCCGCCCGTTTTGCGGCCGGCGCCGTCGTCAAGGCAGTCGATATGGTGATGAACAAAAAGGCCTGGCATGCTTTTTGCGCCATCCGCCCGCCAGGCCACCATGCCCACAGCAACAGCGCCGGCGGATTTTGCCTGATCAACAACGTTGCCGCCGGCGTGATGCACGCCATTGCCCAATACCGCTTGCAACGCATCGCCGTCATCGATTTCGACGTCCACTTCGGCGATGGTACGGCGGAGATTCTCCAAGACGATCCGCGCGTGATGTTTTTCAACCTGTTTGAAACCGACATCTTCCCCTTCCCTCAGGCGGAACAATACGCCGGCAATAAGAATATGCTGCATACGCCCCTCAAACCGGGCACAGGCAGCCGTATCTTCCGCACGACCATCCGCGAACAATGGCTGCCCAAGCTCACGGCCTTCCGCCCCGAGTTGGTGTTGCTTTCGGCCGGTTTTGACGGGCACAAACAAGACGAAACAGGCCGTCTGAACCTGCATGAAGCCGATTTTGCCTGGTTGACGCACAAAATCGTCCAAGCAACGGCAAGCTGTCAGGGACGTGTCGTTTCCGTACTGGAAGGCGGCTATACCTTGGAATCCATGTCTAAATCCGCCGCCGCCCACATTCGTGTATTGGCGGGCTTAAGCAAGGCCGACTACGTCATCGCCTACCAAAAACATCTGAAGCGTGGCAAAAGTAACAATCCTACACCATAACGCATTCAAACTATTGACCCCAGGCCGTCTGAAAACAGATTATCCATTTCAGACGGCCTTTTTTTCATTTACAAACTTTAATTTGAGCAAAGACAAACCATTTTCATATTATCAGTAGTAAAATAACAAACATAAAACATATCAATAAAAACACTTCACACGCCACACTGCTACCCTTTCCCTAATTGACCGTCTTTTTCAGACGGCCTCCACTTTAAAAAAGGAGCGTTACAATGAAAGCAGCACGTTTTTACAACAAAGGCGACATCCGCATCGAAGACATTCCCGAGCCAACCGTCGCTCCGGGTACTGTCGGCATCAATGTTGCGTGGTGCGGTATCTGCGGTACCGACCTGCACGAATTCATGGAAGGCCCGATTTTCATTCCGCCTTGCGGCCATCCGCACCCAATCTCCGGCGAGTCAGCGCCAGTAACTATGGGTCACGAGTTCTCCGGCGTGGTTTATGCCGTAGGTGAAGGCGTGGACGACATCAAAGTCGGCCAACACGTTGTCGTTGAGCCCTACATCATCCGCGACGACGTACCGACCGGCGAAGGCAGCAACTACCACCTCTCCAAAGACATGAACTTCATCGGCTTGGGCGGCTACGGTGGCGGCTTGTCTGAAAAAATCGCCGTTAAACGCCGTTGGGTACACCCTATTTCCGACAAAATCCCATTGGACCAAGCCGCTTTGATTGAGCCTCTGTCTGTCGGCCACCATGCTTATGTACGCAGTGGCGCGAAAGAAGGCGACGTCGCATTGGTCGGCGGCGCAGGCCCAATCGGTTTGCTGTTGGCTGCCGTACTGAAAGCCAAAGGCATCAAAGTCATCATTACCGAATTGAGCAAAGCGCGTAAAGACAAAGCACGCGAAGCCGGTGTGGCCGACTACATCCTTGACCCATCCGAAGTCGATGTCGTCGAAGAAGTGAAAAAACTGACCAACGGCGAGGGCGTGGACGTCGCATTCGAATGCACCAGCGTTAACAAAGTACTGGACACCATGGTCGAAGCCTGCCGTCCGACTGCAAAAGTCGTTATCGTATCTATTTGGAGCCACCCCGCCACCATCAACGTCCACAGCGTTGTGATGAAAGAGCTGGACGTGCGCGGCACCATCGCCTACTGCAACGACCACGCCGAAACCATCAAATTGGTTGAAGAAGGCAAAATCAACCTTGAGCCTTTCATCACCCAACGCATCAAACTGGACGAATTGATTTCCGAAGGCTTCGAGCGCTTGATCCACAACAATGAATCCGCAGTAAAAATCATTGTTAATCCCAATCTTTAATCCTAAGGTTTAAAGAATAAACAGGCCGTCTGAAACTTTTCAGACGGCCTGTGTACTTGATAAATTCCCGAATGGCCCAATTCTATACCAACCATTCACTTATCAAGAGTAAAACTCCATGAATCCAAAATATGCCCCACTCTTTCAAACATACACCCTCAATAACGGTGTAACCATCAAAAACCGCCTTGTCGTCGCCCCCATGACCCATTACGGCTCACAAGCCGACGGTTTGATCAGCGACCAAGAGCGTACCTTCCTCAGCAACCGCGCAGGCGATATGGGCTTGTTTATCACTGCCGCCACTTTGGTTCAAAAAGACGGCAAAGCCTTTCACGGCCAACCTGAAGCCACAGGCGAACACTGCCTCGACAGCCTGAAAGAAACCGCACAAATCCTGCAACAACAAGGCGCAAAAGCGATTTTGCAAATCCATCACGGCGGCTCCAAAGCCATTGATGACCTTTTGGACGGTCTCGACAAAATCAGCGCTTCCGCCAGCGAAGCCGAACACACGCGCGAAGCGACCGCAAAAGAAGTCGAAGCACTCATCGCCTCTTATGCGCAAGCCGCCGATTTGGCGCTTCGTGCCGGTTTTGACGGCGTGGAAATCCACGGCGCGAACGGCTATTTAATCCAACAGTTTTACTCTGCCCAAAGCAACCGCCGCAACGACCAATGGGGCGGCAGCTTGGAAAACAGAATGCGCTTCCCGCTGGCCATTATCGATGCCGTGGTTGCCGTCCGTGAAAAACACCAGCGCGACGACTTCATTATCGGCTACCGCTTCTCCCCCGAAGAGCCGGGCGATGACGGCTTGACCATGACTGAAACCGGCGCACTGATTGACGCATTAGTACAAAAACCGCTGCAATATCTGCACGTTTCCCTGTGGGAATTTGATAAAAAAATCCGTCGCGGCGGCGATACCGCCCAAACCCGTATGCAGTTCATCCATGAACGCATCAACGGCAAACTGCCGCTTATCGGCGTGGGCAACCTGTTTACCGCCGACCAAATTTTGGCCGCCTATGAAACCGGCTGGGCAGAATTTATCGCATTGGGCAAAACCGTGATGATTAATCCGCACATCGCCACGCAAATCCGTGAAGGCCGCGAAGATGAAATCGAAACGCAACTCGACTCGACGCGCACCGACCATTACGGCTTCCCCGACACCTTGTGGAGCTCTACCTCCAGCGGTACGCAATCATGGCTGCCGCCGGTAAAAGGCGCAGAATGGAAACCGATGGATATTTAATCATCGATTCATAAACAAAGGCCGTCTGAAACTTTTCAGACGGCCTTTGTTTTGGTGCAAACATTGAATTATCAAGCATTTTTTTGTACAATTCCGCATCTTTCAATCTATTGCAGGGCGTGTTGCACACGCCCTTATTTTAGCCTGTTTTCCAACACCCATATCCTTCAGGCCGTCTGAAAAAACGGCCTGAACCTTTTTGCAAAGAAAACCATGTCCCAAGAAATCCTCGACCAAGTGCGCCGCCGCCGCACGTTTGCCATCATCTCCCACCCTGACGCGGGTAAAACCACGTTGACCGAAAAACTGCTGCTGTTTTCAGGTGCAATTCAAAGCGCGGGTACGGTAAAAGGCAAAAAAACCGGCAAATTCGCCACCTCCGACTGGATGGAAATCGAGAAGCAGCGCGGCATTTCCGTGGCATCAAGCGTGATGCAGTTCGACTACAAAGACCACACCGTCAACCTCTTGGACACGCCGGGACACCAAGACTTCTCCGAAGATACCTACCGCGTATTGACCGCCGTCGACAGCGCCTTGATGGTCATTGACGCGGCAAAAGGCGTGGAAGCGCAAACCATCAAACTCTTGAACGTCTGCCGCCTGCGCAATACGCCGATTGTTACCTTCATGAACAAATACGACCGCGAAGTGCGCGATTCTTTGGAATTGCTGGACGAAGCGGAAAACATCCTGCAAATCCGCTGCGCGCCCGTAACCTGGCCGATCGGCATGGGCAAAAACTTCAAAGGCGTGTACCACATCCTGAACGATGAAATCTATCTCTTTGAAGCGGGCGGCGAGCGCCTGCCGCACGAGTTCGACATCATCAAAGGCATCGACAATCCCGAATTGGAACAACGCTTTCCGTTGGAAATCCAACAGTTGCGCGACGAAATCGAATTGGTGCAGGCCGCTTCCAACGAGTTCAATCTCGACGAATTTCTCGCCGGCGAACTCACGCCCGTGTTCTTCGGCTCGGCGATTAACAACTTCGGTATTCAGGAAATCCTCAATTCATTGATTGAATGGGCGCCCGCGCCGAAACCGCGCGATGCGACCGTGCGCATGGTCGAGCCGGACGAGCCGAAGTTTTCCGGATTTATCTTTAAAATCCAAGCCAATATGGACCCGAAACACCGCGACCGTATTGCCTTCTTGCGCGTCTGCTCCGGTAAATTCGAGCGCGGCATGAAGATGAAACACCTACGCATCAACCGCGAAATCGCCGCCTCCAGCGTGGTAACCTTCATGTCGCACGACCGCGAATTAGTGGAAGAAGCCTACGCCGGCGACATCATCGGCATCCCGAACCACGGCAACATCCAAATCGGCGACAGCTTCTCCGAAGGCGAACAACTGGCGTTCACCGGCATCCCCTTCTTCGCACCCGAACTCTTCCGCAGCGTACGCATCAAAAACCCGCTGAAAATCAAGCAACTGCAAAAAGGCTTGCAACAGCTCGGCGAAGAAGGCGCGGTACAAGTCTTCAAACCGATGAGCGGCGCGGATTTGATTTTGGGCGCGGTCGGCGTGTTGCAGTTTGAAGTCGTTACCTCGCGCCTCGCCAACGAATACGGCGTAGAAGCCGTGTTCGACAACGCATCCATCTGGTCGGCGCGCTGGGTATCGTGTGAAGACAAGAAAAAACTGGCAGAATTTGAAAAAGCCAACGCAGGCAATCTGTCGATAGACGCAGGCGGCAACCTCGCCTACCTTGCGCCTAACCGCGTCAACTTAAATCTGACGCAGGAACGCTGGCCGGACATCGTGTTCCACGAAACGCGCGAGCATTCGGTTAAACTGTAAAATACAAAGGCCGTCTGAAACTTTCAGACGGCCTT
>NZ_KV832195.1:489066-530730 GCF_001837375.1 Neisseria sp. HMSC066H01
GGCCGTCTGAAACTTTCAGACGGCCTTTTTTTCATTCGATATCAACCCAATAAATCCCAAGCAAACTTCCCAATGGTCAGGCACAGCAGCAACATAAACCCGTAACGCAGTAATTTAGTTCCGCCGCGTATTGCCAAGCGCGCGCCGACCACGCCACCGCACAAATTCGCCACCGCCAACGGTATCGCCCATGCCCACACAACATGGCCTTGCGGGATAAAAAATGTCAGCGCGGCAAGATTAGTGGTCGAATTGATGACTTTTGCCGAAGCGTTGGCCGCTAAAAAATCATAGCCGTAAAAGCGGACGAACACGAAAGCCAGCAGGCTGCCCGTTCCCGGCCCGAACACGCCGTCGTAAAACCCGATTAACGCACCGAAAAACAAGCCCCATAAGGTTTCGCGGCGCGTCAGCTTTTCAGTGCGCACCGTCTGCCCCAAGTCTTTTTTCAAAAAAGTGTACAGACACATGGCAATCATGATGACCAATATTGCCGGTTTCATGTATTGCACGGGGAAATACACCACCGTTTTCGCGCCCAAATAGGAAGCGGCAAATGCCAAAGCCGCGGCAGGCAGCAACATTTTCCACGGTACGGGGATTCGGCGCAGATATTGCCCCGTCGCGGTCAACGTGCCGCAGCAGGAAGCAAATTTATTGACACCCATCACCGAAGCCACAGGCGTAGCGTTTGGCAATAGGTTGAACAATCCGGGAATCTGCAACAGCCCTCCGCCGCCAACCGCCGCATCCATCAGCCCGGCGGCAAAGCCGACCAATACCAGATAATAAAAAAACGAATCTGCAAGCATAATATCTATCTCTAAAAAGCAAAGCGATTTTGCGCGTGTTTGCCTGTCCTGACAACCTAAAAGGCCGTCTGAAAACAAGAAACCATATTCTGTTTTCAGACGGCCTTTCTTTTTCAATTCAGCCGCTCAAATTGCGGCTTAAAAATTTTTCCATTAAAATACCGCCCCTTATCTTTCCTACACACAACACTTTTATGGAACATTCCACCCCGACCAAACGCACAGCCCACGAACGAATGGGCATCTTCGCGCATTTCATTTTCGCCAGCCGCTGGCTGCAACTGCCGATTTATATAGGCTTGATTATCGCCCAAGTCATTTATGCCTGTAAGTTCCTCAAATCCTTGTGGCACTTGGTATCCAATTTCAGCATCATGGATGAAAACACCATCATGATCGCCGTATTGAACCTGATTGATGTCGTGATGATTGCCAACCTGCTGACCATGGTCATTGTTGGCGGCTACGAGACCTTTGTTTCCCGACTCCATATTAACGAACATCCCGACCAACCCGAATGGCTCAGCCACGTCAATGCTTCGGTTTTGAAGGTCAAACTGTCGATGTCCATCATCAGTATTTCCTCCATCCATCTGCTGCAAACCTTCCTCAACGCCGCTAATCTGTCGGAAAAACAAATCATGTGGCAATGTATTACCCACATCTGCTTCCTGATTTCCGCCCTCGCCATGGCTTTAACAGATAAAATCGTGTACAGCACGGTACATAAAGCACATTGATAATAAAAGGCAATCAAAAGGCCGTCTGAAAACTATACGTTCAGACGGCCTTTTGATTATTGGGCAATGTTTGAAACCGACACTTTCAACTTATTGCTTACGCTTGTCCCACCAGGCAAACAAGTTGCCCAAAACCGTTCCCGATACAGAGTGCCAAACGCAGGCAACGGCGGCGGCAACGGCGGATTCAGCATTACCGGGGAAGAATTTAGCACTCAAACCGGTGGCGAGTCCGGCGTTTTGCACACCGACTTCAATGGCAAGAGTACGTTTTTTGGCAGTGTTCATACCGGTCAGCGCGCCGCTGTAATAGCCGAGGATGTAGCCGCCGATGTTGTGTGCAGCTATGGCGAGTACCATCACGAAAGCAGATTCGGCGAAACGATGGCCATGAACGGCAGCAACGCCGCCAACAATACAGGCAAATGCGATAACGGCAACGGCAGGCATAATCGCGCGCACGTCTTCAAACCAATGTTTTTTATGCAGCAAGATATTGGCGGCAGAACCGATCACAACAGGCAACAGGGTAACGAGCAGCATAAATTTGAACATACCCCAGCCGTCCATTTCAACGGTTTGTCCGACCAGGTAAGTCATCCACAGTGGCGTCATCACAGGAGCGAGGACGGTGGAAACAGTAGTCATGCCGACCGAAAAGGCAACATCGCCTTTAGCCAAAAAACTCATAATATTGGACGAAACACCGCCCGGACAAGTACCGACTAAAACCAAACCCAGCGTCAATCCGGGCGAAAGATTGAAGGCTTTGGCAATACCGATGGCGAGCAGGGGCATAATCGTGTATTGGGCGATTGCGCCGATAAAAATATCGAGCGGACGCTGCGCCAGAATTTGATAATCTTCCTTACCCAAAGTCATGCCCATGCCGAGCATGATGATGCCGAGTACAACGACTTGCGTATCGCCTTTTACCCACGAAAACGTAGCAGGTTCGATAAAGGCGATGATGGAGGCAAGAATGATGATCAGGGCGGTGAAGCGGGTCATTTGCCGACTGATAGCGGTCAGAAAGTTCATGTTTTTACTCCTTTGTATGTTCTTATCATGACAATAATTGCCATAATTTAACATATGTTAACTCTTGTGCGCAATGACGGTCACGAAACAGGAAATGCCCGCCTCCAATAATGTTTAAAAATAAACTCAACCGGTTCCGCCCCATATCGACACAAAGGCCGTCTGAAACTTTTCAGACGGCCTTGTTTTATCTGTTCGTTATCGATTTATTCGATATTTTGAACCTGTTCGCGCATTTGTTCGATTAAGACTTTCAGTTCAACCGAAGCTTGCGTGCATTCGGCGGCGATGGCCTTGCTGCCCAAAGTGTTGGCTTCGCGGTTGAGCTCCTGCATCAGGAAATCCAAACGTTTGCCTACGCTGCCCTTGCCTTCGGTAACGATGCGGCGCACTTCGGCGATATGGGTGCGCAAACGGCTGAATTCCTCATCTACATCGGATTTTTGGATGAATAAAGCAAATTCCTGTTGCAAGCGGTCGTTGTCAATATTGCCGACGGCTTCTGCCAAACGGGCTTTGACTTTGTCCATATGCGCCTGCAGAAGGCTGGGGAACAATTCGTTCAAAGCGTCCACAATCTCTTCCATGCCGTCCAGACGTTGCAGCAGGTGCTCGCCCAGTTTTTTGCCTTCACGTTTGCGAGCTGCTGCAAACTCTTTCAACGCGCTGGTCAATAAATCTTTAACGCCTTTGGCCAAAGCTTCGGCATCTTCGCCCTGACCCGCCAAAACGCCGGGAAAACGCAAAACATCGGCCACGCTCAATTTGGCAAAATCATGCTCCTTACGCCAAGTTTTGTTCAAATGCGCCAGTTGGGCAACCAAATCCTGATTGACCTCCAAAGTCTGTCCGCCCGAGGAGGCATCCTGAAGCTGGATGCGGCATTCCAATTTACCGCGCGCCACGGCTGCGGCAATCTGCTCGCGCAACGCGCCTTCCAAATAGCGCAACTCTTCCGGCATACGGAATTGGACATCCAAATAACGATGGTTGACCGCGCGGATTTCCAAATTAATCCGCTTGCCGCCGCATTCGCCTGCGGCATTGGCAAAGCCGGTCATGCTGTGGATTTGAATATTTCGTCTTGTAGCCATGGTTTTACTCCGTTTCCAAATACGAGTGAAAGTACGGATACTATAACACACCCGACCGCCGATTTTCAGACGGCCTTTGCCGCCAAATTCCTCTATAATTCAAGGCAACCTGTTTTTTATTTCCCCAAAGGACCATCATGAGCGACTACACACGCACCGGCCGCGCCGCCGACAGCCTGCGCAACATCAAAATCACCCCAAACTTTCTTCCCCACGCCGATGGCTCCTGCCTTATCGAGTGCGGCAACACCAAAGTGATTTGCACTGCCTCCATCGACGAAAATGTTCCCCCGTTCCTGCGCGGTAAAGAACAAGGCTGGGTAACGGCCGAATACGGCATGTTGCCGGCTTCCACCGCCTCCCGTATGCGCCGTGAAGCCGCCGCGGGCAAACAGTCCGGCCGCACACAAGAAATCCAACGCCTGATCGGCCGCTCGCTGCGCGCCGTCGTCGATATGGAAAAACTCGGCGAACGCCAAATCCTGATTGACTGCGACGTCATCCAAGCCGACGGCGGCACGCGTACCGCCTCCATTACCGGCGCCTACGTTGCCCTGCAAATCGCTGTAGACAAACTCCTTTCAGACGGCCTTATCAGCAAAAACCCCATCCGAGAAGCCGTTGCCGCCGTTTCCGCCGGCGTGGTGGGCGGTGTACCGCTTTTGGACTTGGACTATCCCGAAGATTCAGGCTGCGACAGCGACGTTAACATCATCATGACCGCATCCGGCAAAATCATCGAAATCCAAGGTACGGCCGAAAGCGCACCGTTCAGCATCGAAGAATTGGGCAAACTCATTGCCCTCGCGCATAAAGGCATTGCCGAATTGGTTCAACACCAGCAGGCAGCCCTTTTTGCCCGATAATCAGCAAGGCCGTCTGAAAACTTTCAGACGGCCTTTTTCAACAAAATCCTTTTATGCGCATTTACTCAAAAAAGCGCGTTCTATCCTTGAATTCCATGTAAAAAATAGTAATAATAACCCTTTTTCCAGCAAACCAAGCTGCCCGATAACCCCCACAAGAAAGCACGAAACATGGCGTTAATCGTACATAAATACGGCGGCACATCAGTAGGCTCGCCCGAACGCATCAAAAACGTAGCCAAACGTGTCGCCAAAGCCCGCGCCGAAGGACACGACATCGTAGTCGTCGTATCCGCCATGAGCGGCGAAACCAACCGACTGGTCGCACTGGCGCACGAAATGCAAGAGCATCCCGATCCGCGCGAACTCGACGTCGTTCTCGCTACCGGCGAACAAGTAACCATCGGCCTCCTGGCCATGGCCCTGAAAGACATCGGCGTTGACGCCAAGAGCTACACCGGCTGGCAGGTCGCCCTCCAAACCGACACTTCCCACACCAAAGCCCGCATTGAAAACATCGACGACAAAAAAATGCGTGCCGATTTAGCCGCCGGTAAAGTCGTTATCGTAGCCGGTTTCCAAGGCATCAGCAGCGAAGGCAATATCTCAACCCTCGGCCGCGGCGGTTCGGACACTTCCGCCGTTGCCATCGCCGCAGCCCTCAAAGCCGACGAATGCCAAATTTACACCGACGTGGACGGCGTTTACACCACCGATCCGCGCGTCGTACCCGAAGCGCGCCGCATGGATACGGTTACATTTGAAGAAATGATCGAATTGGCAAGCCTCGGCTCGAAAGTCTTGCAAATCCGTTCAGTAGAATTCGCCGGAAAATACAAAGTGCGCCTGCGCGTACTGAGCAGCCTGCAAGACGGCGGCAACGGCACCTTAATTACCTTTGAAGAGGACGAAAACATGGAAAGAGCTGCCGTAACCGGTATCGCATTCGATAAAAACCAAGCCCGCATCAACGTGCGCGGCGTACCTGACAAACCCGGCGTTGCCTACCAAATCCTCGGCGCAGTGGCCGATGCCAACATCGAAGTTGATATGATCATCCAAAATGTCGGCAGCGAAGGCACAACCGACTTCTCCTTCACCGTTCCACGCGGTGACTACAAACAAACCATCGAACTACTGCAACAACGCCAAGACAGCATCGGTGCCGCCTGCATCGACGGCGACGACACCGTATGCAAAGTCTCCGCAGTCGGCTTGGGTATGCGTTCACACGTCGGCGTAGCAGCCAAAATCTTCCGCACCCTCGCAGAAGAAGGCATCAACATCCAAATGATTTCAACTTCCGAAATCAAAGTATCCGTCCTGATTGATGAAAAATACATGGAACTGGCTACCCGCGTTCTACACAAAGCATTCGACTTGGGCAACTAATTCCAGCCAATCAAAAGGCCGTCTGAAACGATAAAGTTTCAGACGGCCTTTTATATTAAAACTTTGCTGTTTCAACACTCAATCCTTCCCTTCTCTCGAAAAATGCTCAATCTCAAATCCGCTCTGACGATAAGCTCGGAAACGGTCTCGGGCTTCGGCCAAATCTTCTAAGCTGTTGCCCACAATTTCAAGGATACGGTTTGGAATGGCCGGGGCTTGGCTCCAAAAATCGGCAGACAGGTTTAAAACCGTACAATCTTGCGGAATATTCGGCAATACGTTTCCAAACGCAAGCAATACAGGCGTTTCAGACGGCAGGGGGTCGGTAGGCAGCCAGACTTCATGCGGAATAAAGCTTTCGGGAATCTGCTGCCACAAATCAACATCTAGTTGCTGCACTGCCTCAGCGGAATCCGACCATACCAAAATCTGCCCGCCATCGCGTATGGCGCGCGCAATCAGGCGGCAGGCAAAGGCGGCCGGTCGGGCGACGTGTGTATAAAAAGTGGCTTTAGGCATGGCGTATTCTTTCGTTTGAGCAATGGATTGGCCGTTTTCAGACGACCCTTTTGGTTTTCAACAATCTCAAGGCATTGCCCAACACCAGCAGCGAGCTGAAACTCATGCCGAGCGCGGCGATCCACGGGGTCACGTAACCAAACACGGCCAGCGGAACGGCAACCAGATTGTATGCGCTCGCCCAAGTCAGGTTTTGGCGGATGATTTGATGGGTGCGGCGTGCCTGTTCCATCATCACGGGCAAAACGTTCAAATCATCATTGAGCAAAACCACATCGGCACCATCGCGCGCCACATCGGCACTCGTGGCCACGGCTGCCGACACGTCAGCTTGGGCAAGGACGGGGGCATCGTTGATACCGTCGCCGATCATCATGACTTTACGCCCTTGTTTTTGCAGATTTTCTACATAAGCCAGCTTGTCTTCCGGCGTGGCTTCGGCACGATAGGCATCCAAACCCAGCTCTTGCGCGACTTGGGCGACGGCAGCCTGTCGGTCGCCGCTTAAAAGGTGCAGACGGATGCCGTGTTGCTTCAGGTTTTGCAACATCTCAGCAGCGCTGTCTTTGATTTGGTCTTCCAGCAAAAAGGCCGTCTGAAAACCGCTTTGATTGCCCAAGAAAATAATGCCGCCTGTGTGGTCGATATGGGCAAATGTTTCAGGCAGATTACCGGCAATTTCCGCAACAAACGCCGCTTTGCCCAAAGCCCACACTTGGGTTTCGCCATCCAATTCGATTTGTGCGCTGACACCGTGTCCGATACGGTTGACCCGTTGCTGCACTTTCACATCAAACGCGGATACAGGGCCGTCTGAAAGCGTATGGTTTAAAATGGCACGGGCGATAGGGTGTTCGGATTGCTGCTCCAATGCTTGGGCAATAGCAAGGGCTTGGGCTACGTTCAGACGGCCTGCGGACAACATCCGGCTGACGGAAAGCTGCCCTTTGGTCAGCGTACCGGTTTTATCGAACACGACGTCGTCAATTTGGGCGAGGGTTTCCAGGCTTTGTTTGCCGCTGATGAGAATGCCGTCTTTGGCCAGCGCACCGGTCGAAGCGGCCAGCGCGGTCGGAGTCGCGAGCGACAAGGCGCACGGGCAGGTAATGACCAATAGGGCGACGGTAATCCACAAGGCAGTGTGCGCGTCGGCATACCAAGCCCAGCCGATAAAAACAGGAATGGCAAGCAAGAGTTCGCCAAACACAAAACTGGACGCGTATTTTTCAGCCAACTCGGCGGCACGCGGTTTTTGCGCCAGCGCACGGTCGAGCAGTTTGACGATATGGGACAGGCGCGTGTTGCCACCGGTATGGTCGGTGCGGATGATTAAAGGGCTGCTGGTATTGAGCGTACCGGCGGTTACTTTTTCAGACGGCCTTTTCACGATGGGTAGGCTTTCGCCGGTCAACATGGCTTCGTTGACTTCGCTCTCTCCGGACAAAACCGTACCGTCCACCGGAATGACTTCGCCGGGCTTCACAACAATCGTATCGCCGATATTGAGGCGGACGACTGCGGCTTCCTCAATGGCTTCGCTTTCCGGATAAGACGGCAAACGGTGGCAAAATGCTGGAACCAGCTTGACCAACCGCTCCGCCGCATCGCCTGCTTTGCGTCGGGCAATCTGTTCCATAAAACGCCCGCCCAACAGGAAAAACAGCAGCATGGCGATGGATTCGAAATACATACCCTGCCCTGCGTTGGTAGCCAGGCTGTAAATACCCGCGATAAAGGTCATCACAATAGCAATGGCAATCGGCGTATCCATGCCGACACGGCGGTTTTTCCAGTCGCGCCATGCGCCGCGGTAAAACGGCAACGCGCTGTAAAACACAACGGGTAACACCATCAAAAAGCCGCCCCAATGCAGGATTTCCAAATAAAGAGGCTCGATGTCACCGCCGTAAAAATAAGTCGGCAGGGCAAACATCATCGTCTGCATCATGCCCAGACCGGCCACGGCCAATCTGACGATAAACTGCTTGCGCTCTTTCTGCGCCTGCGCTTCGATTTTTTGCGCATCATAAGGCGCAGCGGTATAACCGGTTTGGCGGATTTTCAGCAAAATATCCGACAATTCGATGTGGGCGCTGTCCCACACCACGCGGCAGCGGTGTGTGCTGTAATTCAAATCCACACGCACCACGCCCTTCATGCGCAACAACTGCTGCTCAATCAGCCACACACACGCGGCGCAGGTAATGCCGCCCAGCATCAATACCGCCTCGCGCTCATCCCCTGCGCCGACCTCGACAAAGTCCGCCTGCACTTCGGGCAAATCGTACAGCTTTAATTGCGACAACACTTCCGGCGGCGGCAATTCGGATTTTTCCGCGTCGGCGGTACGCTGTTTGTAATAATTGCCCAAACCGGCATCAATAATGCTCTGCGCTACCGCTTGGCAGCCGGCGCAGCAGGTTTCGTGTTCTTCGTCTTCAAAACGAACCGTCAGATGCAGATGCTCGGGGACTTCCAGTCCGCAATGGAAACAGTTTTTTTGGGGATGTGTGGGAGATGTCATTATGTGTTCGATTTATTTTTCAGACGGTCTGAAATAACCGTCCCAGGGTGTTACATTTTAGCAAAAAGCGTTTTTCCGCCTCTTTTCATTCAATTTTGAATTAACAGGCTGTCGGATTTTATAAAAAATATGGAAAACAAAGTATTGACCGTTTATCAAACGATGAACGGTAATATATAAATACCGTTTATCTTTAAAAACTTCCGATTATTTTAATGTAAAAATGGAACTTTTTTAAAAATCCCGATACATTCTTTATTGACCTCAATCCATTTAAGCAGCATACTTTAGGCATTCCGCGAAGACGGAAATCAAAAAAACACACATTTACTTATAAAACTAACTTATTGGGAAACCTCACCATGATTGATCGCCTTATGCCTATTTTTGCCGTCATCGGCATTTTGTCCAGCACCGTATACCTGAGCCTCGCCGCTTGGATGCTTTACGAAAGCGTGTTCAAAAAGAAAAGCCCTCTGTCGGCATAATCCTCAGATTTAGAATTTTACGGTAAGGCCGTCTGAATATTCAGACGGCCTTGTTTCATTCCATACTATCAAGCACTTGGCTGTACGGCCAATTCAATCATCGATTCGCGCAAACCGTCCAAGCCCAAACTTTCGGCAACGGAAACATTCACGCCGACTGCCTGCCCGGAATTGTCGCGCAAAATGCCTGCTTCACGCATGCCCGACGACAGCAAATCGATTTTGTTGTACACCACCAATTGCGGAATTTCATGCGCGCCGATTTCTTCCAAGACTTCGTTGACATCGTCCATTTGCCGTTCAAAATCGGGATTGGACGCATCAACGACGTGCAGTAGCACATCCGCCATCGCCGTCTCTTCCAAAGTGGCGGAAAACGCCGACACCAGCTTGTGCGGCAAATCGCGGACGAAGCCAACGGTATCGGTCAAAATCACGCTCGCCTCGTGCGACAGGAACAGCCGGCGCGCAGTGGTATCCAAAGTGGCGAACAATTGGTCTTTCGCCAATACGTCCGCTTTAGTCAAACGGTTGAACAGGCTGGATTTTCCGGCATTGGTATAGCCGACGATGGCAAAGGTTTTCAGACGGCCGCTCATGCGCGATTTGCGGCGCGTGGCACGTTGTTTGCGGACATCGGCAAGCTGTTTTTTCAATGCCGTGATTTTTTGCCCGATTAAACGGCGGTCGGTTTCCAACTGGGTTTCGCCCGGCCCTTTCAAGCCGATGCCGCCCTTCTGACTTTGTAAATGTCCATAACCGCGCACCAGCCGTCCGCTCAAATGGTTCAACTGGGCCAATTCCACCTGCAACTTACCTTCCTGCGATTGGGCGCGTTTGGCAAAAATCGCCAAAATCAAACCCACTCTGTCGAGGACGCGGCATTGAAGCTCTTTTTCCAGATTACGCTCTTGTGTCGGCGTGAGTTCGTGGTTGAACACGACCAGCCCGACATCATGCTGCTTGACCACTGCCGCCAACTCTTCTGCCTTGCCCGTACCGACAAACAAAGCCGGATGCGGTTTGTCGCGGCGTGAAGTTTCGATAGAAACCAAATCGCCGCCGGCCGCGCCCACCAATTCTGCCGCTTCAGTCAAGGCCGTCTGGAAGCCGCGCTCGCGCGTTTCGTTCGCACCGGAATAGTCCGCCGTCAGCATCACGCCGACCAAGAGGACGCGTTCGGGCTTTTCCAAAGATTTATCGACGGAAAACAGGTTGCGCTTGCTCAAAAAATTTCCTTTCAGACGGCCTTATAGCCGGGGCAAAGTCCTGATTAACGGTTTTTCAAAATATCGGCAAAATATTCGGTTACTTCCGCCAAACGTCCGCCCTGCGCGGCATAAGGCTGCATGACGGCCACCAGCTGCTCCAACACTTCGCGCGTTTCGGTTTGCGCGTGTTCGCGGTAGAGCCACATATTTTGCATAGTCACCGTGGTCAATGCCTCGCGTACATTCAGCAAGAGCAAGTGTCGGCAAGACTCATAACCTTGGCGCAAATCGCCGGCCGCATAAGCGGTAACCGACAATTCATAGTCGATGTCCAACTGATAAACATTGTTTTGGACAAAAAGAATATCGTCTTTCGGGAACGGAATGCGTTTCGCCATCAGGCCGATTGCATGGGAAATACGGTATTTCCCTTCCTGACGCAGCATGGTTTGCGCAAGATAGAGACACTCTGCACGGCGCGGGTTGTAATCGTAGCCTGCCAGCCAAGTCGCCAAAGCTTCATCGCGTTTGCCCATTAATTTGTAGCACTCGCCCAGCTGTTGGTAAGAAACCGTTACTTCTTCGACCCAACCGCCCAACTCGATGCGTTTTTTAAACCATTCGCTCGCGCGCTCGGGCATATCGGAATCCCAATAAGAACGTGCCGCATAAAAGGCGTAACGCGGTTTCAGGTCTTCATCTTCAGGGCTGTAAAACGCTTTTTCCAAAGAAACCGCGTCAAGCAGGTATTTGTTCGCCATATTGCTGCGTGCGCCGAAACGGCCGCTAAGAACCGTATAGTCGCCATGAAGCGTGGCTTCGCTGGTATCTTGTTTGTCGGTTTCGATAAACTCGTGCAACACGCCGCGCCAGTAGAATGTTCCGTCATTACGCAACAACAGCGGACGGTAATAAACCACGCTGCCCATGGCATTTCTCATGCGGAGGCGGTAGCGGTCGGCTGTCAGCTCGGGCAATTCCAATTTGCCTTCAAAGCGGTCGTCCGCATCAAAAATCAACACGTAATCGGTTTTGTCTTTTGCGTGTTTCAAAGCCTGATTGCGGTTGTATGCAAAATTTTGCCAACCATCATGATGAATCTCGCCCGCGATGCCCTTTGCATCGAAAAAGCGGCGGATCACGCCGACGGTATCATCGGTCGAGCCGGTGTCGCTGATGACGTAGTAGTCAAGTTTGATGTGGTCTGTGATGTTGGCCAGTGTTTCTTCGATGATTGCCGCTTCGTTTTTGACAATCATATTCAAGCAGATGGTTTGGGACATTTTCAATAGCCGCATTGGTTTGGAAAGGTATTATTTTACTTTAGCATTTTGTTTTTTGCACACAAAATACTCAGGCCGTCTGAAGATTGCCTTTCAGACGGCCTGAAGTTGATTTTGCCTTATCTTTTTTCCTGACGGCGTATCAGATACACCGCCAACAGTGCAAACAAAACCGTCGGAAATGCACCTGCCAAAAACGGCGGCACGCCGTACAACTGGCTGGTAAAGCCGAAAAGCCGTCCGGCAAAGTGAAACAGCAAACCGAGACAGATACCGCCGAAAAGTTTCAAGCCCATATTGCCGTGGCGCGTGGTTTGCGGGGTAAAGGCGAAGGCAACAAGCGCCATCACCCATGCGGCAACGGGATACACCAGCTTGCGCCACCATGCGATGGCATAGACTTGGGTATTTTGGTTGTTTTTTTCCAGATGGTCGATGTAGGTGGTCAATTCGCCGACAGACATTTGGTCGGGCTTGACGAGTAATACGTCCATCAGGTTGCGTTTAACGGAAATCGGCCAGTTTTCTTCGGCGGCGGTAGAAACCTCGACTTTATCTTCGCCCAATATGCTGCGGCGGATATTTTTCAGCTGCCAGCTGCCATCGGGATTCAAAACGGCTGATTCTGCTTCTGCCGCTTGGGTCAGTTCGTTTTTATCGTTGCGCTGCCAAATTTTGATGCCCAAAAGCGTATGGTCGGGCAGCATTTCGCGCACGTTGATGATGCTGTTTTTTTCTTTTAGCCAAAGGCCGGTATTGCCAGTACTGATTTTGCCGTTGATGGCGGCGGCTTTGATGTTTTCGGCTTTTTGGCTCAGTGTGGGGGCAACCCATTCGCCAAGCGCAACGGTGGCAATGGCGAAAATCAGTCCGAACTGCGACAGAATCAACAGCAGCTTTTTGGTGCTCATGCCGCTGGCTTTGATAACGGTCAGCTCGCTGCCGGAAGCCAGTTGACTGAGGGAAATCAGGCCGCCGATCAAAACGGCAAGCGGCATCAGTTCATAGGCGCGCGCAGGCATCTGCATTAAAACATACTGCCCCAATTTTGCGCCGTTATAGCTGCCTTTTCCAAGATCGCCGACTTCGTTGATGATTTCAAAAAAGCTGTACAAAGCGAGGAAGGCAAGAAGTGCGTAAACCGCCATAACCGCCATTTGGCGGATGATGTAACGTGAAATCAGGTTCATTTTCCGCCTTTCAATGTCAGACTTTTGGCAACCGCCTGCCAGAAGGGTTGGCTGGGCATACTGCGCACGCGCAGCAGGACGACGGCAATCACAAACATGATGATGTGCATAGGCAGCAGTCCGAGCCAGAAATGGATTTTGCCGTCTTCCACGGCATTGCGCAGAAAGGTCAGCCCGTTTTGGTAAACCAAAAACAAACCGATGGCAATCAAAATATTGTAGGTGTGGCCGCTGCGCGGATTGAAATAGGAAAGCGGCACGGCAAGCAGGCACAGCAACAAAACGCTGACGGTCAAGGAAATACGCCACATCAATTCCGCTTGGTGTTGGGGATTGCTGCTGCCAATCAGTTGGGCGGTCGGAATGGTACGGCGGTGTGAAACAGGGTCTATGAGTTTGGGCGTAGTGCTGATAATCAGGCTGAGGTGTTGGAAAGAAACGCGGTTGTAATCGGCTTTGCCGGGCGTACCGCTGTAACGGTAGCCGTCGCGCAATTCAAGCGTGCGTTTGTTGTCGGTCAGCGAAAAATTGCCCTCTTTGGCAAAAACGATGTTGTCGTTGCCGTTTTTATCCTGTTCGCGCAGGAACAGATTTTTCATGATGCCGGATTCGGTATCGAAGGTTTCGACAAAATAAACCCTGCCGTTGCGCTTGCCCAAGTTATTGAACTCGCCGGCTTCCACCAAAGACAATTCCTGCTTCTGCTTCAAAATTTCGGCATATTCGCGGCTGCGCAACTCTGCCCACGGCATCACCCAAAGCTGCATGACGGCAATCAAAATAGCAAACGGCACGGCAAACTGCATGACCGGGCGTATCCATTGTTTCAACGCCAATCCGCAGGAGAGCCAAACCGACATTTCGCTGTCGCGCCAGTAGCGGGTCAATACGGTCAACGTACTGATAAATGCGGTCAACACCAGCAAAAGCGGCGTCATGCCGATGACCCAGAAGCCTACCAAGGCCAGCACGGCATCGATGGCGACACGCCCGTCGGCTGCACGGCCAAGCAGATTGATGGCCTGCGTGGACACCAATACCGCCAAGAGGACGACAAAGATGCCGACGGCGGTAAAGGAAAGTTCTTTAATAAAGTTTCTTTGGTAAATCATAAGATTGAGCGTGGTATACGGTTTATGGGAAACCTATATTTATTCATAAGGCTTCAGACGGCATGACACAAATGGAGTACAATGATTTTCATCTGTTCGGACGGTTGGTCAACAGGCCGTCTGAATAACCGACAACCGTTCCAATCAGGAGAATAAACGTGAAATTTAGCACAAAAGCCGAAACTTTGCAGGCTCAACAGGCAGGTGCGCAATTATTTGTCTGCGCCGAAGCATCGCAACTGAGCAACCCGACTGCCCTCGCCCTCTTCGCTTCCCTTGAAGAAGGTCAAAATTTCGCCGACACCAAAATCCCGACGGACAACGGTTTGCAAGCCATTGCTGTCGCCCGCCTCGAAAAAACCGACCGCGCCGCATTGAACAAAGCCGCCGCCGAAGCCGCCAAATGGGCGCAAAACCAAGAAACGGTCAATGTGGACGTTCATGCCTTTGAAGAAGCGCAAGCAGCAGCCGTTGCCGAGGCGTTTGCGATTGCGTTCGGCAACGCCGCCTACCGTTTCGACCGCTACAAAAAAGAAGCCAAGCCGGCCAAATTTGAAGAAGCCGTGTTCCACACCGCACACGAAGCCGCCGTCAAAGAAGCCCTGCGCGTCGCCGAAGCGCAAGTTTACGGACAAAGCCTCTGCCGCGACTTGGGCAATGCCGCGCCGAACGAATGCACGCCCGAATTTTTAGCGCGTACCGCCAAAGCCGAAGCCGAAAAATTGGGCGCACACGCCAAAATCATTGAAAAAGACTACATCAAAGAAAACATGGGTTCGTTCTGGTCTGTCGCCAAAGGCAGCGTTGAGGATCCATATTTGGTCGAACTGAGCTATTTCGGCGCGGCCGACAAAGAAGCCGCACCTGTGGTATTGGTCGGCAAAGGCATTACCTTCGACACCGGCGGCATTTCCCTCAAACCCGGCCTGAACATGGACGAAATGAAGTTCGACATGTGTGGCGCGGCAACCGTCATCAGTACCTTCTGCGCCGCCGTCAAACTGCAACTGCCAATCAACCTGATTGCCATCGTCGCCACTTGTGAAAACATGCCTTCCGGCGCGGCCAACAAACCGGGCGACGTCGTGAAAAGCATGAAAGGCTTGACGATTGAAGTGTTGAACACCGATGCCGAAGGCCGTCTGATTTTGTGCGACGCGCTCACTTACGCCGAGCAATTCAAACCTAAAGCCGTCATCGACGTCGCTACCCTGACCGGCGCGTGCATCATCGCCTTGGGTCATGACGTCAGCGGCGTGATGGGCAACAATCAGGATTTGGTCGATAGCCTGCTGGCCGCTTCCCGCAACGTGGACGACAAAGCATGGCAACTGCCGCTCTTTGAGACCTACAAAGACCAACTCAAATCCAACTTTGCCGACATTCCCAACATCGGCACGCCCGGTGCAGGCACGATTACCGCCGCCACCTTCCTGTCTTACTTCACCGAAGATTACCCGTGGGCGCACCTCGACATCGCAGGTACCGCATGGAAATCCGGCGGTGAAAAAGGCGCGACCGGCCGCCCTGTTCCATTATTGTTGAACTATCTGCGCAACGTGAAATAAATCTTGAGGGAAGCCTGCGGGGTTAATCGTTTCAACCCCGCAGGCCGTCTGAAAACGGAATCCGCATTATCTGACTCGACCTGACAAACGGAGAACCGCCATGAAACCACTATTTGCCGCATTATCTGTCGCCCTTCTGCTCGGCACATCTCTAAACGCTCAAGCTGCCGAACAAACCACCCCCACCGACCGCAGCATCCAAGTGTACAAAAAAGCCGACTTAGCCGAATGGAACCGCGAAAACGCAGCCGGAGGCCAAGGCCCCTTGCTCGGCAGCTTTGCCTTCACGCGCCATCAAACCGCCGACCAAGACGCATTCAAAGAAATCGGCTGGCTCACATTGCCGCCGGGCGCTTCCATCGGTCAGCACAAACATACCGACAATGAAGACGTTTACATCATCGTATCCGGCAAAGGCCTGTTTACCGACAGCGAAGGCAAACAAACCGAAGTCGGCGCCGGCGACATTACCATCGCCCGCCCCGGCCAGTCCCACGCACTCAAAAATATCGGCAAAAAGCCGTTGGTATTCTTAGATTTAATTGCAGAGACTGCTGGCGCTAAAGCCGCCGAAACCAAGTAATACTTTCAATGAAAGCAAACCATCTACCATGACTTTCTGCATTACCCAAACCAGGCAGCAGAGAGATTGTTCCGTTTTCATTTAAACCTAGATACAAGCTAAAGGCCGTCTGAAAACCACGCTTCGTTTTCAGACGGCTTTTTTTCTTAAAAATCTTATCATATAAACAATGAAATGTTATATACTAACAGCCTTTCAAAATATGATGAGAAACTAAAATGACACAAACCACACTCAAACCCATTGTTTTATCTATTCTTTTAATCAGCACCCCTATCCTCTCCCAAGCGCATGAAACCGATCAGTCGGTTGACTTGGACGAGGTTACCGTCGTCGGTAAAAGCCGTCCGCGCGCGACTTCGGGGCTGTTGCACACTTCGACCGCCTCCGACAAAATCATCTCTGGCGATACCTTGCGCCAAAAAGCCGTCAACTTGGGCGATGCTTTAGACGGCGTACCGGGCATTCATGCCTCGCAATACGGCGGCGGCGCGTCCGCTCCCGTCATTCGCGGTCAAACAGGCAGACGGATTAAAGTGTTGAACCATCACGGCGAAACGGGCGACATGGCGGACTTCTCGCCAGACCATGCCTTAATGGTGGACAGCGCCTTGTCGCAACAGGTCGAAATCCTGCGCGGACCGGTAACGCTCTTGTACAGCTCGGGCAATGTAGCCGGTTTGGTCGATGTTGCCGATGGCAAAATTCCCGAAAAAATGCCTGAAAACGGCGTATCGGGCGAAGCCGGATTGCGTTTGAGCAGCGGCAATTTGGAAAAACTGACATCCGCAGGCATCAATATCGGCTTGGGCAAAAACTTCGTGCTGCATACCGAAGGCTTGTACCGCAAATCGGGCGATTACGCCGTACCGCGCTATCACAAAGAAGAAGGCCGTCTGAAACGCCTGCCCGACAGTCATGCCGATTCAAAAACAGGCAGCATCGGGCTGTCTTGGGTGGGCGAGAAAGGTTTTCTCGGCGTGGCGTACAGCGACCGTCGCGACCGCTACGGCCTGCCTGCCCACAGCCACGAATACGATGATTGCCACGCCGACATCATCTGGCAGAAGAGTTTGATTAACAAACGCTATTTGCAGCTTTATCCGCACCTGCTGACCGAAGAAGACATCGATTACGACAACCCGGGCTTAAGCTGCGGCTTCCACGACGACGATAATGCACACGCCCATGCCCACAACGGCAAACCGTGGATAGACCTGCGCAACAAACGCTACGAACTCCGCGCCGAATGGAAGCAGCCATTCCCCGGTTTTGAAGCCCTGCGCGTACACATGAACCGCAACGACTACCACCACGACGAAAAAGCAGGCGATGCAGTAGAAAACTTCTTCAACAACAAAACACACAACGCCCGTATCGAGTTGCGCCACCAACCCATAGGCCGTCTGAAAGGCAGCTGGGGTGTGCAATATTTGGGACAAAAATCCAGCGCGCTCTCCGCCATTCCCGAAACCGTCCAACAACCGATGCTGATTGACAACAATGTCCGCCATTACAGCTTTTTCGGCGTAGAACAGGCGAACTGGGACAACTTCTCGCTTGAAGGCGGCGTACGCGTGGAAAAACAAAAAGCCTCCATCCAATACGACAAAGTATTGATTGATCGGGAAAACTACTACAACCAACCCCTGCCCGACCTCGGCGCACACCGCCAAACCGCCCGCTCGTTCGCACTTTCGGGCAACTGGTATTTCACGCCACACCACAAACTCAGCCTGACCGCCTCCCATCAGGAGCGCCTGCCGTCAACGCAAGAACTGTACGCACACGGCAAACACGTCGCCACCAACACTTTTGAAGTCGGCAACAAACACCTCAACAAAGAGCGTTCCAACAATATCGAACTCGCGCTGGGCTACGAAGGCGACCGCTGGCAATACAATCTGGCACTCTACCGCAACCGTTTCGGCAACTACATTTACGCCCAAACCTTAAACGACGGACGCGGCCCTAAATCTATCGAAGACGACAGCGAAATGAAGCTCGTGCGCTACAACCAATCCGGCGCGGACTTCTACGGAGCGGAAGGCGAAATCTACTTCAAACCGACACCGCGCTACCGCATCGGCGTTTCTGGCGACTATGTACGAGGCCGTCTGAAAAATCTACCTTCCCTGCCTGGCAGGGAAGATGCCTACGGCAACCGTCCTTTCATCGCACAGGACGACCAAAACGCCCCCCGTGTTCCGGCTGCGCGCCTCGGCGTCCACCTGAAAGCCTCGCTGACCGACCGCATCGATGCCAATTTGGACTACTACCGCGTGTTCGCCCAAAACAAACTCGCCCGCTACGAAACGCGCACGCCCGGACACCATATGCTCAACCTCGGCGCAAACTACCGCCGCAATACGCACTATGGCGAGTGGAATTGGTACGTCAAAGCCGACAACCTGCTCAACCAATCCGTTTACGCCCACAGCAGCTTCCTCTCTGATACGCCGCAAATGGGCCGCAGCTTTACCGGCGGTGTGAACGTGAAGTTTTAAAATCGGACAGGCAAACAAAAAAGGTTTTCAGACGGCCGTCTGAAAACCTTTTTCTTACTTTAAACCAATTTTAAAATTGGTCATTAATCTTTCAACACATCTTGCGCAGCCGCTTGAATTTTAGCAGCCGCCGCTTCGATTTGCTGCTGTTCGGTAGATTGACCTGCTACTGTTTCAGCCGGGGCAGCTTGAGAAGCAGGCGCGGCTGGAGCTGCGGCTTTAGGCTCAGATTCAGTTTGCGGCGCAGTCAGCGGCAAACGCGCCAATACAGTGCTGACGCCGGTTACTTTATCGCCAATCGCCACTTGTGCCTGCGCATCGACAGGCAGATACATATCCACGCGCGAACCAAAGCGGATAAAGCCATAGCGTTCACCACGGGACAGTTTCGCACCGGCTTGGGTGTAGCACAAAATACGGCGCGCCACCAAACCGGCCACTTGAACAAAAGTAATTTCACGACCAGAAGCCGTAGTCGCCAAAACCGCGTTACGTTCATTTTCCGTGCTGGCTTTGTCCAAATCCGCATTCACGAATTTGCCTTTGTTATAGATCACTTTCGTTACCGTACAATCGGCAGGCGATTTTTGCGAATGCACGTTGAACACGTTCATAAAAATACTGATTTTCAAAGCATCGACATCACGATACGGATCGCGTGCGCGCTCGACCACCACGATACGGCCGTCAACCGGGCTCAACACCGCTTCAGGATTTTGCGGAATCTCACGCGCAGGGTCGCGGAAAAACTGCAGGGCAAATACGGTAAACACCCAAAACGGCAAAGACCACCAGCCGCAGCACATCGACACCAGCAGGCTCAAAGCCAAACCGCCGCCGATAATCGGCCAGCCCTCACGGGCGATAATCGGGTGGGGATACAAACGGTTCATCACTTATCCTTCATTTAACAATTTCAAAATTGCCGCCATTATATCTGAAACTCCAAACATTGAGGCCGTCTGAAATGTTCAGACGGCCGGTGTCTTTTGTAAAAAATACTCAACATAGATAAAGTTTAAATCTCGGCAGCACAACAACACAGCGTCTTCAACAAGCGGCTCACACAATCCAACACAGCGCCGCAGACAATGTTTAGACTACCCCTCCGCTCCCGATTATCTCGACAAGCCCAACATGACCGCCAATACCAGCCAAATCCAATGCCGCCGGCGCGATGTAGAAAACAAAGCGCGTTGAGACAGCAAACGTGTTTGGCTCAACTGAAACGCCACATCGGCCAACATCATCAAACGATCGGACTGCCGCGCCTCCCGTTCTTCCACTTTACGCAGTTTCAAATTTTCCGCTTCAATCCGCAACCGCACCAGCTTGGCTTCCAAAAGCAGCAGCTCGCGCGCTTCTTCATACTCCTGTTGCTTCATCGTCCGTATCCTTGTCTATCTCACCGCGCAAATACGCAATATCCGATCGAATATCCTGCAAGGTCTCAGCCACACGGCTGCCCTACTCCCGATAATCTGCCGATACTGTTTAAAATGATACAGTATAATCAACAGCTTCATAAAAAATACCTAAAAATATCCTCAAAGCCACCAGATTTGACAACGTTATCTCAATTATCTCTTTTCAGGAAAACAAAATGATTAAACAAAAGAAGATGTAACTGCCCTTAAAAGTTAAAAATTTGAGAGCCTTTTTCCAATAATAAATAACAACTCGAAATCTTCTGCTACCATAATACTCAAAGAAGGGAACCAAAATGAATAATGCTAAATTAGTGATTCCAAATTGTAATGAGTTTATGTCTATTTATGGGTTTGATTGCGAAATAGACGATATTATTCAGACCGTTAAGTTTGTTAACGGTGATGAACGAGTTACTTTAAGCTTTGATCTGACAGTAAATTCTGTCAGACTCTTGTTTTACAGAAAAGATTATATTGTCATTGATCTTTATCTAGAAGATCTGTCGGAGCTATATTTGGATGAAAATGGTAATTACCTATCATTTAAATTTTCCAACAGCCTTCATATACTGATAAAACTCTATCCCCAAATTAATATTACTGGAACTACCCTGCTATAGATAACCAGAACAAATCTTTCTTTACTGATTATTCGAGGACAATCCCTTATCATTAGATAGCAAGTGCCTAACCAAGGTTTCAAGAGTATCTTAAAAGCTACGAGAATATTTTTATGTCTATCTATGACGGCATTTGCAATAAAATTAACATGCTCTAATATTCTTAAAAAACTCTATGCACCTGTTGCTTCATCGTCCGCATCCTTGTCTATCTCACCGCGCAAATACGCAATATCCGATCGAATATCCTGCAAGGTTTCAGCCACACGACTGCCCTGCTCCCGATAGTCCGCCGATACTTTACGGAACAATACAGCAATAATCAGCAGGCTCACAAAGAAAATGCCGAAAAACACCCACAAAGCGGCCACATCCGACAGCACGCGGTTCAATCCGAACAGCAAACCGACCAAGCCCACCATCAACAGTGCGCCGGACAATACCAGCCAAATAGCCAACCGGAACACATTCTCCGCCTGACGCGTCAAATCCAAGCTCAATACCTGCAAACGCAGCAACAGCAAATCCGTGCCCTGATTCAACAAAGCTTTGCCATGTTCAAAACGCTGGCGAATTCCCATCTCGATTATCCTTTGTCTCAGGAAACATAAGGCTAAGGCCGTCTGCAAGGCGCAATGAAATCCATGATTTCATGTGTACGCCTGTTCAGACGGCCTTAACATATTCACATTAACGGCGGTTCAACAACACACCGACAACCAAACCGGCCAATGCGGCAAAACCCATCGCATAGTATGGTTTTTCATGCACCACTTCATCAGCGTGTTTGGCACCGCGTTTCAAACGCGCACCTGCATCGGCTTCAAATTCGGTAAAACGCTCTTTGCCTTCTTTCAAACGCTCCTGAGCCGCTTCTTCAAACTGCTCGTATTTTTCACGCGCACGCTCGGCATGATGGCGTAAACGTTCGCCGGCCTCTTCTTCAAAACGGCTCAAACGCTCTTTGGCCACAGCCAATTTCTCTTCCAATTTGGCTCGGGCTTTGCTGCCCTCTTCCGAACTGGCTTCAACACCATTGCGGTACAACTCTTCCACATCATCCATCACTTCTCGGATGTCTTTCAGCAAAGCCTCGCGACGTGCTTCAAAATCGTGTTTTTTCATGCTTTTCTCCTTGATATAGGTTGATATGGTTACAGAATATTTATCTGTTAATAAATTATAACCGTTTATTCTAAAATAAACGTTAATTTAAATAAAATTAAGTGCTTATTATGAAAACAAGCAAATGAAATTTAAAAAAGGCCGTCTGAAAACTTCAGACGGCCTTTTCCATTCAGCTTAAAGACTTGAGTCTTATGCCAAACCTTTTGCTTTCAACACTTCCAGCATGGTAGTGCCCAACTCGGCAGGGCTGCGGGTGTAAGCAATACCGGCTTTTTCGAAAGCGGCGAATTTTTCTTCGGCAGTACCTTTACCACCGGAGATAATCGCACCGGCGTGGCCCATACGTTTGCCTTTAGGAGCAGTAACACCAGCAATGTAACCGACAACAGGTTTGGTTACGTTGGATTGGATGTATTCGGCTGCTTCTTCTTCCGCAGTACCGCCGATTTCACCGATCATGATGATGGCGTCAGTATCCGGGTCTTCTTGGAAGAGTTTCAGTGCGTCGATTTGGTTCATACCAGGAATCGGGTCGCCGCCGATACCGATACAGGTTGATTGACCCAAGCCCAGTTTGGTGGTTTGCGCCACAGCTTCGTAAGTCAATGTACCGGAACGGGAAATAATACCGATGCGGCCAGGTTGGTGGATGTGGCCCGGCATAATGCCGATTTTGCACTCACCCGGAGTAATTACGCCCGGGCAGTTAGGGCCGACCAAGCGGGTACCGTTGCCGTTGGTTTCCAAGTAGCGTTTGGCTTTGAGCATGTCCAGAGTTGGAACACCTTCGGTAATCACAACGACCAAGCCTACGCCGGAGTCAACGGCTTCAACGATAGAATCCAACACAAACGGAGCGGGAACGTAAATTACAGATGCGTCCGCGCCGGTTTCTTTAACGGCTTCTTTCATGGTGTTGAACACGGGCAGGTTCAGGTGGGTTTGACCGCCTTTACCCGGGGTAACGCCGCCGACAACTTTAGTGCCGTAAGCCAGAGCTTGTTCGGAGTGGAAAGTACCGTTTTTACCGGTGAAACCTTGAACCAATACTTTGGTGTCTTTATTAATCAATACGCTCATTCTTTTCTCCTTAGGCGTTTACGGCTGCAACAATTTTTTCGGCTGCGTCATTCAGGCCGTCTGCAGAAGTCAGTTTCAGACCTGATTCGTTCAGGATTTTCGCGCCGAGTTCGGCGTTGTTACCTTCCAAACGAACAACGACAGGAACGTTGACGTTGATTTCTTTAACGGCTGCCACGATGGCTTCCGCAATCATGTCGCAACGTACGATACCGCCGAAGATGTTGATCAATACGCCTTGAACGGATTTGTCTTCCAGAATCAGTTTGAACGCTTCAACCACGCGGTCTTTGGTTGCGCCTCCGCCGACGTCCAAGAAGTTGGCAGGTTGGCCGCCTTTGAGTTTGATGATGTCCATAGTAGCCATCGCCAAACCTGCGCCGTTCACCATACAGCCGATGTTGCCTTCCAGGGCAACATAGTTCAGGTCGAATTCGGAAGCTTTCAGCTCACGTTCGTTTTCTTGAGATTTGTCGCGCAAAGCGGCAATTTTCGGCAGGCGGTAGAGCGCGTTGCTGTCGATGCCGATTTTGCCGTCCACACAGGCCAAGTCGCCGTTTTCGCGAACTGCCAATGGGTTTACTTCAAACAGGGCGAAGTCGTTTTCGACAAACGCTTTGTACGCGCCGGTCATCAGTTTGACGAACTCGTTGATTTGTTTGTCTTTCAAGCCCAGTTGGAAGGCAACTTCGCGAGCTTGGCAAGGTTGCAGGCCGACCAGCGGATCAACGGTTACTTTGAAGATTTTTTCTGGAGTTTCGGCAGCAACTTTTTCAATTTCCACGCCGCCTTCGGTAGAAGCCATGAATGTAACGCGGCGGGTAGAACGGTCAACCACTGCGCCCAAGTACAGCTCGGTTTGAACCGGATACATGTCTTCGCAAACCAAAACGCTGTTGACAGGTTGGCCGTTGGCATCGGTTTGGTAAGTTACCAAGTTGGTGCCAATCAGGCTTTCAGCCACTTCTTTAGCTTCTTCGCGGCTTTTAACGACTTTTACGCCGCCCGCTTTACCGCGGCCGCCGGCGTGTACTTGTGCTTTGACAACAGCGAATTTGCCGCCCAATTTGTCGTAAGCTGCAGCGGCTTCTTCGCCGTTGTGTGCCAAAATACCGCCTTGTACGGGCAAACCGTAGCTAGCCAGCAGTTCTTTAGCCTGATACTCGTGTAAATTCATGGATTTCTCCTTAAGGTGAGTGGGTTTTAGGAATCGCCCTGCGGCCAATCCCATATTTTCAGACGGCCCTACTATTTACTGAAGGGCAACCACATCCGCGCCAGCAGATACATGGTTGCGCCGCCTCCTCCGAGAATAAAAAAGACAATGCCTTTTTTACGCGAATTCGGGCAGAGCAGATAAACGGCAAGGCTGAAACTGATAAACAACAATGCCACGCGCCAAACCAATTCTTTATCTTTGAAACGGTTGAGCGTATAAGTTTCGGTCATCATCACATACATTTGCCACAATGCGGCCATACACATGCTGATGATGCCCATCGGTATAAAGAAAATACCGACTATTTCTTTGTTCATAATGAATGTAAATGCTGTTTGTTTGTCTGACGGAATTATAAATCAGAAAACGAAGCTCTCGAAACATTCAATTTGTCGGAGGCCTTAAGGCCGTCTGAAAAGTTTCAGACGGCCTTAATGTCTATCAACCGTGCAAAGCGCGTTTGTCGGCCGCCAATGCAGCTTCGTGAACCACTTCGGACAAGGTTGGGTGGGCATGGATAATGCGGGCGATGTCTTCGCTGCTGGCGAAGAATTCGAGCGCAGTCACGCCTTCGGTAACCAATTCGCTGACAACCGGGCCAATCATGTGTACGCCCAAGATACGGTCGGTTTTGGCATCTGCCAATACTTTAACCGTACCTTTGGCTTTGCCCATTGCCAATGCGCGACCGTTTGCACCGAAACCTGAAGTACCTTTTTTGTACTCCACGCCTTCGGCTTTGAGCTGCTCTTCGGTTTTACCCACCCAAGCGATTTCAGGGTCGGTGTAAATCACGAATGGTACGTTGTTGAAGTCGATATGCGGTTTTTGACCGGCAATGCGCTCGGCAACGGCAACGCCTTCGTCGCTGGCTTTGTGTGCCAACATCGGGCCGCGAACCACGTCACCGATTGCCCATACATTAGGCAGGTTGGTACGGCATTCGCCGTCCACTTTGATAAAGCCGCGTTCGTCTTTTTCCAAACCGACGGCTTCGGCGTTCAGGCCTTTGGTGTTTGGAATACGGCCGATGGCAACGATCAGTTTGTCGAATACTTCGGTTTTGGCTTCGCCGGCAGCAGTTTCGTAAGCAACGGAAACGCCCTTGCCTTCAGATTTGATGTCGCCGATTTTCACGCCCAATTCGATGTTCAAACCTTGCTCTTTGGTAAAGTATTTGAAGGCTTCTTTGGCGATTTGTTGGTCGGCGGCAGCCAGGAAGGTCGGCGCGGCTTCAAGAATGGTAACTTCCGCACCCACGCGGTTCCATACGGAACCCATTTCCAAACCAATCACGCCGGAACCGATCACGCCGAGTTTGGCAGGCACTTCGGTCAGGTTCAATGCACCTTCGTTGTCCAATACGTTCACGTTGTCGATGGCGACTTGTGGCAGCGGACGCGGTACGGAACCGGTCGCTACGATGACGTGTTTGGCTTCGATAACGGTTTTCTCGCCTTTGTTATCGACTTCGATTTGGTAAGCATCGCCGTTTTTACCGGCAAAGGAAGCAGTACCGAACAGGCTGGTTACTTTGTTTTTTTGGAACAGGAATTTCACGCCGCCGGTCAGTTTGGTCACGATGGCATCTTTGCGCTCAATCATTTTGGCCGCGTCGAATTTTACGTCGCCGACAGTGATACCGTGTTCGGCAAACTCGTGTTGCGCTGCGTGGAAATGTTCGCTGGATTGCAACAGGGCTTTAGAAGGGATACAGCCTACGTTCAAGCAAGTACCGCCCAAGGCAGGGGCATCGCCAGCTTTGTTGACGCCTGCATCGACGCAAGCGGTTTTAAAACCCAGTTGCGCGGCACGGATGGCGGCAACGTATCCGCCCGGGCCTGCACCAATCACTACTACATCATATTGAGACATCGTGTCATCCTTTGCTTTTTGCAGTATCTCAAAATAAAAACGATACTTTTTGTTTCTTTTTTATTTTGAATGACTGCGTTTTGATGGTTTTAAGAAAAGGCCGTCTGAAAGTCCATATCTGTCGATTCATTCGAATCAAATGTTTCAGACGGCCTCAATCGTTCGTTGAGACTATTGTAGCACGATACTACATTACGCTACATCTAAATAAAATTTCAGACGGCCTTTTCATTAATAAATAAAAGGCCGTCTGAAACGATTACAGATCCAACAACAGGCGGGCTGGGTCTTCCAACGCGTCTTTAATGGCTACCAAGGTCAATACAGCTTCGCGACCATCGATGATACGGTGGTCGTAAGACAGAGCCAGATACATCATTGGACGGACAACAACTTGGCCGTTTTCAACCACAGCGCGCTCTTTAGTAGCGTGCATACCCAAAATCGCAGATTGAGGCGGGTTGATGATTGGGGTAGACATCATAGAACCGAAAGTACCGCCGTTGGTAATACTGAATGTACCACCGGTCAGGTCTTCAATAGCAATTTTGCCGTCTTTGGCTTTTTTCGCGTAATCAACAATTGCTTGTTCGATGTCGGCAATGCTCATTTGGTCGGCATCACGCAGGATCGGTACAACCAAACCGCGTGGGCTGCCAATTGCAATACCGATGTCGAAGTAGCCGTGGTACACGATGTCTTTGCCGTCAACAGAAGCATTCACAACCGGGTATTTTTTCAGGGCGGCAACAGCAGCTTTAACGAAGAAGGACATAAAGCCCAGTTTCACGCCGTGTTCTTTCTCAAATTTTTCTTTGTACTTCGCACGCAAGTCCATGATTGGTTTCATGTTGACTTCGTTGAATGTGGTCAGAATGGCGTTTTCTTGTTGAGAAGCCAAGAGGCGTTCTGCAACGCGGGCACGCAGGCGGCTCATTGGTACGCGTTCTTCAGGACGTGCGCCGGCAGGAAGTGCAACGGCAGGAGCAGCGGCTGCGGCAGGTTTGGCAGCGGCATTTTGTACGTCTTCTTTCAATACGCGACCGTCACGGCCGGAACCTTGCAATGCGTTCACGTCAACACCGGTCTCGGCAGCCAGTTTGGCAGCGGCAGGCATAGCGGCGTTATTTTGTGCAGCAGCTGGGGCTGCTTCGGCAGGCGCGGCGGCAGGTGCTTCAGCAGCGGCGGTAGCGGCTGTATCGATACGAGCCAAAACTTGGTCGGCAACAACGGTTTCACCGTCTTGCGCTACGATTTCAACCAATACGCCGGCTTGTGGAGAAGGTACTTCCAAAACCACTTTGTCAGTTTCGATATCGATCAGGATTTCGTCACGGGCAACTGCTTCGCCAACTTTTTTCTTCCATTCCAAGAGCGTGCCTTCAGATACGCTTTCAGACAGCATAGGTACTTTTACATCAATAATCATTTTGTGTCTCCAATGGCCCTTTCAGACGGCCTGTTGTGTGTTTTTAATTCTGCATATAGGCATTCCGCCTGAACAATTTCAAACGGAATGCCACTAGGCTTACAACGTCAAAGCGTCTTCAACCAATTGTTTCAATTGAGCAATGTGTTTGCTTGAGTAGCCCACTGCAGGCGATGCGCTGCTTGGACGACCGGCATAAGACAGTTTTTGCTCTTCGCTGATAACGCCTTCGATGCGGTGGCGGATTTGGTAGAACGCGCCTTGGTTTTTCGGCTCTTCTTGCGCCCAAACCACAGATTTTGCGTTCGGATATTTCGCCAGTTCAGCTTTAACCTCTTCGTATGGGAACGGATACAGCTGCTCAACGCGGACAATCGCAACATCATCTTCCAGTTTACGCTCGGCACGGCCAGCTTCCAAGTCATAGTAAACCTGACCGGCACACAAGACTACGCGTTTCACGCTGTCGTTGCTTGCGCGTTCGGCAGTATCACCGATAACCGGACGGAAAGTCGAACCTTCGGTGAAGTTTTCCAGCGGGCTCATTGCACCTTTGAAGCGCAACAGGCGTTTGGACATGAAAATCACCAGCGGTTTGCGGTATGAACCCAAGACTTGGCGTTGCAAGAGGTGGAACATTTGCGACGCTTCAGACGGCATGATGACTTGCATATTGTTTTCAGAACACAGTTGCAACCAACGTTCTACGCGTGCAGAAGAGTGCTCAGGGCCTTGACCGTCGTAGCCGTGCGGCAGGATGGTGGTCAGACCGCACAAGCGACCCCACTTGGTTTCGCCTGAGGACAGGAATTGGTCAATAGTCACTTGCGCACCGTTGGCGAAGTCACCGAATTGAGCTTCCCAAATGGTCAGCTTGTCAGGTGCGGAGCAGGCAAAGCCGTACTCGAACGCCATCACGGCTTCTTCGTTCAAAATGGAGTCGATAACCAGGAACTCGCCCATGCCTTCGCCCATATGGCGCAGAGGAACATAAGTACCGTCGTCCCATTTTTCACGGTTTTGGTCGTGCAATACTGCATGACGGTGTGAGAATGTACCGCGGCCGGAGTCCTCACCGGAGATACGCACGCCATGACCTTTAGTCAGCAGGCTTGCGTATGCGAGGGTTTCGGCCATACCCCAGTCGATAGGCTGTTTGCCGGATGCCATGGCTTTACGCGCTTCGATCACACGTTTTGCAGTCGGATGCAGGGCAAAGCCTTCCGGTACAGCGGTGAATTTCTCGGTAAGACGCTCGATGTCAGCGGCAGGCAAACCGGTTTCGATTTTTTCGCGCCAATCTTTGCCTTGGTATTTGCTCCAGTCGATTTGTGTGCGTTGGAAGTTGCTCAAAGTTGTTTGTTCAACATGTTCGCCTTTGTCCAAAGCATCACGGTAGGCTTGGATGTAACCGTCAGCCTCAGCTTGGGTGACCACGCCTTCGGCAATCAGTTGCTCGGTGTACAAAGCACGCGCACCCGGGTGTTGCGATACTTTTTTGTACATCATCGGTTGTGTCAAGGTCGGATCATCACCCTCGTTGTGGCCCCATTTACGGTAGCAGACAACGTCGATTACGATGTCTTTATGGAATTTTTTGCGGTAATCCAAAGCGGCTTGGATGGCAAAGCAAACGCGTTCAGGGTCATCGCCGTTCACGTGGATAACCGGAGCGGAAACCATTTTCGCGATATCGGTACAGTGTACGGTAGAACGGGTATCGCGGGTATCGGAAGTGGTAAAGCCGATTTGGTTGTTGATCACGATGTGAACGGTACCGCCGGTGGTATAACCGCGTGTTTTAGACAGGTTGAATGTTGCTTGGTTAACACCCAAACCGATAAATGCAGAGTCACCGTGAATCAATACCGGCAAAACTTTATCGCGGCCGTTTTCGCCCAAACGTTTTTGTTTGGCGCGCGCAGAACCTTCCACTACCGGGTTAACAATTTCCAAGTGTGACGGGTTAAATGCCAAAGAAACATGCATTGGACCGTGTGGCGTAGCGATGTCGGAGCTAAAGCCCATGTGGTATTTCACGTCGCCGCTAGGCAATTTGATTTCGGCACGGCCTTCAAACTCAGCAAACAGATCGGCCGGTTTTTTGCCCAAAATGTTAACCAAAACATTCAGACGGCCACGGTGTGCCATACCGATGATGACTTCTTCCACGCCGTCTTTACCGGCGTTTTGAATCAGGTAGTTCAAACCGGCAATCGCGCTTTCACCACCTTCGACACTGAAACGTTTTTGACCGACATATTTGGTATGCAGATAACGTTCCAAAGTCTCAGCAGCGGTCATTTCTTTCAAGATACGGCGTTTTTGATCGGCATTGTAATGCGGTGTGGACAATACGCTTTCAAAATAATTGCGCACCCAACGACGCTCTTCAGTATTGGGAATATAGATATATTCCAATGCAATGTGGCCGCAGTAGGTTTGTTTCAGATTGCTGATGATTTGGGAAAGAGGCAATTTGCCTTGACCGGAAAAGTCACCCTCGCCCATATTGAATTGAAGCGCCATGTCGGCATCAGACAGACCGTGGAATTTAGGGTCGAGTGCTTCGATGTTTTGAGGGGGGATACGTTTGAGCGGATCAAGTTGGGCCGCACCCACGCCTTGAATACGATAGGCAGAAATCAGTCGCAAAACGCTGACTTGCTTTTTCATCATTGCCTCATCCACACCGCCTGCAACAGCAGATGCAATTTTCTTTTTAGCCAAAGTGGCAAATGATTCACGAATCGGTGTGTGGGCAACATCGACAGCGACTGCGCCCGGCTGTTTACTCAAATCTGTAAAATACTGTTTCCATTTTTCATCGACAGATTCCGGGTTTTCCAGAAACTTTTCATACAACTCCTCGATGTATGGCGCATTAGAACCAAACAGATAAGAGAAATTGAGTTTTTCGTCCATCATGGCGTGAGCTCTTTTCTTTAAAATATAAACAAAGGGTAGAATCCCGTGTTCTCCGAACGGAATTCAGGCCGTCTGAAATGACACTTTATTCTACCCTATTTTAAATCAAATTACCTGTTATCAACTTAATTAATTACGGGTCAACCTCATTGAAAACAACAATTCGATTTTTTCAAACGACTTTTCAACAATATATTAATATATTGTCTGTTAGCGCTTATCCACCGGAACATAATCACGACGTTCCGCACCGGTATACAGTTGACGTGGGCGGCCGATTTTCAGTGTCGGATCGCTAATCATTTCATGCCAATGTGAAATCCAGCCTACACTGCGGGACAACGCAAAGATAACGGTAAACATTTCGGTCGGAATACCTAATGCGGACAAAACGATGCCGGAGTAGAAATCGACGTTTGGATACAGTTTGCGTTCGACAAAGAATGGGTCTTTCAGTGCAATTTGTTCCAATTCCATTGCCAGTTTGAATTTCGGACTGTCTTCCAAACCCAACTCTTTCAAGACTTCATAGCAGGTTTCGCGCATGATGCTGGCGCGCGGGTCCATATTGCGGTATACGCGATGACCGAAGCCCATCAGGCGGTATTTGCGTTGTTTCACACCTTCCATGTATTCGGCAACATTCGAAACATCGCCGATTTCATCCAGCATTTTCAACACGGCTTCGTTTGCACCGCCGTGTGAAGCACCCCACAGGCAAGCGATACCGGCTGCGATACAGGCAAACGGGTTCGCGCCGGAAGAACCGGCCAAACGTACGGTTGAAGTTGACGCATTTTGCTCATGATCGGCATGCAAAATAAAGATGCGGTCGAGTGCGCGGGCCAATACTGGATTAGGTTTGTATTCTTCACATGGTGTGGCAAACATCATGTGCAAGAAGTTTTCAGCATAGGAAAGGTTATTTTTTGGATAATTGAACGGCAAACCGTTGGAATAACGGTAACACATTGCCGCAATGGTCGGAATTTTGGAGATTAAGCGGTAAATCGCGATTTTGCGGTGTTCAGGATTGGTAATATCCAAGCTATCTTGATAGAACGCAGACAGCGCGCCAACCACACCCACCATCATCGCCATCGGGTGCGCATCACGGCGGAAACCACGGAAGAACCAAGTCAACTGTTCATGCACCATAGTATGGTGGCTGACTGTAGCATCAAATTCTTTTTTCTGTTCGGGCGTAGGCAGCTCGCCGTAGATCAACAGGTAGCAAACTTCCAAGTAATCAGATTTTTCGGCCAGCTGCTCGATAGGATAACCACGGTAATACAACAGACCTTCATCGCCATCAATATAAGTGATTTTAGATTCGCAACTTGCAGTTGAAACGAATCCGGGGTCGAAGGAAAACAGACCTGTATTTTTAGTCAAAGTACGGATATCAACCACATCATGGCCGATACTTGCTTCCAATACTGGCAGTTCCAAGGTCTCTTGATTTGGGGTGGTGAGCTTGACTGATTTAGACATTCTTAAACTCCTTTGTAGGTTGGGGCTTTCGTTGCCGTCTAAGCGGCACGGTCTTTTTTTCAGACGGCCTCCGTATGGAAAGAGCTTGTTCGGATCGGTATCGCAAACAAGCTCTATAACACATCATGCCTGTCTGATTTTTTCAAGCATGGGAATCAGGTGCTTCTTGTCCGTCGCCGAATGTCCGTTAATCAAGGCAAGCAATTCTTGGTCTTGAAATTCGAGGATTTCGGAAAATTCGGACAATTCCTGATCACTCAGGTGCTCGAATTCTTTTTCCATGAACCTGCCGAAGATTAAATCTAATTCCAATAATCCCCGGCGGGTTTGAAAACGGATTTTCCGTTTGGCAATATCGTCAAAAACCATCATTTCTTAAACGGCTCGTTTCAACATAATCTCTTTAATCTTACCGATGGCTCGGGTCGGATTCAAGTGTTTAGGACATACGTCTACGCAGTTCATAATGGTGTGGCAGCGGAACAAACGGTATGGGTCGTTCAAATTATCCAAACGCTCATTAGTAATGGTATCGCGGCTGTCCGCAATGAAGCGGTAAGCATTCAGCAAACCGGACGGACCAACGAATTTATCAGGATTCCACCAGAATGACGGGCAGGCAGTCGAGCAGCAGGCACACAAAATACATTCGTACAAACCGTCCAACTCTTTACGCTCTTCCTGAGTTTGCAAACGCTCTTTGTCCGCATCAATCGGATTGTCGTTGACAACATAAGGTTTGATGGAATGATATTGTTTGAAGAATTGGGTCATGTCCACAATTAGGTCGCGGATAACAGGCAGACCCGGCAGAGGACGGATTTTGACCGGCTGTTTCAGGCTGCGCAAATCAGTCAGACATGCCAAGCCGTTTTTGCCGTTGATGTTCATACCGTCAGAACCGCAAATACCTTCGCGGCAAGAACGGCGGAAAGACAATGTATCGTCTTGTGCTTTCAGGCGCACCAAAGCGTCCAAAAGTTTAACGTCGGTTGGTTCCAATTCCAACTCGTAACGTTGCATATAAGGCTTGGCATCAACGTCCGGGTTGTAACGGTAAATTTCAAAACTCATTTTTTCCATGAGAAGTGTTCCTTTTCTCATAAACTGCCCAATGATTTTGTATTATGGATTCAGGCAGTTCAATGTGGGTATGGTTAGGTTTCAGACGGCCTCCAAGATAAAGGCCGTCTGAAAACTCATCAATAAACGCGTTTGGCCGGTTTGATGTATTCCACGCTCAAAGGCTTGGTATGTACCGGTTTGTAAGACAAAGTATTGGTATCTGAATGATACAGGGTATGTTTCATCCAGTTTTCGTCATCACGCTCAGGATGGTCGTCTGAAGCGTGCGCGCCGCGCGATTCTTTACGTGCTTCGGCAGACACCAAAGTCGCTTTCGCTACTTCAATCAGATTATCCAATTCCAAAGCTTCGATACGCGCGGTATTCCACACTTTGCTCTTATCTTTGATTTCAGTACGTTTCACACGCTCGGCAATCGCCATGATTTCTCGAACGCCTTTGCTCAGAATCTCATCGGTACGGAACACGCCGGCATGCAGTTGTACGGAGCGTTGCAGTTCGCGACGCAAGGCATCAACGTTTTCACCGCCGGTTTGGTTGTCCAAACGCTCGATACGTTGACGGGTCAACTCGCCGGCATTAGCAGGCAGAGGTTTCCAACCGCTTTGCTCTTTGATGAATTTAATCATGCTGTCGCCGGCAGCTTTACCGAATACCACCAAGTCCAACAAGGAGTTGGTACCCAAGCGGTTCGCACCGTGTACGGAAGCACAGGCGCACTCACCTGCGGCATACAGGCCTTTTACAGGCACTTCGTATTCGTCGCCTTGAGGAACAACAACTTCGCCATGGTAGTTAGTCGGAATACCACCCATCATGTAGTGGGTAGTCGGTACGACAGGAATCGGGTCTTTAATCGGGTCGATACCGGCAAACTGAATGGAAATCTCGCGGATGCCCGGCAGTTTTTCCATAATTTTTTCTGCACCGATATGGTCGATTTTCAGCAATACGTGGTCTTTGTTTTTACCACAGCCGCGACCTTCGTAGATTTCCATTGCCATTGCACGGGAAACCACGTCACGGGAAGCCAAGTCTTTTACGGTTGGGGCATAACGTTCCATAAAGCGTTCGCCGTTGGCGTTCAACAAAATACCGCCTTCACCGCGCACACCCTCGGTAATCAACACGCCTGCACCGGCCACACCAGTCGGGTGGAATTGCCAGAATTCCATGTCTTCCAACGGAATACCTGCACGAGCACAAATACCCAAACCATCACCGGTATTCATATAGGCATTGGTAGAAGAAGCATAAATACGGCCACCACCACCGGTAGCAAACATCACAGCCTTAGCATGGAAAATATAAACTTCGCCGGTTTCCATTTCCATGGCAGTTACACCGACTACGTCGCCATTTTCATCACGAATCAAATCTTGCGCTGTCCATTCCACAAAGAATTGTGTATTGGCACGGACGTTTTGTTGGTACAAAGTATGCAACATCGCATGACCGGTACGGTCGGCAACCGCACATGCACGTTCTACCGCACGTTTACCATGTTCGGCAGTATGGCCACCGAAAGGACGTTGGTAGATTTTGCCACTTTCCACACGGTCAAAAGGCATACCCATGTGTTCCAACTCAATTACGGCTTCAGGCGCAGCACGACACATAAACTCAATCGCATCTTGGTCGCCCAACCAGTCGGAACCTTTCACGGTATCGTACATATGCCAATCCCAACGGTCTTCCTGCACATTACCCAATGAAGCAGAAATACCACCTTGAGCCGCTACAGTATGAGAACGGGTCGGGAACACTTTAGACAAAACAGCACAATTCAGGCCGGATTTAGACAATTGGAGGGCTGCGCGTAAACCTGCACCACCACCGCCAACAATCACGGCATCAAACTTACGAACAGGAAAACTCATATTTACCCCCAAATTACTTTAACTGAATACACCAAGCAGCCTACCAACCAAACGATGGTGGCAACTTGTAAAAACAAACGCACGCCAAAAGGCTTAATGTAGTCCATCCACAAATCGCGGATACCTACCCACGCATGCAAAAATACGGCCAAGAAGCTCACTTGGGTAAATACTTTCACCCAAGTTTGATCAAAAAATGCCTGCCATGCCGAATATTCTTTAGGCAATGTGAACAAAACAACCAAAAGAACTACGGTGTACACCAACATGATGACCGCAGTTGCACGTTGCATTGCCCAATCGCGCAAACCGTAATGCGCACCTGTCAATTTACGTTCTACCATAACAAAGCTCCCAAAACGACGGTCAGAATCAAAGCAGAAGCAAATACAACTTTAGCAGTAGCACGGGCAGTATTTAATTCCAAGCCTTTGTGTACATCCAAAAACAGAAAGCGGATACCGGCGAAAAAGTGGTGCAGATATGCCCACAACAGACCGATAAGGATCAGCTTCACAAACGGATTGGAGATAGCAGAACGATATGCTTCAAACGACGCTTCGCGATCCAGCGTTCCAGAGAAGAAATACAAGAGAACAGGCAGCATCACAAACAAGCCGACGCCGCTGATACGGTGAAGAATAGATACAATCCCCGGTATGGGCAATCGGATATTCGGAATTTCCAAAAATACCGGGCGTGATTTGGCGGACATGGTCAGTTCCTCTAGATTTATTATCAGCTCAAAACCTATAGCTCAGCACTACAATAAGCTACATAAACCATAATTTACCTGTTTTATCTCATTTTGAACAGTGCAATTTATAAATGCTCTAATGATTTTTACCAAAAGACTAATAAAATCAAACAATCATTCTTAGATTTTTTTTTGCGTGGCTAGCCTTTTTTGTTACTTTCCTGCAATTAAGCCATCTCCCCATCAAATCACTTACGATAACATCATTATTGTTTGAGAATTGTATCTATTGTGAGATAAATTCTCACTCTTGATACCTAATCTTTACAAAGGCATAAGCCATTCTTAACTTATTACCATTGCATTATCATCACTACTCTTACATAGTTATACATTCAAAGACATTTCATCCATCTCTAGATGGACTAAAATACAGCACAACACCAACAATGTTTCCATACCTTATAAGGAAGCTGCATCATGACACACTCCCCTCATCAAAACACACCCGATCCGGAAGACTACATCCCCTCCTTCCGCCGTCGAAACTTAGACACATCCGGCTTCATGAAAAAACTCGGACGCTTTGCCGGACGCTTGGGCAAACCTGTCGTCCGCCAGCTTTATGCGCTTTATTATCTCTGGGAATCCGAACATACACCCAAACGCGCCAAAATGATTATTGTCGGCGCACTGGTTTACTTCCTCAGCCCTATCGACAGCATTCCCGACCTTCTGATTCCTTTTGGTTTCAGTGATGACATTGCCGTCATTGCGTTGGTTTATTCCCAAATGAAAAACTACCTGACCGAAGACATCAAAGAAAAAGCCCGTCAAGCGGCAGACAAGCTGTTTGGCTCTTGATTAGATAGAGTTCAACAATACCGATATAAAATGCAAAAAAGAAGGCCGTCTGAATATTCAGACGGCCTTCTCGATTTATGACTTTTTTTATTTCAAAGGTTGCATGCCCATAACTTCCATTAGGAAGTTGGTAAATGCAGGATTGCTTGGCTTGGTATCCATGTTTTTCCAGCGTTGTTGCCAACCGCGCAAAGCACCTTGGATGTACTGTTTGGATTGCTCGGTAGTAATCTCACCACGTTGGCTGTCAACGGCGGAACGCAGATAGACTTCATACATACTGTCATCGACAGAGTTGCGTCCCACTTGTTGGATACGGAAGCGGTTCAAATATTGGGCGGCCTGAACTTTGGTCAGGTTGCCTTGGCTCACTTGGGTACTCAAGCGGCGTGCTTCATCATGAATCTTGGAAACATCTGCCCAATGCGAAGGAGCCAAATGATAACCGGTAGCTGAAACTTGTGAATCAGCCTTAGGTTTTTTGACGTTGGTTGGTCGAACTGGCACTTCTTTCAAAGTTGGAACATAAATCGATTCACAACCGGCAAGTGCCGCTACGGCAAGGATAGGAAGAATGTATTTTTTCATAATGCGCATTATAAGCATGATTCGTTGAAGAAACCAACTTTTGAATAACGGTATTCAAAACAGATTAACTGAATTACAACAGATTTCATACGATATCTCAAGCCCATACGCAAAAAAGGCCGTCTGAAAACGGCCTTTTAACAACAATCCTATATTATGCCAAATCGGCAAACAGAGGTGTAGAAAGATAGCGCTCGCCATATGATGGCAACAAGACAACGATCAGCTTGCCTTCGTTTTCAGGTTTTTTGGCCAGTTGCAATGCGCTCCATACTGCCGCACCTGAAGAAATACCCACCAAAATGCCTTCTTTTTCGGCCATAGCGCGCGCAGTTTCAAACGCTGCCTCGTTAGGTACTTTGGAAATGCTGTCGTAAACAGTCGTATTCAAAACACTGGGGATAAAGCCTGCACCCAAACCTTGAATCGGATGCGGGCCTTTTTCGCCGCCACTCAATACTGGGGAAGCTTCAGGCTCGACAGCCACGATTTGAACTTCGGGTTTGTATTTTTTCAATACTTCGCCCACGCCGGTAATCGTACCGCCTGTACCCACACCGGCCACGAAAATATCCACTTTACCGTCTGTATCGCGCCAAATTTCTTCGGCAGTGGTTTTACGGTGAACTTCAGGATTGGCCTCGTTATCAAATTGGCGCGGCATGAAATAAGTGCTCGGATGTTCGTCCACCAAAGATTGGGCTTTAGCGATAGCACCTGCCATTCCTTCGGCAGCCGGTGTCAAAATCAGCTCTGCACCGAATGCACGCAGCAGCATTTTGCGTTCTTTACTCATGCTTTCAGGCATAGTAATCGCCAATTTATAACCGCGGGCCGCACACACCATTGCCAAACCGATACCGGTATTGCCGCTGGTCGCCTCAACGATAACGGTATCTTTATTGATTTTACCGGCCTGCTCCGCCGCTTCAATCATGGCTTCGGCAATACGGTCTTTCACGCTGCTGCCCGGATTGAAAAATTCAAGTTTAACGGCGATTTGCGCTTTCAAACCTTCAGTCAGACGGTTCAATTTCACCAAAGGTGTATTGCCGATCAGCTCGGTAATATTATTTGCAATTTTCATTTCCTGCTCCAGATTTAGATGTGATATAGCCTGCATATTAAACTCAGGCCGTCTGAAAAACCAATATCGAAAATTTCTTTCATTATAACTTTTAGTTTGATAACTTTTAGTTTGGATAAATTAATATCCGCCCCGTTCAAAAATCAAAGCCATGGCAACCACAGCCTGCATGACAACCGCAACCAGCCAACCCATTTGCAGCTGAGTGGCACTAAACAAAGCCGCCGACTGCTTACACACGACCACACGGTGCAGATAAAACACCAGCATCAACACGCCCTGCAAAACAAACCAATAAATCGGTTTCAAGGCATAAATTTTCAGCAAAGCCGCCCATGCAAAAACCGCGCCTGCCAATGGCAAGATGAAATAAACCACGCCCACCAAGAAAACAAAAGCCAAAGTCATGACAACATTGGAAACCGCAAATAAGGTCAAACCGGCATATTCGCCTGCCGACCAAAACTTTTTGTCTTCCGTTTTACTGCAGTCATCAATAAAGAAGAAAATACTGGCGATTGTCAGATAAAAATGAGGGATGAACAAAGGGCCTGTATGCGTAAAGCCCCACATTCCGGGCAACAAGCGCGCGCCCAGTGCCGAAATTCCCAGCCACAACAACACCGCAGCCCAAAGCCATTGAAACCGCTGCGCGCGAAAAATAAACACCAACGATACCGCAGCATACGCGACGGCAAACCAAAAATCCAAAGAAACCATCATGAATACTGCAACTCGCCTTCAAAAACGGTCTCAGCAGGGCCGGTCATTTGCACATCGCCGCCTTCTTCCCAACTGATAAACAATTCGCCGCCAGGCAGAGTAACACGCACAGGCACACCCGCTTTCAGCAAGCCATTGCGCACGCCTGCCACCACGGCCGCACACGCTCCGGTGCCGCAAGCCTGAGTTTCCCCCACTCCGCGTTCAAACACGCGCAGGCGGACTGACAATTCATCTTCAACTTGCAAAAAGCCGACATTGACCCGTTCAGGAAACTGCTCGTGAGATTCAATAACGCCGCCCCAATGCTCCACCGGTGCGGTTTCAACATCATCAACCAAAATCACCGCATGCGGATTACCCATATTCACGCAGCTTACCGGTACAGATTCCAAACCGACCAAGACAATATGTGTCAGCGCATCTTCATTTTCACCATGCGCAGGCACAAACGGAATTTCAGACGGCATGAAACGCGGTTTACCCATATTGACGGTAACCAAACCGTTATCCAACAGCTTCGGCACAATAATCCCTTTGGCCGTTTCGACCAAAATTTCCGTTTTATCCGTCAAACCCTTATCCGTGACAAAACGCGCAAAACAACGCGCACCATTGCCGCACTGCTCTACTTCCCGACCATCCGCATTGAAAATACGATACCGAAAATCGACCGCATCAGAAGAAGGCTTCTCCACCACCAAAAACTGATCAAATCCCACGCCGCGATAGCGGTCTGCCCATTGGGCCAACGGCGCTACCAACGGATCAAAGTCCTGCTCGATGGCATTGACCACCATAAAATCATTGCCCAAGCCGTGCATCTTCGTAAATTTTAAAGTTTTCATGATTCATTCACATTCTTATTAAATCATTATTCCGGCACATTCTACACCAGAATGATATATCCGTTTCTATCTTGTTTTTCAGACGGCCTTGCGCCCTTTTACCAATACTAACACCAGCCACCCCGCAAAAATACTATACTTCCAACATTACAAACATTTCTTATTACAAGGATACACATTATGAAAAAAGTTCTCTTACCTGCCCTTTTGGCCGCTTCACTCAGCGCATGTACAGTCGGCACGCCCGGCGTTTCCGTCGGCTTAGGCGTCGGCACCGGCATCGGCCGCCACGTCGGCCTGGGTACATCCATCGACATCCCTGTCGGCTTGGATAAAACCAAAACCACCAAAGGCACGGATTCAGACGGCATCCGTATCTTAGAAGAACAAATTGTGACCTATTTTGATGCACACGGCACACCCAGCAACAGCGCAGTCAAAGGCGGCTTCCATCGCCAACTGATCAGCAAACGCAACAACGAATATGTCGTCCAAGACTTTTACAGCGATAACAGCCAAAAACGCACGGACCCCTATGTCCTCAGCCGCAACCAGCTGATGCAGTTCCGCGCCACACCAAGCAACGGCTCGCTGACCACTTACGCCTACAACGGCACCGTGATGCAGCAACAAGTATTCCAAAACGGCAAATTGGTTAACGCCAAATACTAAAGGCCGTCTGAAACGGCTGGAAGCCTGTGAAACTTGATTACAAAATATTTTTAACATTCAAACATTTGAAATATTTTGCACCATTTTCTTGAAAATATGGATTGACACATTTTTTCCAGCCATTATAATACGCCCCATTCCCCGATAGCTCAGTCGGTAGAGCGACGGACTGTTAATCCGCAGGTCCCTGGTTCGAGCCCAGGTCGGGGAGCCAAATTTTAAAAGCCTGAACTTCTGTTCAGGCTTTTTTACATCAATAAAGAACGATTGTTCTTCCCAAAATAAAGCCCTGAATCCTCATGAAACCTTTGCAAAGGTCTCTATCTGCCAAACTGGCACGCCTTGCACCTACCCCACTTAGTTTGGCAAACAAGTGCAAACAGCCCGAAACCTTTTTCAGTCAGGTTTCGGGCTGTTTCGTTTTGAAATGGACAGCGTCTTTTCAGACGGCCTTAAACTTGACACATCATTTCACACACGGATTGTCCAAAACAACCGAGACATTGCGTTCGGCTTTGTTCATATACGTCATGTGGACTTTCTTGCCTTTGAATTCTGCTTCAACGACAGATTCCAGCGTGGCAACATCTCGGGTGAAGCCGAATTTTTTGTCGTTTGCGGCAATAAATTTGACGGGTTTGTCGCGGAACAACGAATAGAAAGAAACGCCTTTATTATCTGAGGTCACTGCGCATTGAGTTTTGCTGTCGGTGGCGATAACTGAGGAAAGCGTATGGGGCTTATGGGTGCGGTCGGCGAAGGTGGTGTAGGAATCATACGACCCGAAGCTGATTCTTAATGCGAAAGTATTGCCAAGCCATTCATGGCTTATCCTGTCTTCAGGGAGATTTTTTTCGATGGCTTTTTTGCCTGCAAAGAAAGAGCATTCTTGGGTTTTGTGGTTGCAGATTTTTCTGACGCTGAACTGCTTATCCGGAGAAGTAATGACAGTTTCAGCGGCAAGACTGTTTGCGCTTGCTGCGGTGAGTATACAGCTTAAAAGAAGTGAGCGGATGGGAAGGGACGGTTTCATTTTATTTGGTGTGTCGGTTGGTTTTTATAGTGGATTAAATTTAAATCAGGACA
>NZ_KV832195.1:530830-563548 GCF_001837375.1 Neisseria sp. HMSC066H01
GCCGTACTGGTTTAAAGTTAATCCACTATAATATTGATCGAGCGGGTTTGAATGCAATGGTGCACTCAATATACCTGCGGCAGAATGACTGCCGATATGTTGATTTCAATCTACAAAACAGATAATCCAAAGGCCGTCTGAAAACTGCTTTTTCAGCGTTTCAGACGACCTTTATTTGCTTTGCGGCGCGGGTTTAGCGGAAGAAATCACCCATGCCTGCAGGCAAGCCTTGGGTGAATGCACCCATGGTTTTGTTGGTGGTTTCTTCGGCTTTTTCAGAAGCGGCATTGATGGCGGCCAATACCAAATCTTCCAGCATTTCTTTGTCGTCAGCAGCCTCTTGAATCAAATCAGGGCTGATTTCAAGTTTGCGGACAACGTGGGAACAGGTCATCACGACTTTCACCAAACCATTGCCTGCCTCACCTTCAACTTCGGTTTCAGCCAGCTTGGCTTGTGCCTTTTTCATGTTTTCCTGCATTTGTTGAGCCTGTTTCATCAGGCCGCCTAATCCGGCTTTTCCGAACATATTTTACTCCTATGGGTTTGAATAAATGGGTTTCACTCATGCCGTCTGAAAAACGCTATTGCCTTTCAGACGACCTTGTATATTCAGTATGTTAAGAATTTCCTGCCAACTCTAAAGAATCCGGCAGCCATTGCGCTTCAAAGGTTTGCAAGATTTTCTGCGCCGTCGTATCCGCTTCCAGCAAATCTTGCGCCTGCTGCCGCCCTTCTTCTTGAATACGTTTGCGGCGCATCACCGGCGTTTCCCAGCCTTTATCATCTTGCCAAGGCTCGGTTTGCAGCCTTAAATTGCCAAGATGATAGGCCTCGCTCAACGTCTGGCAGATTTTGTCCAAGCGCTCTTTATTGGCAGTGGCTTTGGCCTCATCCGTCAACGACAGCATGATTAAACCTGCTTCCGCATCATAACTCGTCCATGCCGCATTTTGCGCCAACATCTGCGCCGCACCTAATTTACGGGCGAAGCGTTCGATAATGCTGTGCCAATTCTCTGTTTTAAACTCAGGCAAAGGAGCGAACTGAAGCTCTTCTTCATCCCCCTCCTCTTCTTCAGACTCAGCAGATGCACCCGGCTGCGGTACTTCCATTACATCAGCACGATGCGAATCTTCATATACATATGCTTCATCAAAATACGGAGGCGGAATTTCTTCATCCATGTGCGGATATTCTTCCGGCTCAGGGGCCGTCTGAACTTGTGCAACAGGCAATGGTTCCGCAGCTTCTTGCTTCTGCGCCGCTTGAATTTGAGGTGGCTCAGCCGATACTTGGCTCGGCATGTCTTCCCAAGGCGGTACATCCGCCTGTTGTTGCTGAACAGGCTGAACGGTTTCTTCAGACGGCCTTTCAACGGTATCCTGTTTGGTCGGAACAGCCTCTTTCTCAACCGCCGGTGCTGCTATCGGCTCAGATTTCGGCAGCTGAAAAGGCTTTTTTTCAGCCTCAGTTTTCTGATGGTCGGAATGCAAATCCGTGTGTTCAATCTGACTTTGCGTACCGCAACCCGAAGCGGCCAACGGCGCAAATGCAAGCATGCGCAAAAGCGTCATGACAAAACCGGCACACTCGTCCGGAGCCAGCGGCAAATCCTGTTTGCCATGAATAGCGCATTGATAATAAAGCTGAATCTGCTCGCCACTTAAAGCCTGACTTAAACGAAGCAAAGTTTCACGCTCAGGGTCGTCATTTGCCAAGGCGGAAGGAACGGTTTGAATCAAAGCCAAACGTTGCAACAGCATGGCCAACTCTGCCAATGCGCTGTCAAAACCAATCGCTCTGGCGGACATTTCCTGAGCTTTTTCCAGCAAGGCCTCACCGTTTTGATTGATGATTCCTTCAAGCAATTCAAACAAATATTGTTTATCGACCGCTCCGATCATCTGGCGGACATCTTGTTCGGCCACTTTACCCGAACCCATTGCAATCGCCTGATCCAAAAGGCTCAACGCATCACGCATCGAACCGGCGGCGGCACGGCCTAAAAGCTGCAAGGCCTGCGGCTGATAAGGAACGTTTTCACGGTCCAAAACATGTGCCAAATGCTCGGCAACCTGTTGAGTCGTCATGTTGCGCAAAACAAACTGCAAACAGCGGCTCAATACAGTAATGGGGACTTTGTGCGGATCGGTGGTCGCCAAAATGAATTTAACGTGTTCGGGCGGCTCTTCCAAAGTCTTCAGCATGGCATTGAACGCGCTTTTGGAAAGCATATGCACTTCGTCGATGATATAGACTTTGTATCTACCCGCAGTCGGCGCGTATTGGGCGTTTTCCAACACTTCGCGGATATTGTCGATACCGGTATTCGATGCCGCGTCGATTTCCAATAAATCCACATAACGGCCACTGTCGATTTGCGTACAGCTTTCACACTGACCGCACGGCTCGCCATGCACGGCATTTTCGCAGTTCAAGCTCTTGGCCAAAATCCTGGCAATCGTGGTCTTACCCACACCGCGCGTCCCTGTCAGCAGATAGGCATGGTGTAGACGGCCTTCGTCCAGCGCGTTGCGCAGGGCTTTGACGACGTGTTCCTGACCGACCAAATCGGCAAAGGTTTTCGGACGCCATTTTCGTGCAAGAACTTGATAAGCCATGTTGTTTCTCTACGGGAAATAAATCGGAAGGCCATCTGAAAAGAATTCTCCGCTTTTCAGACGGCCTCAGAAAATGGCATATATTCTAGCATTTTTTTGATTTTTATTAAGGATTTTCTATCAAGCCAACGGCGACAGCATATTACTGCAATGTTAGAATACTACACAAATGATAAACAATTTGAAGCTCAAATTATTATGTCTGAAATCATACTACGCAACCAATCAGCCACCATGCAAGTCAACACAATGGGCGGATATATTGATTCCCTGATTCTAAAAGGACGGGAAGTCTTATTTCCGAAAACCAGCGTTCAAGTCGGCGATGACACAAAATTACGCGGCGGCATGCACGTATGCCTACCCCAATTCGGACCTGACAGCAAAAATCATCTGGCCCAACATGGTTTCGGCAGAACCTCAGACTGGGAAATCCGCCATCAAAATGAATCAGATATCGGCTTGAAATTAATCAGCACAGAAAAAGGCTATGAACACGTCGAATGGTTGCTCGATTACAGCCTGCCTAACGAAAATGAAGCCATCGCCATCCTGACCGTCTGCAATTACGGCGAATCGCCCGTCCGCACTTCTCCAGGATTCCACCCCTACTTTACCGCCGCAGGTACACAATTTGATTTCAACGGCGCGCCATACGATGCTGACTATATCTCCCATACCGAATTTGTTTCCTCCGACCAAGATGCACACGTTGCATTTGACGGCTTAAAACTGGATATCCGTACCCACAATCTGCCTGTGTACGCACTCTGGAGCGATCGAAACGGCCAATATACTTGTGCAGAGCCAACCGCAGAAGGCAATGCATTTTTATCCCCTGCCCGAGGCGGACAATTTGTTTCAGGGCACAATAAAAAACGTTACGCCATGAAAATCAGACTGATGGCTTAACCTCCTTTACAAATTCTCGATATTTAAAAACCACCCCGAAGGGTGGTTTTCTTATGGTTTACAGGCTATTGTTGTTGATTGCATTCGCAATATCGCGTACCGCTGTTACATACATACGGCTGTGGTTGTATTGCCATACGGTGTAGAAGTTATTCAGGCCCAAATAGTATTCAAATACACCCGGGCTGGTTTCCAATGCATACAATACAGCCTTTTCATTATCGGCAACAGCAGCTTGAGGCACGACACCCAAGGCTTTGAAATCTGCGACAGTGCGTGTCAAAGCAGTTTTCTCATCGATAATCGCCTGCAAGTGCGGCGTAATCGTCAGACTGACCGGCACAATCATCTTACCGCCGGTCTGCCAGCCATGCTGTTTCATATAATTGGCGACAGAAGCCGCCACATCGCCGACATTATTCCAAATATCGCGATGACCGTCACCATCATAGTCCACCGCCCATTTACGGTAGCTGGAAGGCATAAATTGCGGCATGCCCATCGCGCCGGCATAGCTGCCTTTGAAGTCAAAGATATTTTCTTTTTCTTCTTTTGCCATCAGCAAAAGTTCGCTCAATTCGTTTTGGAAAAATTCGGCACGGCGTGGATAATCAAAGGCCAATGTACTCAAAGCATCAGCAACGCGGAAGCTGCCCGTATTTTTGCCATAATTGGTTTCGATACCAAGAATCGCCACAATCAATTCGGCAGGAACACCGTATTTGCGTGCTACATCATCAATTACGGCACGGTTTGCCGCATAGAATTGTCTGCCGCCGTTAAATTTGGCTGCACCGGAGTTACCGGTACGGAATTCATACCAAGGACGCGAAGTGCTTGGGCGGTACATAATGGTAATAATATTGCCTTTATACACCACGCCATTGAAGAAATTACGCAATTCTTCCGCACTGAAACGGCGGTTTTTCACTTCATATTGGATAAACTGCTGAACATTGACGTTTTCATTAAAACCGCTGCTGGCAACAGATTCAGCGGCAGCATCAAATACAGGTCGTTTTGCAGAGGAAACAGGCTCGACAGGTTTTGCCGTATCAACAGCAGGCTTTTGCGGAGTGCCGCATGAAGCTAAAGCCAAAGCAGTCAGACCTATCCCAAAGATTTTGATTTTATTCATAAATAATCTCTTTACTAAATAATACGACAAACCCGAACACGAATGAATATTCGGCCAATACATCATCTCTTCCGCTATATTTCCAAACAGACTTGAAAAATATAGACAAATCGATATTTACTTACTTCGGCTCAAGCAGATAAACAAGGCCGTCTGAAATTCAAGGAAACCCTTGATTTTCAGACGGCCTTGAATGAATCAATTACTCAGCGGCTGCAACAACAGCAACGGTAATTTTAGCAACAGCGTCGGTGTGCAGAGCCACTTCAACTTCGTATTCGCCAACAGCTTTCAAAGGACCGTTAGGCAGGCGTACGTTTGCTTTAGCAGCTTGGATACCGGTCGCAACAATCGCTTCAGCGATGTCAGCATTGGTAACAGAACCGAACAGACGACCATCAACACCGGCTTTTTGAGCAACAGTAATGGTTTGGCCTTCCAGTTTTTCTTGACGTGCTTTAGCATCAGCCAAGATTTCAGCTTGTTTGGCTTCCAATTCAGCGCGGCGTGCTTCGAATTCTTTCATGTTGGCTTCGGTTGCACGTTTTGCTTTACCAGCAGGGATCAGGAAGTTGCGTGCGTAACCGTTTTTAACGGTAACGATATCACCCAAGTTACCCAGACCGCCGATTTTTTCTAACAGAATAATTTGCATGATTTAAACTCCAAAATTATTTGTGTTGATCGGTGTAAGGCAACAGAGCCAGGAAACGGGCACGTTTCACAGCAGTAGCCAACTGACGTTGGTAGTGTGCTTTAGTACCAGTAATGCGGGCAGGGATGATTTTGCCGTTTTCAGAGATGAAGTCTTTCAACAAATCAACTTGTTTGTAATCAACTTCTTGGATTTTTTCAGCCGTAAAGCGGCAGAATTTTCTACGTTTGAATGATTGACGAGCCATTGTCGTTTAACCTTTATATTCTTTAATGTTCTGTATGCGTAGTACCGGCTTGGGGAAGCGTTGGCTGCGTTGCGCCAAAAAACCTTCCGACTCGATGACTGCATCTTGCCGATACTGCCATTCCTCAGCCTGCTTACCTAAAATCCGCGCGGGAATTTCAAATTTGACCAGACATTTCTGTCCGTTTTCTTCCTGCCAAGATTCATGTTGCAACACAATATCTAAAACAGGAATTCCTGCCGGCGTATATCTCAAAGGCTGAACCTGTAAGATACGGGCGGTAAGCTTAATCAGATTATTCAATCTTATTCGGCTGCTGCAACTTCTTCAGCCGCACCGTTTAGCAAGTTTTTTGCTTTTTCGCCGCCCAGCATTGGGGAAGCTTCAGTTACAGCGTGTTTTGTTTTGATGGTCAGGTGACGCAGTACGGCATCATTGAAGCGGAAAGCAGTTTCCAGCTCTTCAACCACTTCAGGAGTAGTTTCGATATTCATCAAAACATAGTGTGCTTTGTGGATTTTGTTGATTGGGTAAGCCAATTGACGGCGGCCCCAGTCTTCCAAACGGTGGATTTTACCGTTGGCTTCAGTAATCATGGTTTTGTAACGCTCAACCATAGCAGGCACTTGCTCGCTTTGATCAGGATGAACGATAAACACGATCTCGTAATGACGCATGTTATCTCCTTATGGATGATTAAAAACAGCCTTTCACCATGCGAAGTAAAAGGCAAGGCAAAGAGGCTGAATTTTATCCGCGTTTCTTAAAAAATACAAGTCCGGATTCAAAATCCACTTTCTTTTCAATTAAAAAACAACATTAGGCCTTATGGTTATTTCCTAGCAAACCACTCAACTATCTGCCAAAAATCTGCTAAAATCTGCCCCATCCTAATAAATACAGCATCAGAAGGCACACAATCATGGCTCTTTTGCAGATTTCCGAACCCGGCATGTCCGCCGCCCCCCATCAACACCGCCTCGCCGTAGGCATTGATTTAGGCACAACCAACAGCTTGGTGGCCACCGTACGCAGCGGCAGCGCAGTCTGTCTGCCCGATTCAGACGGCCGCACCACCCTGCCTTCGGTTGTCCGTTATTTGGATGGCGGAGTCGAAGTCGGCAAAAACGCCCTTTCCGCACAAAAAACTGATCCTCTGAATACGGTCAGCTCCGCCAAACGCCTAATCGGCCGCACCCTTACCGACCTCGCACAAGAGGCGCAATACCTGCCCTATCGATTTACACCCAATGAGCGCGTGGTCGAGTTAAACACCCGTCAAGGTGCCAAAACGCCTATCGAAGTATCGGCAGAAATCCTCAAAGCCCTCAAATCGCGTGCTGAAGAATCATTGGGCGGAGATTTGGTCGGTGCCGTCATTACCGTACCCGCTTATTTTGACGATGCCCAACGTCAAGCCACCAAAGATGCTGCGCGTTTGGCAGGCTTGAATGTATTGCGCCTCCTCAACGAGCCGACCGCCGCCGCAATCGCCTACGGACTGGACAACGCATCAGAAGGCACGTTTGTCGTTTACGACTTGGGTGGCGGCACATTCGACGTATCCGTATTGCAACTGACCAAAGGCCTGTTTGAAGTTAAAGCCACCGGCGGCAACAGCGCATTGGGCGGCGATGACTTCGACCATCGTTTGTTCTGCCACCTGCTCGAACAAAACGACCTTTCCAAACTCAACGAACAAGACAGCCAACTTCTGCTTTCCCTTGTCCGTACTGCCAAAGAAAAACTGACCACTCAAACCGAAGCCGTCATCGAGACCACACTTTCAGACGGCCATAAAGTTCATACCGTCATTACCCGCCAAGAGTTTCACAATCTGACCCAAAATCTGGTACAAAAAACCATCGAGCCCGTCAAACAGGCTTTGAAAGATGCCGGCGTAACCAAGGCCGATGTCAAGGGCGTGATTATGGTTGGCGGCTCTACCCGCATGTTGCACGTTCAACAAGCAGTTGCCACCTTCTTTGGTCAAACTCCGCTGAACAACCTCAACCCCGACGAAGTGGTTGCACTCGGTGCCGCCATACAGGCAAACGTCCTTGCCGGCAACAAAACCGACGGCGAATGGCTGCTGCTTGACGTTACACCTTTGTCGCTCGGATTGGAAACCTACGGCGGTCTTGCCGAGAAAATCATTCCTCGCAACTCCACCATTCCTACCGCGCGCGCGCAGGACTTCACCACCTTCAAAGACGGTCAAACCGCTATGACGATACACGTCGTGCAAGGCGAGCGCGAACTCGTTTCCGACTGCCGCAGCCTTGCCAAATTTACCCTGCGCGGCATTCCACCCATGGCAGCAGGCGCAGCGCGTATCCGCGTGACCTTCCAAGTTGACGCCGACGGATTGCTGTCCGTTTCCGCCCAAGAACAAAGCACCGGCGTACAGGCGCAAATCGAAGTCAAACCTTCCTACGGTTTAGACGACAGCACCATCACCCAAATGCTCAAAGACAGCATGAGCAACGCCGCCGAAGACATGGCCGCACGCGCACGCGCCGAAGCCGTAGTCGAAGCCGAAAGCCTGACCGACGCCGTCAACGCCGCCCTTGAGTTGGACAGCGATTTATTGGAAGCCGAAGAATTGCAACAGATTCAACAAGACATCGCCGCTTTACAAGGCCTCCTGAAAGACGGAAAAGCCGAAGACATCCGCGCCGCCGTCGCCAAACTCAGCCACAGCACCGACAACTTCGCCGCCAAACGAATGAACCGCAACATCCAACGCGCGTTGACAGGGCAAAGCGTTGATAATATTTGACGGCAAATGGTTTCAGACGGCCTTGAATCAAAAGGCCGTCTGAAAATCTAATATCCAAAACGACCTGATTACTTCTATGAGACTCTGGCACCAAACCCTTATCCCCCTCTCCCCCGCGCCCAGCTTTTGGGGCAACACCGCGAATGCGCTGCTTTACGCGGAGCAGGCTGGGGCAGGCCGCATGCGACGGTTAATTACGTTTTTACCCATTCGCCCTACAAACTCTATCTATATCACGCGTTGATTATGGAAGAGATGAAAAAGCGCGGTTACAAACCCGATGCCTTATGGAAAGACCCGCTATATCGTGGTAAAGCCGTTGCCCCATACCATTCGCACGCGGCTGAAACAGCTACTTCGCCGATTTATACCGAACATGATGATGCCTACTTGGACAAATGCCTGGAAAATTTAAAAAGTAAAGGCATCATGTTATAAACCCATTTTTCAGACGGCCTGAATATTGAATATCCAAGGCCGTCTGAAACCGCTTTAACCACAACCACTCTTAAACAACTGAGACAATAAAAATGCCAAAAATTACCGTACTCCCACACGCGACATTATGCCCCGAAGGCGCGGTTATCGAAGACGCACCGGAAGGCCAAACCGTCCTTGACGTACTGCTCGACCACGATATCGAAGTCGATCACGCCTGTGAAAAATCCTGTGCCTGCACAACCTGCCACGTGATTATCCGCAAAGGTTTTGACAGCTTGGAAGAACCAACCGAATTGGAAGAAGACCTGCTCGACCAAGCATGGGGCTTGGAAGCCGATTCACGCTTGAGCTGTCAGGCAGTCGTTGCCGATGAAGATTTGGTCGTAGAAATTCCTAAATATACGATCAACCACGCGCGTGAAGACCACTAAAACAAGGCTTAATGAAAAAGGCCGTCTGAAACCACAAATTCATGGTTTTCAGACGGCCTTTGGGTGATACAGCAAATTATTTGATATGAGGAAAAATAAAACGCATACGCGAAATCTGCATGGAGGCCACTTTCTGCGTAGCGGAATAATTTTCAATTTTTTCTTGCATTCTGATTTGATGCATATTGCCATTATAACGGGGAGCAGCGTTCTGAGATTTATTTACTGTCAGCAGTTCAGCCTCAGCCTTCAAAGCTTCCTCTGCCTCCATCGCCGAAAGTGCAGCCTCATCTCTTACCAAACCGAAACGCTCGATAATGACATTGGCTTCATCTATATAATGAGATTTGTCCGTGCCATTTTCCAACACCGTATCTTCAAGCACGACCGACAAATGCTTGCCGCAATTTTCGATACGCTCTGCGATACGCGAATAAACCATCCAACGTTTCAACCTCAACGCGCCTGCATCATCATTGGGTGAAGCGGCATCCAGTTTAATCAAACCATAATGCTTGCCGTAATACAGACGGAACACCAGCTGCTTCAAACCTTCTGTTTCGTCCAGCATCCGATAAAATTCGCGAACCAACAACAGCAAACGGTCAAATGCGCCTGCTTTAGACAGATACTCCGGATCATCGGAAGCAAGCGCGTAAATCAGTTTGGACAGCTTGGCGTTGAGTGCGTTATTCATCTTTTTTCCTTTTATTTTTAAGTGATGGATTGTCTTAAGAGCCATTCCAAAAAATTTGGTTGCATAACAAAGTGTAAATTTTGCATGAAAACCAAATCATTCAAAACAGAATAGAAAGTATAAAACGGCAGATTCAAAGAGAATATGCCGTAAGTTTTAAGTGTCTTGCCGTATTTTATCGCAAATATGCTATTTTGTTAAAAAATAACATCATTATTTATCTGCCTATCTTCCGTAAAACAATCTGGCAGTCCGACTTCTTCTTGATTAAAATAATTACTAATAGCCCAAACCCAATAAAGGAACACATCATGAAATGGACAGATACCCAACGCATCGCAGAAGAACTCTACGACTTACACGGCGATAGCATTGATCCGAAAACCGTACGTTTTACCCAACTGCGTGATCTGATTATGGCTTTGCCTGAATTTGACGATGATCCAGCGCGTTGCGGCGAGCGTATTCTCGAAGCCGTGCAACAAGCATGGATAGATGAAGCAGAATAATCTTTCCTCCCTTCCCTATCAAACAAGGCCTCAGGCAGTTTTTCAGACGGCCTGAGGTCTTTATTAAATCTATTCATACAATTTCGGAAAATTTCGAAATTGACTCATGTTAACCTCAAATTTATTATGCAGTCTGACAACAAATAAAAGATATGCAGAAGGTGCATAACCATGAATCACGCTCGAGAAATCGCCGCTTTAAACAACAGCCTTTCTGATTTGAAAGGCGACATCAATGTTTCGTTCGAATTTTTCCCGCCGAAAAACGAACAAATGGAAACCATGCTATGGGATTCCATCCATCGCCTGCAAACCTTGCATCCGAAATTCGTTTCCGTAACCTACGGTGCAAACTCCGGCGAACGCGACCGCACACACAGTATCGTTAAACGCATCAAACAAGAAACCGGCCTTGACGCAGCCCCTCACCTGACCGGTATCGACGCCAGCCCTGACGAGTTGCGTCAAATTGCCAAAGACTATTGGGACAACGGTATCCGCCGCATTGTTGCCCTGCGTGGCGACGAGCCGCCTGGCTACGAGAAAAAACCTTTCTATGCCGAAGATTTGGTCAAACTGTTGCGCTCCGTGGCCGACTTTGATATTTCCGTAGCGGCCTATCCAGAGGTGCACCCGGAAGCCAAATCCGCACAAGCCGACTTAATCAATCTGAAACGCAAAATTGATGCGGGTGCAAACCACGTTATTACCCAATTCTTCTTCGACGTGGAAAGCTATCTGCGCTTCCGCGACCGTTGCGTGATGATGGGCATTGACGTTGAAATCGTTCCCGGCATCCTGCCTGTAACCAATTTCAAACAATTGACCAAAATGGCTCAAGTGACCAACGTCAAAATCCCAAGCTGGCTGTCTAAAATGTACGAAGGTTTGGATGACGACCAAGGCACGCGCAACCTTGTTGCCGCCAGCATCGCCATCGACATGGTCAAAGTCCTCTCGCGCGAAGGTGTCAAAGACTTCCACTTCTACACCCTCAACCGCAGCGAACTGACTTACGCCATCTGCCATATTTTGGGCGTGCGTCCGCGTTAATAAAACAGACGGCCTCCCCATTCTGATTTACAATATCGAACATTCAGGCCATACCGGCCTGATTCAAAATTCCAACTAGGAGAGTTAACATGACAACATTGCATTTTTCAGGCTTCCCGCGCGTCGGTGCCTTCCGCGAATTGAAATTCGCACAAGAAAAATACTGGCGCAAAGAAATCAGCGAGCAAGAATTGCTGGCTGTTGCTAAAGACTTGCGCGAGAAAAACTGGAAACACCAAGCTGCTGCCAACGCTGATTACGTTGCTGTAGGCGATTTCACTTTCTACGATCACATCCTCGACCTGCAAGTTGCCACCGGTGCCATCCCTGCCCGCTTCGGCTTCGACAGCCAAAACCTGTCTTTGGAACAATTCTTCCAACTGGCGCGTGGTAACAAAGACCAATTCGCTATCGAAATGACCAAATGGTTCGACACCAACTACCACTACTTGGTGCCTGAATTCCACGCCGATACCGAATTCAAAGCCAACGCTAAACACTACGTTCAACAACTGCAAGAAGCCCAAGCTTTGGGCCTGAAAGCCAAACCGACCATCGTCGGCCCATTGACTTTCCTGTGGGTAGGTAAAGAAAAAGGCGCTGTCGAATTCGACCGTCTGAGCCTGTTGCCTAAACTGTTGCCTGTTTACGTTGAAATCCTGAACGCTTTGGTTGAAGCCGGTGCCGAATGGATTCAAATCGACGAACCTGCTTTGGCTGTCGACCTGCCTAAAGAATGGGTGGAAGCCTACAAAGACGTTTACGCCACTTTGAGCAAAGTAAACGCCAAAATCTTGTTGAGCACTTACTTCGGTTCCGTTGCCGAACACGCTGCCTTGCTGAAATCCCTGCCTGTTGACGGCCTGCACATCGACTTGGTACGCGCTCCTGAGCAACTGGACGCATTTGCCGACTACGACAAAGTTCTGTCTGCCGGCGTTATCGACGGCCGCAACATTTGGCGCGCCAACCTGAACAAAGTTTTGGAAACTATCGAGCCTCTGCAAGCCAAACTGGGCGACCGTTTGTGGATTTCCAGCTCTTGCTCTCTGCTGCACACTCCATTTGACTTGTCAGTTGAAGAAAAACTGAAAGCCAACAAACCTGACCTGTACTCTTGGTTGGCATTCACCCTGCAAAAAACCCAAGAATTGCGCGTTCTGAAAGCCGCATTGAACGAAGGCCGTGACTCTGTTGCCGAAGAACTGGCCGCCAGCCAAGCTGCCGCCGACTCCCGTGCCAACAGCAGCGAAATCCACCGTGCAGACGTTGCCAAACGCCTGGCCGATTTGCCTGCCAACGCAGACCAACGCAAATCTCCATTTGCCGACCGTATCAAAGCGCAACAAGCATGGTTGAACCTGCCTCTGCTGCCGACTACCAACATCGGTTCTTTCCCGCAAACTACCGAAATCCGCCAAGCACGCGCGGCCTTCAAAAAAGGCGAATTGTCTGCCGCTGATTACGAAGCCGCGATGAAAAAAGAAATCGCCTTGGTGGTTGAAGAGCAAGAAAAACTGGACTTGGACGTACTGGTACACGGCGAAGCCGAGCGTAACGACATGGTCGAATACTTCGGCGAACTGTTGAGCGGTTTTGCATTCACCCAATACGGCTGGGTACAAAGCTACGGCTCACGCTGCGTGAAACCACCGATCATCTTCGGTGACGTAAGCCGTCCTGAAGCCATGACCGTGGCTTGGTCTACTTACGCACAAAGCCTGACCAAACGCCCGATGAAAGGTATGTTGACCGGCCCTGTAACCATTCTGCAATGGTCTTTCGTCCGCAACGACATCCCACGTTCTACCGTGTGCAAACAAATCGCACTGGCTCTGAACGACGAAGTATTGGATCTGGAAAAAGCCGGCATCAAAGTCATCCAAATTGACGAACCTGCCATCCGCGAAGGTCTGCCTTTGAAACGTGCCAATTGGGATGCTTACCTGAACTGGGCCGGCGAATCCTTCCGCCTGTCCTCTACCGGTTGCGAAGACAGCACTCAAATCCACACCCATATGTGCTACTCCGAGTTCAACGACATCCTGCCGGCCATCGCCGCTATGGACGCTGACGTGATCACCATCGAAACTTCACGTTCCGACATGGAGCTCTTGACCGCGTTCGGCGAATTCAAATACCCGAACGACATCGGCCCGGGCGTTTACGACATCCACAGCCCACGCGTACCAACTGAAGCTGAAGTTGAGCATCTGCTGCGCAAAGCCATCGAGGTTGTACCGGTTGAACGTCTGTGGGTTAACCCGGACTGCGGCCTGAAAACACGTGGCTGGAAAGAAACTCTGGAACAACTCCAAGTGATGATGAACGTAACCCACAAATTGCGTGCCGAACTGGCTAAATAATGTGAGTTAGATGAAAAGGCCGTCTGAAAATTTTCAGACGGCCTTGTTTTATTTATCAATATTTAAACCATAAAGATTACGGCTTCAACAACTTACAAAATCCCTGTCGTTGTATGATGTTCTTCCACTCCTGATGTATACACGTTCTGAGTATGGTGATACACAGTCTCTTTAGTCGTTTCGACAATATGGTTGGCTTCCGACAGAACATCACTCAATGCCACTTTACTGCCGGTCGTATTCACTTTTTTCAGTGCCGCGCCGTTATGGCTATTGCCTTCAGAATACGTGTTGATGTCATTCTCAAAGCGCAGCCATGAATCATATAGTTCACCTTTAATGTCCGTCAGGATTTTGTTGTTGGCCACATTTAAAGATGCCTTACCCTTAGGGTTGGTACTGTGTACGTCTATCAAAGCATCATTCAAATCACCGCCAAGTTTCAATGTGTTATTGGTGATGTTGTACTCTTTGGCATTGCTCTTTAAATAAGCAAATTCAACATAGCCTTCAGATTCTTCGCGCACGGAAATTTTGTTGTTGTGAATTGTCACCGCACCATGCATAGCGACATTACCATGGTGTTCTTCCACATAAACCGGTACCGCGCCTTTCATAATCTTGCCGATATCGGCATCATTGCCGCTGATGGTAATGGTACCGCTACCCATGCCGTTTTTAGATAAAACGCGGTCGTAAGTATCGTTGATGACGGCAATCAGATATTTGGTGGATTCGCCGCTGATCTTGTTGTTTGCCATATTGAGTGTGTAATCCATTTTGCTTTCATGGTTACGGAACTCAATCGCGTAGGTCTGAATATTATTTTGATAAACCGTCAAATTTTTAATGACATTATCGCTGATATCAAAATAGCCTTTGTCAGCCGAGTGCAAATCTCTGTATTGGGTGTTGGTTTGCACCTGAATACCTGAATACATGTGGTAGTACTTGCCCAAGTCATCATCAACATTCAAACGGAAGTTCGGGTCTTGGATAATGGTATTGCCGGTAATTTTGACTTTATCCATAGAAAACTGGCGGTTGTAGGCGACAATACCATACAGCCGGTCACCCGTTAACACATTGTTTTCAATGACAATGCCTGTACCATCATGCACATCCAAACCCTTGCGGTAGTTGTGGTCGGTCGTGTTTTTACGGTATGTGATGCCGTAATTGTAGCTGCCGGCAGCCACGGCCATACCGTACCCTGTCCCGCCATCCGCTTCGTGGCCGTTCCAATCCAAACGGTTGCCCTCGCCGATAAAGTTTTGTTGGAAACCAATCAGCGCACCGGCAACGCGGTTGTGGTGTAGATACGAATCGACAATACGGTTGTTTTCACCCAAAGGCAGCGCTTCGTATTTTTCATCAATTTCGCCGCTTTGTACGCGCTCTTTAAAGGTCAGCTTATGGCCTTTTTCCGTTTCCAAAGAAGCGGTCGAGGTAAACATCACACCAGCACGGTTGGCACCGGAAACCTCTACTTTGCTGATTAAAGTATTGTCCGCATCGTTGACCAAAATACCGTTTACCTTGCCAAAATAGCTTAAACCTTTGCGGTAAAAATCAGGGTTGGTATATTGAACTGACAAATCGGCAATGGTTTTATTGTTTTGCCCATCGATCAAGATACCGGCAAATTCTCGGATATCGTCATGGTTGGTGTCCGGATTGAATTCGCCTGTTTGTGCTTTATCAAACGTTACTTTGGTTTTGTCCATGCCCGAACCAAACAAGCCGCGCGCGCCGGAGACGGTTTTATCCATCACAATCTGATTGGAAATATAGTAAGTACCATCCAAGAAGACCATGGCTTTTTCTTTATGCGCCGCCTCTAAAGCCGCTTTAAATGCCTGAAGGCTGTCTTTTTTACCCTGCGCATCGGCACCAAAATCATTCACGCGAACGTAATTGCCATACTCTTTGGATTCATACACGCGGTATTTTCCGGATAGACCTTCCCTGCCTTCGGCATGGTCGTCAATTTTGTTTGCTTTGCCTGAACCGAGGAGGCCGTCGTGGCTATTGATTGCTTTTTTACCGGAAGAAACGCCCGCTATTTTGTCATGGCCGTCTGAATCCTTCAGATTCTTTTTATGGACAATCTCAACGGTTTCTTTTTCTTCGGCAACTCTGTCTTCCGCCTCTTTTTCTTTGCGTGCGGCTTCGAGTTTGGCTTTACGCTCTGCAACCGCTTTTTCGACTGCTGCTTTATGCGCTTCTTTTGCGCGCTCGACCGCCTTTGCTTTGGCAGCGGCAGCCTCGGCTATTTTTTTTGCTTTGGCTTCTTCGTAAACTTTTTGCCGTTCAGCCAGGACTTTTTCCATCGATTGATTAACCGGTTCTTTTGAAACAACGTGTTTGCTCGCTACTTTAGGCGCAATGGTATGTTTACTGGAAACGCTGCTTACAGAAGCAACACTGGCCCGTGCAACATGCATTTTGGTCACAAGGCCGTCTGAAGATGATGAAGAACTGTCAAATCTTGCTGCCTCCGCCACATGCACTACTTCTCTCGTTACCGTATTTTTACCGCTTAATTGCTTAAGCTCAGGAGAAACCGACGGCATATCCCCCCAATTGTGGGTGTGTATCCATTCTTTTAGAGGAGAAGATGATTTGGAATTTGCTTCAGGTGTAGATGAGCCGTGACGAATATGGGTACGGCCAAGAGGAGCAAGTTTATGTGACATAATCAGCGTATTTCCTTGTATCGAATATCGCCTTTCCCACCGCACAAGCGTGCGACAAAAAAGCCGATTGATTAAAGAGGTAAGACGGATTCTGTCGTAACAACAATTACCTGTATAAAGGCCAAACTGAAGTTGGCCGCTTTGAGAAACTCGGCAGCGTTTCCCCTTCTGCCGGTTTTCTGATTGGAAACGGTCATGGTGTCAGACAGAACCCTTGGATGACTTTATATAGGCAATCTGTCCGCGTACCATGTGTCCGGTTATTTTTGACGGAAATGTATCAGAGTCCCTTTTTAATTGATTAGTTCATCCAAAGTTAAGTTATTTTTGATTTTTATAGCAAAATTAAAATGGTTTTATCTTGCATCGTTTTCCTTTTTGGCTTGACAGAGTGAATCCCGCGAAACCAAAAAGGAGGGAAATTCTAACACGATATGTTTTTAGCATTCCCCATTTAACTAAATTTACAAAATATACAGAATAAATATCTATAACTATTTTTAACTTCTTCTAAAAATCAATAAAATTCGATATTTCCAATATGTATTTTTACAACATGCCTGCGCATTATATACCGATTATCTAAAAATACTACCGTTTGTTTAAAAAATTTAGCATTTTATTATCGCTTTCCCCATCAAAAAACCAATAAAAAAAGGCCGTCTGAAAAAATATTTCAGACGGCCTTTTATATTCACTGCGTTCTACTTAACAAACTTCGACCAACCAGCCGTGTTTGTCTTCTGTCAAACCGTATTGAATGTCCGTAATTGCCTTACGGATTGCATAACCGCGCTCTTGGCTCTTCACTTCGATTTCTTTGCCGTCAATCACGAAAGAAGTTACCGGAGAAATAACCGCAGCCGTACCGGTCAGAATCGCTTCCGCACCATTCTCAATCGCAGTTTTCAGCTCATCGACAGTAAAGTTGCGCTCGGTAACGGTGTAGCCCAAATCTTTGGCAACAGTCAATACAGAATCGCGGGTAACGCCGTGCAAGAATTCGTCGGTCAACGGTTTGGTAATGATTTCATCGCCGTTAATCAGGATAAAGTTAGACGCGCCGGTTTCCTGAACGTCGCCATTCGGACAGAACAATACTTGGTTTGCCCCGTGCTCTGCTTTGGCTTTCAATACCCAAGGCATGGCGGAAGCGTAGTTGCCGCCGCATTTCACGCGGCCCATGTGCGGGGCGCAACGGATATGTTCGGTTTCCACCAAGATTTTAACGGGCGAACCGGCTTTGAAATAGTCGCCGACAGGAGAAGCCAAAATGTACAGCAAGGCTGTTTCGGAAGGAGAACCGGCTTTACCGATCACAGGGTCGGTACCGATCAAAGTCGGACGCAAGTACAAAGCAGCAGGCGCGTCAGGGATTTCCTCGGCGGAGCGTTTGACCAATTCGATCAAAGCATTCAAATAAGCTTCCGTTTCAGGACGCGGCAGGTGCAGAATATCTGCGCTTTGCTGCATACGCGCGATGTTGGCGGTCGGGCGGAACATCACGATTTTGCCGTTTGCCTGACGGAATGCCTTCAAACCTTCAAAACATTCGCTGCCGTAATGCAAAGCATGTGCGCCGGGGGCGAGTGTCAGGTCTTTGGAAGATTGCCATTCTACCGGTTGCCATTTACCTTCACGATAAGCGATAACGGGCATTTCAGCGTGAAAAACGCTGCCGAATACGGCTGGGACTGGTCTGCTCATGATGATTGCCTTTCTTATTCTGATTTGTAAGATAATAACTAAAGACTGAACAATACGCCTTTCAATATGGGTTTGACAAGTACCCGTCAGCATTAAAGATACCCTTCCCATGCCGTCTGAAACATGCCGTCCTATCCGAAATCCGGCAAATCGTTTAAACTGATACCATTTTTCAGACGGCCTGCCCCAACCGCGGCCCACCCGGAGCAACCCATGAAACTCATCTATACCATCATCAAAATCCTGATTCTTCTTGTTTTCCTCCTGCTGGCCATCACCAATACCCACACCGTATCCTTCTTCTACCTGCCCGGCCAAAACGTCAATCTGCCGCTGATTGTCGTGCTTTTCGGTGCCTTTATTATCGGCATCGTGTTCGGTATGTTTGCCCTCTTCGGCCGTCTGCTGACCCTGCGCAGCGAAAACAACCGCCTGCGTGCCGAAGTGAAAAAATACGCCCACCTTTCCGAAAAAGACCTGACTCCGGTTAAAACCGAAACACCGGCAACGGCTTCCGAAACCGCTCCCAAAGCGTAACGCCACCAATCAATAAAGGAATACCATGGACAACGAATTGTGGGTCATCTTACTGCCCATCGTCCTCCTCCCCGTTTTCTTCGCTATGGGCTGGTTTGCCGCGCGCGTCGATATGAAGACCGTCCTGAAACAGGCCAAAAGCATACCGGCCGGCTTTTACAAAAGCCTTGACGCCCTCGTCGACCGCAACAGCGGCCGCGCCGTGCGCGAATTGGCGGAAGTGATCGACCAGCAGCCGCAGTCATACGACTTAAACCTGACCCTAGGCAAGCTCTACCGTCAGCGCGGCGAAAACGACAAAGCTATCAATATGCACCGCGCCCTGCTTGATTCGCCCGACACAGTCAACGAAAAACGCGCGCGCGTGCTTTTTGAATTGGCGCAAAACTACCAAAGCGCAGGCTTGGTGGACCGTGCCGAGCAAATCTTCCTCGGCTTGCAGGAAGGCGACATGGCACGCGAAGCCCGCCAACACCTTTTGAGCATCTACCAACAAGACCGAGACTGGGAAAAAGCCATCGAAATGGCGCAGCTCTTAAGCCATGACGAACAAACCTACCAGTTTGAAATCGCCCAGTTCTATTGCGAAATCGCCCAAGCCGCGCTGTTTAAATCTAACTTCGACGCCGCCCGCTACAACATCGGCAAAGCGCTCGAAGCCAACAAAAAATGTACGCGCGCCAACATCATTCTCGGCGACATCGAATACCGTCAGGGCAACTTCCCTGCCGCCGTAGAAGCGTATTCCGCCATCGAGCAGCAAAACCACGCCTATTTGAGCATGGTCGGCGAGAAACTCTATGAAGCCTATGCCGCGCAAGGCAAACAGGAAGAAGGCCTCAACCGCCTTATCGGTTATATGCAGACCTTTCCCGATCTTGACCTGATCAACGTCATTTACGAGAAAGCCCTGCTGCTCAAAGGCGAAACTGAAGCGGCGCAAATCGCTGTCGAACTCGTCCGCCAAAAACCCGACCTCAACGGCGTGTACCGCCTGCTTGGTTTGAAACTCAGCAGTATGAATCCGGAGTGGAAAGCCGATACCGATATGATTCGTTCCATCATCGGCCGCCAGCTGCAAAAAAGCGTCATGTACCGCTGCCGCAACTGCCACTTCAAATCCCAAGTCTTCTTCTGGCACTGCCCGGCCTGCAACAAATGGCAAACCTTTACGCCGAATAAAATCGAAATTTGATCAAGCGTTAAGCATGAAAAAAGGCCGTCTGAAATCTTTTCAGACGGCCTTTTTATGACAACGCAAATATCAAAGTGGCTCAAAATATAGTTTTACATACCAACAATATTTGCTCAACAACGCTGGTCTGCCCATGCCAAGGCCGCCGCAACCTGCGCCTCAATATCGGCATTAAATTCGCCGGCACGGTACGCATCGCGCAATTCCGTGCGACGGGTTTCATCTGCCGCAATTTGGTTCAACACCACTTGCGGAAACTCGCTAAACACAGGCCCTGCCTCTTCATGTCCGATTAAAAACAGCGCAGGGATTTTTTGGTTGGTACGGACGATTTCCTGTTGGCGCGGATTATCGAAACGGCTGCTGTCGTCAAAATCACTGCGGGCAATATAGTTGACACGGATATTGGGGTTCAACTCCGCCATTTTTTGAATAAACGGCACAAACACGCGGCAATCGGGGCAGTATGGCGCAGCGGCAAGCAGCCAGTTTTGCGGACGGCTGATCTTTTTAACCGCCGCTGCCGTTTGCGCCGACAGCTCGGTCGCCTGATAGAGTTGCTGCTGTTTCAATTTGTCTTCTTCGGTATCAAAATCCAAATATTCTGTATAAGTGGCCATGCTTTACTCCTGTTCTGTTGCATTGTTTTTCCCTGCCGCACTGTTCAAAAGCGGAACAAGCAGATTGACGACAAGGTTTTCAAATAGCGGCTCTTCAAGCGGCGCTTCGTCCGAATGACCGAACACCAGCTTCACTTCGGTATATTCTTTCTGCCCTTTGTTCATTTTATTACCGTTAAAAACCTCATAGGCTTTTCTCAAGGCTGCATCCCAATCTTCTTTCTTGCTGTATTCCTCCGCAGCGGCAAGGCTGGTTTTGGCAAAAAACGGCAAGGGGGTATTTTGTCCGATTCGGAAATATACCAACCATTCTTTCAAAAGTGCCCTCGCCGCCTCTTGCTCGATGGCGGCATAGGTTTCGGTCTGTCCCAAGCTGACAATATGGGTTTGTCGGTTTTCAACGGATTGAGGGGCGACGGCACAAAAAATCAAATGCTCCAATAAACGGGCAATGCGGTTGGGCGCATTGTCTTTTTGGTTTTGGAACACAATGCGGCCGCATTCGTAAAGATTGCCGATGGTGCCTTGTAAAACCAAGTCGTCAAAGTGTAATTCATAAGGTTCAGACGGCCTTTTGTTGCTGCGTATCAACTCGGCATCTACGTTTTTTGCAGATATCTGATACTGCTTCTGCCACAAGCCGCCCAACTCGCCTACCGGCATCAGGCTTTCTGCATTCAGCCGAATGGCCGTGTCTTCAAAATCTTCACCTTTGCGCCGCGCATCCAAATAGGCATCGGCAATCCGGCCTTCATGTTGCGGCTCAAACGGTTCGGCAGATTCCCATGCGCCGTCCAAATACGGCTGATCCCAGCTTAAATTTCTCTTCAGCCAAACTTTGACAGGGTTGCGCCAAAAACTGATAAGCTCGCCCTGCTGAATGGTTTTGCCCGGCTCTTCCTGACTTAAAGCCTCAAGGAAAAACGGCTGCGCTTCTACTGGCGGTTGGTTCAGCGCATCGGCGTAATCTTGGCGCGTACTGAAGAGGCCGTCTGAAAGCGCGTCCTTTTGGAAATAACGGCGCGAAAACGCCTGCAAAGGATGATGTTTCACCCATTTCTCCGCCAACTCGTGCCCGCTTTTCCCCGTCATGGCGGCAATGGTATCCAGCAGCTCGCTGATTAACGAAGACGGCGCAAACTCAGCATCATTGCGTATATCGCGGCCGATATACGACAAATACAGCATTTCGCGCGCGCTGATTAAGGCTTCGAGGAAGAGATAACGGTCGTCGTCGCGGCGGGCGCGGTCGCCTTTTTTCGGATGTTTGGCAATCAGGTCGAACACCGCCGCTTTGGTATTGCGCGGAAAATCGCCGTCATTCAAACCCAGCAGGCAAACCATTTTAAACGGTAGGCTGCGCATCGGCACCATACTGCAAAAAGTAATGCCGCCGCTCAAAAATCCGGCTTGGCTTTCACTGTCCAAAAAACGGCGGATATGGCGGATAACGGTTTTACACGGCAACAATCCGTCAAATTCGGCCAACTGCGCCTCTTCCTGCCATTTCGCCAAAGACTGCTCAAACTGCTGCTTGGCGTATTGGTCGTCCGTATCCGGTGCAAACAGTTTCTCCAGCAAATCGCGGCAACGCTGCACCCAGCCTTCCACATCGGCAGGTTCTTGCCATTGCGCCGCCATATCGGCCAAAGTACGGATAAATTCGGCAAAACCGCTGAACACATCCAACTGGTTGACGTTGCTATGCCACGCGCTCACACCCTGCCACATACCGTGGCCGCCTTCGGGCAGCATCCAGCCCAAGGCCAAACGCTCTACCGCCTGCTGCCAAGTAAAGAGGTTGTCTTTACCCTCGCGCATGGTTTGGTCCAAACCCCAATGCACATTCAATCCGGCAACAGCCTCATGCAGCAGCGGCACATCTTCCTCGCTCAAACCGAAGCGTTGCAGCACCAACCGGCTTTCCAGCAAAGGTAAAACCTTGTCCACTTCAAACCGGCTTTCCAGCAAGTCCAATGTTTGCGCCAAAGCATACAGCAAGGGCTGGCGGCGGCTGAGTTTTACATCCGAAATCGAATACGGCAAAGCCTGGCTGCCCGCCTGCTCCTGTCCAAAAACGGCTTCGATAAACGGGCTGTAGGGCTCGATGTTCGGCGTCAAAACGGCAATATCGTGCGGCTGCCAGTCAGGATTATTTTGCAACACCAGCGACAGCTCTTCTTTCAAAATCTGCAGTTCGCGCAAAGGACTGTGTGCCGCGACGATTTTGACCGAGCCGTCATTCAACAGCTTGTCCGGCTCGACACACACTGAATTTCCGTCCGCATCGTGAACCTGAACCCAAGCCTGCTGCGCGCCTGCTTCGCCTTCTTCCTGTTGGTATAAGCGTTCAGACGGCATGATTAAGTTTTGGATATCGTTTTGCAGGCAATGCAACAAGGTATCGTCTTTTCCCTCTTCATAAACCTGAATATCCTGCTCGGTTTCCACTTCCGACAGAAAATCAAAGAAATCACGCCCCTGCTTGCCCAAAGAAGCCAACAGCAGATGCCCTGCCTGCGACAAATCCGCCTCATCGCCCCTTTTCAAAATCTGCGCCTCGTCGATGACCTCGCCCCAATATTGGCTGCTCGGGTTGAGCGCAAACACAAACACATCGCAATGCTTGGAAATTTGGTGCAGCAGTTGCAGATACATCGGCGCCATTGTCGAAATGCCGAATACAAACAACCTTTGCGGCAAGACCGATTTATCCAACTGCGCCAACAGCTTTTCCCACAAGGCCACGCGGTGCGGCGCCGATTGGCTGCCATCGTCCAAATAACGCCACAGCCGCGCCTGCCAATCCTCATCATCGCCCAAACCCAGCAGCTTCCCGGCCTGCCACGCATCAATCCAATCCGGCCGGTACACCAAATATTGGTCGAAAATATCCGCCATTTGTCCGGCAAGCTGATAATCCGCCGATGCCGAACTGTGCAAATAACTTTCCAGCTTCAGGCGCACGTTTTCGTATTCCGGGGCCGTCTGAAACGCTTCGCTGCGGAACAAATCCAGCAAACGCCAACGCATGACCTCAGGCGAAAACGGGCTGAGCGGCGGCACATCGGGAACCAATTTACGCATCAGCTGCCACGCCAAACCGGCCGGCAGGCTGAACTTCAAATTCGCCGCCACGCCGAGTTTGCGCGCAAAAAACACATTCAGATAACGCCGCATCCCCTGGCTCTGCACCACCACTTCTTCCTGCGCCAATACCGCATCCAAAGGCAAGGCCTGATGAATATGCGCGCACATTTCGGCAAGCGCTTCCAAACGGTCGGACTGATAAAGATAAAACATAGCAGACAATCTAAAAAACAATTGCCCACATTATAATGCCATTAGGACAAATGCTTCAGCAGAAGCGGCAAACAAAAACACAGGCCGTCTGAAACACATCGCTTCAGACGGCCTAAAACAAAACAAATCCATCGGCAGCCAATTATTAATTATTTATCGACCCCCTGTACAAACCGGCTTCTCCTATCCTATAATTCCCCACATTCGGAATGTAGCGCAGCCCGGTAGCGCACTTCGTTCGGGACGAAGGGGTCGGAGGTTCGAATCCTCTCATTCCGACCAAATACAAAACCTGCTTGAATCCAAGCAGGTTTTTTACATTCGGCAAGCCTATACTTCCGGCGGCGGGAAAGGCGCGCCTTCGGGATGTTTGTAGCGGTTGTACATAAACAAATATTGTTCCGGAAAACGGCGTATCCAATATTCGGTATTTTCATTGATCACGCGCGCATCGTTCTCCTTATCGCCGTTCAACTCGCCGCGCAATGGCTCGATGTGCAAGACAAAGCCTTTCCCGTTGGGCAGACGCTCACCGCAGAAAAACAAAGCCTTCACGCCTTTAACTTGCGCCAGCTTGCCCGCCAACGTCATGGTGTAGGCAGGTTTGCCGAAAAAGTCCACCCACACGCCGTCGCCCCCTTCCTCTGGAGACGGTACATGGTCCGGCAACACAATGGTCGCTTCGCTGCCGCGCAGGGCCTTGATGATTTGTTTGACGCCCTGAATGCTGGTCGGCGCAGTCTTGCCTTTACCTCGCACGCGCCCCGCCTGCATCACCGCATCAAAAGCCTTGATTTTCGGCGGTTTGTACATCGCCGTCAGCGGAAACGGCAGCTGCTGGCTGATGTAGCGGCCTGCCAAATCATAGCTGCCGATGTGCGGCGTGATAAACAGCAAACCTTCGCCCGCGCTCAAGGCCGTCTGAACATGTTCCCAACCGTTGACGCTGACAAACAGGTTTTCAATTTCCTCAGGCCGTCTGAAAAACGCCACCGGCAATTCCAAGCCGCCTTTTGCCGTTTCACGGAAAACTTTTTTCACCGCCTCGTCCGTCGGGTTCAAACCGGCAAGTTTCATGTTTTCAAAAACACGCCGGCGATCTTTCGACAGCACACGAAAACCCAAACTACCCAGCAGGTTGCCTAATTTGTGCAACCAAGCCAAAGGCAGCGCGGCCAAAAATTTAAAAACAAAGGTAACAAGCGTTTGCATAAGGTTTTACCAAAATGAAGTGGACAGATTGTAAACGAAACAGGCCGTCTGAACAAAACAGACTTCGGGCAAATATATTGCGGCGCACCTGCTTTTCTGCTACTATCCGCGCTGCATTAAGAGTTGGGAATTCCATGCCAACCTGCTTTTCAAACGGAAAGGTAAGGTGGACGGTTGAAAAACCGATGTGGCTCGCCAGAGCAATCCAAACCCGCTTAATGCGGGAATTTTTTTGCCTGTAAGAAACGCGCAACAGGATTCCGAAACAGCAGGCAAGTGCGAATGTTTCTCACTTGTATAGAGAAAAAGCGGAGTTTTTGTTATGATTTCCGCTGTCCGAAATAAAAGGCCGTCTGAAAACACAGTAGCCTGTTTTTAATGAAAGAATAGCAATGAGCGAATATCTGTTTACTTCCGAATCGGTATCTGAAGGCCATCCGGATAAAGTTGCCGACCAAGTATCCGATGCAATTTTGGATGCCATCTTGGCGCAAGACCCCAAAGCGCGTGTCGCCGCTGAAACCTTGGTCAACACAGGCTTGTGCGTATTGGCAGGCGAAATCACCACCACCGCCCAAGTAGACTACATCAAAGTCGCACGCGAAACCATCAAACGCATCGGTTACAACTCCTCCGAGCTGGGCTTTGACGCCAACGGCTGCGCAGTCGGCGTGTACTACGACCAGCAATCCCCCGACATCGCCCAAGGCGTGAACGAAGGCGAAGGCATCGACTTGAACCAAGGCGCGGGCGACCAAGGTTTGATGTTCGGCTATGCCTGCGACGAAACCCCTACCCTGATGCCGTTTGCCATCTATTACAGCCACCGCCTGATGCAGCGTCAAAGCGAATTGCGCAAAGACGGCCGCCTGCCTTGGCTGCGTCCTGATGCCAAAGCGCAACTGACCGTGGTTTACGACAGCGAAACCGGCAAGGTAAAACGCATCGACACCGTCGTCCTGTCCACCCAGCACGACCCTGCCATCAGCCATGAAGAACTGAGCAAAGCCGTGATTGAGCAGATTATCAAGCCCGTTCTGCCACCCGAAATGCTGACTGCCGAAACAAAATACCTGATCAACCCGACCGGCCGCTTCGTTATCGGCGGCCCGCAAGGCGACTGCGGTTTGACCGGCCGTAAAATCATCGTCGATACCTACGGCGGCGCTGCTCCGCACGGCGGCGGTGCATTCTCCGGCAAAGACCCGTCCAAAGTGGACCGTTCCGCCGCTTACGCCTGCCGCTACGTTGCGAAAAACATCGTCGCCGCCGGTTTGGCAACCCAATGCCAAATCCAAGTTTCCTACGCCATCGGCGTTGCCGAACCGACTTCGATTTCCATCGATACTTTCGGCACCGGCAAAATCAGCGAAGAAAAACTGATTGCCCTGGTTCGCGAACATTTCGACCTGCGCCCTAAAGGCATCGTCCAAATGCTCGACCTGCTGCGCCCGATTTACGGAAAATCCGCCGCCTACGGCCACTTCGGTCGCGAAGAGCCTGAATTTACTTGGGAGCGCACCGACAAAGCAGCCGCATTGAAAGCAGCCGCAGGCGTGTAAAAAAATAATAAAGGTCGTCTGAACGGGAGTTTCAGACGGCCTTTTTACATCTAAATATTCAAAACCTTTTTACGAACGACACATCGTATTTTCACAAAAACAGCGCAACGAAATTTTGGATTGCCGTAATGTTTTTGTGAAGCTACCAAATAAAATTGAAAGCATACATCATGAAAAAATGGCTGTTGGCTGTTTTGCCCGCTACTGCGCTTGCCGCACCGACTCAAGGCTTTTATCAAAATTACAAAGACTGGGACATTGCTTGCGACAATACCGGCACCTGCCGTCTTGCCGGATATCAGGCAGATGAAACAGAGCCGCCGGTTTCTATCCTGTTTACCCGACAAGCAGGGGCGAATGCCGCCGTAATTGGTAAAGTTTCCCTACTGCCATTTAATGACGATGAAGCACAACTCGCCAGCATTGCAACCCGCAACGAATTGGTATTGAACGGTAAATCACTGGGCAAATTGGCGTTCAATAAAAAAGGCCAAGGCAAATTGAGCAAAGCGCAAACCAGCGCCTTACTCGAAGCATTGAAAAAAGAGAGCAAAATCAGCATCCGCTCTGGAAAATATGAATGGCACTTGTCCGACCAAGGTGCAGCGGCGGCGATGTTGAAAGCGGACGAATTCCAAGGCCGTCTGAATACGCCTTCCGCGCTGATACGCAAAGGCGACAGTAGTCAGGCAGTATTAAACCCTCAGCCCAAACCCGTTATCCGTACCGTTGCCGTACCACAAAAAGCAAGCGATACACTGGAGCAAAACACGCCGCGCCACAATGCCGTCATGAAACTGCTGCGAGACAGCAACAACCATGCTCCCACTGACGATGACAATTACTGCCCCGCCCTGCATGATAAAGAGCACATGGATTGGAATCGCAGCCTAAGTATTTATCCGCTCAACAAACAACAAGTATTGGTAGAGGCCATCTGTATCGGCGGAGCCTATCAAACCGGCGGCTACTATGCCATTGCCAACAAAGAATTGACCAAAATCGAACAAGTACTGCCGCCAATGACATACGGCGGGCACGGCGGATTCGATGAGAAAACAGCCACCCTTAGCGGCAGCTTCAAAGGCCGAGGGATCGGCGACTGCTGGTCTGGCAATGCAGCGGTGTGGGACGGTAAAACGTTTGTCCGCAGTGAGGAACACACCACTGGCTCATGCAAAGGCTTCACAGGCGGTGCTTGGCTGATGCCTGTTTTTAAAGCCCGTGTTGAGCGTTAAAATACACGGAATATTTACGATAGAAAGCAAAGGCCGTCTCAAAATTCCCGTTTTCAGACGGCCTTTTTCCTTATACAATAGCCACTTGAATTTCTATATACATTCTGAATAAAGGATACGGATTATGTTCGGCAAACAACTTTTTGAAGAAGTCAGCTCCAAAATCAGCGAAACCATCGCCAACAGCCCTGCTAAAGACATGGAAAAAAACGTTAAAGCCATGCTCGGCAGCGCGTTCAACCGCATGGACTTGGTGACCCGCGAAGAATTCGACATCCAACAACAGGTTTTGATTAAAACCCGTACCAAACTGGCCGAATTGGAAGCCCGTTTGGACAAACTCGAAGCTGCTCAAGAGCCTGAAGAAGCTGCTTTGAAAGCGGCCGAAGCCGCTGCGGAAGAAGCTGTTGCCGAAATCAAACAACAAACCGAAGCTGCCGAATAAGGCCGTCTGAAACATGTCGCTTGCTTTGGTTTACAGCCGCGCCTTAAGCGGCATGAATGCGCCGTTGGTCGAAGTGGAAGCCCACCTTGCCAACGGCTTGCCACATTTCAATATCGTCGGTTTGCCCGATACTGAAGTTAAAGAAAGCCGCGACCGCGTGCGTGCCGCCATCATCCAAAGCGGCTTTGACTTCCCCGCCAAGAAAATTACCGTCAACCTCGCACCGGCCGACCTCCCCAAAGAATCCGGCCGTTTCGATTTACCGATTGCCTTGGGCATTCTTGCCGCATCGGGACAAATTAATCCTGAAAAGCTCGCGCAATATGAGTTTGCCGGAGAATTGGCGCTGTCCGGCTTGCTGCGTCCCGTACGCGGCGCGCTGGCCATGGCATGGCAGGGAATGCAGGCCGGCCGTTCGTTCGTCTTGCCACAAGAAAATGCCGAACAGGCTGCCGTCATGCGTGGCATTGCGGTTTATGGCGCACGTTCTTTGGGCGAAGTGGCCGCCCATTTAAACGACATCGAACCGTTGACACAAACCGAATGCAAACTGCCACAAAGGCCGTCTGAACAAAGTAAAATACCCGACTTAGCTGATGTCAAAGGCCAACATACCGCCCGCCTCGCCTTGGAAATCGCCGCGGCAGGCGGACACAGCCTGCTGATGATGGGACCGCCGGGAACGGGCAAATCCATGCTTTCGCAACGTTTGCCCGGTATCCTTCCCCCTTTGACCGAAGACGAATTGGTCGAAGTCTGGGCATTGCGTTCGCTCCTGCCCAACCATCAACAGCAACTCGACAGCAACCGCCCTTTCCGCAGTCCCCACCACAGCGCCAGCTCGGCCGCCATGGTCGGCGGCGGTTCAGACCCACGTCCGGGAGAAATCTCATTGGCGCACCACGGTGTGTTGTTTTTAGACGAATTGCCCGAGTTTGACCGTAAAGTATTGGAAGTGTTGCGCGAACCTTTGGAAAACGGCGAAATCCATATTTCCCGCGCCGCACGCCAAGCTGTTTATCCGGCCAAGTTCCAACTTGTCGCCGCCATGAACCCCTGCCCTTGCGGCTATCTCGGTCATCCGTCCAAACCTTGCCGCTGCACGCCTGAAAGCATCGCCCGTTATCGAAGCAAAATTTCAGGGCCATTACTCGACCGCATCGATTTAACCATCGAAGTACCCAGCCTTTCCGCTGCCGAGCTGATGCAACAAGAAGCTGGTGAATCCAGTGCCGCCGTATTAGAACGCGTTACCGCCGCGCGCAAAATCCAATACGGCCGACAAGGCAAAGTTAATGCCGAATTGAGTGTCAGCGAGCTCGATGGCAAAGCTCGTATCCAAAAAGAAGCGCAAGAAGCCTTGGGAACCATGCTCGAAAAACTGTCCCTATCCGCGCGCAGTTTCCACCGCATCATGCGCGTTGCCCGTACGCTGGCCGATTTGGCAGGCGATGAAGAAGTCAGTAAAACCCATGTGATGAAAGCCATCGGTTTCCGTCGCGCCCTCTAACTTTTCAGACGGCCTGAATCTTTATATTTAAGTAAAACTAGAGTAAACAAAGCATCAGGATTTTGCCGTCCATAACGGTTATTGATAAAATATCGAATTCAAACTCAGACAGTCTCCCTTCAGGCCGTCTGAACCCATTATTACAAGGTAAGTCATGAAAAAATCTACACAATATGGCAAAGGCTTGGCCGGTTTCTTTTTCGGCCTGATACTGGCAACAGGTATTATTGCCGGTATTTTGTTCTTCCTGAACCAAGGCAACCAAAACGTTTTCAAAGAGCTGACCCAGCCTAAACAAAGTGAAGAACCTGAAATCCTGAAGCCTCAAGACAAAGCAGAGAAACGCCCTGCTACCGACAATTCGTCCAGCCAAGCAGATGAAGAAAAAGCCAAGGCTGAAAAAGAAGCGGCGGAGAAAGAAGCCAAAGCAAAAGAAGCGGCTGAAAAGGCTGCCAAAGAAGCTGAAGAGAAAGCGGCACAAGCAGAAAAAGAGGCTCAGGAAAAAGCCGAGCGCGAAGCCAAAGAAAAAGCGGATAAAGCTGAAGCAGAAAAAGCCGAACACGAAGCTAAAGAAAAAGCTGAAAAAGCCGCTGCCGATAAAGCCGAACGCGAAGCCAAAGAAAGAGCAGACAAAACTGCCGCCGACAAAGCCGAACGTGAAGCCAAAGAAAAAGCTGCAAAAGCGGAAGCAGAAAAAGAAGCCGTTAAGAAAAAACTGGCCGAGAAAAAAGCCGAATTAGAAAAAAAACGCGCAGAAAAAGCCAAAGCTGAAAAAGAAGCTGCTGATAAAACTGCAAAAGATAAAAAAGCGGCCGACCAACTGACCGACAAACAAAAAGAGCGTGCCGAGCGCAAATTGGCTGAGAAAAAAGCGGCCGAAGCCAAGAAACAAAACAAGCCGACACCTGAGCAAATCCTCAACAGCGGCAGCATCGAAAAAGCACGCAAAGCTGCAAATGCCTCTACAACAAAAGAAAGCAGCAACGCCGCTGGCAAACAATCGGCAGAAAAAGCCGAAGCAGCTGCCAACAGCGGTAAAAAGGCATTCCTGCAACTTGGTTCATATGCAGACCGCTCCAGCGCAGATTCACAACGTGCGAAATTGGCTATTTTAGGTGTTTCTTCCAAAGTGGTTGAATCGCAAAACGGCGACAAAACCATTTATCGAGTTCAAAGTAACACCATGCCGCAGGAAGCCGCTATGAAACTGCAAAAAAACCTGCAAGGCCATAATATCAACAGCTTGATTCGTTCTACCAAATAATGGAATCACTGATGAAGCAGCGTATGAAACAAACTATTGCCGCACTCAGCCTGAGCCTGCTCAGTCTGAGTGCGCAGGCTGCTACCGAAGGCGTGGACTATACCGTTCTTAGTCGCCCTATCCCGCAGCAGCAAGCCGGAAAAATTGAAGTGCTAGAATTTTTCGGCTACTTCTGCGTCCATTGTTACCATCTCGATCCGGTTTTGTTGCAACACAGCAAAACCTTCGCCAAAGATATTTCCTTACGGACAGAACATGTCGTTTGGATGCCTGAAATGTTGGGCTTGGCCAAGGTAGCCGCTGCCGTCAATCTTTCAGGTTTAAAATATCAGGCCAATCCAGTTATCTTCAAAGCCGTTTACGAACAGAAGATTAACTTGGCTGATGCAAATGTATTCCGCACATGGGTCGGCAAACAGACAAGTTTTGACAGTAAAAAACTGCTTCAAGCCTACAATAGCCCTGCTGCCACATCGGCTACTGCAAAAATGCAGCAATTGACGGAAACTTATCGAATTGAAAACACACCAACTGTCATTGTCGGTGGTAAATACAAAGTCAATTTCAACGGTAGCGACTGGAAAGCCGGTATGAAAACCATAGACGAGCTCATCATTAAAGTCCGCCGCGAACAATCCTCAAAACCACTTTAACTATTCAACAAAAGAAAGACGGCCTTAAGGCCGTCTGAAAACTTATGGACATTCTGATTTTATTTAAAGCACTTATTCTCGGTATCATCGAAGGTTTAACCGAGTTCCTCCCCATTTCAAGTACCGGTCACTTGATTGTATTCGGCGACTTAATGAATTTCCGAAGTAACGGAAAAGTATTCGAAATCGCCATCCAGCTCGGAGCCGTATTAGCCGTTGTATTCGAATATCGCCAACGATTTACCCATATCATAAAAGGACTAGGCAAAGAGCGAACAGCCAATCGCTTTGTGCTGAATTTATTTATCGCGTTCATCCCCGCTGCGATTGTTGGTCTCTTATTCAGTAAACAAATTAAATTGCATCTTTTCAACCCGATTACCGTTGCTACCATGCTGGTATTGGGCGGCTTCTTCATTTTATGGGTTGAAAAACGCCAAACAACAGCCAAACCTAAAGTCAACCATGTCGATGATATGCGCCCAATTGACGCATTTGTTGTAGGATGCGCCCAAATTTGTGCCCTTATCCCTGGGACATCACGTTCAGGCAGTACCATCATGGGCGGTATGCTGTGGGGACTAGAACGAAAAACGGCTACCGAATTTTCATTCTTCCTTGCTGTACCAATGATGATTGCGGCAACAGGTTACGACATCTTAAAAAACTACAAACTCTTTACCTTGCAAGATGTCGGACAAATTGCCATCGGTTTTATCGCAGCATTTATCGCCGGTTTATTAGCAGTAAAAGCTTTGCTGAAATTTGTTTCCAGTAAAAACTATGTTCCTTTTGCCTACTACCGCATCGTATTCGGTGGTCTGATTCTCCTTACTTGGATGCTAGGCTTAGTCAGCTGGAGCGAATAATCGCTCCCTTCATTCTCCTCAAAGGACGTGCCCGCGCACGTCCTTTTTT
>NZ_KV832196.1:0-407 GCF_001837375.1 Neisseria sp. HMSC066H01
GTGCAACTGGTGCTAAAGGCGATACCGGCGAAAAAGGTGAAGACGGCACCAGCATCACAGGTGAAGTTGTAGATAATGGTGATGGTACCCATACAATCACTATTACTGATCTGGGTACCGGTTCAGTCACTACTACCATCGTTAAAGACGGTAAAAACGGTAAAGACGGTGCTACTGGTGCTAAAGGTGACACCGGTGCAACTGGTGCTAAAGGCGATACTGGTGCAGATGGTAAGAACGCTGAAGCCGACGTTAAAGACAACGGCGACGGTACTCACACTGTAACCATCAAAGACGGTAACGGTAACACCACTACTACCATCGTTAAAGACGGTGCAACCGGTGCCAAAGGCGATACCGGCGCAACTGGTGCAACCGGTGCAGATGGTAAGAACGCTGAAGCCGAC
>NZ_KV832197.1:0-16295 GCF_001837375.1 Neisseria sp. HMSC066H01
GTCTGAAATTTTGGTTTCAGACGGCCTTTTGAATTTGACCTATGCTTTAATTTATATTGTTGACGCTTGTTTTTTGGTATGATGTTTCTTTGATTTTATTTCAGCTTCGAGTTTGCTATGTCTGTCTATACCAGTGTTTCCGACGCTCAAATGCGCGATTTCTTGCTGCAATATAATTTGGGAGATTTTGTCTCTTTGCAGGGGATTGCTCAAGGAATTACTAACAGTAATTATTTTCTGACTACCTCAACCGGTCGTTATGTGTTGACTGTTTTTGAGGTTTTAAAATCAGAGGAACTGCCTTTCTTTTTAGAGCTAAACCAACACTTGAGCCAAAATGGCGTTGCCTGCGCCGCTCCGATTGCTCGTAAAGATGGTGGACTGCATTCTATGTTAGCCGGAAAACCTGCTTGCTTGGTAACTTGTTTGAATGGCTCCGATACCGGCTGGCCGACTGAGGCACAATGTTTCCACACTGGTGCGATGTTGGCCAAAATGCATTTAGCCGGCCAAGATTTTCCTTTAAAAATGAAAAATCCCCGTTATGATGGCTGGTGGCATGATGCCTGTACCCAGTTACTCACGGTTTTAGATAGCGAAGATGCCAAACTGCTTCAAGCTGAAATTGCTGCTTTAGATGAAAATCTTGGAGAACATTTGCCTTCCGGTATTATCCATGCCGATTTATTTAAAGACAACGTACTGCTTAATGGAGATGAAGTTTCCGGCTTTATCGATTTCTATTATGCGTGCAATGGTAATTTCATGTACGACTTGGCCATTGCAGTTAACGACTGGGCGCGGACAGCCGATAATAAATTAGACCCTGCTCTTTATGATGCTTTTATCCATGGCTATGAAAGCGTGCGTCCTTTATCTGATGAAGAACGCGCATATTTCCCTACTGCACAAAGAGCCGGATGTATCCGTTTCTGGGTATCCCGCCTACTGGATTTCCATTTTCCTCAATCAGGTGAAATGACATTTATTAAAGATCCGAATGCATTTAGGGATCTGTTATTGAGTCTTAAATAATATATAGATAAAAGGCCGTCTGAAATTCAGACGGCCTTTTATTTAATGTCCTCCCCCACTGGAGCCGTTAAATGGTGGTCTTGCCAACCAAATAATGGGGATCATGCTGATGAATATGATACTGCCTGCCAAGAAGATTTCATTTGAGCCAATAATAAAGCCTTGCTGGGAAATGGTACTATTTATCGCAGCCAGGGCTTGCTCTTTGCTCAGGCCATTGGCCATCATGCCTTGAATAGATTGGTTGCTGATTGAGGACAATGAATTAATATGTTCGGTCAGCTGAGTATGGTGCAGAGCTTCGCGTCGTTCCCACATGGTGCTGACAACGGATACTCCGACACCGCCCATAAACACACGCAAGAAGTTAGACAGGCTACTGGCTGAGGCAATTTGATTGCCTTTCATATGCGACAGCGTGATACTGGTCAAAGGCAGGAAGAACATGGCTACGCCTAAACCCTGCCAAAATTGCGGCCAAACGACGTTGCTCATATCCATACCGGCATAAAAATCGGTTCGCCAATGGAATGTGTAGGCAAACACCAAGAAGCTGGCACTGACAAACAGGCGCATATCGACGCGATTACCAAACTTACCGATAATCGGCGACAGAATAATCGGCAAAAAACCCACCGGCGCAGCAGCCAAACCGGCCCAAGTGGCGGTATAGCCGAGATTTGATTGCAACACCAAAGGCAGCAAGGTCAATGTACCCATATAGACCATGAAACCCAAGGATGTCGCAACAACGCCTATCGTAAAATTTCTATTTTTAAACAATGACAAATCAACAATCGGGTATTTCTCGCCCAGCTCCCAAACAATAAAATAGGTTAGAAACACCAAAGCGGTAACGCCCAAAACGATAATCTCTCCCGAGGCAAACCAATCCAACTCTTTACCCCTATCAAGCATCATTTGTAAGGCACCGATACCGACAATCATCAATACCAGCCCGACGTAATCAATCGGCGCCCTAATGATTTCGGTTTCCCTGTGTCTAAGCTGTTTCCAAGCAATGGAGGCGGATAAAACCCCGATTGGGATATTGATAAAGAAAATCCATCCCCAATGCCAGTTGTCCGAAATCCAACCGCCTAGAATCGGCCCCAACACAGGGGCAACGACGACAGTCATCGCCCATAAGGCCAATGCCAATGTTCGTTTTTCAGGCGGATAGGAAGCCATCAAAAGACTTTGGGACAAGGGAATCAAAGGCCCGGCGATAAAGCCTTGCAACACCCGGAAAAAAACCAAGGCTTGAAGATTATGCGCCATACCGCACAGCCATGACGTTACGACAAAACCAATCACGGCAGCAATAAAGATTTTAACCTCGCCAAACCGCTTGGCCAAAAAGCCGGTCAGTGGGACGGAAATGGCATTGGCTACGGCAAATGAGGTAATCACCCAAGTGCCCTGCGTGGTCGCAGCACCCAAATCCCCTGCGATAACGGGCACGGCGACGTTGGCGATGGTGCTGTCCAAGACTTCCATAAATACGGCCAAGCTGAGCGCCAACGTTGCCAACACCAGCTTAAACCCTTGTAACGGCGGATAATTCATATTTTTAAACTATAAGACAACCGCCAAAGCGGTCGATTGAAGAGAATCAATATTTCAGACGGCCTGAGCCTTCAATAAAAGACCCAGGCCGTCTGAAAAGATTATTTTGCGTATTGCTCGAAGATTTTATCGACTAAAGCATCGGCGGCTTTCCAATCCACACTTTCCGTTTCCGGCAGCGCAGTATTTCGTTCTGCTTCGGCAGTCATGGCTTTACCGCTACCCTTCTCGGCAACATCGACTTTAACAGTCATCGACAAACCGACACGGAGCGGATTTTTTTGCAATTCTTTGGCATCCAAACTGATGCGCACCGGCACACGTTGTACGACTTTAATCCAGTTGCCCGTTGCATTTTGCGCCGGCAACAATGAGAACGCACTGCCCGTACCTGCCGACAAACCCATGACCTTGCCATGGTAAACTACTTTACTGCCGTACAAATCGGCTGTCATTTCAACAGGCTGGCCGATTTTCATTTTACGCAGTTGCGATTCTTTAAAGTTGGCATCCACCCACAATTCAGACAGAGGCACAACGGCCATCATCGGCGTACCTTGCGCGATACGTTGGCCGACTTGGACATTACGTTTGGCAATTTGGCCGCTGATCGGCGAACGGATTTGCGTACGTTGCAAATTCAGCCAAGCGTCTTTGATGTGGCTGATGGCCGTCTGAACTGCCGGTTGTTGGCGCAGAGGAATATTGCTGCCCAACGCTGCCTGAGCGGAAACTTCTTCCGCCTCAACCGCTTTCAATGCAGCCTGAGCCTGAATCACAGCGGCACGGGCATGGCTGAGCTCTTCGCCGGAAACCGCTTCCGTACCCGCCAAAGATTCGCGGCGGCGCAAATCGGCTTGCGCACGGGCCAAATCGGCTTTGCGCAACAATACTTGCGCTTTGGCTTTTGAATTGACCGCAGTTTGCTGTTTGTTTTGACGGATGGCCTGAATCAATTCATTTTGCGCACGATCGTATGCCAGCTGAAAATCGCTGTCGTCCAAAGCCACCAAAACATCGCCTTTTTTCACGACGTCCGTATCGTCATACATGACTTTGCGCACCGTGCCGTTCACCTGCGGCGTAATCATCACCAAATGACCGGCCACATAAGCATCTTCCGTTTCTTCTTCATGCTGCCAAAACAGGAAATACGCCAAAGCGAATCCGGCCGCCGTAATAAGGAATAGAAGTGTAACGATAACCAAATTGCGTTTGCGATGCGTCTTAGCGCCGGAAGCGGCTACTTCTGTTTCTTTTTGGACATTATTTTTTTCTGATTGAGTATCCATAAGTCCCAACTTTAATTCTGTACCTGTGATAACGATATTATTGTCTTGCCCCAGGCTGCTGGCTCCACCCTCAACCCAATACGCGCGTTTAACGCGCTAAAGGGTCATATTCTATAGTTACACTCTATTCATTACAATAATTTCTTCCGGTAGCAAATGTAAATAAGGTAAGCAAAAGGCCGTCTAAAATTACTTTCAGACGGCCTACGTTTTAATAAAACGTTTATTTCTTATTTAATTTAAAACCCCCGCCCAACTGGGCATTAAGGTTACTCCAAGCTGTCAGATATTCTGCATGGTATTGAACTGCTGACATTTTCGTACGCACAGCTTCGTCTTGTTTTTGCAAGGCGGTCAAGCCGTTATCCAAACCTGCACGAACACGTCCTTTCGCATTTTGCACAGATTTATCCGCGATATTGACCATCTTGTTCCAAGTATCTTGTCGGCGTTTCAGGCTTTGATAGTCCGCGACGGCATCTGCCGCCGAACGCATGGCGTTCAAAACAGTTTGGTCGTACACGGCAACCTGCTCGTTATATTGGGCGCGTTTACCTGCCAATTTGGATTGCAGCGCACCGGAAGTAAACAATGGCAGATTTAAAGCCGGAACAATGCCCAACATACCGGATGTCCGTCCGCGAATCAGATTGAACGCATCAATATGCGTCATGCCTGCCAAAACTTTCAACTCAATATTCGGATAAAACTCTGCTTCGGTTGATTTGACGATATGCCATTTCTCTTCAAGCAAGGCTTTTTGTGCCGCGATATCGGGGCGGGCCGCCAGCAAGTCCGCTTCAATACGGTTAACCGGCAATGACGGCACAGCGGCCATTTTTTCCGGAACCTGTCCATTCAATGCGCCCGGCACACTGCCGGTCAATACTGCCAGACTATTGCGTATTTTCTCGTTTTTCTGAGTCCATGCCGATTTTTCAAGCTGCAATTGTTGTTGCGCCATTTCAAGCGCGTGCAAGGCATCGGCTGGAGCCAGCTGCGCTTTAACGCGTTGTTGCATCAGTTTCAATGCTTTATCCGCCAACTCTATGCGCGTATCCAGCAGCGCCAGTTGTTCTGTCGCCATCTGCCACGCAAAATATTGTGCGGCTACGGCATGAGCCAGCTCGGTGCGGATGTGCTGCGCCTCATAAACCGCAGCCCGGCTTTTTCCCAAAACGGCTTGAATCTGCTCTCGGTTTTTACCCCAAAAGTCAAAAACCAAGCTGCCTTGCAAGGCTGCGTTCGCCAAAACCAATGTGTGGTCGGTATCGACCATACCGGCTTGAGGTTTGGGTGAAACATAAGCACCCAAACCTGTAACACCAAAGCCGACTTGCGGTTTGTTTGCGGCTCCTACAACGCCCAGCTGCGCCTGAGCCTGCTCAAACCTTGCTTTGACGACACGCAGATTGGTAGATGTCTGAATGGCGGAAGCAATCAAATTGTTTAATTTTTGATCTTTCAGCTTCATCCACCAGCCGTCTTGGGCAGCAGCGGCAGATTGGCCTTGCGGCAGCGGATAGGCTGTTGTCTCATCCAAAGGCGACTGTTTACCGAAGGGCGCACATGCCGCCAACAGCGAAACTGCGGCAACGCATACGCTTGATTTGACCAAACCTAATTTCATACAGACTCCGTTTATGTGTGCCTGCCGCAGACCATCAGGCCGTCTGTTGTCAATTGCCCAAACGATTCAACAGTTTACCCAACAGGTGTTGCAGCGTATCATAATCCTCTTTCGTGAAATCTTCCCACGCTTGGCCACTCTGACGGGCAATTTGCGGCCATACTTCGTGGATGAAGGTCTCACCCGAAGGTGTCAATTTTAGCACAATCTGACGGCGGTCTTTTTGATTGATATAACGCTCTACCCAGCCGCGCTCGACCATATCGTCCGACAGGCGTGTGGCACTGGTGCGCGTCAAGTCCATCAGGTCGCTCAAGCGCGAAGGCAGGATTTCGCTGTTTGGGCTGACGTAAACCGCCATCAGGGAAAACCACAGGTTTTCATTGATGCCGAACGCTTTCAGGTTTTCATTCAAATGGCTGCTCAAACGTTCGGTTACAATGCGCAACATACGGGATACTTGGTTTTGCTGCTCGGGAAATTGAGGCAGACGGGTAGAAAGCAAACGCATTGCGTTGACTAATTCGGTTTGTGAAAAACTCATAAATTCCTTCTTTCTGAGTGAATTATTTTATTCGATATCAATCAAAATAAAATATGATGTAATAATTTACTTTAAGATACCAATTACTTACTTTAAGACGTTATACTAATTCAGATGATTATTTTAGTGTATGAAAATCTGATAATCGGTTACATGATCCTACTAAACGGAGTTTTCTATGCCTAAATCATGAAAAATCGACCCTAAAAAAGGCCATCTGAAACCTTGATGACAACTTTCAGACGGCCTCCATAACGGATTAAAATAAGTTTTTCCACTTAAACCGGATTCAAACCATGAACACTTCCGCCTTTTTTCCCCACATTACCCTTATCGGCGTCGGTTTAATCGGCGGTTCGTTCATGCTCGACCTCAAACGCTTGGGGCTGGTGCAAAGCGTTACCGGCATCGACACCAATGCCGACAACCTCAATTACGCGCTCGACTGCGGCATCATCGACCATGCCTACCCGAATATTTGCGCCGAAAGCATCGGCAATGCCGATTTGGTTGTGATTGCCACGCCGGTCTCCATCCTGCCCGACGTATGCCGCGACATCAAGCCTTTCTTAAAAGAAACGGCCTGCGTTTCCGATGTCGGCAGCACCAAACAATCGGCACTCGATGCCTTCCGCACTCACTTGTCCGAGCGCCTGCCGCAATGTTTTGCCGCCCACCCGATTGCCGGTTCGGATCAAAGCGGCGCAAAATCCGCGCGTTGCGGTTTGTTTCAAAACAGCCGCCTGATCATTACCTTGCACAGCCAAGAGGCTTCAGACGGCCTAAGACGGTTGAAAAGCCTGTGGCAGGCGGTTGGTTCGCAGATTTTCACCATGAGTGCCGAAGAACACGACAATATTTTTGCCGCCGTTTCCCACTTGCCGCACTTGACCGCCTTTGCCTATGTCCACGCTTTGTTCGACCATCCGCACGGCAAAGACTATCTCCCCTATGCCGCCACCGGCTTTCGCGACTTTACCCGCATTGCCTCCAGCCACCCTGCCGTCTGGACAGACATCTGCCTGGCCAACCGCCCTGCCCTGCTCAAACTGACCGGCGACTTGAAAGAACAATTATCCAAATTGGAACAGCTCCTTTCAGACGGCAACAAAACCGAGCTTTACCGCTATTTTGAAGAAGCCGCACAAATGCGTAATGACTGGCTGAAAAACCGTTAAACCTGTTTTCAGACGGCCTAATGCCTTATCGGCCAAACCTTCATCACAATAAAAAGGGCATCTGTTTAGATGCCCTTTTTGGTTTCTTACGGATTGTCTTTCAAACGGAACTCAGCCGCCCTGGCGTGCGCAGTCAAACTTTCGCCATGCGCCAACACGCTGGCGGTTTTGCCCAACTTCTGCGCACCTTGTTCTGAAACCTGAATCAGACTGGAGCGTTTTTGGAAATCATATGTTCCCAAAGGAGAAGAGAAACGCGCCGTGCGGCTGGTCGGCAAAACGTGGTTGGGGCCAGCGCAATAGTCGCCCAGGCTTTCACTGGTATAACGTCCCATGAAAATCGCGCCGGCATGGCGGATTTTTTTCGCCCACTCTTGCGGATTCTCAACCGACAATTCCAAGTGTTCGGGAGAAATATAGTTGGCGATTTCGCAGGCTTCGTCCAAGTCTTTAGCCAAAATCATTGCGCCGCGGTTGCCCAATGAAGCTTCAATAATCGCACGGCGCGGCATGGTTTCAATCAGGCGGTTCATGGCCGTCTGAACTTCGTCCAAATACGCTTGGGAAGTACCGATCAAAATCGCTTGTGCAATTTCATCGTGTTCCGCCTGACTGAACAAATCCATGGCCACCCAATCGGCAGGCGTCGTACCATCGGCAATCACCAAAATTTCAGACGGCCCTGCCACCATGTCGATACCGACCACGCCGAACACGCGTCGCTTGGCCGCAGCGACAAAAGCATTGCCCGGGCCTGTAATCTTATCGACTTGAGGCACGGATTCCGTACCATAAGCCAAAGCTGCAACCGCCTGCGCGCCGCCGACCGTAAACACTTTGGTTACACCGGCCACAAAAGCAGCCGCCAACACAATATCGTTGCGCTCGCCTTTCGGAGTGGGAACGACCATGATGATTTCTTTCACGCCGGCAACATGGGCAGGCATGGCATTCATGATGACGGAACTCGGATACGCCGCTTTACCGCCCGGAACATAAATACCGACACGGTCAAGCGGCGTAATCTGTTGGCCCAAAAGCGTGCCGTCTTCGTCTTCGTACGTCCACGACTCCATTTTTTGGTGTTTATGGTAGCTTTCCACCCGTCTCGCGGCCGTTTTCAAGGCCGTCTGAATGTTTTCGGGCAAACGCTCAAACGCAGACTGCAAATCGTCTTGCGTCAGGATTAAATCGTCGATGGTTTGAGCGGATGTACCGTCAAAGCGGTTGGTATATTCAATCAGCGCCGCATCGCCGCGTTTTTGAACATCGGCGCAGATGTCGGCAACAATACGGTCGATTTCAGGGTTTTGCGCGGTTTCAAAAGCAAGTAACGCTTTGAGTTCGGCTTGAAAATCAGGGGATTGGGTGTCGAGTTTCTTCATGGTTTGCTCTCTTCTTTGTTTTATTCCTATTGTCTTCAGACGGCCTCAGCCACATACAGGCCGTCTGAACATTATCTTTTCAAAAAACCTTTTTTCTGCAAAAACGCCAACATATGCGGCCGTACGGGATTGCCCAAGGTTTTGGCCAGCGATTCTTTCCAAGGTATCGGACTACCCTTGCGTAACTCATAATAATCCGCTACTGCCTGATTATAGGCTTCAACCGCCTCGGCATTCAGGCTCGGACAAGCGTTTTCGGCATAGACCATTTCCTTAGGCAGGCGCGGTTTAAGCGGCGGGTCTTGGTCGGGATAACCGAGACACAATCCCACCAAAGGCACGCAATAATCCGGCAGGTTCAATACATCCGACACTTTTTGCGCATTATTGCGCAATGCGCCGATATACACGCCGCCCAGCCCAAGCGATTCGGCGGCAAGCAATACGTTTTGCGCCATAATGCCTGCATCGACCGCGCCAATCAGGGTAACTTCCGCCCAATCAATTTGTGCATCGGGAAACATTGCCTTGTGTTTGAAAAAATCGATGCAAAACAATAAAAATTCCGCACAATGGACAATATAAGGTGCGCTTCCAGCCGCTTCATGTATTCCCTGCCTCAGCGCAAGGTCGGATACGCGGATGATGGAAACGCATTGCAGGTTGTTGGAAGTCGAAGCCTGCTGCCCCGCACGCACCAGCGTATCGAGGATTTCATCGGTAATCGGTTCGGAAGTAAACCTGCGGATGGAGCGATGGGAAAGAATCGTATCAAGTGTCGGTTTGCTTTGCATCATGACGGGGCTTTCAAACTGGGTTGACAGACAGTTTTGCAATGTCTGTCCAAAATTTTCAGACGGCCTTAGCGGCATTTTCAAATGCCTGAATAATCGGATTCAACAGCTCATATTTGGTTTTCAAGGCAGCTTTGTTGACCACCAAGCGGCTGGAAATATCAGCCACATGTTCTACAGCTTCCAAACCATTGGCCTTTAACGTATTGCCACTGGAAACCAAATCAACAATCGCGTCGCTCAAACCGACCAAAGGCGCAAGCTCCATCGAGCCGTACAGTTTGATGATGTCCACATGCACACCTTTGCCGGCAAAATGTTCGGCGGCGATGTCGGGATATTTGGTGGCAATCCGCAAGCGGCTGCCGGGTTGGGACGCAGCGGCGTAATCAAAACCTTTTTTAACCGCCACCATCATGCGGCATGAGGCGATGTGTAAATCCAAAGGTTGATACAGGCCATCTCCGCCATGCTCGATCAGCACGTCCTTACCGGCAATACCGAAATCTGCCGCACCATATTGCACATAAGTTGGCACATCGGTCGCGCGCACAATCACCAAACGGATATTGTCATGATTCGTGCCAATAATCAGCTTGCGCGATTTTTCCGGCTCTTCCGCAGGCACAATACCGGCGGCGGCCAACAGCGGCAGGGTTTCCTCAAAAATTCGTCCCTTGGATAAAGCAACCGTTAAAAGTGTGTCGGTCATTTTGTTCTTCTCCTTTGCCGTATCAAAAACAAGAAGGCCGTCTGAAATCTACAACCCATTTCAGACGGCCTCAACTACGTTTTTACAATAAAGTTTTCACATCAGCCGCAATCGTTTCCGGCTCGCTGCCATAAGGCGAGAAAATCGCCACTTCGCCGTTTTTATCAATCAAATATGCACCTGAAGAGTGGTCGACCAAATAGTTTTCACTGTCTTCTTTTTGGTTTACTTTAGCCGATACCACACGGTATTGCTGTTTGATGACAGGCAGGCTTTGATCGCCGGTAGCCGTCAGGCCGATAAAATCAGGGTTGAACTGTTTGGCGTATTTGCCGATTACTTCAGGTGTATCGCGCTCAGGGTCGATGCTGACAAATACTACTTTCACGTCTTTAGCCTGATCGCCCAATTGTTTCAACGTGTCGCTGAAAGTCAGCAACTCGGTTGGGCATACGTCAGGACAGTGGGTATAACCGAAAGACAGGATAACCACTTTGCCTTTCAAGTCGCTCAGGCTGAAAGGTTTGCCGTCGCCATCGGTCAATGTAAAATCACCGCCAATATCTTCTTTGCGCATATCGGTACCGCGCGCTTGCACTTTGGGCGCAGACTCACCGGAAGCAGCAGGCGCAGCAGAAGCGGCAGGTGTCGAAGAAGCCTCTTTGGTCTCTTCTTTAGGCTGACAAGCAGCCAGAGCAGCCAACGCAAAAGCACTGAGTAGGAAAGTTCGTGTAACGGAAAGCATAAATTTTCTCCAAAACCGTTTCAAATTAAGTGAAGCCAAACAACCGCCCGGCCGATATAAAAACAAAACATCTTCATATTAACGCGTTTGACACATTAAATATAGCCCTTTTTACAGATAAATACTGCTTTTTTTGTTTTAAAAATCTGCCTTCCATTTAGATAGCCATCAAACGTAAAAAGTTTAATTCATTAAAAATCAAACAAATATAAAAATAATCCAATTTTTTTTCAATTACTGCTTTACAAAATTCGAGAACTCGCTATAATGACGACTTCTTCGCTAGCCCAGGTGGCGAAATTGGTAGACGCAGGGGACTCAAAATCCCCCGCCGCAAGGTGTGTCGGTTCGAGTCCGACCCTGGGCACCAAATTTAAAAAACCTCTTGATTCAGTCAAGAGGTTTTTTGCCATTCGTCATTTGCAAAAACCTTCTCCTTACTCAAACTGTCAACAATCCATCCACACCAAGATCAATAAAACTGTTTTTTTATTTCTTTAAAATCAACCTTCAATCTATTTTCCCGTTTCAAATGTTAAAAGATGAAAGATTTTATCTTGATTGAACAGTCGGTTTGCGTTATCTTTTCTACTCTTTTTCACAAACTCTGTGTTCCTTTCCAATTGTTTGGACAGTCTGACTGTCGCCGTATTCCCTCAATGCGCGTACCCTAAATCGCTGCTTGGCGGAATTGCATTACAGGTGCTGTGGTGAGGCGGATTGTTCCTATTGGTTAGAAACCGCATAAAAGAGGTCAATATGCAATTATCAGGCGCACAAATCGTCGTGCAAAGTCTCAAAGCCGAAGGTGTTGAATACGTATTCGGCTATCCCGGTGGTGCGGTTATCGAAATCTACGATGCCATTTTCCAACTCAACAAATTCAAGCACATTCTGACCCGCCATGAGCAGGCGGCCGTACATGCGGCAGATGCCTATGCCCGCGTCAGCGGCAAAGTCGGTGTGGCCTTGGTAACTTCCGGCCCGGGCGTAACCAACGCATTGACTGGTATTGCCACTGCGTACAGCGATTCTATCCCCCTAGTCGTCATCAGCGGCCAAGTGGGCAATTCCCTCATCGGTACAGATGCGTTCCAAGAAGTGGATACGGTCGGCATTACCCGCCCTTGTGTTAAACACAACTTCCTGGTTACCAATATTGGCGAGCTGGCTGATACGATTAAAAAAGCCTTCCAAATTGCCGCCAGCGGCCGTCCGGGCCCCGTTGTCGTCGATATTCCCAAAGATGTTACTCAAGCGATGGCCAAATTCAGCTATCCGCAAGAAGACATCTTCATCCGCTCCTACCAACCGGTTGTACAAGGCCACATCGGCCAAATCAAAAAAGCCGTACAAATGCTGGCTTCTGCCAAACGCCCCATCGTTTACTTCGGCGGCGGCGTGGTATTGGGCAATGCCTCCGATGAACTGACCCAATTTGTCCGCATGACCGGCGTACCCTGTACCGGCACATTAATGGGTTTGGGTGCATACCCTTCTAGCGACCGCCAATTCTTGGGCATGTTGGGTATGCACGGCACTTACGAGGCCAATTTGGCGATGCAAAATGCAGACGTCGTTTTGGCAATCGGCGCTCGCTTTGACGACCGCGTGGTTTCCGTACCGTCAAAATTCTTGGACAAACCCAAAAAAATCATCCATATCGACATCGACCCGTCCAGCATTGCCAAACGCGTTAAAGTGGACATCCCGATTGTCGGTGATGTCAAAAACGTATTGACTGAAATGACTCATCTGTGGGGCAAACAAGAAACCGCGCCCTCAGCCGACTCATTGGACAAATGGTGGAAAACCATCGAAGAATGGCGTTCGCACAACTGCCTGTGGTTTGAAAACGACAGTGAAATCATCAAACCGCAATACGTTGTTCAAAAACTGGCAGAAATTACCAAAAACTCAGCCATTATTACTTCCGACGTTGGCCAACACCAAATGTTTGCCGCTCAATATTATCCATTCGAGCGTCCCCGCCAATGGCTCAATTCCGGCGGTCTGGGTACGATGGGTGTAGGCCTGCCTTACGCCCTCGGTGCCAAACTGGCGGCTCCTGAGCAAGACGTCTTCTGTATCACAGGCGAAGGCTCTATTCAAATGAATATCCAAGAGCTGTCCACCTGCTTCCAATATAATGTCCCCATCAATGTCGTTACATTAAACAATGGCTATCTGGGTATGGTTCGCCAATGGCAAGAGCTGTATTATGGCAACCGCGAATCGGAAACCTATTTCGATTCATTGCCCGACTTTGTCAAACTGGCCGAATCCTACGGCCATATCGGTATCCGTGTGGACAAAAAATCCGACGTCGAAGGCGCCCTGTTGGAAGCATTAAACCAAAAAGACCGTTTGGTATTCCTCGACTTTTTGACAGACAAGAAACAAAACGTACTGCCTATGGTCGGCAACGGCAAAGGTTTGGATGAAATGGTTCTGCCGCCGCATATGCGCGATATTGCAAAAGCGTAAGGAGAAAGAAATGCGACATATCTTATCTATTCTGATGGAAAACGAATCAGGTGCGATGAGCCGTGTGGTAGGTTTGTTCTCCGCACGCGATTACAACATCGACTCCCTGGCCGTAGCCCCAACCGAAGACAAAACCTTGTCCCGCATGACCATTGTTACCCACGGCGATGAGCACGTCATCGAGCAAATCACCAAACAACTCAACAAACTGATTGAAGTTGTCAAAGTGGTTGACTTGAACGAAAGCCGTTTTGTCGAACGCGAACTGATGTTGGTAAAAGTCCGCGCCGTCGGCAAAGACCGCGACGAATTCCTACGATTGACCGAAATCTACCGCGGCAGCGTTATTGACGTAACAGACCGCAGCTATACCATCGAAATCACAGGTTCTACCGAAAAACTCGACTCTTTCCTCGAAACAGTCGGTCGTGCTCAAATTTTGGAAACCGTACGTACAGGTGCAGCCGGCATCGGCCGCGGCGAGCGTATTTTGAAAATTTAACGCTGTATCGTTCAGACGGCCTGTTACTTTCAACCAAGGCCGTCTGAAAAACAGCAGGAGACAAACATGTCAAGCATCCAAATCGTTGCATTAGTTACCGTCAAACCCGAATACACCGAGGTTCTGGCTGCCCAATTTAAAGAATTGGTCAAAGCCAGCCGTGCAGAAGAAGGCAACATCAGCTACGACCTGCACCAAGAAATCGGCAAACCCAACCGTTTCGTATTCGTAGAAAATTGGAAATCCCAAGCAGCTATTGACGAACACAATGCCAGCGAACATTTCCAAAACTTCGTCAAATCCATCGAAGGAAAAACCGAAGCATTGGAAATCGTCTTGATGAACCAAGTCCCTGTTTAACCCCCTATTACTTTTAACTCAACCCGGATTGTCCGGAACCCTCTTACACTAAGGAAATAAAATGCAAGTTTATTACGATAAAGACGCTGACCTTTCTCTGATCAAAGGCAAAACCGTTGCCATCATCGGTTACGGTTCACAAGGTCACGCACACGCAGCAAACCTGAAAGACTCCGGCGTAAATGTCGTCATCGGTCTGCGCCAAGGCGGCTCTTGGAAAAAAGCCGAAGCAGCTGGCCACGACGTGCGCACCGTTGCCGAAGCAACCAAAGCAGCCGACGTTGTGATGATTCTGTTGCCTGACGAAAACCAACCTATCGTATACAAAAACGAAATCGAGCCTAACCTGAAAGAAGGCGCAGTATTGGCATTCGCTCACGGCTTCAACGTACACTACAACCAAATCGTACCCCGCGCCGACCTCGACGTTATCATGGTTGCCCCTAAAGGCCCAGGCCACACCGTACGCAGCGAATTCCTTAAAGGCGGCGGCGTACCTTCCCTGATCGCAGTTTACCAAGATAAAAGCGGCAAAGCACGCGACATCGCCCTGTCTTACGCCGCAGCCAACGGCGGTACCAAAGGCGGCGTGATTGAAACCAACTTCCGCGAAGAAACCGAAACCGACCTCTTCGGCGAACAAGCCGTATTGTGCGGCGGCGTGGTTGAATTGATCAAAACCAGCTTCGAAACCCTGACCGAAGCAGGCTATGCCCCAGAAATGGCCTACTTCGAATGCCTGCACGAAATGAAGCTCATCGTTGACCTGATTTACGAAGGCGGCATCGCCAACATGAACTACTCCATTTCCAACAATGCAGAGTACGGCGAATACGTAACCGGCGTCGAAGTCATCAACGACAAATCCCGCGAAGCCATGCGCAATGCCCTCAAACGCATCCAAACCGGTGAATACGCTAAAATGTTCATCCAAGAAGGTGCCGTCAACTACGCCAGCATGACAGCCCGTCGCCGTCTGACCGCTGATCACCAAATTGAAAAAGTCGGCGCTCAACTGCGTTCTATGATGCCTTGGATTGCTAAAAACAAACTGGTTGACCAAGACAAAAACTAATCTGTCTTTCAATCAAATAAAACCTGCCCGAGCAATCAGGCAGGTTTTTTATATATTTGCAAACCCAATACACGATAAGGCCGTCTGAAAACGCGATAAACAATATTCACAACCCAATTCTATATACCCCATATTTTATAGCCATCCCAAAATTCCCTTTTAGAAAAACACATTACAAAATAAAAGGCAGTCTCCCACTTCCACCCTGTCTGTAAAAAACAACGTTTCCCCGCAAAAATCACTCAAAACAAGAGGAAAATTTGTTTTCCTAGGCCATAACCTTTATATTATGGTCATGGAATCGTTGAAAGAGAACGATATCGTAATAAGAAGAACGAATGCTCGCTTCTTCACACTTAAAAAAGGAAAACAGCAATGAAAAAATCACTGATTGCCCTGACTCTGGTGGCTCTGCCTGTTGCAGCTATGGCTGACGTAACTCTGTACGGTCAAATTAAAGCTGGCGTTGAAGTATCCAAAGTAAAATTGGGTGAACAAACTGCTGCTAAACTGGGTCACGAGAAAAGCTCTAAAACTGCTACTGAAATCGCTGACTTCGGCTCACGTATCGGCTTCAAAGGCCACGAACACTTGGGTAACAACCTGAATGCCATCTGGCAAGTTGAACAAAACACTTCTATCGCCGGTGGCGACAAAGAGTGGGCTTCTCGCGAATCCTTCATCGGTTTGGAAGGTGGCTTCGGTAAAATTCGTGCCGGTAAATTAAACTCTACTGTTAAAGACTCTAGCGACAATGTTGACCAATGGGAAAGCAACAACGGCGCTTTGAATATGTCTGTATTTACCCGTATTGACGAACGTGCAGTATCTGTACGCTACGACAGCCCTGTATTCTCAGGCTTCAGCGCAAGCGTACAATACACTCCACGCGACAACGCTAACCCTTCTGACAAATACACTCACAACGACGCTACCCGTGACACTTACTACGCTGGCCTGAACTACGAAAACTCTGGCTTCTTCGGT
>NZ_KV832197.1:16395-22139 GCF_001837375.1 Neisseria sp. HMSC066H01
TGAACTACGAAAACTCTGGCTTCTTCGGTCAATACGCCGGTGGTTTCCGTAAAAACGCCGTTTCTGAAAAAGACGGTCACGTACACCGCTTGGTAGGTGGTTACGATGCTAACAACCTGTTCGTATCTGTAGCCGGTCAATACGCTAAAAACTGGGAAACTTTGGGTGACTACGCTGAAGCCCAATCTAACGGTGTTGTAACTTCTGCTATGCGTGCTGCCGGCACTAACGCTTCTAACGTAGTATTCGGTACTGCTGCTGGCTTGGACAGCCGTCCTGCTGAAACCATCGAAGTTGCCGCTACTGCCGCTTACCGCGCCGGTAACGTAACTCCTCGCGTTTCTTACGCTCACGGCTTCAAAGCTAAAGTTGACGGCGAAAAACTGAAAGGCACTCAATACGACCAAGTTATCGTTGGTGCTGACTATGACTTCTCTAAACGCACTACTGCTCTGGTTTCTGCCGGCTGGTTGCGCGGTGCTGAGTCTGGCCCTCACAAAGTTGAAACCATCTCTGGTTTGGTTGGCCTGCGTCACAAATTCTAATCTTTGGATTAGTATGAAAAAGAGCCTGTTTTATGCAGGCTCTTTTTTTATTCCCATTACCCATCCTCAACAAAAATTAATTTAAGTGTTGATATATAAAAAGGCCGTCTGAAACCAATTGGTTTCAGACGGCCTTTAGTCTATCTATTCCTATTGCCAAATTACAATAAGGTCAACAAACAAGATTTATTTTTCATTCAGAATCTTACCGACAATCTCGCCCACATCTTTGGACAAACCTTCTTGTGCATTGATGCGTTGCAATTCTTTGGTCATGACGGCTTTTCGGTTGGCTTCCAACTTATTACAGATATTGAAAGCTTGTACCAGTCGGGCGGCAACTTGCGGGTTAAAGCGGTCAATTTCCATCACTTTATCGGCTATAAAGCGGTAGCCGCTGCCATCTTCTGCATGGAAGTGCGGAATATTTCGGCTGAAGCTGATTAACAAAGAACGAGCCTTATTCGGGTTTTCAATGCTGAATTTAGGATGATTCAAGGCCGTCTGAACTTGCTGTAAAGTATCTTTACGGCGACTTGAAGCAATCAGGGCAAAGTATTTGTCCATTACCAAAGCGTCATCAGCGAATTTATCGGCAAATTTCGTCAACAAGCGATCGCGGATTTCGCTTTCATTGCTGTTGATTGCGGATAAGATACCCCATTCGTGGGTCATGTTTTGCGCCATTGCCTCGTAATTTTCCGCAACGTGTTCGATATGCGCTGCATCAGCACGAAGGATAAATGCCCTGCAAGCATTGCGCAAAGTTCGCCAGCCGGCCAATTCCGGGCTGTATTCATAACGAACAGCAGCATTAGCCTGGTTTTCTTGCTCGGCAGCCTGACGGTTCAGTTCGCGCCATTGAGGCAGGAACTTGACGGCAACAGCATTGAGTAAGGCTTCACGCGCTTGATGAACCTGAATCGGGTCAATATTTTCTTCTTCCGCCCATACATCGGTTTCAGACGGCATTTGCAGCAAAATGGCACGGAATGCCGGGTCAAAATCACCGGAAACCACCAAAGCCAAAGCATCCATCAATGCTTTGTGTTCCGGCAAAGGACGGCCTTCTGCCAATGCCTGACGGTTGGCGTTAATGGCGCGATGGTACAAGGTTTGAGCAGCTTCCCAGCGGGCAAACTCATTTTCATCTGCTGCCAGCAAAGTCGCCAATTCTTGATCGCTGTACGGATAGTTCAGGGTAACCGGTGCAGAGAAATCACGCAGCAGAGACGGGATAACTGGCTCATTGACGCCGCCCAATACAAAAGTCTGCTCGGCTTCAGTCAATACCAAAACCGCCTCTTTCACCCGTTTGCCTTGATATTCAAACTCAACCGCTTCGCCTTTTTCGTTTAGCAAACCGGTTTTGACCGGAATCATCATCGGCTGTTTGTCTGCCATATCGGGCGTTGCCGGAATGGTTTGTTTGATGGTCAATTCAAATGCACCATCTTTCAGACGGCCTTGAGCATCTAAAACCGGCGTACCGGCTTGGCTGTACCACAAAGCGAACTGATCAAGATTGATGCCGTTTGCGTCTGCCATTGCGGCACGGAAATCATCACAGGTCACTGCCTGACCGTCGTGGCGTTGGAAATACAACTTCATGCCTTTTTGGAAGCCCTCTTCTCCGAGCAAGGTGTGATACATGCGCACGACTTCCGCCCCTTTTTCATAGACGGTCATGGTGTAGAAGTTGTTCATCTCTTCATAGCTGGCCGGGCGGACAGGATGCGCAGTCGGGCCCGCATCTTCAGGAAATTGGAACAGGCGCAGCATGCGGACATTGTCGATACGGCGCACCACGCGGCTGGCCCGGTCGCCGGAAAACTCTTGATCGCGGAATACGGTCAAACCTTCTTTCAGCGACAATTGGAACCAATCGCGGCAGGTCACGCGGTTGCCCGTCCAGTTGTGGAAATATTCGTGACCGACCACCGATTCAATGCCTTCAAAGTCAGTATCGGTCGCGGTACGGCTGTTGGCCAGCACGAACTTGGTGTTGAAAATATTCAAACCTTTGTTTTCCATTGCGCCCATATTGAAATCGCCCACGGCAACGACCATGAAAATATCCAAGTCGTATTCCAAGCCGAAGCGCGTTTCGTCCCATTTCATCGCATTTTTCAACGATTCCACGGCAAAACCGACTTTAGGTTTGTCTGTCTCAGTGGTGTAGAACTCGATTTTGACCTTACGGCCGCTCGTGGTCGTAAAATAATCTTCCGTTACCGCCAAATCGCCTGCCACCAAAGCAAAGAGGTAGCTCGGCTTGGCAAACGGGTCTTCCCATTTCACCCAATGACGGCCGTCTGAAAACTCGCCGCCATCGATTTTATTGCCGTTAGACAGCAACACCGGATAGCGTTTTTTATCCGCAACAATGGTGGTGGTAAATTTAGACATGACATCCGGACGGTCGATGTAGAAGGTAATTTTGCGGAAACCTTCCGGTTCGCATTGGGTAAACAGGTTGCCGCCGGAAGCATACAGACCCATCAGGGATTTGTTCTCAGCAGGCAGAATTTCGGTTTCCACTTCCAGCGTAAAGTTTTCAGACGGCACACCGGCAATCGTCAGTTTTTCGTCTTCCAACACATAATCTACAGCCCGACCGTTTACTTTCACGGACAGCAGTTTTGCCGAACCATCCAATACCAACGGCTCCCCTGCTCTTTCAGGTTGGACGGTCAGGCTGGATTTGACGATGGTTTGCGGTTCTAAAATATCGAAATGCAGGTCAGTTTTCAGAATACGGTACGCTGGCGCGGCGTAGTCTTTCAAATAATGGACAGTTTTGCTCATTTGTTCTCTTTCAGAGTCATGCGGTAAATAGATGAAGCATATCGTTTCAGATAGCTTCAATTCAAGTGTTTTCAGAAAAAAAGGCCGTCTGAAACCTAAAATTTCAGACGGCCTCCCTATTCTGGCAGCAAATCTAGTTGCCTGTCATTGCCAACTTACCACTGATACAGCGCACCGGCACCGACACCAACATGACCGTCGGTATTGGCCGAGAAGTTGCCTTTGACAATCCAGTTGCCGCCGTCGCTCATCGCAGACACGCCGATGGCCATGGCAGACTGACCGCCGTAGTAGCCGCTGCCGACACCGATACCGGTCGCACCCGGACGGGTTACTTGCGGAATCGAGCCTTGGGCAATCGCACCGGCCACACCTGCGTAGGCTTTCTTACCTACTTGGTTGATGTTGTTTTGCAACTCGGTACCCAAACCAATCAACTGGTTCACGTTTGCCGCGTCTGTACCGTCTTTACCCGGAGCCACATTGGTAATGCGTTGGCCGCCGTTGTTCAGACCGACAGGAGACAATTTGACTTGGTTGTTCGGATTGTTTTCAGTCGGTGCAGCGATGGTTACGCCATCGTTGTTGATCACGGTATTGCCTGCGGTCAGTCCGTCTTTGTTCAATGCAACTTTATCGCCGACTTTCACGCCGTCGTTATTCATCACAGTATCGCCTGCTTTGAAGGTATCGGCATTCACGGTCTTCACGCTGATCTCGTCAGCCAACTTCAGCTGAGCGCCACCGGCAACGGTTTCGCTGATGATGTTGCTGTCGCCTTTGACGTTGATGGTATCGCCCAACGCGTAGTTGTTGCTGCCAGTCGTGCCGCCGAAGTTGATGCCTTTGGCGATCGTCGCAGCATTGTTGGCTACGTTTTGGTTGGTTGCGTACAACTGGCTGCCGTTGACGGCGTCTTTGCTGTTCGCATTGAGGTTGCCATCCGCTACGTTGGTTACTTTGTTGCCCGCATTATCCAAGCCGTCTTTCGTCAGGTTTACCTTGCCTGCTTTCAAGCCGTCTTTATTCAATGCAACATCATCACCCACTTTCACACCGTCAGTGTTCACTGCGGTATCGCCGGCTTTCACGCTGTCAACATCCAAGTCTTTATCGGTTGCCACCTCGTAAACAGTTTGACCCTTGTCGCCTGTTTTCTGAGTCACAACGATGTTCTTACCTTGAACGACTTCAGTCTTAGATGCAGCGGCAGCTTGTTTCAGTTGGGAAACATTGACTGCATCGGTGTCATCCGTACCGGCTGCAACGTTGGTAATCTTGTTGCCGCCGTTGTTCAAACCGGCTTTGGTCAGGTTCACATCGCCTGCTTTCAAGCCGTCTTTGTTCAATGCAACATCATCGCCGACTTTCACACCGTCATTATTCATCACGGTATCGCCTGCGGTAACGCTGTCAACTTTCAGGTTTTTATCGGTCGCCACTTTGTAAATGGTTTGGCCATTGGCGCCGACATCCTGAGTAACAACAATGTTATCGCCTTGAACGACTTCAGTCTTAGCCGCTGCCGCAGCTTTGTTCAACTGAGCAACATTCACTGCATCAGTATCATCGGTACCAGCTGCAACGTTGGTAATCTTGTTGCCGCCGTTGTTCAAGCCAGCTTTAGTCAGATTGACATCGCCAACTTTCACGCCGTCAGTATTGACTGTGGTATCGCCGGCTTTCACGCTGTCAACTGCCAAGTCTTTGGCCAATTTAACTTCCAACTTATCAGAGCCATTCGCTACAACGCCGATATTGCCGTCTGAAAGTTTGGCTGCATCGGTTTGACCGCCGACAATATTCAGCTTCGTACCCGGTTTGCGTTCAACGTCTTTGCCGCTGTCGCCACCGAAAGTCAAAGGCAGATTGGCAGTTGCATTAACGGCTTTGATTGCATCGTGGATGTTGTTCTCACCCGTACCGCCAATATCGGTCATGCTGATGTTGCCGCCGTTATTGGCCGCATTGCCACCCAATACATTCACCAACTGATCTTGGGCTGCATTCAGCTGCTCTTCAGTCGCCGCACGTTTGCCTTGGGCAAAGTCGCTGCCACCCAAAGTCGTATTGCTCAAGCCGCTGACTTCGCCTTTGTCGCCATCGATTTTCACCGGAGCTGCTTGACCGACATTCAACACATCAGCCAGTTTCAGCTGCGCACCACCGGCTACGGTTTCGCTGATGATGTTGCTGTCGCCTTTGACATTGATGGTGTCGCCCAATGCGTAGTTGTTGCTGCCGGTGGTACCGCCGAAGTTGATGCCTTTGGCGATGTTGGCGGCGTTGTTGGCGACGTTTTGGTTGGTCGCAAACAGTTGGCTGCCATTGACGGCGTCTTTGCTGTTGGCATTGAGGTCGCCGGCGGCTACGTTGGTCACTTTGTTGCCG
>NZ_KV832198.1:0-556 GCF_001837375.1 Neisseria sp. HMSC066H01
GTTGTCGTCGCTGCCGTTGTCGGCGGCAATATTCAGACCTTTGGCGATGTTGGCGGCGTTGTTGGCGACGTTTTGGTTGGTCGCAAACAGTTGGCTGCCGTTGACGGCATCTTTGCTGTTGGCATTGAGGTCGCCATCGGCTACGTTGGTTACTTTGTTGCCGGCGGCATCGATACCGGACTTGGTCAGGCTAGGACCGCCTGCGACTTTCACACCGTCGTTGTTAACGGTGGTATCACCGGCTTTGACGCTGTCTACCACCAGGTCTTTGTTCAGCTTAACTGTCACTTTATCGTCTTGGGCTTCGGTGGTGATGTTGTCGTCGCCGGCAACGGTCACGGTGGAACCGAGTTTTTCGACATTGGTGCTGCCGCTGTCGCCGTTGAAGGTCAGGCCTTTGGTGTCAACGGTGGTTTTGGCATCCACACCTTTTTGGATGTCGTCTTTGGTGCTATCAGCCAAGTCGATGCTGTAGTCGGTCACGTTGTTCGCGTCTTCAGCGGCGGCGGTAACGGTCACTTTGTCGGAACCTGCGCTCGCAGTGGTGCCTTTGGCG
>NZ_KV832198.1:656-894 GCF_001837375.1 Neisseria sp. HMSC066H01
GACGGTGTAAACGTCTTGGCCGTTGGCGCCAGTCGTTTTCACCACGTCTTTAATGTTGGTACCGGCGGCAACTTCGGTACGCGCTGCGGCGCTTTGCTGTTTCAGCTGGCTGTAGTTGACGGCGTCGGTATCATCGGTACCCGGGGCAACGTTGGTAATCTTGTTGCCGGCGGCATTGATGCCTGACTTGGTCACACTCGGACCGCCTGTGATGGTGAGGCCGTCTGAATTCAGTTTG
>NZ_KV832199.1:0-336 GCF_001837375.1 Neisseria sp. HMSC066H01
TTTGCACAGGCCGTCTGAAAACTTCCTTAAAAACTAGTGATAAATGTAATCAAACCCAAAATAATGCCTGGGGCGTTTGCCAGTATGATGGGGTAGTCGCGTTTTTCTTTCAAAAAGCCGTAGGCAAACCATAATGTGCAGTTGATGGCGGCGACGAGGGGTTGCAACGGCGAGCCGGGGTTGCCGGCAAGGTTGTTTTGGATTTGCGGGATATAAGAAACGTACATACCGACGCCGGCCAGGGTGGCGGTGACGGAAAGAATGTGCATTTGTTTTTCAGTCATTGGTTTTCCTTTCTGATTAGACGATTGGGTTTTCAGGCTGTACAGATGTTGA
>NZ_KV832200.1:0-23681 GCF_001837375.1 Neisseria sp. HMSC066H01
AGGTCTGCGCTTTGCGATTCGCGAAGGTGGCCGTACCGTAGGTGCAGGTGTGGTTTCTTCTATCATCGCTTAATTGAGGGATATTGATAAATGGCAAACCAAAAAATCCGTATCCGCCTGAAAGCTTATGACTACAGTCTGATTGACCGTTCTGCACAAGAAATCGTTGAAACTGCTAAACGCACTGGTGCTGTTGTTAAAGGTCCGATCCCTTTGCCAACTAAAATCGAACGTTTCAACATTTTGCGTTCTCCTCACGTGAACAAAACTTCTCGTGAACAATTGGAAATCCGCACCCACTTGCGTCTGATGGACATTGTGGACTGGACTGATAAAACTACTGATGCACTGATGAAACTGGATCTTCCAGCAGGTGTAGATGTAGAAATTAAAGTTCAATAAGAACTAAAAAACCGAACAGCTTAGCTGTTCGGTTTTTTAGTTCCACATAAGATAAACTACACTAGTTCATTAAAGAAATATGCATAATATTTGAAATACCATCTTAAATTATTTTTAAGATGGCATATTGTTGTAAAAACAGAGTATTTTAGTGATCGAGTTTATTCAATCCTCCATTTTATGGTAAACAAATTTTTAAATTCAGATTTAAATGTTGTCTGGAGTTGTAAATTTCGGATAAGTAAGTCATGCTTCTCATCGATTTCGTCTTCTTTATCATCAAGAGTATTTCTTAAATGGCGTTTTTGTTGTTCTAACTTACGGATTTGGTTTTCATATTGTGCTAATTCAGCAGTATTTTGAGCTAAATTACGTTCTCGTTTGATAGTCTTGATTTTTGTTTTTATTTCTTCTAATTCATTTCCCAATATGGCTTTTTGATCCTCAGCCCAACGGTCGAATTGTAAAACACGGTCATAATAGTAGCGGTTGTTTTGCTCTTGGTATTGGGCAAAGAAGCTGTCGCAACGCAGCTTTGCACTTTGGGTAATGTCGGACGGGATGGCTTGGGCTCGGTCGGTTCGTTTCGTGCCAAGCAACAGGAGTTTTTGGCAAAAATCGTCGTCCAGCCATTCGCCGTCGTCAGTGCGGGCGGTAAACAGCAGGGTTTCAAAGGCGTCAGCTTGGGAGTGAATTTTGATTTTTTCCACCGAAAGCCAGCCGCTTTTGCCTTGGTTTTGCGCCAAAATACTGATTTTGCCGCCGCTGTAACCGCCGTAGTTGAATGTGATTTCGGCATTCGGCGTGTCAGCGGTTTTACATTGGTCAATGCACCATTGCCCCAAATCGGTATTCGGCCTGTGTAGGGCGGCGGTTTCGTTTTCGCCGCTGTCTTTGAGCAGACTGTATACGCCCAAATGCAAATGCGGCTCGGGGGCGGTTTTCAGGTCGAAGCGGTAGCTTTGTGGATTGAAGGCGGCGTAGTTGTTTAGGGCGAATCGGCTGGCCAGCCAGAACCATCGTTGAAAATCGTCCAAACGCTTTCGGGTCTGTTGCAGGCGGGTTTTGAATCGTTCGTGTACGTCTGTATCAAAATATTGCAGAAGCCTCTCTTCCGCCAGATTACGTGTGGCGGCGATACTGTCTTCCATTTCTTTTTGCAGGCGGTCAAAGGCTGCCGTAATCGCTTCGGGCGTGCGGCAGTTGTCGTAAATCGCCAAAATCCGTTTTTCAAAATCCAGGTCGTCTGAAATCCTGCCCAAAATTTCGTCGGACGCACCAAATACGCCGTCAAACAGTTTGAATTTGTCGGTTAAAAGTTCCAATACGCGGCGATCGGCATCGTTGCGGGTGTTCAAAAAATTAATTACCACGACATCCGATTTTTGCCCATAGCGGTGGCAGCGGCCGATACGCTGTTCAATGCGCTGCGGATTCCACGGCAAATCGTAGTTGATGAGCAGCGAGCAAAATTGCAGGTTTACGCCTTCGGCGGCGGATTCGGTAGCAATCATGATTTTTGTTTGATTTTTAAAGGCATCAATCAACGCAGTGCGTTTGTCCACAGCGGGCGAGCCGGTGTGGTGCGGGCTGCCCGCGTTTTTATCCAGCCAGGCCTTATAACGCCATTGGCTGTCGGGATGTTTGTTATCGCCGGAAAACAGTACGATTTGCCCTTCGTAGCCGTTTTTGCCTAAAAATTCAAACAGGTATTCTTGGGTACGCACCGATTCAGTAAAAATCACCGCCTTGTCCGCCGCATCTGCTTCCTGCATTTTTTGAAAACCGGTTTTCAAGGCTTGCAGCAGTGCTTGAGCCTTGCTGTCATGTGTTAGGGCACGGGCATGTTTGATGAAGCCGTCCATTTCAGCGATTTCTGCCGCCAGCAGTTTGAAGTCTATGGGTTCTGCATCGCTATCGTTTCCCTCATCGTCAAATGCCTCCCAGTATTCCAAATCTTCGTCCAAGGCGGCAAATAGGCTTTCAGACGGCCTTTGAGCTGTTTTTTGCATTGTATCCAGCCTTTGTCGGATAACGCCCAGCGTCCCAGAAAGGGCGGGTGTGGAAGATGCTAAAAGTTTGCGCAATACCAATCCCGTCAAATGCCTTTGCCGTTTGGGCAGGGCGTAGGATTCACCTTTGGCCAAAAAATCGGAAACCGCCATGTAAAGCGCGTATTCGTCATCGTTCAGGCGGTAATTTTGCGTGATGGTGTGGCGGCGGGTGTATCGGATATATTCCAACACATCCTTGCGGAGCGTGCGTTTCACATAAGGCGATAAGCGCGTCCGCAATTCATCCGTATCACCACGATTGATAAAACACTTTTGAAATTCCTTTTTACTGCCGAACAAATGTTCGTCCAGAAAAAGCGACAGGCCGTAAAATTCCATCAGCGAGTTTTGCAGCGGAGTGGCGGAAAGCAGCAGTTTTTGACTGTCTGCAAACGCATTTAAAAGCGTTTGCGCCTGTTTACTGCTGCCTTTATAGACATTGCGTAATTTGTGCGCTTCATCAAATACCGCCAAATCCCAGCCGGCGGCATTGATTTCGGCGGCACATTTGGTGGCAAACTCATAGGAAACCACCAAAACCTGCCTGCCTGCTTGAGAAGTCAGAAAATCGATCAGGCTGCGGTTTTGCTGCTTTAAAACCGCTTTATCCAACACCAAAGATGGCAGCGAAAATTTTTCCCGCAATTCCGCCTGCCATTGCTTTCTCAACGCGGCAGGGCAAACCACCAACAGGCGGCGTTTGCGTTCCGCCCAGAGCTGGCACAATACCAAACCTGCTTCTATGGTTTTGCCCAAACCCACCTCGTCCGCCAGCAACACGCCTTCGCGCAAAGGGTTTTCCAAAGCAAACAATGCGGCATCGATTTGGTGCGGCTGCAAATCCACCTGCGCTTCAAACAAAGCCTGCGACAGCCGCTCGTCGCCGCTTTTTTGGCACAAAAGCTGGTGCGCGTAATATTTGGCCTGATGCGGCGTGATATTCATACCTTATCCCCGTTTAAAATCATGTCGAACATGGTTTGCAGATAATTTTCGTCTTCCATAAACAGGATATGTTTTTTGCGGAACTCGTCTTCGGTTTTGTCGAACACGGCTGCCACGCCGTCGTCCAGCAAGCTCTTATACGGCGTAACGGACAAAATAAAGCTGTTCAACGTCAAATCTTGCAGCTTCAAAGACTGTTCCAGCTTTTTCACTTCGTCTGCCAAACCGAATTTCGGATGTTCCCACGTCATGTGGCGTATGCCTTTGGGGTCGATAAACGTCAGCCATTGGCGGCCGCTTTCCCTATCCACCAGCCACAATAAAAAGTCGGGATAGAAATTGCCCGCCAGCGCAAAGCCCAGGCCTTTGGCCTTGTTGGACGCATTGCGTAGGAGATACAAATCGCGCCCGAGCGTCCATTCTTTCAGACGGCCTTCATCGCAGGCAGCCTGCAAATCCTGCACAAACCTTACTTCGCTCTCTTCGTTCATAGGCAAAGGCTGCATTTTCACCGGTACGGCCGATTTCTTGTCCAAACTCATAATCGGATAATACAGATGGCCGGAAAAACTGATGGCAGCAATGCCCGGCGCTTTCCAGGCCAGCAATTCTTTCAGACGGCCTGTTTCCACCAAGGTTTTCAATTCTAAAAGTTTGGCTTCGTAGCTTTTGCCGGTCGAGTCCGGCAGCATGTCGAAGCGGTAGCCGTCCAACATTGAACCGTTTTCCGCATCCACCGCCGCCGTTTCGTAAAACTGCCCTTCGTAAACGCTTTTCAGACGGCCGTAAAAAGATTCGGTATAAAGGCAAAGCAGCTCGATTAACAAATCTTCCTGTTTTTTCACATCGGCAAAACGGTTTACCGCCAAAGCCGAAGCGGGGATTTCCAGAACATACCAGTCGTTGCCTTCGGCAAAGGCTTTCAGACGGCCTTTGTCCAACCGCAGATTACTCCAGGTGCGTTTGGATTTGAACATCGACAGCTCGCGGTAAATCCTGTCCCAGTCGAACAAATCAAACAAACGGCTGTCCAGCCTGTTTTTTTCGCGGCGGTTTTCCGGTGCGGATATTTTCCTGCCGCTGTCCATCGCTTCGATTTGCGGATAGCGGTTTAAAAACGCGCAAGGCGGCTTGATTTTGCCTGCCCATTCGTCGGGAATGTCGTACAAATCCACCGTTTTTTGCCGTTTGAACCCCAGTTTCTGATTGTCCTTGTAGCCGTTTTTCAAGCGCAGGGTTTGGAGCGTTACGCCGTCCGGCAGATTGGGCAGTACCTTGAACTCCACCGTCAGCATTTCGTCGGGCGGCGTAATGCCTTCTTCTTTCAGGTAGTTTTTAAACTGCTCCATATAGCCTGCGGCAATGCCGAAGATGTTTAAAGTTTCCAGTTTGTCCAAATGCGCGCCGTAGGGGCGTTCTTCGGGCAGGCTGCGCCTGAGCGAAAAGCCGCGTCCTTTGAGCCGCACGCCGCGCCCGAAAAGCTGGATAATCTGGCTGCCTTCGCTTTTGCCCATATTCAAAAGCCCCATCGTGGACACGCGCCAGCTCGACCAGCCTTCGGTAAATTTTTTCGAACCGATTAAAAGGTGGGTCGGGCTGTCTTTCTGATTGATTTTGCCAAACAGGCCGTCTGAAAAATCATCGTGGCTGCAATCGAAGGCACCGTCTTTTTCCGCCGTTTTCATAAAGCCCGCCGCATCGCCGATATTGATGATGCCGAACACTTCGCCGCCGCCCGCGCGCAGGGCGATTTCACCGTCCGATTTTTTCAAGTGCGTCAAATTCAGACGGCCTGTATTGGGCGCATGGAAAAAGCGTTGCAGGATATCGGCGTACAGTTCGTTTTCCTTTCCGGCGAAATCCATCAGCGGCACAAACCGCTGCCCGAAGATGTTGTTGCCGTTTTTATCCGTCAGCCTCGCCTTGTCCGAAAGCAAATCGGCAAGCCAAATTTGCACCTGCTCCCGATTGTTTAGGAAAAACGCCAAAAATTTCAACACCTTTAATACATCGCTGTCATCATCCGCCACCTTGTTGCCCACAAACACCCAAAGCGGCTTTTCGATATTCCACTCGGCAAGCGCGTCTTTTTGCGTTTCGAACAAATAAAGCTGCTGGTAAAACGCCAGCAGGCAGGCGGTCAGATAGACGTTGCCGTGAATGCCGTAATCTTCGTCCTTCAAATTTAAAATCAGGCTTTCCTTGCCGTAACCGTCTTCGTAGAAAAATTTGTACGAATAATCAAACAGCACCGCCTTGGCATAGGTTTCGAACACCGCCGTCTGCCGCGCCTTTTTCTTTTCCGTATCGGTCAGTTCGAGTTGCGCAAACCCGCCGTCGTCCAAGCCTTTCAAACTGCCCTTGCCGAACAGCATTTTGGCCTTTTTCTTTTGCAGCTCCTCTTCCTGTTCGGCAACGGTTTTGCCTTTGGCGACCGCCTGCCCGAAGGTAGCCGAATATTCAAAAGCAAAGCCCGGACCGATTAAGGTTTCCCGCCGCAACAGCCACGCATCGCCCGACGTGCCGCGGTGGCCCTCGTCCACCAGCACCAGATTGTTGCCCGCGAAAGCCTCAGCCGCCACGGTTTTATCGCCGTTTTTATCGGCCAGTTTGTTCACATCGATAACAATGATTTCATCGGCAAACAAACCGCCCGAGTTTTTATCGAACAAAGCCGCATGAAAACCCGAATCCGCCAATTCCTGCACATGCTGCCTGCTCAAACCCTCGTTCGGCGTCAGCACAATCACCTTGTCCGTTTTGCCTTGGCAATAATCGCGGTATTGCAGGATATTGATGTGCATCAGAAGCGTTTTGCCGCTGCCCGTCGCATTCCAATAGGCGATTTTGTTCAAATCCGCCGCCTCGTAGGCCGACAGCCTCCTTGCCTGTTCCTCTTTCAGGTAGCCTTGCAGCGTCCGGTTCAACGCCGCCGCCAATTCCTCTTTTTTATTGAAAAACCAGTCCAGATAAATTTCGGTAAACAAAAGCGACAGATATTGGAAATACTTCATTTCCAATTCATGCCCCTCTTTGCGGTTGCGGCTTTCCGTAATCGCCTGCCAGTGGCGCGACACATTCAAATCGTAGCGGCGCAAATCGGTGGGCAAAACAAAATCGCTGTGGAACAAAGCCGTATCCAGTTCCTCAAAAAACCGCGTCTGCCCCGATTCGCCGATACCCGTCAGGCGGTCGTCGCCCAAGCGGTTTTTAAAGGCCTTCAGGCTTTCCTGGTTAAACAGCCCCAACAGCCAGCGGTTGATAATCAGATGGTCGTGGAACGTCGTCATTACAGATTCCCCCCGTCAAACATCAGGCTCAAAAACGCCTCTTCCGTCTGGCGGATTTTCAGACGGCCTGCAATGCCGTTTTCGTTTTCCCAAACCGTGGCGATATTGTGGTCGCCGTTGACGAATACCGTATCGTATTCCGAATCGTGCGGATTGATTTTCAGACGGCCTAACAGCGCGTCCAAACCTTCGTATCCTACCTTTTCGCAATCGCGCCAAAGCACCAGCGCGGTTTCACCGTCCGGCAGCGTGCCTTCCACGGTCAAATAACCGTCTTTTTCAATGCGATCTTTAACGGCATGGACGCGCAGGCCCAGCAGGTAATTAAACGTTTCCACCAAGTCGATGTCCATCCGTTCGGTTGCGCCTGCCGAACTCGTGGTGATGTCCATTTGGTAATTGAAAGGCCGTTTGAAAACTTCGGTATTGAGCAGCGAATCGCGGCTCTGGTCGGCCAGCATATAGCGTAAGAGATAATCTTCCTTCACGCCGTCATTCAATTTAGCAAACAAATCACCATTGTCTTTTAACACTAGGTTGTTCAGCGTGTCTTCGTAGCTTTCCAGCTTTAAAACTTTGACGATTTGCGGCACGCCGTGCAGGCTGCTTTCTTTATCGGCTTGTGGCTTGCCGTCTTTCCAATTTTCGGCATAAACCACTTTTTGCACGCGCGGTTTGAGTACCGTATCGAAATATTCGCCCTGTTCGACCAGGATATATTTGCGTTTGCCGTTTTCCCCGTCTTTGCGGTTCAGATTGATAACGGCGTGGGCGGTCGTGCCGGAGCCGGCGAAGTAGTCTAGGATTATGTCTGTTTTGTTTGAAACAGCAAAAATACAATCCATTACAGTAAAAATAGATTTGGGGAAGCCAAACTTCAGTGACATATCAGATAGTATAGCTGTTCCATTATCACCTGCATTATATTTAGGGGAATGCCATACTGTTTTAAATTGTTCTTCTATTTTTGCTATTTCAACACTTAAAATACCCGTCCTATTATTTTTTTTAATTCTTAGTCGATCAATAATTCTTTCTACGGTACCTCTTTCATATCTCCACTTTCTTTCAATACCATCATTATCAATCGGATAAATTTCAATTAAGCCATTATCAAGTATTATATTACTAGATTGAGGATGTTTGCTTTCATCATACCAAACATCTCCAAATCCAATGATTTTTTCTCCATTTGTAATGACCGCGTAAAAACAATTTGCAGCGTCGGTTCTTAAGGATTCTCCACCCCAATTCCTAAAATTAGACCACTCATAGTCAGCAATCTCTTTTGGTAATCCATTTAATTTCTTAAGAGTGTAGGGAATAGAGAATATCGCATATTCATTTGTATACGAAAAATGATCTCCCTGCACTCCTTTTCTATTATGTTCCACAGTAACCAACGTATTATCTTTGTCATTAAAAATATCAGACACTATTCTAGACACAAAATTTTCTTCATACTTATCTATTGCAATAACATGACTGCCATCAAAAGTATTTAATTTTTTTGATAAACATAATCTATTTTCAATTAACGATAAAAATGACGAGTGTTTAAATGAATTTTTATATAAAATTTGAGATTTTGGAGAATTATATGGCGGATCAATATAAATACATTTCACCTGTCCGCGATAACACGCCTGCAAAAGGTTTAGGGCTTGGAAATTGTCGGAATGGATGAGCAGGCCGTCTGTGGCTTCATCTAAATCATGGTCGTTGGAGAGTGCAGCAAGAAGCGTGGTTTGAAAGGAAGCAGGGAAAAGGGACGTATCAACCGTCAGATAAGGGTTTGATTCGGCAAAGGAATCCGGATTTTCATTGGGGGGCGGTAAATCCTTGATTGCAAAAAGGTATTTCCATGCTTCGCGTTGTTTGTCGTTTGCAAACACGGTTTTTAGCATAGCAGCGGGAATATGGTTCAGCGTGATGAGCCAGTGGCTTTTGGTGACGAATTTCTTTTTCAGCCACAGCTTTTTCTGAAAATCTTCCAGTTGGGCGAGAAAATCGATGATTTCGCGGGCGATGGCGCGCAGGGTTCGGATTTGGTGCAGACTGCCTTCGATGTTGGCGAAGGCGGGCGCGTCTTGGATGTTGTCCAAGTCCATCACTTCGTTTTTGATGTAAAAATCCAATTCGCGGCGCAAAAAGCCGCCCAAGTCTTTGTGGATGAAATAATCGGCGGTGTTTTTGGCGGTGTAGTCGGCAAGGTGCTTTTCCAGCAGTGTGCGGTTTGATTTGTTCTCAGTCGGTGCAGGCCGCCAAACGGCTTGCCAATCTTCGCTGATTAGGGCTTTGAGTGCGGCGATAGTGTTGTCGTTTTCGTCTTTCTGTTTGTGTTTTTTAGGGACAATGATGTATTCGAAGCAGATTTCCAGCGTTTTACCGCCCGACGCATCTGAAATTTCGCGGATGGGATAAACCGCTTCTTCGTAAATGTCGCCGTTGTCGTCTTCTTTTTCAATCACGCGCTCTTGTGCCAGCGCAAATACGCGGGCGGCATTGTTGTCTTTGCGGTTGTCTTTGGCCGTATCGGCTGCGGTCAGGCGGAAAAATACTTCGCGGCCGTCTGAAAGTTTGAAGCGGTAGTTGCTGAAGTTCTCGCCCGATTTGGTGTAATACTGGTCTTTGTTCGCCCAGTGCAGCAGCACTTCTTCGCCGCTGTGCGGCACGGCGTAGGTGTCGCCCTTGTAGCGGCGTTGGCTGATGAAGTCGCCTTCTTCGTAGTAGCGCGAAAAGAAGGTGAGCAGATGGTTGTAAACCACGGCTTCACTTGTCACACTACCTTTTTGAGCGGAAGTGATTTTGTCTTTTAGTTCTTGAATTTTGGGGAGATTGTCTGGATTTGCACCTAAAGCAGCAGCGGTTTTTTCGGCTTCAGCCAGCTCTTTCTGCTAGCTATTAATTTGTGTTTGGCTGGATGTGGAAAATGCGGCTTGTATTTTTGCAGGGAGCCTATTTTGCAGATAATCACCAATTTCTTTCGAACGGCTATTTAAAATTCGGTAAATGCCGAAATCAAGATCAGCACGGTCGATTTGGAAGATTTCTCTTAATTTTGCAATTAGATCGGTTTGGTAAGACATAATACACTCCGCAAATAATTGAGATGAATTATTCATTCTAATAAAATAAACAAAAATTTACAATTAAAAGGTTAATTGAAGGGTAAGGATTCAATTCTGTTTGAACAAAATGGAAATTTCTAGGTAATAACTCAAATTTTTTGTTGATATTTCTTTGAGTTGTCAATTATAATGGCGGACTTGGTACATCCGTATCAAGTTTAACTTTGTCTGAAAGGCAGGCCAATCGTAGCCCGCCCCTTTACTTAAAAAGGAAAATAATCATGACTTTAGGTCTGGTTGGACGCAAAGTTGGTATGACTCGCGTGTTCGACGAACAGGGTGTTTCTGTTCCGGTAACTGTTTTGGATATGTCTGCCAACCGCGTTACACAAGTAAAATCCAAAGATACTGACGGCTACACTGCTGTACAAGTTACCTTTGGTCAGAAAAAAGCTAATCGTGTCAACAAAGCTGAAGCTGGTCACTTTGCGAAAGCAGGTGTTGAAGCCGGCCGTGGTTTGGTTGAATTTGCTTTGACTGAAGAGAAGTTGGCTGAATTGAAAGCCGGTGATGAAATTACCGTTTCCATGTTTGAAGTTGGTCAATTAGTGGATGTAACCGGTACCTCTAAAGGTAAAGGTTTCTCTGGTACGATCAAACGTCACAACTTCGGTGCTCAACGTACTTCCCACGGTAACTCCCGTTCACACCGTGTTCCTGGTTCTATCGGTATGGCACAAGACCCTGGTCGAGTGTTCCCTGGTAAACGTATGGCAGGTCAATACGGTAACACTAAAGCAACTGTTCAAAAATTGGAAGTTGTACGTGTTGATGCTGAACGCCAACTCTTGTTGGTTAAAGGTGCTGTTCCGGGTTCGGTTAACAGCGACGTCGTGGTTCGTCCTAGCGTGAAAGTAGGTGCGTAATGGAATTGAAAGTAATTGACGCTAAAGGACAAGTATCTGGCAGCTTGGCTGTTTCCGATGCTTTGTTTGCTCGTGAATACAATGAAGCTCTGGTTCACCAACTGGTTACTGCTTATTTGGCAAATGCCCGTTCTGGCAACCGTGCTCAAAAAACTCGTGCCGAAGTAAATCACTCTACTAAAAAACCATGGCGCCAAAAAGGTACCGGCCGTGCTCGTTCCGGTATGACTTCTTCTCCGCTGTGGCGTAAAGGTGGTCGTGCATTCCCAAACAAACCTGACGAAAACTTTACTCAAAAAGTGAACCGTAAAATGTACCGTGCCGGTATGGCGACTATTTTGTCCCAATTGGCTCGTGACGAACGTTTGTTTGCAATCGAAGCATTGACTGCTGAAACTCCTAAAACCAAAGTTTTTGCTGAACAAGTGAAAAACTTGGGCTTGGAGCAAGTTCTGTTTGTAACTAAACAGCTCGACGAGAATGTTTACTTGGCTTCACGCAACTTGCCTAACGTATTGGTTTTGGAAGCCCAACAAGTTGATCCTTACAGCTTGCTGCGTTACAAAAAAGTCGTTATCACTAAAGATGCAGTTGCACAATTAGAGGAGCAATGGGTATGAATCAACAACGTTTGACTCAAGTAATCTTGGCACCTATCGTTTCTGAAAAAAGCAACGTATTGGCTGAAAAACGTAACCAAATGACGTTTAAAGTTTTGGCAAATGCAACTAAACCTGAAATTAAAGCAGCAGTTGAGTTGCTGTTCGGTGTTCAAGTTGCAGACGTTACTACTGTTACCATTAAAGGTAAAATTAAACGTTTTGGTCGCACTTTAGGTCGTCGCAGCGATGTTAAAAAGGCTTACGTAAGCCTGGCTGCCGGTCAAGAGTTAGATTTGGAAGCCGCTGCTGCAGCTGCAGATAAGGAATAAACAAAATGGCAATCGTTAAAATGAAGCCGACCTCTGCAGGCCGTCGCGGCATGGTTCGCGTGGTAACAGAAGGTTTGCACAAAGGTGCACCTTATGCACCTCTGCTGGAAAAGAAAAATTCTACTGCCGGTCGTAACAACAATGGTCATATCACTACCCGCCATAAAGGTGGTGGTCATAAACACCATTACCGTGTTGTAGATTTTAAACGTAACAAAGACGGTATCCCTGCAAAAGTAGAGCGTATCGAGTATGACCCTAACCGTACTGCATTTATTGCATTGTTGTGCTATGCAGATGGTGAGCGTCGCTACATCATTGCTCCTCGTGGTATTCAAGCCGGCGCAGTATTGGTTTCCGGTGCTGAAGCTGCTATCAAAGTAGGTAACACTCTGCCGATTCGCAATATTCCAGTTGGTACAACTATTCACTGTATCGAAATGAAACCAGGTAAAGGTGCACAAATTGCCCGTTCAGCTGGTGCTTCTGCGGTATTGCTTGCAAAAGAAGGTGCTTACGCTCAAGTTCGTTTGCGTTCTGGTGAAGTGCGCAAAATTAGCGTAAATTGCCGTGCAACTATCGGTGAGGTTGGTAACGAAGAACAAAGCCTGAAAAAAATCGGCAAAGCTGGTGCTAACCGCTGGCGTGGTATTCGTCCGACCGTTCGTGGTGTTGTCATGAACCCTGTTGATCACCCTCATGGTGGTGGTGAAGGCCGTACTGGTGAAGCTCGCGAACCGGTTAGCCCATGGGGTACTCCTGCTAAGGGCTACCGCACTCGTAATAACAAACGCACGGATAACATGATTGTTCGTCGTCGTTACTCAAATAAAGGTTAATTAGTATGGCTCGTTCATTAAAAAAAGGCCCATATGTAGACCTGCATTTGCTGAAAAAAGTAGATGCTGCTCGTGCAAGCAACGACAAACGCCCAATTAAAACTTGGTCACGTCGTTCTACCATTTTGCCTGATTTCATTGGTCTGACTATCGCGGTACACAACGGTCGCACTCACGTGCCTGTGTTTATCAGTGACAACATGGTTGGTCATAAATTAGGTGAGTTCTCATTGACCCGTACCTTTAAAGGCCACTTGGCCGATAAAAAGGCTAAAAAGAAATAAGGTGAATCATGAGAGTAAGTGCACAACATAAAAATGCCCGTATTTCAGCTCAAAAAGCTCGTTTGGTAGCTGATTTGATTCGTGGTAAAGACGTTGCCCAAGCTTTGAATATCTTGGCATTCAGCCCTAAAAAAGGTGCTGAGCTGATTAAAAAAGTATTGGAATCAGCAATCGCTAATGCCGAGCACAACAATGGTGTTGACATTGACGAACTGAAAGTGGTAACTATCTTTGTTGACAAAGGCCCAAGCTTGAAACGTTTCCAAGCTCGTGCCAAAGGTCGCGGTAACCGCATCGAGAAACAAACTTGTCATATTAATGTGACAGTGGGCAACTAAGGAAAAGCTATGGGACAAAAGATTAACCCTACAGGCTTTCGCCTGGCGGTAACTAAAGACTGGGCTTCAAAATGGTTTGCTAAAAGCACCGACTTTTCAACTGTTTTGAAACAAGATATTGATGTTCGTAATTACTTGCGCAAAAAATTGGCAAATGCTTCAGTTGGTCGCGTAGTAATCGAACGTCCTGCTAAATCTGCACGTATCACTATCCACTCTGCTCGTCCAGGTGTGGTTATTGGTAAAAAAGGCGAGGATATCGAAATCTTGAAACGTGACTTGCAAGCTCTGATGGGTGTGCCAGTACATGTAAATATTGAAGAGATTCGCCGTCCTGAGTTGGATGCGCAAATTATTGCTGATGGTATTGCTCAGCAGCTTGAAAAACGTGTTCAATTCCGTCGTGCAATGAAACGTGCAATGCAAAATGCAATGCGTTCTGGTGCTAAAGGCATCAAGATCATGACTTCAGGCCGTCTGAATGGTGCAGATATCGCTCGTAGCGAATGGTACCGTGAAGGTCGTGTGCCTTTGCATACTTTGCGTGCGAACGTAGATTATGCAACTAGCGAAGCACACACTACTTATGGTGTACTGGGTCTGAAAGTTTGGGTTTATACAGAAGGTAATATTAAATCTGCTAAACCTGAGCATGAGAAGAAACAAAGAAAGGCAGGTGGACGTAATGCTGCAGCCAACTAGACTGAAATATCGCAAGCAACAAAAAGGTCGTAACACCGGTATTGCTACTCGCGGTAACAAAGTAAGTTTCGGTGAGTTCGGTTTGAAAGCCGTAGGCCGTGGTCGTTTGACTGCCCGCCAAATCGAAGCTGCTCGTCGTACCATGACTCGTCATATCAAACGTGGCGGTCGTATTTGGATTCGTGTATTCCCTGACAAACCGATTACTGAAAAACCTATTCAAGTTCGTATGGGTGGCGGTAAAGGTAATGTGGAATATTACATTGCTGAAATTAAACCAGGCAAAGTATTGTACGAAATGGACGGTGTTCCTGAGTCTTTGGCTCGTGAAGCATTTGAATTGGCCGCTGCCAAATTGCCTATTCCTACAACCTTTGTGGTAAGACAGGTGGGTCAATAATGAAAGCAAATGAATTGAAAGACAAATCTATTGAGCAATTAAACTCTGATTTGTTGGACTTGTTGAAAGCTCAGTTTGGCTTGCGCATGCAAAATGCAACCGGTCAGTTGGGTAAATCTAGCGAGTTGAAACGTGTACGTCGCGATATTGCTCGTATTAAAACCATTTTAACTGAAAAAGGTGCTAAGTAATGAGCGAAGCTAAAAATGTTCGTACTTTGCAAGGCAAAGTGGTAAGCGACAAAATGGACAAAACTGTTACAGTATTGGTTGAGCGTAAAGTTAAACACCCTCTGTACGGTAAAATCATTCGTTTATCAACTAAAATCCATGCACATGATGAAAGCAATCAATATGGCATCGGTGACGTAGTGGTAATCGAGGAATCTCGTCCTTTGTCAAAAACCAAGTCTTGGGTTGTCAAAGAATTGGTTGAGAAAGCACGTACTGTTTGATTTAAAATACAGTAATGCAGCTTAATAAGAAACGAAGTCTTGCAGCAAAATTAATTTGCGTGTAAACTTCGTTTCTTATCTTCCAGCTTCTTATGGAAGTTTCTCTCCCTTCGGGATCCAAGACTGGTTTACTAGAACCGTGATGGTTTCATTTAATAAGCAGCTTAAAGTAAGATGCGAGTTATATGAAAGTGGTAAATTAAGTTGGTTAATTTAAAGGTACTAATATGATTCAAATGCAGACCATCTTAGATGTGGCTGATAACTCTGGTGCGCGTCGCGTGATGTGTATCAAGGTATTGGGCGGATCTAAGCGTCGCTACGCTTCTGTTGGCGATATTATTAAAGTTGCAGTTAAAGATGCAGCCCCACGTGGTCGTGTCAAAAAAGGTGATGTGTACAATGCGGTAGTTGTTCGTACTGCTAAGGGTGTGCGTCGTCCTGATGGTGCGCTAATTAAATTTGATAACAACGCCGCTGTGTTATTAAATAATAAACTTGAACCTCTGGGTACTCGTATTTTTGGCCCGGTAACCCGTGAATTGCGTACTGAGCGATTTATGAAAATCGTTTCATTGGCGCCTGAAGTATTATAAGGAATAGCGCGATGAATAAAATCATTAAAGGCGATCAGGTTGTAGTGATTACCGGTAAAGATAAAGGTAAGCAAGGTCAAGTAGTTCGAGTATTGGGTGATAAAGTTGTTGTTGAAGGTGTTAATGTTGTAAAACGCCATCAAAAACCTAATCCAATGCGCGGTATTGAGGGTGGCATTATTATTAAAGAAATGCCTTTGGATATTTCTAATGTTGCAATCCTGAATCCGGAAACTAATAAAGCAGACCGTGTTGGTATTAAGCTGATTGAAAATGAAGGCAAAGTTAAACGCGTTCGTTTCTTCAAATCAAATGGCTCTATCATTGGAGCATAAGGAGATAACATGGCTCGTTTGAGAGAGTTTTATAAAGATACAGTTGTTCCTGAATTGGTTAAACAATTTGGTTACAAATCAGTAATGGAAGTTCCACGTATTGAAAAAATCACCTTGAATATGGGTGTAGGTGAAGCTGTTGCTGATAAAAAAATTATGGAGCACGCTGTTTCTGATTTAGAGAAAATTGCTGGTCAAAAACCAGTTGTTACTGTTGCTCGTAAATCTATCGCAGGTTTTAAAATCCGTGATAACTATCCAGTTGGCTGCAAAGTAACATTGCGTCGTGATCAAATGTTTGAATTTTTAGATCGTTTGATTACTATTGCATTGCCTCGCGTACGTGACTTCCGTGGTGTTAGCGGTAAATCATTTGATGGTCGTGGCAATTACAATATGGGCGTTCGCGAGCAAATTATTTTCCCGGAAATTGAATACGATAAAATCGATGCTTTGCGTGGCTTGAATATTACTATTACAACTACTGCAAAAACTGATGAAGAAGCGAAAGCTTTGTTGTCACTGTTCAAGTTTCCGTTTAAAGGATAATCATGGCTAAGAAAGCACTTATTAATCGTGAGCTGAAACGTCAAGCATTGGCGAAAAAGTTTGCAGCAAAACGTGAGGCAATTTTCGCTGTTATTAATGATGCTAATGCGACTGAAGAAGAACGTTTTGAAGCACGTTTGAAATTTCAATCCATTCCTCGTAATGCAGCACCTGTACGTCAACGTCGTCGTTGTGCTTTAACAGGTCGTCCTCGTGGCACTTTCCGTAAATTTGGTTTGGGCCGTATTAAAATCCGTGAAATCGCTATGCGTGGCGAGATTCCTGGTGTTGTTAAAGCTAGCTGGTAATAGGAGTATAAATAATGAGTATGCATGATCCTATTTCCGATATGTTGACTCGTATTCGCAATGCGCAACGTGCTAATAAAGCAGCAGTTGCCATGCCTTCCTCTAAACTGAAATGTGCAATTGCAAAAGTTCTGAAAGAAGAAGGTTATATCGAGGATTTTGCGGTTTCTGCTGATGCAAAACCGGTATTGGAAATTCAATTGAAATACTATGCAGGTCGCCCTGTGATTGAGCAAATTAAACGTGTTTCACGTCCTGGTTTGCGTATTTACAAAGCATCAAGCGAGATCCCTAGCGTAATGAATGGCTTGGGTGTTGCTATTGTTAGTACTTCTAAAGGTGTGATGACTGATCGCAAAGCCCGTTCTGAGGGTGTTGGTGGTGAGTTGTTGTGCATCGTAGCCTAGTGGAGAAATGTAAATGTCACGCGTCGCAAAAAACCCAGTGACTGTTCCTGCTGGTGTAGAAGTAAAATTCGGAACAGATGCATTGGTAATCAAAGGTAAACATGGCGAATTGTCCTTTCCTTTGCATTCCGATGTTACTATTGAACTAAACGATGGTAAATTGACTTTTGCTGCAAAAAATGACAGTAAACAGGCTAATGCTATGTCTGGTACTGCTCGTGCATTGGTTAATAACATGGTTAAGGGTGTTTCTGAAGGTTTTGAGAAAAAACTTCAATTGATTGGTGTGGGTTATCGTGCCCAAGCGCAAGGCAAAGTTTTGAACTTATCTTTGGGTTTCTCTCATCCAATCGTATATGAAATGCCTGAAGGTGTTTCTGTTCAAACTCCTAGCCAAACAGAAATCGTTTTGACTGGTGCAGATAAACAAGTGGTTGGCCAAGTCGCTGCTGAAATTCGTGCATTCCGTTCTCCTGAGCCTTATAAAGGCAAAGGTGTTCGTTATGTAGGTGAAGTAGTAGTGATGAAAGAAGCCAAGAAAAAATAATTGAGGTTCACTAATGGATAAACATACAACCCGACTCCGTCGTGCACGCAAAACCCGTGCGCGTATTGCGGACTTGAAAATGGTAAGATTATGTGTGTTCCGCAGCAATAATCATATTTATGCTCAAGTAATTAGTGCTGAAGGTGATAAAGTATTGGCTCAAGCCTCTACATTGGAAGCTGAAGTACGTAGTAGCCTGAAATCAGGTAGCAACGTTGAAGCAGCAGCTGTAGTTGGTAAGCGTATTGCTGAAAAAGCTAAAGCAGTGGGTGTTGAAAAGGTTGCTTTTGACCGTTCAGGTTTCCAATATCACGGTCGTGTGAAAGCTTTGGCTGAAGCTGCACGTGAAAATGGTTTAAGCTTCTAATATTTGGAGACTTTCAGATGGCAAAACATGAAATTGAAGAACGCGGTGACGGCCTGATTGAAAAGATGGTCGCAGTTAATCGCGTGACTAAAGTAGTTAAAGGTGGCCGTATCATGGCTTTCTCTGCACTGACTGTTGTTGGTGATGGTGATGGTCGCATCGGTATGGGTAAGGGTAAATCAAAAGAAGTGCCAGTTGCTGTTCAAAAAGCAATGGATCAAGCACGCCGCTCTATGATTAAAGTACCTTTGAAAAATGGTACTATTCATCATGAAGTTATTGGTCGTCATGGCGCTACTAAAGTATTTATGCAACCTGCTAAAGAAGGTAGCGGTGTAAAAGCTGGTGGTCCAATGCGTTTAGTATTTGATGCTATGGGTATCCATAACATCTCAGCTAAAGTGCATGGTTCTACTAACCCTTACAATATTGTACGTGCTACATTAGACGGTTTGTCTAAACTGTATACCCCTGCTGATATTGCCGCTAAACGTGGCTTGACAGTAGAAGATATTTTGGGAGCTAACCATGACTGAGCAAAAAAAGATTAAAGTTACATTGGTTAAGAGCCTGATCGGTACAATTGAATCTCATCGTGCTTGTGCTCGTGGCTTAGGTTTGCGTCGCCGTGAACATACAGTAGAGGTTTTGGATACCCCTGAAAACCGTGGTATGATCAATAAAATCAGCTACTTGTTGAAAGTGGAGTCTTAATATGTTTTTGAATACTATTCAACCTGCTGAGGGTGCTACTCACGCTAGTCGTCGTGTAGGCCGTGGTATTGGTAGTGGCCTGGGTAAGACAGGTGGTCGTGGCCATAAAGGTCAAAAAAGCCGTGCTGGCGGTTTTCACAAGGTAGGTTTTGAAGGTGGTCAAATGCCTTTGCAACGTCGCCTGCCTAAGCGTGGTTTCAAATCTTTGACTGCTGCCGCTAATGCTGAAGTTCGTTTGAGTGAGTTGAATTTGATTGCTGTAAACGAAATTGATGTTTTGGTTCTTAAACAAGCTGGTCTGATTCCTGCGACTGCTTCTAATGTAAAAGTTATTGCTTCTGGTGAAATTTCAAAAGCGGTTACCTTGAAAGGTGTAAAAGCTACTAAAGGTGCTAAAGCTGCAATTGAAGCTGCTGGTGGCAAAGTAGAAGAATAAGGCTTGCACTATAGTGGCTAATCAACAATCTTTATCAGGATTATCCAAATTTGGAGATCTGAAAAAACGTCTAGTGTTTCTATTAGGAGCTTTAGTCGTTTTCCGTATTGGTGCTCATATACCGGTACCGGGCGTAGATGCTGTTGCATTAGCTAAGTTATACGAAGGCGCTGCAAACGGCATATTCGGAATGTTAAATATGTTCTCGGGTGGTTCGTTGGAGCGCTTTAGTATATTTGCAATCGGTATCATGCCTTATATTTCATCGTCGATTATTGTTCAGCTTGCTTCGGAGATCATTCCTTCTTTAAAAGCTTTAAAAAAGGAAGGTGAGGCTGGTCGGAAAATAATTACGAAATATACCAGGTATGGGACGGTATTATTGGCTGTATTACAAAGCTTTGGTGTTGCAACATTTGTTTATCAACAAGGAGTTGTTGTAACAAGTTCGCTTGAGTTTCATATTTCTACAGTAGTCTGTTTGGTTACAGGTACGATGTTTTTGATGTGGTTGGGGGAGCAGATTACCGAGCGTGGTATCGGTAATGGCATTTCCTTAATTATTACAGCAGGTATTGTATCGGGTATTCCATCTGGTATTGTTCGGTTGGTGACTTTGACTGAACAAGGCTCTATGAGTATGTTAATGGCAGTATCCATTGTTATTGGTATTTTGCTGTTGATCTATGCTGTAGTATATTTTGAAAGTGCTCAGCGTAAGGTTCCTGTGCATTATGCTAAAAGGCAATTTGGCTCTGGAATGATGCCAGGACAAAGCATTCATATGCCGTTCAAGCTAAATATGGCCGGTGTTATTCCTCCTATTTTTGCTTCCAGTATTATTCTCTTTCCATCTACTCTTTTAGGTTGGTTTGGTTCAAATAGTACGAATTCTATTCTTCACAAGGTTGCTGCAATGCTGCAACATGGGCAGCCTTTGTATATTGTATTATTTGCAACAACTATTATCTTCTTCTGCTATTTCTATACTGCTTTAGTATTTAGCCCTAAAGAAATGGCTGAGAATTTGAAGAAAAGTGGTGCATTTGTACCTGGTATTCGTCCAGGTGAGCAAACTTCTAGATATTTGGAAAAAGTTGTACTGAGGCTGACATTATTTGGTGCTTTGTATATCACTACAATCTGTCTGATACCTGAATTTTTAACGACAGCATTGAATGTGCCTTTCTATTTAGGCGGAACGTCTTTGCTTATCTTGGTTGTCGTTACAATGGATTTTAGGACGCAAATCAATTCCTACGTAATGAGTAGTCAGTATGAAGATTTGATGAGTCGTCCAGATATGAAATCTTTATCACGTAAGTAGGCTTATGGCTAAAGAAGATACCATACAGATGCAGGGTGAAATCCTTGAGACTTTGCCCAATGCAACGTTTAAAGTAAAACTGGAAAATGATCATGTAGTACTTGGTCATATCTCTGGAAAAATGCGAATGCACTATATCCGTATTTCTCCAGGTGATAAGGTAACAGTTGAACTAACTCCTTATGATTTAACCCGTGCTCGGATTGTTTTCCGAGCAAGATAAACGATAAAAGGAAATAAAATGCGTGTACAACCTTCTGTAAAGAAAATTTGTCGCAATTGCAAGATTATTCGTCGTAATCGTGTAGTTCGCGTAATTTGTACTGACCCACGTCACAAACAACGTCAAGGCTAAGAAGTTAGTTTTCTTAACCCTTGATTTTGTGGTATAGTGACATACTTTGCCCTAAAAAGGAAAAAATATGGCTCGTATTGCAGGGGTAAATATCCCTAATAATGCCCATATCGTAATTGGCCTTCAGGCTATTTATGGTATTGGTGCGACTCGTGCTAAATTGATTTGTGAGGCAGCAAATATTGCTCCTACTACTAAAGCAAAAGATTTGGACGAGGCTCAATTAGACGCTTTGCGTGAGCAAGTTGCTAAATATGAAGTTGAAGGTGATTTGCGTCGTGAAGTAACGATGAGCATTAAACGACTGATGGATATGGGTTGCTATCGTGGCTTCCGTCATCGTCGTGGCTTGCCTTGTCGTGGTCAACGCACTCGCACAAATGCCCGTACCCGTAAAGGTCCGCGCAAAGCGATTGCCGGTAAGAAATAAATTTTAAGGAATTTGATTAATGGCTAAAGCAAACACAGCTTCGCGTGTACGTAAAAAAGTACGTAAAACCGTAAGCGAAGGTATTGTGCACGTTCATGCATCTTTCAACAATACCATCATTACAATCACTGACCGTCAAGGCAATGCATTGTCTTGGGCTACCTCTGGCGGCGCTGGTTTTAAAGGTTCTCGTAAAAGTACACCATTTGCAGCACAAGTTGCAGCAGAAGCAGCTGGTAAAGTTGCCCAAGAGTATGGCGTTAAAAATTTAGAAGTCCGTATTAAAGGCCCTGGCCCTGGTCGCGAATCTTCTGTACGTGCTTTAAACGCTCTTGGTTTCAAGATTACCAGCATTACTGACGTTACCCCGTTGCCTCATAACGGTTGCCGTCCGCCTAAAAAACGTCGTATTTAATATTGGAGTGATTTAAAACATGGCACGTTATATTGGCCCTAAATGTAAATTAGCACGTCGCGAAGGTACGGATCTGTTTTTGAAGAGTGCACGTCGCTCTTTGGATTCCAAATGTAAAATGGATTCTGCACCTGGTCAGCACGGTGCGAAAAAACCACGTTTGTCAGACTACGGTTTGCAATTGCGTGAAAAACAAAAAATCCGTCGTATTTATGGCGTGTTAGAACGCCAATTCCGTCGTTACTTTGCGGAAGCTGATCGTCGTAAAGGTTCTACCGGTGAATTGCTGTTGCAATTGCTGGAGTCCCGTTTGGACAATGTCGTTTATCGTATGGGTTTTGGCTCTACCCGTGCTGAAGCACGTCAATTGGTTTCTCATAAAGCTATCGTTGTAAACGGTCAGGTTGTTAATATCCCTTCTTTCCAAGTTAAAGCAGGCGATGTTGTAGCTGTTCGTGAAAAAGCTAAGAAACAAGTACGTATCCAAGAGGCATTGAGCTTGGCTACTCAAATTGGCTTGCCAAGCTGGGTATCTGTTGATGCCGACAAATTGGAAGGTGTATTCAAAAATATGCCGGATCGCTCAGAATTGTCTGGCGATATTAATGAACAGCTGGTGGTAGAGTTCTACTCTAAATAATGCTAGCTCAATGAGGGACAGTTAAATGCAAAATAGCACAACCGAATTTTTGAAACCTCGTCAAATCGATGTAGATACCTTGTCTTCTACTCGAGCTAAGGTGTCTATGCAGCCATTTGAGCGTGGTTTTGGTCATACTTTAGGTAATGCTTTGCGTCGTATCTTACTGTCATCCATGAATGGCTTTGCCCCAACTGAAGTAGTTATTTCTGGCGTATTGCACGAATACTCTACTATTGATGGTGTTCAAGAGGATGTTGTTGACGTTCTCTTGAACATCAAAGGTATCGTATTTAAGCTTCACGGTCGTAATCAAGTTCAGTTGACTTTGAAAAAAGCAGGTGCCGGTGCTGTTGTAGCCGGTGATATTGATTTGCCACATGATGTGGAAATCATCAATCCTGAACATGTTATTTGCCACTTGTCCGACAATGGTCAAATTGACATGGAAATTAAAGTAGAGCAAGGTCGTGGTTATCAATCTGTTTCAGGTCGTCGCGTCTTGCGTGATGAGAACAAACAGATTGGTGCGATTCAGTTGGATGCGAGCTTTTCGCCCATCAGTCGTGTTAGCTTTGAAGTTGAACCTGCACGCGTAGAGCAACGTACGGATTTGGATAAATTGGTTTTGGATATTGAAACCAATGGTTCTATTGATCCAGAAGAAGCTGTACGTAGTGCCGCACGTATCTTAATTGACCAAATGTCTATTTTTGCAGATCTGCAAGGTACTCCGGTTGAAGAGGTTGAAGAAAAAGCGCCTCCTATCGATCCTATCTTGCTGCGTCCTGTGGATGATTTGGAATTAACCGTACGTTCAGCTAATTGTCTGAAAGCTGAAGATATTTACTATATTGGCGATTTGATTCAACGTACTGAAACCGAGCTTCTCAAGACCCCTAATTTGGGTCGTAAATCTTTGAATGAGATCAAAGAAGTGTTGGCCTCCAAAGGTCTGACATTAGGTTCCAAATTAGAAGCTTGGCCGCCTGTAGGCTTAGAAAAGCCGTAAGTTTGAAGATTAAAGGATAATGACATGCGTCATCGTAATGGCAACCGCAAATTAAACCGTACTAGCAGCCACCGCGCTGCGATGCTGCGCAATATGGCGAATTCCTTGTTGACTCACGAAACCATCGTGACAACTTTGCCTAAAGCAAAAGAATTGCGCCGCGTAGTTGAACCCTTGATTACTTTGGGTAAAAAACCATCTTTGGCAAACCGTCGTTTGGCTTTTAACCGCACTCGCGATCGTGATGTTGTAGTTAAATTGTTTGACGAATTGGGTCCACGCTTTGCTGCTCGTAACGGCGGCTATGTTCGTGTACTGAAATACGGTTTCCGTAAAGGTGACAATGCTCCTTTGGCATTGGTTGAATTGGTTGATAAAGCAGCTGATTCTGCTGAATAAGCAAATTGATATGAAAGCACTACCTGTTTAGGTGGTGCTTTTTTCATTTAGGAAGTCTCTATTTTATTTTGCAACGCTACAATTTTATTGTTTCATTCAATGGGGTGAATATAGTTGTAGCTCCCTTTCTCATTTCGCAGTGCTACAATTTGGTTGACCAAGTTGTTGCAGATTCAGTTGTTGTAGCTCCCTTTCTCATTTCGCAGTG
>NZ_KV832200.1:23781-103067 GCF_001837375.1 Neisseria sp. HMSC066H01
CTCCCTTTCTCATTTCGCAGTGCTACAATAACAAGGCAAACAGCCCGTTAGAGTATGGCGTTGTAGCTCCCTTTCTCATTTCGCAGTGCTACAATAGTGTATTACCCAGTATCTACCCAGTATCTGTTGTAGCTCCCTTTCTCATTTCGCAGTGCTACAATACCTCAATGGGAAATCCTTATTCTATAAGGGTTTCCCGTTTTATTTTGACTAAAAAAGTGGCTTTAAAATAATAATAGTTGGTCTGAATTGACCCTTTTTTCTTGGGTTTTTAGCTCTCCCAACAGCAGTTTCATGGTGGCAAATTGCTTTTCTGTTACTTCCAAACAGCGGATTGAGCCTTCTTGCGGTAGGTTTGCACATAGTCTATTGTGGTGTTTTTGCAACGAATCTCGACCTTTGACAATACGGCTGTATACGGAAAGCTGGAGCATTTGGTATCCATCTTTTAATAGAAACTGGCGGAATTGATTGGCAGCTTTGCGCTTGGCCGCCGTGGTAACCGGTAGGTCGAAGAAGACGATAATCCTCATAAATTTGGCCTCACTCATATTGGTATTCTTTCAATGGCAAGATTTCAGGCAATTTCAGCTGTTTGGCGTTTTTGGCGGTTACGCTGGCTTGAAATGAAGAAATCATTTTGTCGATAGCGGCCAAGGTGCTGAAGTGTTGTCGTTCGATGCAGATTTGACAGTGAAGGGTCTTGATAAGGTTTTGTTTGATGCCGGGGGGCAGATCAGTCTTCAGACGGCCTTGTTCATGCAAATGTATAACGACCAAGTCGGCCAATGGGCGTAAGGGTTCGATAAAGTCATCGGCGAGGTTGAATGGATTTAGTTCGCTTCTATGAAACAAGCCTAATGCAGGCAACCAGCCATATAAGGTCAGGGCGCGTGCAATTGCTGCACGGAGTACGGCGTAGGTGTAGTTCAATGCGGCATTGACGGCATTGTTGTCATTACGGGTAAACTTTTCTCCAAAGAGGGTTTGGAAGTAGAGGGCGGCAGCTTGGGCTTCACGGTTTCCTGTATCGCCTGAACGGACTTCGACTGCCAAAGTGCGCAGCCGTTTGGCTGCAAGATCATTGCCTGTTTCGTTTGCGACAAATGCTTGATTTAGGATCTTTGGGCGGACGATATGTTGCCAGAGTTGCTTTTTTAAGGGTTCGCTTATATTTAGCTGCAGCTTGAGGATTTTAAGTTGGCGGTGATATTGGGCGTAAGGCAGCCATTGCCCACAGGGCAGGAATTGCTCGTCACATGTCAGCAGAGTTGTACCATGCTCGGCTAAGGCCGATAGGAGCGGGGCAGTAATCAGGGTTTCGCGGTTTTCGATGATGATAATGGCGATGTCTTCTAATGGTATGGTATGGGACTCGCCGTTTTGTTGAATCAGCAGTTGCCGGCGTTGCAAGGATAGTTTGCCGCCGTTTTGAATGAGCAGGCTGCGCCAAGTCATGTTTTTCCCTTATTTTTATATAAAAAATCCCTGCTTCAGGCCGTCTGAAACAGGGATAGATTAATTTAACGGATAGGTGGGCGTTTTTTCAGACGGCATGGTCTGATTTCTTTACCTAGTTCGTCGATTTGGTATTTTTGGAATGAAAGGGCGGTTTTGACACCAACACTTTGGAAAATGCCGTTTTTCCCTTTGGTGCTATCCGTATCATGTGTACGAATATCAATTGCTCCTGTGGCTCTATTTAGGCTGACGAAATAGCCTAAAAATTCATTTTTCTTAGCAGTTAGCTTAATCAGATCATTCGCATAAAGTACAAACTTAAACTTAAAACTATCATCCATTACCGTCCAATCTTCTTCATCTTTTCCTTGTACAACAGCCTTATCCGGCAAAATCCCTTTCGCTACCTGCCAACTGTAAATCGGTACGAGATAATACTTGCCACCTTTCTCAAAGACATCTACGCGCACCATGGTTGCGTTGTCGGCAATACCGTTATGGTTGCGCACCCATACACCGGTTTTCTGTACTTGCTCTACGCGTACAGCTTTTACCTGCTGAGTGCGGTTGCCTGCTTTATCGTATTTGTAAAACGGCTCGGCAAAGGCTTTGGCCGGGTCGTCTTTATGCGCTTCCAGCCGTACTTTCAGCGCTTCGTATAGTTTGGGTTCGCGCTCCCGATTGACCATTTTTTCCAAGTCTTTCAGTTTTAATTGTGTCAGCGGTACGCGCAACACACTGATGCCTTCGTCCAGTCGTTTGGCAGATTTGACAGTCTCCATATGGCCTTGCCCGCTCATCTTCCGATTGGGCGCGCGTGAAACAAACAGTGGCGTCACGTATTCGTGTACGGCTTCGGGACGGGAAGATAATTTTTCGGCAAGCAGCGCGCGCAGTTTTTCGGGGGTATCCGCTTCTTCAAATTCGGGTTTGCCGTCCGGTTTGCCGAAGACGCGAATCATGACTTCCTGCGCGAAAAATTCCCAAGGTTGCGGGAAGTGTGTTTTTTGATGCAGCACTTCTCCTGTTTCTTTATCTATGGTTTTACCGTCAAATGCGTTCATTTCTTTGTAATGTACAAAATAGGTAATTTTCTGCTGCATGGCAACGGTTGAGCAGGCAACGACGACGGCGTCCAAAGCATGATGGCGGTCGTTTTCCGCACGCACTTTGCGCAACCCCCAAAAGCCGCGCAACAGATTGGTAATTTGTCCGTTTGAGGCAAAGACGCGTCTTTTCCCTTTACCTGTCAGCTGCATATGGTCGGCAACAAATTGGCACAGGAAACGGTTGACGTAGCGCGTATCGTTCAGATTGCGTTCTTTGAAGCCGTCTTCGTCAAATTCTTGCAGCAGAATCCGTTGTTTTTTACTGCGCGGGAAACGGCTGGTTTCAACACGCGCTTTAAATTCCTGCCATTCGCGGCTGTTGTCTTTGCCGTTGAAGTATTCGTAAGGGGTTTTGCTGCCTTTGTTTTGGTTTTCGCTGCCCAATACCAGCACTTTATTGTTGAAACTGTCGTCCCATGTGCGCGAGAACGGCAGAGCATGGTCGATTTCGACATAGCCTTTTTCGTTCAGACGGCCTAAGTCGATTTCTTTGCCCGAATACAGGCATTTGCCGTGTTGTTGCTCGTACAGGCGCAGTTTCAGAATATCTTTGGATTTGGGGTCGCCGACAAAATTGGGGAAATACTCTCGGAATTTGGCGGCGGCTTTTTCCCGGTCTTTACGGTTTTCTTCTTGGCGTTTTTCGATTTCTTTGCGGTCTTTAAACGATTTGCCTACTTCCCTTGCCGTTTCAATATGGATACGAGCAGGGGAGCCGTAACGGCGTACAACGGCGTTAATGACTTTCCGTGCTTGAGATAAGGCGCGCAAGACGACGGGGTTGCGGATTTCATCAGCGGGAATCGGCGGCAGATAAATCTTTTCTTCCGTATTCTTCTTGCCGTAATGGTCTCCGTAGATTTCGGCACAGGCTTCATCGTAACGTTTGCCTTGTTCCATTAGAGGCACAATTTTGCGCAACGCTTTCAAGGAAATTTGAACGAACTTATCGAAGCTGATGTTCAACAGCGCTTCTAAGATTTCGGGCTGTACACGGTCTTTCAGACGGCCTGTAATGTCTTCATCGGTTTTGAATAGGGAGAGTGCCGTGCCGATTTCGTCTTGTAATTCGGGAGAAAGGTTTAATGGAGATTTTTTGTCTTTCAATCCTTCTTTTTCCAGCGCACGGCTGATGGCATCGTAAGCCTTCATTTCCATCAGTATCGCAGATTCGGCATTGTCTTTACCATAGCGCAAGCCTTTGAAAAAGGCGGTATCTTCTAAACCCAGTAGCTTACGGGCTTGTGCGTAAGTCAGTTTCTTTTTATACGGCATTTATAAGTATGGCGCGTTCGGTATCGGTCAATGGCCGCTCGCTGCCTTGCTCTAAAATACGCAGGTTGTTCAGCTTGGTCAGCCAGATGAAACGTTCGGCTGTGTAGGTGTTTTTAGCGGCTTTCGGCTCTGTCAGTTCGAAGGTGCAATGCCCCAAACATTTTTTGAATGGCATCGCCGGACAGGGCAGGGCGTTGCGCCATCAGCAGGGTTTCAATACCTTCTTTAAGGCCGTCTGAAACATGCGGATTGCCGAATTCTTTTTGTTTTTCAAACAGCAAAACCAGCTCCGCCTGTAAATCTTCGCGGCTGAACGTATGCGAATAATCGCCGCGCTGGTTGCGGATATGGCCGCTTTCTTTTTCAAATTTATTTAAAGCCAATTCGGCCGGAGTGCGGAAACCGCCTGTCTGTAAGGCTTGAGTGTTACTCTTCATACCTGCACGCAAAGCCCCAAGCTCCTTATCGGCAGTTTGCTCTTCATTTTTCCGTTTCGACAAATAGCCGCGGTGTTTGATTAAATGCAACAAGACTGCCGACCATTCCAAAGGCGTCAGTTTGCGGTCTAATGCGGCTGCGCGAAGTTGCCATGGTGTATTCGGCAAGGATTTGATCAAGCCGTTTTCATCAAAATCGGCGGCTTGTAATACGCCTTCGCGTTTCAATAGGCGGCGGGCCCGAAGCAGGCGGTGGGCGCGACGGCGGGTCAGGCGGCGGACGCTGCGTGCCAAGCGTCTCGCTGCTGCGAGAGAGTCGCCTGTTTTCGGTACTTCCGCACGCTCAAATACGCGTACGCCTAAATCAATCAGGCGGGTGGGGTTTTCTTCTTCATCAATTTCTACCATTGCCCAGCCGACGGATGCGATGCCGATATCGAGGCCGAGGATGTAGTTGATTGGATTGGGTTTGAATGCAGTCATCAGTTTCTCCGTAATGTGATGTTTGGCAAGTATAAATATATCCTAGGTAAGTATTAACATGCAAATGAAATGCTTGACTGGGTGCCGATTTGGAATTAGAATTCGTCCATATTGTTGCACTGCGAAATGAGAAACGTTGCTACAATAAGGCCGTCTGAAAAGATGTGCCGCAACGCTCTGCCCCTTAAGGCTTCTGCTTTAAGGGGCATCGTTTTGTCTAAATGGCAGGGATTAAAAAGGCCGTCTGAAATTTCAGACGGCCTTTGGTTTTACCAAATATCGGATTTGATTTTGCGTTTCAAGCCCGGGTGTTCAGAGAGTTTGAACTCTGGGTCTTTACCCATTTTCAGCTTGGCTGTGTAGTCTTTCAACAGCAGGAAGGCAAGTGGGGACAGGAGCAGGATGGCAACGAGGTTAATCCATGCCATGATGCCCATGGCCATGTCTGCCATATCCCATACCAAGGGTACGTTGGCAACTGCACCGAAGTAGACCCATGCCAAAACCAGCATACGGAAAACGGCGGTAACCAGCCAATGGCTCTTGATGAATTGGACGTTGGACTCGGCATAGGCATAGTTGCCGATAACGGTTGAAAAGGCAAACATAAACAGGATGGCAGCAAGGAAGCCCGCTCCCCATTCGCCTACCTGGCTGACGATTGCCGCTTGGGTCAGCGCCGCACCGCTCAGGTCGCCGTAAGGCTGTTGATAGGTCAAGACGATAAAGGCGGTGCATGAGCAGACGATGATGGTATCGACGAAAACGCCCAGCATTTGAATCATGCCTTGGGAGACGGGGTGTTTTACTTCGGCTGCGGCTGCGGCGTTCGGCGCGGAACCCATACCCGCCTCATTGGAATACAGGCCGCGTTTGATGCCCTGCATCATGGTGGTCGAAATCAGACCGCCGAGGAAACCGCCTGCAGCCGAATCAAAGTTGAACGCGTTGGAGAAAATCTGACCGAACACGTCAGGAATCAGGGAAATATTGGTAGCAATGATGAAGAGTGCTATGATGAGATATAAAACCGCCATCAGCGGAACGATAATTTCCGCGGCTTTAGATACGCGACGGATACCGCCGAAGATAATCGGGGCAGTCAGAATGACCAGGGCGACACCGACATAGTGTTGATCCCAGCCCCATGCCGCTTTGGTGGTATCGGCGATGGTATTGGTCTGTACGGCTTCAAATACAAAGCCGAAACAGAAAATCAGGCTCAGGGCGAACAAAATGCCCAGCCATTTTTGTCCCATGCCTTGAGTTATGTAGTAGGCAGGACCGCCGCGGAAGTGGTGGTTGTCGTAGTCCCGGACTTTAAAGAGTTGGGCCAGTGAAGATTCGACGAACGCCGAACTCATGCCGATTAAGGCGGTTACCCACATCCAGAATACCGCGCCCGGCCCGCCGAGTTTGATGGCAATCGCCACGCCGGCGATGTTGCCCACGCCTACGCGGCTGGCCAAGCCGGTAACGAATGCTTGGAACGGTGTGATTCCGTGCGGATCATCACCTTGTTTGCGGCCGCCCAGCATTTCTTTGATACTGCGGCCGAAGAGGCGGAATTGTACAAAACCGGTGGTAATGGTGAAAAATAGGCCTGCGCCTAAAAGCATATATACCAATCCCGACCACATTGGGTCGTTGATGGCATTTACCCAGCCGTGAAGCTGTTCGAAAAATTGATCCATACAAACCTTTCAGAGTTTCTGAATTTTCAGACGGCCTGTGTGTGGGCTGTCTGTAATTGGATGTATTCTAGCAGACTGTCAACAAACTGAAAAACGTTTACATATTCTTTTTTATATTATGCTTTTGATTATCATGGAATTTTATTATTATGATGTAAAGAAATTATTGATTTGAATTCTGCCGTTTTACATATTTGAACAAAAAGGCCATCTGAAAACAGAGTCTTGTTTTCAGACGGCCTAGATTTTATTTCAATGTGTTATTCGGGACGCATTTGCGGGAACAGAATCACGTCGCGGATGGTTTGCGAATCGGTCAGCAACATTACCAAGCGGTCGATGCCGATGCCGCAACCGCCTGTCGGCGGCAGGCCGAATTCCATCGCGCGGATGTAGTCGGCATCGTAGTGCATGGCTTCGTCGTCGCCGGCGTCTTTTTGTGCTACTTGCGCTTTGAAGCGTTCGGCTTGGTCTTCGGGGTCGTTTAACTCGGAATAGCCGTTTGCCAGCTCACGGCCGACAACGAACAATTCGAAACGCTCGGTCAGCCCCGGTTTGCTGTCGGATGCGCGTGCCAATGGCGACACTTCGACAGGGTAGTCGATGATGAAAGTCGGGTTCCACAGTTTGCCCTCGGCGCAACCTTCAAACAGGGCCAGTTGCAGGCTGCCGATGCCCGGAGACGGCGGCAGGCTTTCGCCGTGCTTGACGATTTCTTTTTTCAGCCATTCTTCATCATTTAACTGCTCGTCGGTGTAGTGCGGATTGTATTTTTTGATGGCTTCGAGAATGGTCAGGCGTTCAAACGGGCTTTCTAAATCGACTTCTTTGCCGTTGTAGCTGATTTTTGCCGTGCCGTTCACCGCGCGGGAAGCGTTGCGGATGATGTCTTCCGCCATTTGCATCATGCGTTCGTAGTCGGAGAAGGCTTCGTAGAATTCGATCATGGTGAATTCAGGGTTGTGGCGTACGGACATGCCTTCGTTGCGGAAGCTGCGGTTGATTTCAAACACGCGTTCCAAGCCGCCGACAACCAAGCGTTTCAGATACAGCTCGGGCGCGATGCGCAGGTAGAGCGGAATGTCCAAAGCGTTGTGATGGGTCACGAACGGTTTCGCCGTCGCGCCGCCTGGAATCGGGTGCATCATCGGGGTTTCGACTTCGAGATAATGCTCGTTCACCATGAAATTGCGCACGGATTGGATGATTTGGCTGCGTTTGATAAACGTATTGCGCGATTCTTCGTTGGCAATCAAATCGACGTAGCGTTGGCGGTATTTGGTTTCCTGATCGCTCAAGCCTTTGTGTTTGTCTGGCAGAGGGCGCAGGGATTTGGACAGCAGGCGGATGTTGGACACGCGCACAGTCAATTCACCGTGGTTGGTTTTGAACAAAGTACCTTCCGCACCGACGATGTCGCCCAAGTCCCAGTGGTTGAAGTCATCCAAAACTTCTTGGCTCACGCCTTTGTTGTTCAGATAAAGCTGGATTTGACCGGTCACGTCTTGAATGGTGGCGAAGCTGGCTTTGCCCATTTGGCGTTTGAGCATCATGCGGCCGGCCACTTTGACGGGAATGCCTTGCGGGTCGAGTTCTTCTTTGCTGATTTCGCCGTATTGGGTATGCAGGTCGGCGGCAAAGCTGTCGCGTTTGAAGTCGTTAGGGTAAGCGTTGCGTTCTTTGCGGATGTTGTGCAGTTTTTCGCGGCGCAGGGCGATGATTTGGTTTTCGTCCAATTGCGGCTCGATTTGAGGATTGTTTTGTTCGCTCATGATGTTTTCCGGGAAAATAAGTCAGGCTGCCCATGTGTTCAGATGGCCTGAATAAAGTGAAAAATTGGCTCTATTTTACGCGATGTCGGTATTTTTTTCTATAAAGGCAGAAAGGCCGTCTGAAACCTGAAAAATCAGCTTCAGACGGCCTTTGGTTTCATGAAGGGCAGTATGGGCGGTTAGATATCGGTTTCCAAATAAACAACTTGGGTTTGCAGATATTCTTCCAAACCGTGTTTACCGTCGGCGCCGCCGATACCTGATTTTTTCCAACCGGCATGGAAGCCCTGCATGGCTTCGAAGTTTTCGCGGTTGATGTAGGTTTCGCCGAAACGCAGGCGGCGGGTTACATAAAACGCTTCATTCAGATTGGTGGTATAGACGGAGCTGGTCAGGCCGAACTCGCTGTCGTTTGCCAAGGCGATGACTTGGTCGAGCGTGTCGAAAGTGGCAACCGGCAGGACTGGGCCGAAGGTTTCTTCCTTCATGATGTCCATGCTGTTGTCGGTATCGGTCAGCAGGGTAGGTTCGAAGAAGTAGCCTTTGCCGTCGGCACGTTTGCCGCCGCAGACCAGTGTCGCACCTTGTTTGACGGCGCGTTCCACTTTTTCGGCAACGGCTTTGACGGCGCGCTCTTCAATCAGCGGGCCCATTTCCAGCGCGCCGGGTTCGGCTTCGGCCGGGTTGCCGTAGCGCACGCCTTTCATGGCGGCAGTCATTTTTTCAATGAACGCGTCTTTCAGGCTGCTGTGGACATACACGCGCTCGGCGCAGTTGCAGATTTGGCCGGTATTGCCGACGCGCGAAGCCAAGATGGATTTCACTGCCAAGTCCAAATCCGCGTCTTTCAAAACGATGGCAGGGGCTTTGCCGCCGAGTTCCAATGAGACTTTGGTAATGTTGGTGGCGGCGGCTTCCATTACTTGGCGGCCTGCTTCTACAGAACCGGTCAGGCTGACCATGTCGACTTGCGGATGTGATGCCAAGGCATTGCCGATTTCCGCACCCGGGCCGTTGACGACGTTGAATACGCCAGCCGGTAAGCCTGAAGCGTGAACGATTTCAGCAAAGATGTGGCAGTTAATCGGGGTAACGCTGCTTGGTTTGACGACGATGGTATTGCCTGTTACCAAAGCCGGGCCCATTTTGCGGGCAATCAGGAAGAATGGGAAGTTCCACGGCAAAATACCGGCGATCACGCCTAAAGGACGTTTGAACAATAAAATGTTTTCGCGCGGACGGTCGCTTTGGATGATTTCGCCTTCATAACGGCGTGCCCATTCTGCTTGGTAGTCGAGATAATCGGCAGTGAACATAACTTCTATGCGTGCCAAATCTTTGGTTTTGCCGCCTTCGGCAACAATGGTATCCGTCAGCTCGTCGGCGCGTTCACGGATGCCTTGGGCAATTTTGCGCAGGTATGCGCCGCGCTCAACGGCAGGCAAACGCTCCCATGCAGTTTGCGCATCTCTGGCCGCGGCAACGGCACGATCAACATCGGCTTTTCCGCCTTTAGGCTCACGCGCGATAACTTCTTCGGTTGCCGGATTCAATACATCACGCCATGTGCCGTTAAAGTCGGTTTCAAAGCGGCCGTTGATATACATAGACAGTTGTTTCATCAAACCTTCTCCTGTTGTTGTAGTTGGATGTAGTTTTAGTCTATGCCTAAATTGTCTGGCATACAAGAGGATTTAGCGTGGGTTGATGATAGGTATTTGGAAGTTTTTAGAAAAATATGATGTGTGGGGAGTTGGGCTTGATTGATTTAAGAGGTTTGTGATGTTTTGAGTTACATCTATAACAGCATTGTGACAAGAAGAAAGGCGTGATGGAAAATATAAAAAAACCTGCTTTTTCAAAGCAGGTTTTCATATCTGGTGGGTCGTGAGCGATTCGAACGCTCGACCAACGGATTAAAAGTCCGCTGCTCTACCGACTGAGCTAACGACCCGATGAGCTGTGCATTATAGGTAGCTTGTTTCTTTTCGTCAACTGTTTTTTTGAGATTTTTTTCAAAAAACGTAAATCGGCTGTTATTTGGCGTTAATTCTCCCTTTTTTGAGCATTTATTATGTTATGATTTTTGGGTCTGTCAGTTTTGACAGATATTTTTTAGACCAAAGGATATACAATATGAAAAAATTATTGATTGCTGCAATGATGGTAGCCGGCTTGGCGGCGTGTACACAAGAAGCGAAAAAAGAAACCCAAGAGGCGGCTTCTGCTGTTGCTTCCGATGTAAACACTGCTGCTGAAAATGCAACTTCTGCTGTTGATGCTGCTGCTTCTGAAGCCAAAGGTGCAGCTGAGCAAGCTGTTTCTGATGTTAAAGACGCTGCTGCAGATGCTAAAGCAACTGCGGATAAAGCAGTTTCTGACGCTAAAGATGCTGCCGGTAAAGCGGTTGGAGAAGCTAAAGAAGCGGTTTCTGATGCTAAAGATGCTGCCAAAGACGCAGCTAAAGACGCTATGGGTAAAGCAGCCGATGCGACTCAAGAAGCAGCCGACAAATTGAAAGACGCTGCTAAATAAGCTGGTGTTTGATATTTGAAAAGGCCGTCTGAAATGTTCAGACGGCCTTTTTATATCGGCAGATTATTTTTTCTCTTGCTGACGCGTATATATCAAGGAAGTCAGGATGGATGCGCCCAGTGCGCCGAAGACGACGGACAGGGAAATGGAAATCGGGATATGCACCCAGTGCATAATCAGCATCTTGATACCGATAAAGCTCAATACGAAAGCCAAGCCGTATTTGAGGAAAATAAAGCGTTCGGCAAAGTCTGCCAGTAAGAAGTACATGGCACGCAGGCCCAAGATGGCAAAAATGTTGGAAGTAAGGACGATGAAAGGGTCGGTGGTTACGGCAAAAATAGCGGGGATGCTGTCCACAGCGAAGATGACGTCGCTCAATTCGATCATAATCAATACCAGCAAAAGCGGCGTAGCGATGCGTTTGCCGTTTTCGATGGTAAAGAATTTTTCACCGTCAAACTGTTGGCTGGTCGGGATGACTTTTTTAAGCAGGGTCAGGATCTTGTTTTGGGAAAGGTCTTCTTCAGCTTCGGCTTCGGGCTTCATCATGTGAATGCCGGTGTATAAGAGGAAGGCGCCGAAGAGGTACAAAATCCATTCAAATTGTTGTACCAAGGCTGCGCCGATGAAGATCATGATGGCGCGCAGGATGATGGCGCCGAATACGCCATAGAGCAAGACGCGGTGTTGGAATTTGGGTTCGACTTTGAAGTAGCCGAAAATCATCAGGAAAACGAATATGTTATCGACGGCAAGGGATTTTTCGAGCACATAGCCGGTGAAGAATTCGAGGACTTTTTCTTTGGCAACAACGGCTCCGTAAGTCGGGTTGCCCGCCAGTTCAAAATAGAGCCAGCCTGCAAATGCGCAGGATACGGCCACCCAAATGCCGCTCCAAGCGAGGGCTTCTTTGATGCTGACTTTGTGGGCGCCGTTTTTTTTCAGCGATACCATATCGATGGCGATCATGATTAAGACGGCAATAAAGAAGATGCCGTAAAACATCGGCGAGCCGACGGACGGGTATTGGGTCATAAACAATCCTTGTGTGTGGGGTATGGGTAAGGTTTACCAAGACAGGTAGAACATCGCCTTGGCAAAAAAGACGATAAACAGCATATGGCTGAAGACAACGGCGTGTATGTATTTCGACCAGCCGACGGTGAGGGTGTGTCGGGCCATTTTGACAACAGCGATGGCAAAATGCACCAAAACGCTTACTGCCAACAGGATTTTGACGCTCAACATAATGCTGAAGGCGCTGTCGAGAGGATGGTGCAGTATCGGCAGATAACGGTTGTACACCATAACGATGCCGCTGATGAAAAGGGTGATGACGACAATCGGCATCACGCGGACGGCACGATAGGACATGGCACGTTCGACTTCGCGGCGCGATTCGCGCGAAACGCGGCCGGTGTGCAAAACGGAGAGAACCAGCATTTCGAAAAATACGCCGCCGACAAAGGCAATCGCGCAATAAACGTGGATGATGTGTGCCAGTGCGTAGGTACTCATGACGGGTGTTTCCGGTAGTTCAAACAAGTCATCATTGTATCATTACCGAATGCGGTTGATGTGTGCGCAATTTTATGCCAAAGATATTAAATTTTATAAATATTCTATTGGAATTGCCGTTTGTTTTTGAAGTTAACCGTTCATCAAAAGTGTTATCTTAGTTTAATCTGTCTTTACTTATCAGAAAATATATTAATGAAAGGTTGTGCCATACTGCTCTATATACAGCTTAACCCCTGATGGAGAATCAAACCATGAAGAAAACTTTTGCAAAAACTGTGACCTTGATCATGCTGGCCGCTTCTTTGGGCGCGTGTGCCAATATGACTCAAACCCAACGCAACACTGCTGCTGGTGCGGTATTGGGCGGCGTGGCAGGTAATTTGATTGGTGGCGATACCGGCTCTACCTTGGGTGGTGCGGCTTTGGGTGGCGTTATCGGCAGTCAGGTTCATACCCGCTACTAATCCTTTATTCGGTTAAAAATAAAAAGGCCGTCTGAATGTTCAGACGGCCTTTTGTTTTGCGGTTTATTCGTTGACGAACGTTACACCGGTCAGTTGCGATTGCAAAATAGCAGTGCGCAAAGCAGTCAGTGCTTTCGGGCGGACAAAGTTGCGGCGATAGGCCAAAACGACACGGCGGTGCGGCGCATTGCCTTCAAACGGGATAATGCTGAAAAGCATATGGTCGTTTTCGGTCAAGGCGGTAGCCGGCATGACGCTGATGGCCAAACCGCTGGCAACCATATGGCGGATGGTGTTGATGGAGCTGCCTTGCAGGGTATTGGTCAAACCTTGGATTTTTTGTTTGGAAGCCAATTCGGAACAGCTTGCCAACACTTGGTCGCGCATACAGTTGCCTTCGGACAGCAGCAACACTTGTTCTTCGCTCAAAAGCTGAGGCGTAACGGCATCGAGTTCTTCAAAGTGATGGCCTTGGGGAACAATGACGAAGAAAGGTTCGTCATACAGAGGCTCGGTCACGATGCCCGGCTCTTGGAACGGCTCGGCAACGACGATTGCATCGACATCGCCACGTTTGAGCGACTCGGTCAGGATGTGGGTATAGTTCTCTTCCAGCATCAGCGGCATTTTCGGTGCGGTTTCACGCAGCGCGATAATGAGCTTGGGCAGAAGGTAGGGGGCAACGGTAAAAATCAGGCCGAGTTTGAACGCGCCTTCCAATTCGTTTTGCTCTTCATTGGCAAGGTGCTTGATGAGTTCTGCTTCTTCCAGAACCCGGCGGGCTTGGGCGACAATGCGTTCGCCCGCTTCGGTCGTGATGATATCGTTGCTGCTACGGTCGAACAGGGATACCGACAGCTCTTCCTCCAGCTTTTTGATGGCAATGGAGAGGGTGGGCTGGCTGACAAAGCAGCGTCGTGCGGCACGTCCGAAGTGACGTTCTTGTGCGACGGCTACGATGTAACGCAATTCGGTCAAGGTCATGTGTTAAGCCTTTTTTTGTTCCGGCAGGGTGATGTTCAGCTCAAGAACGTCCAAGCCGTCTTGTTTCTCTTGGGAGATGCGGATGTCGTCCAATGATACGTTGACGTATTTGGACAGGACTTCCAACAACTCTTTACGCAGGGTCGGCAGATAGTCCGGAGCTTGGCCTTCTTGTGCGCGTTCTTGCGCGATGATGATTTGCAGGCGGTCGCGCGCGACTACGGCGGTTTTCGGCTTTCTGCCGAACAGCATATCGAGCAGTGACATGTATTAACCTCCGAACAGTCGTTTTAAGAAGCTTTTCTTCTCAGCTTCGAGGAAACGCATTTCGCGGTTTTCACCCAATAGACGGGCGATAACGTCTTTGTAGGCTTCTGCTGCTGCGGCATTGTCTTGGTGGATGACAGGTTCGCCGGCGTTGGAAGCTTGCAGAACGTTTTGTGATTCAGGAATCACACCGATCAACGGAATACGCAAGATGTCGCAGATGTCTTGTACAGACAGCATTTCGCCTTTGGCTACGCGCTCAGGGGAGTAGCGGGTAATCAGCAGGTGCTCTTTAACAGTGCCGCCTTGTTCTGCTTTGCGGGATTTGCTTTGCAAAATGCCCAAGATACGGTCGGAATCGCGGACGCTGGATACTTCCGGGTTAGTGGTAATGATGGCTTCGTCGGCAAAGTAGAGCGCCATCAGTGCACCATGTTCGATACCGGCAGGGGAGTCGCAGATGATGAATTCGAAGCCCATTTTTTCGCTGGCCAACTCTTTCATCACGTTGTCCACGCCTTCGCGGGTCAGTGCATCTTTATCGCGGGTTTGCGATGCAGGCAGGATGTAGAGGTTTTCGCAGTTTTTGTCTTTAATAAGGGCTTGGTTGAGAGTTGCTTCGCCGTGGATAACGTTGATGAGGTCATATACGACGCGGCGTTCCACACCCATAATCAGATCAAGGTTGCGCAAACCGACGTCGAAGTCGATTACGGCGGTTTTGTGGCCGCGCAGGGCCAGGCCGGTTGCGATGCTGGCACTGGTAGTGGTCTTACCTACGCCGCCTTTACCTGAAGTTACTACGATGATTTTGGACACGATATTTCCTTTTTAAGTACTGATGTTTATTCGGCGTCGATTGCGCTGATAACCAGTCGGTTGTCTTGCAATGATACTTGTACGGGTTTTTTGTGCAGATGCTCGGGCAGGTCTTGCTCGAAGTTGCGGTAGATGCCGGCAACGGAGACTAATTCGGCCTGCATGGAATGGATGAAGATGCGCGCGTTGGTATTGCCTTTGGCACCGGCCAACGCTCTGCCGCGCATGGGGGCGTAAATATGGATGTTGCCGTCGGCGATAAGTTCCGCACCTTGGCTGACGATGCCGGTGACGATGAGGTCGCCGTTTTCAGCGTAAACTTGCTGGCCGGTACGCACGGGCGTACTGACCAATACGGTCGGATTGTTGATAACGGTGGCTTGTACGTCTTGCGGCTGCGGTGCTTGGCGCGGGGTGGGCGCTGCCTGTGTGTCGGCTGCTTGGGTGGAGTTACCTTGTTTGAATACCAAGTGGTAACGCGCCGCCGCTGCCGCCCATGTGTCGCTGGTGTGGTGCAGCCCTAAGATTTGCATGCCGTAACGGGCAAACAGGGAAATCATGCCGCCCAAATCGATGGATTCGGGATGGTCGAAATCTTGTACGTCTAAAATGAAGGGAACGAATTCGTCTTGGGACTGGCCTGCCAGTTGGCGCAGGAATTCTTCCAATTCGGTTAGATCTGCGGTGTGCAGATGGATGGATAAGACGTCCAAACGTGACGTTTTTATGTCGAATGCGGGTTTCATTGTAATGAAATAATAAAATTTTTTAATGATGTAAGTTTACCGTGTAAATCTTGGCTATTCAATCTGTTTGGCCGTCTGAAACCAAAATATTTTGTTTGGGCGTTTTTTAGTTGTGTTTAGTGTGGCTTTTTGGTGTGAAGCTCTGTTTCAGACGGCCTTGGGGAAGGGGTAGCCGTGTGTGTCGATGTCATCGGCGGCCGCCCACGGTGTGTGGATGAGGGTGGACGGCAGGTGTGCCAATTCGGGGAGGTAACTGCGGATGTAGCTGCCGTCGGGGTCGATTTGGTGCGAACGGTGGGCATAGCGGACAGTGGTTGTGTCTTGTGCGGCGAGGTGCCAGTTGGCTTGGTTGAGCGCGGGGTCGGTGCCGGTTTGGACGGAGGCTGTCCACGCGATGCCTTGGTTGGGGTCGAGGTTGAGGGCGTGGCAGAAATAGTGGGCGCACAGCTGCTGGAGAACAGGATGTAGGTGGCCGGTGGCTTCAAGGCTGCGGATGGAGGCGTCGATGACGGGTACGCCGGTTTGGCCGTTGCGCCAGTATTCGCGCACCGGGGCGGCATCGGTTGTTTCGGGTAGGCGGCGGTGGTAGGCGAGCTGGTAGCAGTAGTCGCGGAAAATAAGCTTGTCCAGCCACTCGAAATGTCGGTTTGCCAAGCTTTCGGCGGCCAGCAGGCGCGGTGAAATGCAGCCTGCGGACAGGTAGGCATTGAGGAGGCTGGTGTTTTTTCGTGCCGGAAAATTTTGGGTAATCGGGTAGTGAACCAAATTTTGTTTGAACGCGTGCCATTGCGTTAAGGCTGCGGTTTCGCCGCCCTGTTGATAGGCAGGCAATACTGCGCCGCGATGGGCTGGAAACGGCGGAACGCTTTGCCCAATTTGAACAGGCAATTCGGTTTCAGACGGCCTTTGTCCTGAATAGGCCTGCAACCATGCTTGTTTATAGGCGGCAAAATCGGTGTGGGGCAGGCCGTTGGCATCCATGAGGGGGGATTTGGCCAAGATACCGCGGTCGTTGGCGTGTTGCAGGGCAATGCCTGCGCGGTCGAAATTGTGCCAGAGGAGGTTGTCTTGGCGGATTTCGGCTTCGGTGTAGGCTTCGTCTGTGATGACGGTATGGGCATGGAGCGTAGCGGCCAAGGGGAGGAGGTCTTCGTCGGAAGCAACGGCATATAAAGGAATATGGTGTGCCGCCAGACGGGTATGCAGCTCTTGCGCGGCTTGATAATGGAACAGGCTTTGACGCGGATTGTGGTTTTCAGACGGCCTTTGGCTGACCCAGACGCAGGCGATGGGCAAACCGCTTGCAACGGCGGCATTAAGCGCGGCATTGTCGTGCAGGCGGAGGTTGCGGCGGAACCAGACAAGGACGTGGGCAGATTTCATGAGCATGTTCCGACGGAAAAGGGGGAAACCATTTTATCAGAATCGGCCTTATGTATCAGGCCGTCTGAAAAATCTTTTGGTTTGATTTCGCTATATAATTTTGGTTTTAGCAACGAGATGCAACCATGACCGAGCAAACCGTTTTGGCACTCATTACCTGCCAAACCTACCCCGAACCGTCGGACAACCTGAAAACATTGGCGGCGCATTTGGAAACCATGGGTGTGAAAACCGTATTTGACGCGTGGCAAAACCATCCATCCGCGCCGTTTTTGCTGCCTTTGTGCGCATGGGATTATGCCGCCGAACCCGAAGCCTTCCGCCAATGGCTGGAGCAAGCCGGGCAGGCGGGGCAGCGTTTTATCAATCCGCCCGAATTGATGGCTTGGAATATGGAAAAGACTTATTTGTGCGATTTGGCGGCGCGCGGCGCGCAAGTGATTCCCAGCGTGTTCGTTCCGCCGCAAAAAGACAAATTGGCCGATATTCTGAAACAACAAGGCTGGACGGAAGCAGTCGTCAAGCCTGCATTCGGTCAGAGCGGCAAAGGCGTGGTCAAAGTTTGTGCGGAGGCATTGGACGTGGATATGGCGGATTATCCGCAAGGCATGATGGTTCAACCGTATATCCGTGAAATCGAAACGGCGGGCGAAAGCTCGCTGGTGTTTTTCAACGGCGCATTCAGCCATGCCGTGCGCCGTCAGCCGCCGCAAGGCGAATGGCGCGCCAACTCGGCCTATGGCGTGTCGGTGTTTGGTATCGAGCCGCCCGAGTTTGCCGTCCGTGCCGCGCAAGACGTACTGGCCGCCTTGCCGCAAATGCCGGTTTACGCCCGCGTGGACGGCACACTGATTGGCGATACCTTCCTGCTTAATGAGTTGGAACTCATCGAACCTGCCCTGTACCTGCACACCAGCGAAGGCGCGGCGGAGCGTTTTGCCCGAGTGTTGGCTGGGTTGCTGGAATAGGATTGCGGCACGCACATTCAGGCCGTCTGAAAGACTTTTTTCAGACGGCCTGAATTTTTTTAAACAGTTGGCAGGAAGATGTTTTAAAGCATGCTTTTATTTGTCATTTTAATTGGGCTGGGGTCTCGGCCTGCTCTGGATTGTAAACAATTTTCTTGGTGTTGATTGGGTTTTATTTAGGGTAAAAATACGAAAAGCTTTTGAAAATAAATATGTTGTAATCTTAAACATTCTGTGCTGAAATTACAGGACACTACAAAAAAGTGGTGTTTTAAAAAAATAAAACAGACAAAGGAGAAAAACCATGCAATTGCTTTTAGACAATCTCAAAGCCTTTTTTGAAACCATCAGCGGCTGGGTCTGGGGGCCTATTATGTTGATGCTGCTGGTCGGTACGGGCATTTTGCTGACCGTTTTGCTGAAAGGCTTGCAGTTCACCATGTTGGGTTATGCGTTGAAACAGGCGTTTGTGCCGTCAAAGAAGCATGAAGACGGTGAAGACCACGAAGGCGATATTTCCCATTTTGCAGCGTTGATGACTGCGCTGTCGGCCACCATCGGTACGGGCAATATCGCCGGCGTGGCGACTGCGGTGGTAACCGGTGGCCCGGGTGCGGTATTTTGGATGTGGATGACCGCCATTTTCGGTATGGCCACCAAATACGGCGAGGGCGTGTTGGCGGTGAAATACCGCGTCACCAACTCCAAAGGCGAAATGTCCGGCGGCCCGATGTATTACATCGAAAAAGGCTTGGGCAAAAACTGGAAATGGATGGCTGTTGCGTTTGCGCTGTTCGGCACATTCGCTTCCTTCGGCATCGGCAGCTCGGTGCAGTCCAACTCGGTTGCGCAGGCAGTGCAAACCAGCTTCGGCGTCGAACCTGCCTACACCGGCGTGATATTGACCGTATTAACGGCCATCGTGCTTTTGGGCGGCATTAAGGGCATCGCCAAAGCTGCGTCCTTTATCGTGCCTGCCATGGCAGTATTTTATGTAGTGGGCGGTATTTCCATTATTGTCGTGAATTCTGACGCACTGATGCCTGCCGTCAAACTGATTTTCTCCGATGCGTTTAGCGCGCAAGCCGTGGCCGGCGGCGCCATCGGCACGGTCATCCGCTACGGCGTGGCACGCGGCGTATTCTCCAACGAGGCAGGCATGGGTTCTGCACCGATTGCCGCCGCAGCCGCAAAAACCGACCATCCCGTCCGTCAGGCATTGGTTTCCATGACCGGTACGTTTTTGGACACCATCGTTGTCTGCTCGATTACCGGTATCGTGTTGGTCATGGGTCTGCTCGGCGCAGGCGGCGAGTTTGTCAAACCTGAATTGAGCGGCGCGGCGCTGACAACCGTCACGTTCCAAAAAATGCTGCCCGGCATCGGCGGCTGGATTGTTACCATTGGCCTGATTTTCTTTGCTTACTCAACCATTCTCGGCTGGTGTTATTACGGCGAGAAATGCGCGGTGTACGTTTTCGGTGAACGCTTTGCCGGACTGTACCGCGTGGGTTACGTCTCTTCCGTCATGCTGGGTACCGTGTTGAGCCTTGACTTGGTGTGGCTGGCTTCGGATACATTTAACGGCTTGATGGCATTGCCCAACCTGATTGCGCTTCTGTTGATGGCGAAAGTCATCGTCAATGAAACGCGAGACTTCAAACAAAAAATCAAAAACGGCGAATTGCCGCATTGATGTCCAAGGCCGTCTGAATCTGAACATTCAGACGGCCCGATAGATAAAGTTTGTTTTGAAAAAAGTCAGAGGAGGAGAAAAATGAAAGTGCTTGTTTTAGGTGCCGGAGTTGCCGGCGTATCTTCCGCGTGGTATCTGGCAGAGGCAGGACATGAAGTAACGGTCATCGACCGCGCCGAGGGCGTGGCGATGGAAACCAGTTTTGCCAATGCAGGCCAGCTTTCTTACGGCTATACCACGCCTTGGGCGGCACCCGGCATCCCGACCAAAGCGCTGAAATGGTTGTTTAAAAGCCATCCGCCTTTACTGTTTCGCCCCGACGGCAGCCTGTATCAAATCGAATGGCTGTGGCAAATGCTGCAAAACTGCACGGCAGCGCGCTATCAAATCAATAAAGAGCGCATGGTCAGGATTTCCGAATACAGCCGTGAAATGTTCCGCCGTTTTGAAGCGCAAACCGGCATGAATTTTGAAGGACGCAAAAAAGGGACGTTGCAGATTTTCCGTCAGGCTAAAGAAGTCGAAGCGGCAGAACAAGACATTGCCGTTTTGGAACGCTACGGCGTGCCCTACCGTCGTCTGAAACCCGAAGAATGCGCAGAATTCGAGCCTGCGTTGGCGCGCGTTACCGCCAAAATTGCCGGCGGCCTGCACCTGCCCGCAGACGCGACCGGCGACTGCCACCTCTTCACCGAAAACCTGTACAAACTGTGTCTGGAAAAAGGTGTACAGTTCCATTTCAACCGAACCATCCGCCGCATCGAACACGGCGGCCAGCGCATCAGCGCAGTGGAAACCGAAACAGAACGGTTTGAAGCAGATGCCTTCGTCTGCGCGCTCGGCTGCTTCAGCAGGACGGTTTTGGCGCAGTTGGATCTCGATCTGCCCATTTATCCCGTCAAAGGCTATTCCTTGACCCTGCCGGTCACAAACTCAGACGGCGCGCCGGTTTCCACCGTTTTGGATGAAAGCTACAAAGTCGCCATCACGCGCTTTGACAACAGAATCCGCGTCGGCGGCATGGCGGAATTGTCCGGCTACGAAATCAAACTGCCCGAAAAACGCCGCGAAACCTTGGCTTTGGTCGTCAACGATTTGTTCCCCGAAGGCGGCGACTTGAATCAGGCATTGTTCTGGAGCGGACTCAGACCGGTGACGCCCGACAGCACGCCGTTAATCGGCCGCACCCGTTTTGAAAACCTGTTCCTGAATACAGGCCACGGCACTTTAGGCTGGACCATGTCGCTGGGTTCGGCAAAATTGACCGCCGATATCGTGAGCGGCAAAGACACTGAAATCCGCAGTGATGACTTGAGCCTGTCGCGCTATCAGGCTTAAGCTGGAAAGCGATAAGATTTGGTGATATTTCAAACTTAAGGGCCTTCTGAAAACCATTTTTCAGACGGCCCTTAGCTTTATGAGTATTGTATCCAATCAATAAAATAAATAATAACTATTATCATACGCATTAAAAAGTGTTAGTCTGAACCTGTCCCAGCTTTTAGCGCAGGTTTTCTCATGCCCGATTTTTCGATGTCCAATTTGGCCGTTGCCTTTTCCATCACGTTGGCTGCCGGTTTGTTTACCGTATTAGGCAGCGGTTTGGTGATGTTTTCCAAAACGCCCAATCCGCGCGTGTTGTCGTTTGGTTTGGCATTTGCCGGCGGTGCGATGGTGTATGTTTCCCTGACGGAGATTTTCAGTAAATCCAGCGAGGCGTTTGCTGAAATTTATGATAAAGACCACGCGTTTGCGGCGGCGACCATGGCATTTTTGGCCGGGATGGGCGGCATCGCGCTGATTGACCGCCTGGTGCCGAACCCGCATGAAACTTTAGATGCGCAAGACCCGTCGTTTCAAGAAAGCAAACGCCGCCATATCGCGCGAGTCGGCATGATGGCGGCGTTTGCGATTACGGCGCACAATTTCCCCGAAGGTTTGGCGACATTTTTTGCCACCTTGGAAAATCCGGCGGTCGGGATGCCTTTGGCCTTGGCGATTGCCATCCATAATATTCCGGAGGGCATTTCCATCGCCGCACCGGTTTATTTTGCCACCCGAAGCCGTAAGAAAACGGTATGGGCATGTCTGTTATCCGGCTTGGCTGAGCCTTTGGGGGCGGCTTTGGGCTATTTGGTTTTGCAGCCGTTTTTGTCGCCTGCCGTGTTTGGCTCGGTGTTCGGCGTGATAGCCGGCGTGATGGTGTTTTTGGCGTTGGACGAGCTGTTGCCGGCCGCCAAACGCTATTCAGACGGCCACGAAACCGTTTATGGCCTGACAACGGGCATGGCAGTGATTGCCGTCAGCCTGGTATTGTTCCATTTTTAAAACCCGTATGCCAAAGGCCGTCTGAAATGATTCAGACGGCCTTTTTGCGTTATAATCCGCACATCAAAAATAACCTTAATTTCACAAAGTTCCATCATGTTAGACAAATACAATCCAGCCGAAATCGAATCCAAACATTATCAAAACTGGGAAAAGCAGGGCTATTTCCAACCTGATATGGATTTGACCAAACCGTCTTTCTCCATCCAACTGCCGCCGCCCAACGTTACCGGCACGCTGCACATGGGCCATGCCTTCAACCAAACCATCATGGACGGCCTGACCCGCTACTACCGTATGAAAGGCTGCAACACCGCCTGGATTCCGGGCACAGACCACGCGGGCATCGCCACGCAAATCGTGGTCGAGCGCCAGCTTGCCGCGCAAAACGTGTCCCGTCATGACTTGGGCCGCGAAAAATTCTTGGAAAAAGTATGGGAATGGAAAGAAGTTTCCGGCGGCACGATTACCCAACAAATGCGCCGCGTGGGCTGTTCTGCCGACTGGACGCGCGAATATTTCACGATGGACGACGTGCGCGCCGAAACCGTGACCGAAGTGTTCGTGCGCCTGTATGAACAAGGCTTGATTTACCGCGGCAAACGCTTGGTGAACTGGGATCCGGTATTGGGTACCGCAGTGTCTGATTTGGAAGTGGAAAGCGTGGAAGAACAAGGCTCTATGTGGCACATCCGCTATCCGCTGGCGGACAATCCTGCCGAAGCCGTTATTGTGGCGACCACCCGCCCTGAAACGCTATTGGGCGACGTGGCCGTTGCCGTCAATCCTGAAGACGAACGTTATACCCATTTAATCGGCAAAGAATTGATCCTGCCGCTGACCGGCCGTACTATCCCCGTGATTGCCGATGAATACGTTGAAAAAGACTTCGGCACCGGTTGCGTGAAAATCACGCCTGCGCACGACTTCAACGACTATGAAATCGGTAAACGCCACGACACGCGCCTGATTAATGTGTTTGACTTGGAAGCCAAAGTGTTGGCAAACGCCGAAGTGTTCAACTTCAAAGGCGAAGCGCAACAAGGCTTTGCCCTGCCTGAAAAATACGCAGGTTTAGACCGCTTTGCCGCGCGCAAACAAATGGTTGCCGATTTGCAGGAACAAGGCTTCTTGGTTGAAATCAAACCGCACACGCTGATGACGCCGAAAGGCGACCGTACCGGCTCAGTGATTGAGCCGATGCTGACCAGCCAATGGTTTGTCGCCATGTCCGCAACGCCAAACGGCGGCGAGCCTGACAGCGAATTCAAAGGCTTGAGCCTCGCCGACAAAGCCAAAAAAGCCGTCGACAGCGGCGCAGTGCGCTTTATCCCCGAAAACTGGGTCAATACCTACAACCAATGGATGAACAACATCCAAGACTGGTGTATCTCACGCCAACTGTGGTGGGGTCATCAAATCCCTGCATGGGACGACAACGAAGGCAATGTGTATGTTGCCCGCAATCAGGAAGAAGCCGAAAAACAAGCCGGCAAAACCGGTTTGACCCGCGAAGAAGACGTATTGGATACATGGTTCTCCTCCGCGCTCGTGCCCTTCTCCACGCTCGGCTGGCCGTCTGAAACCGACGAACTCAAAGCCTTCCTGCCTTCCAATGTCTTGGTCACCGGCTACGAAATCATCTTCTTCTGGGTGGCGCGCATGATTATGATGACCACCCACTTTACCGGCAAAGTACCGTTTAAAGACGTGTACATCCACGGCATCGTGCGCGACCACGAAGGCAAAAAAATGTCCAAATCCGAAGGCAACGTCATCGACCCTGTGGATTTGATCGACGGCATCGACTTGGAAAAACTGCTGGTAAAACGTACCACCGGCCTGCGCAAACCCGAAACCGCGCCGAAAGTGGAAGAAGCCACCAAAAAACTCTTCCCCGAAGGCATTCCGAGCATGGGTGCGGACGCATTGCGCTTCACCATGGCGAGCTACGCCAGCCTCGGCCGCAGTGTCAACTTCGACTTCAAACGCGCCGAAGGCTACCGCAACTTCTGCAATAAATTGTGGAACGCCACCAACTTCGTGTTGATGAACACCGAAGACAAAGACTGCGGTCAAGACGAAATGCAACCGTTGGCGTTTACCTTTGCCGACCAATGGATTATCGGCAAACTGCAACAAGCCGAAGCCGCGGTTGCCGAAGCCTTTGAAACCTACCGCTTCGACCTTGCCGCGCAAACGCTGTACGAATTTGTGTGGAACGAATATTGCGACTGGTACATCGAGCTGGCAAAAGTGCAAATCCAAACCGGCTGCCCGACAACCCAGCGCACCACACGCCGCACCCTCGTGCGCGTACTCGAAACCATCCTGCGCCTGCTGCACCCAATCATGCCTTTCATTACCGAAGAGCTGTGGCAGGTCGTTGCGCCTCTGGCGAATGCCAAAACCGCCGACAGCATCATGTTGGCCGCCTATCCGCAAGCCGATAAAGAAAAAATCGTTCAGACGGCCTTCGACAAAATGGCCGCATTGAAAGACTTGGTGGAAGAAGTGCGCAAACTGCGCGGTGAAATGGGTATCGCGCCAAACGTCAAAGCGCCACTCTTCGTCGAAGGCAGCGCAGAACTCGAAGGCCTGCTCAAATACCTGCCGTCGCTGACCCGACTGGCCGAAGCTAAGCTGGTGGACAACCTGCCCGAAGCAGAAGATGCCCCCGTCGCCGTCTGCAACGGCGCGCGCCTGATGCTGAAAGTCGAAATCGACAAAGCTGCCGAAACCGCCCGTTTGAGCAAAGAAGCCGAGAAGCTGCAAAAAGCCTTGGACAAACTCAACGCTAAACTCTCCAAACCCGGCTACACCGAAAAAGCCCCCGCGCATTTGGTGGAAAAAGACAAAGCCGATTTGACGGAATTGGAAGACAAAATGGCGAAAGTGCAAACTCAGTTGGCGAAGTTGAAAGGGTAGTATTGTTTGGTTGTGAGAAAGGCAGCCTGAAAACGGTAAGGTGATTTTCAGGCTGCTTTAATTAGAAATAAGGAACAAATTATGTTGGTGAATAATGATAAAAAAAGATACAGCTATAACAATATTGATACTAGAAATAAAAAATTTATTCATAAAAATTTTAATAAAACCACTAGCTACCACTCTAACTTTTCCCACTCCAAATTTATCAATGCCTCTTTTATAGGTGCTAAATTTAAATTTAGTTCACTATTTGGCTCTACTTTTGATAATTGTTACTTAAGGGGAGCACTATTCAGAAAATGCAACTTAAAAGAATGTATCTTTAAAAATTGTATTATATCATCCTCCTTATTTGAAAACAGCAAACTAGAGAGTTGTTATTTTGAGAATTGCAAAATTCTTAATTCCCCATCATTATCAAATGCTATTTTGCATAATAAAGAAAATATTACTAATGAAATCCTAGAACAGTACCCTCAAGAACATTGTTTCAGTAAACAATTAATTGAAGAGGTTAAGTTACTAAAGAAAAATGAATTCATTCGTAAATCTTCTATTTTGCATTTAAAAAAACAACGGATAGAAACAGTTTCACTAAAAGTTCTCGTAGAAGAGTTTGGTGAAGAATTCTTAATTAATAACCTAAAAAATCTGAATATTATGGTAACTCGCAATTTTTCATCGCTAAGTTACATAACCAACATCTTGAAAAAAATACAGAATAATGGTAAAAAGGAATTCCTCGGCTCCACTACGCTTGATATTCCAAAATTGACTGATGAATGCTCGTCTACGGACTGATGCGAGGTTAAGGCTTTCATTTTAAATATGTTGATGGAGGGATTGCCTATGGTGATGGATTGTTTTACTGTTTTAAGTTTTGTTTCATTAGTTGTTTACAAAATTATGTTGAACGTCAATATCAAGTGGTCTAGTGGGGTTCTAATAGCAAGCATAGGTTGGGTCAAGACCCAACAAAACCCTTAAATCATCTGTTTTGTGTTAGATTTTCAACCCAAGTTACCAAAAGGCCGTCTGAAACTTAAATTTCAGACGGCCTTTTTCTTTTTCTTAATCCTTAAAATTCAATTAAACCAAACAATCTGACTTTCATCCACGCTGATGCGGATTTCCTGTCCGGTTTGCGGTTTGTCTGTATCGTGGTCGGCGTGGGGATACCAAATCAAATCGCCGTATTGCGGATGGGTGAGGGTAAGGCGTGTGCCTTCGGCGAGGGGGATGGCTTCGCTGATGCGGACGGCTGTGCCGTTTGGGTCGAATCGGATGGCATGTTGGGGGATGTAGCGAGTGTCGCCGGTGTTGGCCAAACCGAGCAGCAGTGCGGCTTGGGCATTGACGGGGCGGCGGATAAGGGTTTCCGGTGTGCCGTGTTGGAGGATGCGGCCTTCGTGCATGATGGCGATGGTGTCGGCCATGGTGCAGGCTTCCTCGGCGGAGTGGGTCACGAGGATGGCGGGGATGTTTTGACTGCGGATGCGTTCGGCGGTCAGGGTGCGCAGGTGGTGGCGCAGGTGGGTGTCGAGGCTGGAGAAGGCTTCGTCCAAGAGCAACAGCGACGGGCGCGTGATGAGGGCGCGTGCGAGGGCGAGGCGTTGCTGTTCGCCGCCGGAGAGGCTTTCGGGTTTGCGTTGCGCTTCGTGTTCCAAACCGATGTCGCGCAAGGCCTGCATGGATTGTTCTTCGATTTCGGCTTTGGGCAGACGGCGCATTTTGAGGCCGAAGCCGACGTTGTCGAGGGCGGTTAAATGCGGCAAAAGGGCGTAGTCTTGAAACATCAGCGAGATATTGCGTTTTTCAGACGGCATGTCGGTGATGTTGTCGCCGTTGAGCCAGACTTCGCCGCTGTCGGGACGCACCAGGCCGACGATGGTTTTGAGCAGGGTGGATTTGCCGCAGCCGGAGCGGCCGAGTACGGCGAGGATTTCGCCTGCTTCGACGTTTAGGTTGATGTCTTGGGCAACGGTTTTGCTGCCGAAGCGTTTGTTGATGTTTTTGAGTTGCAACATGGTTTCAGACGGCCTTTAAAAATGGGGTCGGCAACGGATGCTGTCGAGCCATGCGGACAGCGGATGTTTGGGGTTGATCAGGCCGTATCGACGGCAGGCTTCGATCGTGACCAGCTGGGCATCGTGCATCATGTGTCCGCCCAACATGGCATCGAGCAGGGTGGAGATGTCCATCAGCTCAAAACCGGCGACTTCGCCGTCTTGGTTGGCGGGTTGGAAGCCTTCGGGCAGGACGATGTCGAAGATATACAGGATTTCGTTGTGGACACCGCGATTAACGGGGCGCAAACTATATATTTGGGCGGTCGGTCGGATATGGGGTGTTAACGAAGCGGGAATGCCTGCTTCTTCTTTGCCTTCGCGGCAGACGGCTTCAGACGGCCTCTCGCCGCTGCTGATGCCGCCGCCGGTCAGGTTGTCGAGTTTGTTTGGATCGACGGCTTTGTGCGGACTGCGGCGGCCTATCCAAAAGCGCAAACCGTCTTCTGTTTCGACCAATCCGTTCAAATGAACTGCCTGACTCATCAGGCCGAACGGACGGAAGGCGGCGCGTTCGAGTGCGCATAAAGGCTTGCCCGACTGGTCGCAGATGTCGAACTTTTCACCGCGCCAACCCTTGAGCCAACCGCACTCGCGCCACTGTTGCGCCAGCGTTTGCAAACTGTCGCCCATTTCCGCCCAGCCGTCAGTTTCCAAATTCAGGCCGTCTGAAAGGGTCGACTGCCTGCCTGTCCAATCTTGTCCGAGGCGTTCGCGCCATAACGGGTTTAGACGGCCCAAAGGCAGGCCGTTGAGATACAGAATGCACCAATCGTCGGATGCGCTATAGCTGGTTTGCGCCCAATCCCACAATGCGTCATGGACATCGGGCGCGAATACCTGTTCAAAGCGGAAAGACTGAGACATGGCGCATCCTCCAAAAGAACTAAAGATACGTCGATTTTAGCCGTTTACGGCGAATTTGCAAAACAACCATACCCCTTGAAAACCGCTATAATAGAGTAAACCATCCGAAACGAGCACATCATCATGAGTGAATTGACCGATATCCTTTCCTACAACCAACGTTTCGTTGAATCGGGCGAGTACGAAAAATATTTCACCAACAAATACCCCGGCCGCGAGTTGGCCATTCTTTCCTGCATGGACGCACGCATTATCGAATTGTTGCCCAATGCTTTAGGTTTGAAAAACGGTGACGCCAAGCTCATCAAAAACGCCGGTGCGCTAGTGACGCACCCTTGGGGTTCCGTAATGCGCAGTTTGTTGGTGGCCGTATTTGAACTTAAAGTCAAAGAAATCATGGTCATTGCCCACCACGACTGCGGTATGCGCGGATTACACGCCGAAGAGTTCCTCCAACGCGTACACGACAGCAATATCCCCGACGACCGCATCGAAACCCTGCGCAACGCCGGTATCGATTTGGACGGCTGGCTGACCGGTTTTGACAACGTTGAAGACAGTGTGCGCCATACCGTCGAGCTGATTCGAAAACATCCGCTGATGCCCAACAACATCGCCGTCCACGGCCTGGTCATCCACCCGACCACAGGCAAGCTCAACCTGATTGTTGACGGCAGCCTGCCTGCTTCCGACGGCCAAAACATCTAACGCAGACACCACTACGAAATGAAAAACATCGGATTATTCGGCGGCACGTTTGACCCCATCCACAACGGCCACCTCCACATCGCCCGCGCCTTCGCTGACGAAATCGGTTTGGACCTTGTCGTCTTCCTGCCGGCAGGCGACCCATACCACAAAGACAGCACGCGCACGCCGGCACAAGAGCGCCTCAATATGGTTGAACTCGCCATCGCCGACGAGCCGAAATTCGCCGCCAGCGACTGCGACATCGTCCGCGACGGCGCAACTTATACGTTTGACACCGTCCAAATCTTCCGCCAGCAGTTTCCCGGCGCGCAACTGTGGTGGCTGATGGGCAGCGACAGCCTGATGCAGCTGCACACATGGAAAAAATGGCAAACCCTCGTGCGCCAGATCCATATCGCCGTCGCCATGCGCCAAGGCGACAACCTCAACAAAACCCCGCGCGAATTGCACGCATGGCTCGGCGAAGCCCTGCAAAACGGCAGCGTTCGCATCCTCAACGCGCCGCTGCACAACACCAGCTCCACCCAAATCCGTGCCAATCTCGCCAAAACGCACCATTCAGACGGCCTGCCGCAACCCGTCGCCCAATACATCCGCCAACACAAACTCTATGAAAAATAGCGTTTATTCAGGCAGATAAGCTATAATGCCGTCTGAAAACATTTCAACTAGGAAAACAATGAACGAACAAGAATTGCAAGACCTGCAAAAAATGGTCGAAGTGGCCGTAAACGCCCTCGAAGACATCAAAGCCAAAGACATCTCCGTTTTGGAAACCCAAGACAAAACCTCCCTGTTCGCCCGCATGATTATTGCCAGCGGCGACAGCACACGCCAAGTGAAAGCACTGGCGAACAACGTTGCCGTCGATTTGAAAGAAGCTGGTTTCGAAATCCTCAGCACCGAAGGCGACAGCGGCGAATGGACGCTCGTCGACGCAGGCGACCTCGTTGTCCACGTCATGCTCCCTGCCGTACGCGACTTCTACGACATCGACACCTTGTGGGGCGGAGAAAAACCGAGTTTCCACGCCGGTATGCAAAAACCTTGGCACGCCGCCGACTAAAACGGTTTATCCATACAAAGGCCGTCTGAAACTTGAAAGTAAGCAAGTTTCAGACGGCCTTTTGCTATAATTCCATTCTTTTCACATTATTCAGTTTACCGCACCATCATGCCGCATCTCGATTTCGCCCAAACCCTCTCCAAAGACCGCCATTTCCTGCAATCCGCCTTTAAAAACCCAAAAAAATACGGCGGCTTGGCCAAGGTTGAGGAAAAATACAAAAAATCGCACGATCTTTATTTGCAACGCCTGTCCAAACTGCCCAAACCCGAATTCGACAACACGCTGCCCGTTCACGAAAAACTCGACGAAATCAAAAAAGCCATTGCCGAGAATCAGGTAACGATTATTTGCGGCGAAACCGGTTCGGGCAAAACCACGCAGCTGCCCAAGATTTGTTTGGAACTCGGACGCGGGGCGGCAGGCTTGATCGGGCATACCCAGCCGCGCCGTTTGGCCGCGCGCTCTGTAGCAGAGCGGATTGCCGAAGAGTTGAAATCGGAAATCGGCGGCGCGGTGGGCTATAAAGTGCGCTTCACCGACCACACCTCGCGCGATGCCTGCGTCAAGCTGATGACCGACGGCATCCTGCTGGCGGAAACCCAGACCGACCGTTATCTCGCCGCCTACGACACGATTATCATCGACGAAGCGCACGAACGCAGCCTGAACATCGACTTCCTCTTGGGCTATTTGAAACAGCTGCTGCCGCGCCGCCCCGACTTGAAAGTCATCATCACCTCGGCAACGATAGATGCAGAACGCTTCTCCCAACACTTCAACGGTGCGCCCGTTTTAGAAGTAAGCGGACGCACCTATCCCGTCGAAATCCTCTACCGCCCGCTGACCAGCAAAGACGAAGACGACGCAGAAGTCGAGCTGACCGACGCGATTGTTGATGCAGCCGACGAGTTGGCACGATACGGCGAAGGCGATATTTTGGTATTCCTGCCGGGCGAACGCGAAATCCGCGAAGCCGCCGAAGCCATGCGCAAATCCACACTGCGCCGCAACGACGAAATCCTGCCCCTGTTCGCACGCCTGTCGCACGCCGAGCAGCACAAAATCTTCCACCCTTCAGGCGCAAAACGCCGCATCGTATTGGCAACCAACGTCGCCGAAACCTCGCTCACAGTGCCGGGCATCAAATACGTCATCGACACCGGCCTCGCGCGCGTCAAACGCTATTCCGCACGGGCGAAAGTGGAGCAGCTTCATGTAGAGAAAATCTCCCAAGCCGCCGCCCGCCAACGCTCCGGCCGCTGCGGCCGCGTCTCCGCAGGCGTATGTATCCGACTGTTTTCAGAAGAAGATTTCAACAGCCGCCCCGAATTTACCGACCCCGAAATCGTCCGCAGCAACCTCGCCGCCGTCATCCTGCGCATGGCATCACTGAACCTGGGCGATGTGGCGGCATTTCCGTTTTTAGAAATGCCCGATTCACGGTATATCAATGACGGTTTTCAAGTGTTGCTGGAATTGGGGGCGGTGGAGGCCGTCTGAAAATAAAAGTTTTCTTAATAAAAAGGCAGGCCATGTTTTATTTTCAGACGGCCTAAATCATTGAGAAACTAAGAAAATTATTAAAAAGGGAATATTGGGTTTTAACACTCAATCAGTAAATTTTTTATTGTGAAATATTAATGATGAAAAAATCTTTCCTTGCGCTTGTTCTGTATTCGTCTTTGCTGACTGCCAGCGAAATTGCCTATCGCTTTGTATTCGGGATTGAAACCCTGCCGGCGGCGAAAATGGCGGAAACGTTTGCGCTGACATTTGTGATTGCTGCGCTGTATCTGTTTGCGCGTTATAAGGCGACGCGTTTGTTGATTGCGGTGTTTTTCGCGTTCAGCATTATTGCCAATAATGTGCATTATGCGGTTTATCAAAGTTGGATGACGGGCATTAACTATTGGCTGATGCTGAAAGAGGTTACCGAAGTCGGCAGCGCGGGCGCGTCGATGTTGGATAAGTTGTGGCTGCCTGCGTTGTGGGGCGTGGCGGAAGTTGTGTTGTTTTGCAGCCTTGCCAAGTTCCGCCGTAAGACGCATTTTGCCGCTGATATTTTATTTATTGCGGCGATGTTGTTGATTTTTGGACGTTCATTCAGTACGACGCAGGAACACGGTATTTCGCCCAAACCGACATATAGCCGCGTCAAAGCCAATTATTTCAGCTTCGGCTATTTTGTCGGGCGCGTGTTGCCGTATCAGTTGTTTGATTTAAGCAAGATTCCTGTGTTCAAACAGCCTGCACCAGGCAAAATCGGGCAAGGCAGTGTTCAAAATATCGTCCTGATTATGGGCGAGAGCGAAAGCGCGGCGCATTTGAAATTGTTTGGCTACGGACGCGAAACCTCGCCGTTTTTGACCCAACTTTCGCAAGCTGACTTTAAGCCGATTGTGAAGCAAAGCTATTCCGCCGCTTTGATGACAGCTGTGTCCCTGCCCAGCTTTTTCAATGCGATACCGCATGCCAACGGCTATGAGCAAATCAGCAGCGGCGATACCAATATGTTCCGCCTCGCCAAAGAGCAGGGCTATGAAACGTATTTTTACAGCGCGCAGGCTGAAAACGAGATGGCGATTTTGAACTTAATCGGTAAGAAATGGATAGACCATCTGATTCAGCCGACGCAACTTGGCTACGGCAACGGCGACAATATGCCTGATGAGAAGCTGCTGCCGCTGTTCGACAAAATCAATTTGCAGCAGGGCAAGCATTTTATTGTGTTGCATCAACGCGGTTCGCACGTCCCATACGGCGCATTGTTGCAGCCTCAAGATAAAGTATTCGGCGAAGCCAATATTGTGGATAAGTACGACAACACCATCCACAAAACCGACCAAATGATTCAAACCGTATTCGAGCAGCTGCAAAAGCAGCCTGACGGCAACTGGCTGTTTGCATATACCTCCGATCATGGCCAGTATGTGCGCCAGGATACCTACAATCAAGGCACGGTACAGCCCGACAGCTATCTCGTGCCGCTGGTGTTGTACAGCCCGGATAAGGCCGTGCAACAGGCTGCCAACCAGGTTTTTGCGCCTTGCGAGATTGCCTTCCATCAGCAGCTTTCAACGTTCCTGATTCATACGCTGGGCTACGATATGCCGGTTTCAGGTTGTCGCGAAGGCTCGGTAACGGGCAACCTGATTACAGGCGATGCAGGCAGTTTGAACATTCGCGACGGCAAGGCGGAATATGTTTATCCGCAATAAGCGGCGTGAAAACCAATAAAGACAAATTTAGATGATGTCGGGGAAGATGCCCGACCGACAAGACTATGCAAAATATGAAAAACCAAATACGCCGATCAGGCATGGATGCCCGATCCAACCCAGCCAATGTTTCAGACGGCCTGCAAAACAGTTCGGGTCATATCGGTACCAACACGCGCTACCGCCTGACCAAGCTCGGCGAGCAAATGGCGCGCCTGCCCATTGACCCGAAAATCGCACGCATTTTGTTGGCGGCGAAGAAACACGACTGCATGGCGGAAATATTGGTGATTGCGTCCGCGCTATCGATTCAAGATCCGCGCGAGCGGCCGTTGGAAGCGCGCGATGCCGCGGCTAAGGCGCACGAGCGTTTTACCGACAAGCAATCCGACTTTCTTGCCTATCTGAATATTTGGGACAGCTTTCAGCGCGAGCGCGATAAAGGTTTGTCCAACAAGCAGTTGGTGCAATGGTGCCGCCAATATTTCCTGTCGCACCTGCGGATGCGCGAATGGCGCGAGCTGCACCACCAGCTTGCCCAAACCGCGATTGAAATGGGCTTGACCACCAAAGAAGCCGCGTTTAGACAACCTCCTTCCCAAGAACAATTAAGGCCGTCTGAAAGCCAAGGCGACCAAGATTTGGCGGCAAAGCTCAAACAAAAACAACTGGATAAGAAACAACACCGCGCCCAAATCCGTGCCGCCAAAGAAGCCGGCTACGAACAAATCCACCGTGCCCTGCTGACCGGCCTTATCGCCAACGTCGGCATGAAATCGCCCGACGGCAACGACTACACCGGCGCGCGCGGCAGCCGTTTCCACCTGTTCCCCGCCTCAGCCCTGTTCAAAGCCAAACCCAAATGGGTGATGGCGGCAGAATTGGTTGAGACCACGCGCCTTTACGCGCGCGACGTCGCCGTTATCCAGCCCGAATGGATCGAGCAGGAAGTGCCGCATCTCGTCCGCTACCACTATTTCGAGCCGCACTGGGAGCAAAAACGCGGCGAAGTAGTCGCCAGCGAACGCGTGACGCTTTACGGCTTGACCGTATTGCCGCGCCGCCCCGTGTCTTACGGCAAAGTTGCGCCCGAAGAAGCGCGCGAAATCTTTATCCGCGGCGCATTGGTGGCGCAGGAAAGCAATCTTCAGACGGCCTTTTTTGTTCACAATAAAAAGCTGATTAAAGAAATTACCGAACTCGAACACAAATCGCGCAAGCAAGACGTATTGGTCGATGACGAAGCTCTGTTTGCGTTTTATAACGAACGGCTGCCCGAGCTGGTGTGGAAAGACGCGAAAGGCGGCGTTTGGGGAAGCGAAGAGGGCGGACAAACCCAGTCGGATAACGCAGCCGGACAAAACGGGCAAGCAAACCAGCGCAACGCAGAGAGTGTGGCGCAAGCCGCGCACGCAGATTCCAAAGATACATCCAACCGCGAGCGCGAACCGAGTTCACATATCCGACAAAATGTCTCAGATGACCCCAAACCCAAAAAGCAGCCAGCATCTCAAAAAGGCCGTCTGAAACCTTTGCCCCTTGCCGATATCCGCACCTTTGAAGCCTGGCTCAAAACCGCCGAACGCGACAATCCGCGCCTGTTGTTCCTCAGCCGCGACGATCTGATGCAACACGCCGCCGCGCACATTACCGAAGAGCAGTTCCCCAAATTCTGGCAAACCGCAGACGGCAAGTTCAAACTTTCCTACCGCTTCGAGCCGCACCATCCGCTCGACGGCGTGACCATGACCGTGCCGCTGACCGTCCTCAACCGCCTGCACGCGCCGTCGCTCGAATGGCTGGTGCCCGGTATGTTGCGCGAAAAAATCCAGCTGCTGATTAAAGCCCTGCCGAAGCAAATCCGCCGCATTTGCGTACCCGTGCCCGATTTCATCACCAAATTTCTCGAAAGCAATCCCGACCGCCAAGCGGCCATCATTCCCCAGTTGGCACACTTTATCGCTAAAAGCGCCGGCGATATGCGGATTCTCGAGCAAATCGACCAAGACGCATGGGCGGCGCAAGAATTGCCCGAACACTGCTATCTGAATCTGCGCATTATCGACGACGGCGGACAAGAGCTTGCCGGCGGCCGCAAACTACACGAGTTGCAACAACAACTCGGCCAAGCCGCCGCCGTTACCTTCCGCGACAACACCCAAGAATTCGAGCGCGACAACGTGACCACATGGGACATCGGCACCCTGCCCGAATCCATTAAGTTCGCACGCGGCAAACAACAGCTCACCGGCTACCTCGGCCTGCAAAAAGAAAAAGACGGCCGCATCGCCCTGCGCCTGTTCGACACTAACGAAGCCGCCGAACAGGCACACCGTCAAGGCGTAATCGAATTGATGAAGCTGCAACTAAAAGAGCAGGTAAAAGATTTGAACAAAGGCATCCAAGGCTTTACCCAAGCCGCCATGCTGCTCAAACACATCAACGCCGACACCCTGCGCGACGACCTCACCCAAGCCGTCTGCGACCGCGCCTTTATCGGCGACGACGAGCTGCCCCGCAACGAAAAAGCCTTTAAAGAGCAAATCAAACGCGCCCGCAGCCGCCTGCCTGCCGTCAAAGAAGCCCTCAGCCGCTACTTGCAGGAAACCGCCGCCGCCTATGCCGAACTCAACGGCAAACTCGGCAAACACCCATTGACCCACCTTCTAAGACTACGCCTGCAAACCCTGCTCGCTGCCGGCTTCGCCACCCGCACCCCGTGGGCACAATGGCCGCGCCTGCCCATCTACCTCAAAGCCATGACCCTGCGCCTCGAAAAATACAGCAGCAACCCATCACGAGACGCCGCCCGCGAAGCCGATATTCAAGAGCTGGAACAAATGTGGCAGGAAAAAACCGACAGCCTGATCAAACAAGGCCTCCCCATTTCAGATGGCCTTGCAGGGTTTAAATGGATGATTGAGGAATTGAGGGTGTCGCTGTTTGCACAGGAATTGAAGACACCGTATCCAGTGTCGGTGAAGAGGTTGTTGAAGGAGTGGGGAAAGTACGTGTAAAATAACGGACATTTATTGTTAGTCTTTGTTAACAAGCTCTACCAAAGGATTTTATCTATGTCTCGCAAAAAAACCATTGAGATATCAGGAGTTAATATCGTTACTCAACCACACTCTCCTGATAAATATGTTGAAATTATTCGTTCTATTAATCAAAAAGCTGTTCCTGTTCGTGGAAATGAATATTTGATGATTTCAGGTCTTCGTCCTCATCTGAATAATGATTGGTCAACAGGTATAGAGGGGGAATTGGTAAAATTCTCCAATATTGATGAACATGCCCAATGGGTTGATATTACATCTGGGAAACTTGCGGAAGACGGAGATGTCCCTAAACTCCCTTCACATCTTCGTCCCAATGGTGCATTGTTTCCTTTTATCTTCCACACAACTGGAAGAAGAACCTCACATAGATTGTTTTATATTAGTAAATCACGAAATTCAAACTCCAAGAAAACTGAAACATTATCTCCCAATTTTGTAGAACGATTATTTACTACCTTATTCTCAGAAGAGTATATTGCTTCTCAATTTAATTCTATTAAAATCACTGTTATTCCTGAGAACTCTGCTTTAGATTCAATTTTCAAATTGCCTAAACTAAATAAGTTGTTTCTTCAAATTACCCCACCAAATCCAGATGATTTAGAAGATGTTGAGAAATCAGTTTACTCGAGATTAAGCAGTATGAATGTTGCCAAGGAAGAACAAACATATTACGGTGAAAAAGATGAATCCATTAAACCAGATTTAGAATTAAGGCAGCTTACAGAAGTTGCCTCTCAAAATGGATATGTTAGTGGTGTTGGTAAAAATCCTGATAATATTACTGTTCATTTATCCACAAAGGATAAACCGCTAAGAGAACCAATCACAGTAGATAACGACGGAGTATCGGAGCGCGAGGCTTTACGAAGTTTTCGTCCTTAATCTTTAAGGAGTCAGAAATGTTTTCTCAATGGAATGGAACAATAGGAATTATCCGTAGATATTGGCAAAATTATGGTGGATTTGCAGCAATAATTACATCTCCATATTTGCATATTTCTATTTTTCTTTTAATTCTGACCATTCCATTTTGGTTTTATAACAAATGGAGGGAGCAAAGTTTATCAATTATTCCGAGCATTTTAGGATTTACCATTGGTGGATTTGCTATTTTCTTAGGCTATGGAAATGATAAATTTAGAAGTTTATTAGCTACTGAAGATGATAAAGGAAAATCCCCATATCTTGATGTAACAACTACATTTCTACATTTTGTAATTATGCAAACACTAACATTAGCAGTTGCATTAATTGCCAATTCTGTTAATGTAATCCCAATTATGGAGATTACGAATGCAAATCGCTGTATCTGTATATCTACTATTTGGTTTCTATTAGGTTTTTTAGGATATGGTATTTTTCTTTATAGTATTCTTTTGACATTTGCAGTTTGTTTTGCTTTATACAGATTAGTCTGTCTCTATATAAAATTTGAAACTATTCAAGCTAAAAACCAGTAAAACCAATCTTAATGCAATCAGATTGCACTACACATATAGTAATATCTCTTAGAATAGTAATATCTCTTAGAAACTTACAAAATACTCCACCATGCCCGAACTTCCTGAAGTGGAAACCACTTTGCGCGGCATTGCGCCGCACATCATCAATCAAGCCGTTTCCACTGTAACCATCCGCCAGCCCAAGCTGCGCTGGCAAATTCCACCCGCGCTGCCTGAAACCCTGCGCCATCTTGTTGTGCGCGAATGTCGTCGCCGCGCCAAATATCTGCTCATCCGTTTTGATACGGGCGTGCTGCTGATTCACTTGGGCATGTCGGGCAGCCTGCGGATTTGGCAGAGCAACGCACCCGCAGCGGGCAAGCACGATCATGTGGACATCGCGTTTGCCAACAGCACGCTGCTGCGCTACCATGACCCGCGCCGCTTTGGCGCAATTTTATGGCTGGCAGCAAGCCGTAGCCTCCATGCAACCGCGTGCGTGCCTTAAGGCACGCACGCGGTCTTTTTAAAAAGTTCTTTCCAGCTAAACCAAAGGCCGTCTGAAAGTATTTCCCAACTTTCAGACGGCCTTTTTATATTCATATTTCTGTTTATTTTTCCAACCGTGCAATCAGTTCATCGGCCAAGTCGAGATAAGCTTGGGTGCCTTTGGCGTGGGCGTCGTAGGCGAGGGCGGGGAGGCCGTGGCTGGGGGCTTCGGCGAGGCGGATGTTGCGGGGGATGACGGTATCGAAGAGCAGGTTGCCGAAGTGTTGTTTGAGCTGTTCGCTGACTTCGACGACGAGGCGGCTGCGGCTGTCGTACATGGTGCGGACGATGCCGGTTACGTCGAGGTTGGGATTGATGGCTTGGCGGATTTTGCGGACGGTGGCCACGAGGTCGGAGATGCCTTCGAGGGCGTAGTATTCGCAAAGCATGGGGACGATGACGCCGTTGGCGGCGACCAGGCCGTTGAGGGTGAGCAGGGTCAGGGACGGGGGGCAGTCGATGAGGACGTAGTCGTAGTCGTCGGCAACGAGCTGCAGGGCGTTTTTGAGGCGGATTTCGCGTGCGATTTCTTGGACGAGTTCGACTTCTGCGCCGGCCAGTGTGCGGTTGGCGCCCAATACGTCGTAGCCGCCTTCTTTGCTGCGGACGACGGCGTTGGGAATGTCGGTTTCGCCGAGGACAACTTGATATACGCCGTTTTCGATGGTGGCTTTGTTGATGCCGCTGCCTGTGGTGGCGTTGCCTTGGGGGTCGAGGTCGACGACGAGGACGCGGCGGCCTTTGGAGGCTAGGGAGGCGGCTAGGTTGACGGTGGTGGTGGTTTTGCCGACTCCGCCTTTTTGGTTGGCGACGGCGAGGATTTGTGCGCTCATGTGCTTTGCTGTCGTGTTAAGTGTGGATGGCTGGATTGTACCGTTATTCGGTATGCTTGGGTTGTTTTCAGACGGCCTTTTTGCGGATGATGACGATATGGCGTTCGGCATTGAGTTGGGGGACGTGCAATGCTTCGACTTTTTCGACGGCGACGCTTTCGGGCAGTTTGTCGATTTCTTCTTGCGGATATACGCCTTTCATGGCCGCCCAGTAGCCGCCGTCTTTGAGGAGGTGTTCGGTCCAGTTGACGAAGTCGGCGAGTTCGGCAAAGGCGCGGCTGGTGATGACGTCGGCGCGGCAGTCGGCGGCGGCTTCTACGCGGCCGCTGATGACGCGGACGTTTTTAAGGCCGAGTTCGATGACGGCTTGTTGCAGAAAGGCGGTTTTTTTGGTGTTGGCATCGAGGAGGGTGATGTCGAGGTCGGGGCGGCAGATGGCGGTGGGTATGCCGGGCTGTCCGCCGCCGGAGCCGACGTCGAGCATGGTTTGGGCGTGTTCGATATAGGGCAGGAGGGTCAGGCTGTCGAGCAGGTGGTGGCTGACGGTTTGGGCGGGGTCGCGCAGGGCGGTCAGGTTGTAGGTTTTGTTCCACTTTTGCAGCAGGGCGGCATAGTCTAGCAGTTTGGCCTGTTTGGCTTCGTCGATGTCCAAACCCAGTGCCTGTATGCCGTCGCGGAGCTGTTGCGCCTGATTCATTTGTTATTCCTTATTGGTTAAAACGCGTTGGATGTAATGGTAACGGAAAGCATGCCGTCTGAAAATGTTTGCGCCTGTTGAATCAACGTTTCATTTTGTGAAAGACGATGGGCTGCTCCGGCGCGCGCGTGAGCTGTTTGGGCAGGGTCAGCATGGCGATAATCCATACGGAGAGGGTGTAGTAAAACACGCCTTGCCCGCGCATACCGGCCAATGCGGCATTGCCTAAGATGGCTTCAAAAATCAAGCCTGCCGCCGCCGAGGCACACGCTGCGACACCGGCAAGGAATAGGGCGTAACGCGAATGCCGGCGCATCATTTTTTTATACGCCAGCTTGGTCAGCCCGCCGGCAATCGGCAGGTTGAGGAAGGCAAACATGCCGCAGACGAACCATGCGACGGAATCCTGCCAGCCGCTTTGCCATGCCCACGCGCCGTCTTTGACCGTAACCAACAGCCCTTGGCCGTCTGAAAAGGCGATTTGCACGATATTGTGCAATATCATCGCCAGCGGCAGGGTGAGGAACATCAGTGCGACCAATAGGGGGCGGTAGGGCTTTTCTTGTGTCAGATACATGGCGGTTTGCCTTGTTGTGGGATAAGTCGAAATGATAGCAGATTGGCGGTTGATTCACGTTTGTTAGCGCTGAAATTGCTGACAAAAACGGTCAATTAAAAAAGAAATGAAAAATTCTTTTTTCTTGGCAAACCTTGGCGGATAAAGGGTAAGAAAACGTTTTCAGACGGCCTAATCTCTTATTTTTATATGAACCGAACAGAAAATCTTTGCATTTCTCCGTAAAATCTACTAAATTCTCAATAACATATTATAAAGACCTGAAATCTGGAACCCAAACCGAAACTGCCTCCCGCCCTTTACGCTCGGAAACTCAGCAGGCAAAAAAGTTTCACACACTACAAAAACAAAACAATTCCTCTGAAATCAGTTGTTTATAATGATAGATAACCACAAGGCAAACCATGCCTGACTTTAGTAGGAGTAAAACCATGGCTGAAGCAACCGATGTCGTATTAGTAGGCGGCGGCATTATGAGCGCCACTTTGGGCGTATTGCTCAAGGAGCTCGAACCATCTTGGGAAATTACCCTGATCGAACGCTTGGAAGATGTAGCGTTGGAATCATCAAATGCATGGAACAACGCCGGTACGGGACACTCTGCCCTGTGCGAATTGAACTATGCCCCCCTGACTGCCGACGGTACGATCGATCCGACCCGCGCCCTCAATATTGCCGAACAATTCCACATCAGCCGCCAGTTTTGGGCGAGCTTGGTCGAAGAAGGCAAACTGGCCAACCGCACTTTCATCAATTCCGTTCCCCACATGTCGCTGGTGATGAACGCCGATCATTGCGATTATCTGCAAAAACGTTTCGATGTGTTCAAAAACCAAAAACTCTTCGAAAAAATGGAGTTTTCTACCGACCGCGCCAAAATTGCCGAATGGGCGCCGCTGGTTGTCAACGGCCGTGATGAAAACCAATCCATCGCCGCCAACTACTCCGCCGAAGGTACGGACGTTGATTTCGGTAATCTGACCCGCCAAATGGTGCAATATCTGCGCGAAAAAGACGTGAAAATGGAATTCAACCGCCATGTTGAAGACATCAAACGCGAATCTGACGGCGCGTGGGTACTCAAAACCTGTAACACCGAAAACCATGAAGACCATTTGACCCTCCGCACCCGCTTCCTCTTCCTTGGAGCAGGCGGCGGCGCACTGACCCTGCTGCAAAAATCCGGTATTCCGGAAGGCAAAGGCTACGGCGGCTTCCCCGTTTCCGGTCTGTTCTTCCGCAACAGCAACCCTGAAACCGTTGCCCAACACAATGCCAAAGTGTACGGTCAAGCTTCCGTTGGCGCGCCTCCTATGTCCGTTCCGCACTTGGATACCCGCAACGTGAACGGCGAACGCCATTTGATGTTCGGCCCGTATGCAGGCTTCCGCCCCAACTTCCTCAAACAAGGCTCGCTCATGGATTTGCCGATGTCCATCCACATGGACAACTTCTATCCTATGCTCCGCGCCGGTTGGGCTAATATGCCGCTGACCAAATACCTCTTGGGTGAATTGCGCAAAACCAAAGAAGAACGCTTCGCCTCGCTGCTCGACTACTATCCCGAAGCCAACCCTGACGATTGGGAACTAATTACCGCCGGTCAGCGTGTGCAAATCATCAAAAAAGACCCGAAAAAAGGCGGCGTACTCCAATTCGGTACCGAAATCGTCGCCCATGCCGACGGCTCGCTGGCTGCATTGCTGGGCGCGTCTCCCGGTGCATCGACAGCAGTTCCGCTGATGATCAGACTTGTTCACCAATGCTTCCCCGATCATGCCGAATCATGGTCAGGCCGTCTGAAAGAATTGGTGCCCGGTTACGGCATCAAGCTGAACGACAATCCGTCTTTGGCAGACGAAATCATCAGCCGCAACGCGACCGTTTTGGGCATACACCACTAATTGAAGCAAGCACAAAGGCGGGCATTCTTGCCCGCCTTTTTTCAAACCATTAAAATAACGGCATTCAGGCCGTCTGAAACCTAATCGGCAACGGCATGTTGCACGATTCAAACCCGAAAATCAGCTCAGTAGAAAAACGCCATGACCGATATTCTCAACAAAATCCTTGCCACTAAAGCAGAAGAAGTGGCTGCCCAAAAAGCCGCCGTTTCCTTGGAAGACATCAAAGCCCAAGCGCAGGCAGCCGCGCCGGTTCGCAGCTTTATCGGCTCGATCCGTGAAAAACATGCGCAGAATCTGCCTGCCATTATTGCCGAAGTCAAAAAAGCCAGCCCGAGCAAAGGCCTGATCCGCCCTGATTTTCATCCTGCCGAAATCGCCGCCGCCTATGAAAAAGCCGGCGCGGCCTGCTTGTCCGTGTTGACGGACGAACCTTATTTCCAAGGCTCGCCCGAATATTTGAAACAGGCGCGTGCGGCCGTGGCGCTGCCGGTCTTGCGTAAAGATTTCATCATCGACGAATACCAAATCTATCAGGCGCGCGCGTGGGGTGCGGATGCAATTCTCCTGATTGCCGCCGCACTGGAAGCCGGGCAGCTTGAGCGTTTTGAAGCCGTTGCCCACGAATTGGGCATAACCGTATTGTTGGAATTGCACGATGCGTCCGAGCTGGAAAAATGCCGCAACATGACCACGCCGTTGTGGGGCGTCAACAACCGCAACCTGCGTACGTTTGAAGTTACCCTGCAACAAACCCTCGACCTTTTGCCCGAATTAAACGGCAAAACCGTTGTTACCGAAAGCGGCATCCGCAACAAAGAAGACGTCGATTTCATGCGCGGCCACGGTGTGCATACTTTCCTGATCGGCGAAACCTTTATGCGAGCCGAAGATATTGAAGCCGAAGTCAAAAAACTGTTCTAAACCCAAAAAACATCAGGCCGTCTGAATTTTCAGACGGCCTGAATCCATTGGAGACGAGAAAAAATGTTTACCGTACAGCGCATTTACGCCTATCAACCCGATTCTAAACAAACCGCCGTCTTTATCGACCGCCTTTATCCGCGCGGCGTCCGCAAAGAGATTTTTGCCACTGCGCTTTGGCTGAAAGACATTACACCCAGTGCAAACCTGCGTCGCTGGTATCACGAAAATCCGACTGAGAATTTTGACAGTTTTGTCAGCCGTTATCATGAAGAGCTGCAAGGCGATACCGAGCAGGCCACCATCAAACGGGTGCTGGATTTGGAAAAACAGCACGGCAATATTTTATTGCTGACCGCCGTCAAAGATCCCCGACATTCCCACGTTTCCGCGCTGGCTCAATTTTTGGGCGCAACGTTTGAATATCGCGATTAAAAAATCAGTGTTTGAGCTGAATACAAAAAGGCCGTCTGAAACTTGCATTTCAGACGGCCTGCTATTTTCAAATCAAGAAGGATAACGGTGTGCCACCAATTTTCCGTCTATGTATTCGCCGATATAGACTTGCGAGGCTTCAAGGTGGAGGCGGTCAAGTTCCTGTTGCAGCCATTCTTCATCACGCTTAATGATTTCGAGGATGTCGGGGTCAACTTGGCCGTCTGTAATCAGTGGATAGCGCAGGCTTTCGTCGCCGTACTTAATGACGGCGAGCTGGCCGTTTTGTTCCATCACGGCACGTTTGACGGCAGAGATTTCGTAGATGCCGGCGGCGCGGAGTTTGAACATGAGGTCGTGTGCGCTGATGCCGTTTTTCATGCATTCATCGGTTTGGATTTTGCCGTTGACGATAACCCAGACGGATTTGCCGTCAATGATGGATTTGACCCAGCGGTTGTGGTTTTTGATGAATTTCAGGCTCAAGACCAACAGCGTCCACAAAATCAGCACGAGGAAAAATTGCAACAGGCCGACGCTGTCGCTGTAAATCACGCCGCCGATGATGCCGCCGAGTACATAGTTTTGCACTTGGTCCATGGCGGAGGTCGGCGCGAGGTTGCCTTTACCTAAGAGGTTGATTTGCAAAATCAAACCTAAAATACCCATCAGCAGTTTGAGGGCGAGCAGGGAGTATGCTTCCATGTGTGTGTATCCTGTTATTCTTTATCGATGAGTTCGATATTGTTGTTGACCAAATTGATGGGCGTCAGCGTGTAGGCGGAGAAGTCTTGATTGAAATGGACTTCATAGTATTGGTTTTTGATGCCGATAATCATGCCGTTGAACAGGCGCGTGCTGTTGACGATGATGTCTTGTTTTTCAACTTTTTGGTTTTCAATCAAGGCATTGAGAAAACCCACCATGCGCGAAGTATCGGCGGCAAAGTTTTGACGCTCGCTGTACGAAAGATATTGCGTGCCGCAGATGAGGATGAGCAGCAACAGTGCAATAATGCTCAGGTCGCGGTATTTGGTGTCCATGCGGTGGCGCAGGTATTGCGATACGGCGAGCAGGAGGACGACAAGGGCGGCGAAAATCAGGACGTATTTCAAGTAGTCGTTGAAATACATATGGTTTTCAAGATAAAAGTGGGAAAAGAATTTCATGGTATTCAGTAGCTTTGAGGAGGGTAATCAGGCCGTCTGAAACATAAATTTCAGACGGCCTCGTCTATTAAACAAGGATGTTGCGTTAAGTTTTCAAAATAGGGTGTTTTTAAAGCGGTATCAGTTGATAAATCCGTCGTCTTTCATTTTCTTTTCGGATATGTATTTAATTGTACATTCATACACATATATATTTTTGATAGGTATTGGGTAGTATCACGGCAAGATCTTCCAGTGTCCAATTTCTATTGGACTGAAAGGTGGGAGAGTTTAATTCTTGCTGTTCGATTTTTTGCCACTCTGTGTTGGCTTTTGGGGCGAATTCTTTGGTAGTTTTTTCGAATGCGCGAATACCGATGCGGTTTCTCTTGCTGTATATTCTGCCTGCCAAGTAACGTTGTTCAGGAAACTCATGCTCATGCCCCTTCAAGTTACCACTGCAATAGTTTTGAGTAGCTTCAGTATCAGCCAGCCGATCGGCATCATGTAAAACAGCAAGATAGTGGCTTTTACCTTGCAAAATCAGCCAAGCTGCAAAGCCATAAGTATTGTATTTATGCTTACCACCGTACACCAAAGATAGCGCAGACCAAATTAATCTATTGGGACTGGCAATAATTGTGCATTCGTACATCTTAAAGAAATAATCGAAATATAATAAATCCTCATCTGGTAAAGATTCCAATAACCGATTCAAGTTTTGGTTGAATTCCCCAATATTGCGAGATTCAGGACGTGCTTGATCAATGATGTTCCAAAAATCGTTGATTGTCATGGCTCCAATCTTCCGAATAATCCGAGACAGGCATAGACGCCGAGTTTAAACACGTTCTTTTTCCAAAATGACGACGTAGGCTTCACGCACGAAAAACAGCAGCATGCGGCGTTGGTCTTTTTCCATGGTAACGACCTTCCAGCCTTGCGAAGCGTGGCTGTTGAGGAAATCGCTGAATTTGACCGGATTGATTTTGGCGCTGCCGAAAATCAAGCTGGAAAGCAGGTTCTCTTGATAAATGACGGCTTTATATTCTTTCATTTTATTCCTTTAAAATAAGGGGGCCTTAAAGCCCCCTATGATTCTACTCTTTATTGTTCAACTGCGGCAATACGGAACCTTCGCCCAAGGACAACAAACCGCTTTGCGAGTAAATGCCCAGTTTGGCGCGGGTGTCGGTGATGTCGAGGTTGCGCATGGTCAGTTGGCCGATGCGGTCGAGCGGTGTGAACGCGGCGTCTTCGACTTTTTCCATGCTCAGGCGTTCGGGTTGGTAGGTCAGGTTGGGCGATTCGGTGTTCAGAATCGAGTAGTCGTTGCCGCGGCGCAGTTCGAGGGTTACTTCGCCGGTGATGGCTTTGGCGACCCAGCGTTGGGCGGTTTCGCGCAACATGAGGGCTTGGCTGTCGAACCAGCGGCCTTGGTAGAGCAGGCGGCCGAGGCGCAGGCCGTTGATGCGGTATTGTTCGATGGTGTCTTCGTTGTGGATGCCGGTGACCAAACGCTCGTAGGCGATGTGGAACAACGCCATGCCTGGGGCTTCGTAGATGCCGCGTGATTTGGCTTCGATAATGCGGTTTTCGATTTGGTCGCTCATGCCCAAGCCGTGGCGGCCGCCGATGCGATTGGCTTCGAGGAAGAGTTCGACAGGATCGGCGTATTCTTTGCCGTTCAGTGCAACCGGCACGCCTTCTTCAAAGCGTACGCTGACTTCTTCGGGTTTGACTTCGACGTTTTCGTCCCAGAAGGCAACGCCCATGATGGGCTTAACGATTTTGATGCCGCTGTTGAGGAATTCCAAGTCTTTAGCTTCGTGGGTGGCACCCAGCATGTTGGAGTCGGTAGAGTAGGCTTTTTCAACCGACATTTTGTAGTTGAAGCCGTTGGCAATCAGAAATTCGCTCATTTCGTGACGGCCGCCGAGTTCGTCGATAAATTGTTGGTCGAGCCAAGGTTTGTAGATTTTCAGTGCCGGATTGGTCAAGAGGCCGTAGCGGTAGAAACGCTCGATGTCGTTGCCTTTGTAGGTGCTGCCATCGCCCCAGATGTTGACGTCGTCTTCTTTCATGGCGGAAACGAGCATGGTGCCGGTCACGGCACGGCCTAGAGGCGTGGTGTTGAAGTAGGCGATGCCGCCGGTGGAAACATGGAATGCGCCGCATTGGATGGCGGCAATGCCTTCGTGTGCCAGCTGTGCGCGGCAGTCAATCAGGCGGGCGTTTTCTGCGCCGTATTCCATCGCTTTTTTAGGAATGGCGTTGTAATCGTCTTCGTCAGGTTGGCCGAGGTTGGCGGTGTAGGCATAAGGCAGCGCGCCTTTGAGTTTCATCCACAGCAGTGCGGCAGAGGTATCAAGACCGCCGGAGAAGGCGATGCCGACTTTTTGACCGATGGGGAGATTTTGTAAAATGGTATGGTTTTGGCTCATTGGAATTCCTCCAGACTTGAAAAGTTGAAACCATTATCTTATAAATGGAATACATTGTCAGCAATTAGGCCGTCTGAATGTTCGGAGGGCCGTATTAAAGAAACCTCATCATGAACGCTTTTAACCTCATCATCATCGGCGACGAAATCCTGCACGGCAGCCGTCAAGACAAGCATTTCGCCTTTTTTAAATTTTTATTGGAATCGCACGGGCTGAAGCTCAATCAGGTGCAATATCTGCCTGACGAGCCCGATTTGCTGGTCAAGCAGCTGCGCCGCAGCTTTTCAGACGGCCTGCCGACTTTCGTGACCGGCGGTATCGGTTCTACGCCTGACGACCACACGCGCCAAGCCGCAGCGGCCGCTTTGGATTTGCCTGTCGTCCGCCATCCTGAAGCCGCTAAGTTTATCGAAGGCGTGACCCGGAAACGCGGTGAACCGCTTGATTCGCCGGAACACGCCCAACGCCTGAAGATGGCGGATTTTCCCGAAGGCGCGGAATTGGTGCCCAATCCGTTTAACAACATCGCCGGATTTTCCATCTGCGAGCATTATTTCTTTCCCGGTTTCCCCGTGATGGCGCACCCGATGGCCGAATGGGTATTGGAAACTTATTACGCCGACCGCTTTAACCAAACCGAACGCGGCAGCCGCAGCGTGTATGTGTTCAACCAACCCGAATCTCGCATTACGCCGATTATGGAACATCTTGAGCGTACCTACGCCGGTATCCGCTCGTACAGCCTGCCCACAGTGAGCCGTACCGATTCAGACGGCCGTTATACTCCGCCGCATATCGAGTTCGGCATCAAAGCGGAAGGCGAGGCCTGCCGATTGCTGGATGCGGCGTGGGAAGATGCGTTGCAGGGTTTGCAGGCGATTGGCGCGACTTTGAAAGAAACGGTGGAATAATGCACTTATCCCCAGCCCAATCCAGACGCGCACTGACTTTTACCTCTTTGCTGTTTTTACCGCCAACCCTCATCATCGGCATTTGGCTGGCTCAATATGGCGGCTTCGCTTTTGAGCCGCCTCTGATGCACGCCGTCCATACCCACGCGGGAACATGGTTTGACCCGATTGCCACCGTGTTGCACTATCTGGGCAAAACCGCGATTGCCGTGCCGCTGATCGGCGCAGTTGCCGCCGCCCTGTATTTTGCCGATAAGAAGCGCGAAGCACTGTTTTGCGTGTTGGCGGCATTGGTGCCGACTTTGAACATGCTGATTGTGAAAGTATGGTTTGCCCGCGAACGTCCGTTGCTTTGGCCGCGCCTGATTGAGGAGAGCAATTTTTCCTTTCCCAGCGGCCACAGTACGTTTTCCGCCGCCATTGCCGTCATGCTGATATTGCTTTGCCGCCGCACGCGCTATCGCCGCGCCGCTTGGATAGGCGGTATTTCCTTTGCCCTGTTGACCGGGTTTTCACGCATTTATTTGGGCGTGCATTATCCCACCGATGTTTGGGCAGGCTGGACAAACGGCACGCTGACTGCCTTGCTGGTGTATATGCTCATCTTCAGGCCGTCTGAAAAATAGAAGAAACGAATCATGAATACACGTTCACCCAACACGCCTTATTGGCTCAGAAACGGTCATGCCGACACCCTGTTTGCCAAGCTGCTGCAAGGCAAGGCGCCCGACTACCGCCGCGAGCTTCTGCCCGACAGTACCGGCAAAACCCAAGTTGCCTACGATTTTGTCGACAGCGCTGACCTCGATGCGCCGTTGGTAGTTTTGTTCCACGGACTGGAAGGCAGTAGCGAAAGCCATTACGCGGTCGAATTGATGAAAGCCGTACAGCAGCGCGGTTGGAACGGCGTGGTTGCCCATTTCCGCAGTTGCGGCGGCATAGAAAACACCGCGCCCGTGTTCTACCACCTCGGCGATACGCCCGAAATTGCCTTTATGCTCAACACGTTGGCACAACGCTATTCAACCATCTACGCTGTCGGCGTTTCTTTGGGGGGCAATGCTTTGGCCAAATATTTGGGCGAGCAGGGCAGCAATGCCGTTCCGCGCGCTTCTGCCGTCGTTTCCGCACCGGTTGATGCCGTAGCGGCAGGGACGCGTTTTGATCAGGGTATGACGCGACTGATTTACACGCGCTATTTTTTAAATTCGCTGTTGCCGAAAGCCCGAGCGATTCCCCGGTTTCAGACGGCCTTAAGCCAGCAAAACTGCAAAACGCTTGGCGATTTTGACGACCGCTTTACCGCGCCGCTACACGGTTTTGCCGACCGTCATGATTACTATCGCCGCAATTCCTGTAAACCGTTCCTGAAAGGCGTGGATACGCCGTTGCTGCTGCTCAATGCCGTCAACGACCCTTTCCTGCCGCCGGAAGCCCTGCCGACCGGGCGGGACGTGTCCTCGGCTGTTACGCTGCTGCAACCGGCATACGGCGGTCATGTCGGCTTTGTCAGCCGCGATCAAGGCCGTCTGAATCTGCAATGGTTGCCGCAAACCGTGTTGGACTATTTCAAACAGTATCAGCCGTAAATAGAAAAGGGCATATGTGCAGACATGCCCTTAGGGTGTAGAAAGTAAAAAGACCGTCTGAAAACGAATTTCAGACGGCCTTTTGAATAGCTTGATTATTTGCCTTTGTCGGCTTTGGCTTCTTTTTTCAGAGAAGCGTACAACTCAGGGTCGCGGTTTTTCAGCAGGGACGCAACGGCCAAGTCGTCACGGTTAACTTTAGCCAAGTCTACGCGCTCGATGTGTACTAAACGCAGCAATTCGCGTACAGGTTTAGGCATATTGCGGCCAGATTCGTAACGAGAACCACCGGATTGAGTCACACCAATGCGGCTCCAGAAGTCCATTTGGTTCAGGCCGAGTTTTTTACGGATATCGCGGATGTTTTCAATTTTTTCGAACGATTTCATGAATCTTCCTTATTGTGGTATTTGTTGCATGCCTCTAGGCATAAAAATGGGTCTGCAAGAATGCCGGCATCCCTTTCCTGTAGGCTTTTGGGGTGATATGTGGGCGTATTGCAAATGACTGATCTAGATAATTAGACAGTATATTCGAAAGAAGTTTTCCTCTGTCTGCCATAATTTGTGTAAATATTTCTTAATTCATTATTTCATTAAATTTTCATTATATAAATCATCAAATTATGCGATTATCTTAAATATGGCGTAAGCAAATTTTTACATAATTAAACAATTCAATTTGGGTAAAAACTTAATTTTGAGTTTTTATTCGGTTTTCTAGGTTGAGAATACGAATAAATTTCAGGCCGTCTGAATCTATGTTTTCAGACGGCCTGAAGGTTTTTCAAGGTTAAGGCTTACCGCTGGCAGGGCTGATGGTAAGGATTTCGTAGCCGGTTTCGGTAACCAAAACTTCGTGTTCCCATTGGGCGGAGAGGGAGCGGTCTTTGGTGACCACTGTCCAACCGTCGTTCAGGATGCGCAGATGGCGTTTGCCTTGGTTGATCATCGGCTCGATGGTGAAAATCATTCCCGGTTTGAGGACGAGGCCTTCACCTTTGCGGCCGTAGTGGACTACTTGAGGCGCTTCGTGGAAGCCGCGGCCGATGCCGTGTCCGCAGAATTCCTGTACGACGGAGTAGCCGGCATTTTCGGCAACCTGTTGGCAGGCGTAGCCGACATCGCCGAGGGTGGCGCCGGGTTTGACCGCTTCGATACCTGCCATCATGGAGGCGTGGGTCACGTCGATCAGGCGTTGGGCAATCGGGGAGACTTTGCCGACGGTAAACATACGGCTGGAGTCGCCGTGGAAACCGTCTTTTTTAATGGTCAGGTCGATGTTGACGATGTCGCCTTCTTTCAGCGGCTTGTCATCAGGAATGCCGTGGCAGATGACGTGGTTGACGGAGGTGCAGCAGGATTTCGGGTAGGGCGGGTTGCCGTAGTTGAGGGGGGCTGGATAACCGCCTTGAACGTTGACGTGGTAGTCGTAAACGAGTTTGTCGATTTCGTTGGTGGTTACGCCGGGTTTGACGAATTGGCCGATGTAATCGAGGGCTTCGGCGACCAAGCGGCCGAGTTCGCGCATTTTTTCGATTTCTTCGGGGGTTTTGATGATGACTTTGTCCATGAGGTTTCCTTCTTGTTTCAGACGGCATGGAGGCAGTCTGAACGGGACGGGTGTGCCGTCTGTTTAAAACAGGTTGTCGAGATTGTCTTTATTGCGCGGTTTGGCTTGTGGTTTTGCCTCAGGCTCGGCTTTCGGAGTCGGTTTGGACTCGGGGGCTTTGGCTTTTTCCGGTTTGTTTTCTACCGCTTGTGCGGCAGGTTTGTTGCTTGCGGCTTTGTTTTCTACCGGCTGGCTGTCTGCTTTAGGTTTGTTTTGAGCGGCAGAGCTGTTGTTGTCGGATTGTGTGTTTTCTGATTTGCCGGCTTCAGCACGTTTGTTTTCTGTGCGTTTGCTGCGGTGTGCAGTGGAGCGGTCGTTTTTTATACCTTCTTCCGCTTTTTCGCCTTTTTCGCCTTTTTCGTCTTGTGGGACGACAGGATTGCCGGAGGCGGTTTTTGCGTCGCCGTCTTTGGCAGGTTGAACGGTTTCAGGTTCGACTGCGCCGTTGGGGCGCCAAACTTCAATGCGTGTGTCGGTTTGTTCGGCAGGGTTTTTTTCGGGTACGTCGGTTTTACCGGAGTTTAGGGTACTGAATACGCCGGCAACAAGGGCTGCGACGGCAACGAAGCTGACAAGGAAGAATGCGCGGATTAAGTGTTTGGGTTTAAGTTGGAAAGGGGCTTTATTATTTTTTGACATGATGGGTCAGGTAATAGTTGGTGGGATGGCCGTCTGAATGTTCAGACGGCCCTGAATTGCCTGTGAATCAGTTGGCAACGTAGTTTTGATAGAGGGTAACGACTTTTTGTACGCCGACGGTCGTGCTGACTTTTTGGGTCACGCGGGCTTGCTCGTCAGGCGTAAGGATACCCATGACATAGGTCACGTTGCCGTAAGTTACGATTTTGACACGCGCCTGGGTGGCCGGGCTGAGGCCCAACAGGGCGGCGCGGACTTTGGATGTGCCCCAAGTATCGTTGGTCACATCGCCGAGCGAACGCGCTTGTGAGGCAACGGTGATGTAGTTGTACACGCCTTCTGCAGCTTGTTCGGAACGGGCGATGCGTTCAACAAATTGTTTTTCGCCTTCGGTAGCCACTTGGCCGAGCAGGAGTAGGTGGCGGTTGTAGCCGACAACGTTCAGTTTGGGCTTGTAGCCTTCGACTTGGTTGTTTTGGCGCAGGTAGGAGCGTGCGGTGGTTTCGACGCGCAGTGCCATAACGTTGTCGTCGGTTTGCGCACCGGTGGTGCGGCGGTCGACGGCGGATTTGGTGCCGACGGCTGCACCGCCGATCAGAGCGCCGACGCAGCCGCTCAGACTCAGGCTCAAGAGGGTCGCAGTCAGAACGGGGAGGGCGTAGCGTTTGATATTCTTCATATCCTTTTTCCTTGGGTATGGACGGTTGGGTGTTCAGACGGCCTTTAAGGGACGGGCCGTCTGAAAAGAAAGGATTATATGCCTTCGAGCAGGACGGAGTCGATGCAGTCGCACATAGCGTGAATCAGCAAAATATGGTTTTCCTGAATGCGGGCAGTGCGCGGATAAGGGACGTTGAGCAAAACGTCGGTATCTTTGAGCATGGCGGCGATTTTTCCGCCGTCGCGGCCGGTCATGGCGATGACTTGCATGTCGCGCTCGTGTGCGGCTTTGATGGCTTCGATAACGTTGGCGGAATTACCGGAGGTGGAGATGCCGACCAATACGTCGCCGGCACGTCCGAGCGCGCGCACTTGTTTGCTGAATACATGGTCGAAACCGTAGTCGTTACCGATGGCGGTCAGGGCGGAAGTGTCTGTCGTCAGCGCGACAGCGGCCAATTCCATGCGTTCTTTTTCAAAACGGCCGGTCATTTCTGCGGCGAAGTGTTGTGCGTCGGCAGCCGAACCGCCGTTGCCGCAGGCCAGGATTTTGCCGTCGTTCATCAGGCATTGCAGCATCAGCTCGGCAGCCTGTGCGGTCGGCTCGACCAGTACTTTTTCGGCTTCCTGCTTGGCGCGGATGCTCTCGGCAAAATGTGCGGAAACGCGTTCTTGTAATGTTGTCATGAGGTTAACCTGTAATATTTTGAATCCATTCGGGTTGGCCGTCGCCTTCAATCAGTACCGCATCCAGGCGGCAGGGAGCATGGTTCAACCCGTGCTTTTGCAGATAATACTCTACACTTCGTTGCAATTTCAATAATTTGGACGGCGAGATGCTGTATGCGGCACCACCGAAACCTCGGTTTTTGCGGTATTTTACTTCAACAAACACAATCGTACCGCCGTTTTTGACGATTAAATCGATTTCGCCGTAGGCACAATGCCAGTTCCGAGCCAGCAGCGAGCAGCCTTTGGCCAGCAGGAACGCCAGTGCCGCATCTTCGGCCGCCGCCCCCTGTTTGTGGTTTAAGCGCATGAAAAGTTTACCCGTTATATAATCATTGTTTTTAAAGAGACGCCGTTTCAGACGGCCTTGAATCTATGTACACAAAACACCTGCAAAAAGCCGTCGACAGCATCGAAAAACAGACATTATACGTTGTCGCCACACCCATCGGCAATTTAGCCGACATAACGCTGCGCGCGCTGGCCGTGCTGCAAAAGGCCGATATTATCTGCGCCGAGGACACCCGTGTTACCGCCCAGCTTTTGAGTGCGTACGGCATTCAGGGCAAACTCGTGAGCGTGCGCGAACACAACGAGCAGCAAATGGCCGACAAAATCATCTCCTATCTTTCAGACGGCCTGAGCGTCGCCCAAGTTTCGGATGCGGGCACGCCTGCGGTTTGCGATCCCGGTGCGAAACTTGCCGCCCGAGTGCGTGAAGCCGGATTTAAAGTGGTACCTGTGGTCGGAGCCAGCGCGGTCATGGGGGCGTTGAGCGTGGCCGGGGTGACGGAATCCGATTTTTACTTCAACGGTTTCCTGCCGCCTAAGACCGGCGAACGCCAAAAGCTGCTGGCTAAATGGGCTGAGGCCGATTTTCCGATTGTGATGTTTGAAACGCCGCACCGTATCGAAGCAAGCCTTGCGGATATGGCCGCGCAGTTCCCCGAACGCCGTTTGACTTTGGCGCGAGAAATTACCAAAACGTTTGAAACCTTCCTCAGCGGCACGGTTGCCGAAATCCAAGCCGCCCTCAAAAACGACAGCAACCAAACGCGCGGCGAGATGGTGCTGGTGTTGCACCCTGCGGTGAAAGAGAAACACAGCGATTTGCCTGAGGCGGCGCAAAACACGATGAAAATCCTTGCGGCCGAGTTGCCGACCAAACAAGCCGCCGAGCTTGCCGCCAAGATTACCGGCGAAAGCAAAAAAGCCTTGTACGATTTAGCGTTGGAGTGGAAACGGATTTCAGACGATGCTTGAGGTCTTGCAGGCTTATTTCTCTCAACCTGTGGTGTGAACGATGCGACGATTTCCTACAGGCAAGGCTGGGTATTGTTCGTTATCCGTTTGCCGGTTCTACAGGCTTTACATAGGTAAAGTTTTGTTTGCCGCATTGCTCCCCCCCCCCCCTTGCAATTTACACTGACACCGCATACAACTTGTATGTTCTTAAATCTTTCAACCCACGGGAGTAGACTTATGAAACAAAACATCATCGTTGTCTTATTCAACATCTCCAGCGAAGCTTATCAAGCCTTTTCTGAATTGAAAGCTTACTCGCAGACAACAGATGCTTTGGTGGCACAAGCCGTTTTGATTAAAAAGGAAAATGGTCTGATTATGCCAGCAGAAAGCACCGACTTTACCGCCAATACGGTCGAAGGCACATGGACGGGCGGCCTCATTGGTTCACTGGTCGGCATTCTCGGCGGTCCTATCGGTGTTCTGTTGGGTGGAGCTACTGGCGCACTCATCGGCAGTGATGCAGGCACTGCCCAAACATTGGGAGAGGAGTTGTTGCTGGAAAATACAGCCAAAAAACTGGATAACGGCAGTACTGCAATCATTATTTTGGCGCAAGAATCCGACGAAGCTGTATTGGATGCCTTCTTCCACCGTTTCAAAACCGTTATTCTCCGGCAAGATGCAGCCGTTGCCCAACAGGACGTATTGGCAGCAATAGAAGCGCAGGAAGAAGTGGCACGTCAGGCACACGAAGCGTGGAAAAAACAGCGCAAAGCCGAGCGCAAAGAGAAAGTGGAAGCCTTCAAGGCCGACATCAAACAAAAATTCGACAAATTGGCAGCCAAGTTGAAATAACACTGCCACCAACCCAAGGTATGTAACCGCTCAAATTTTCCGTTTCGGATGCATGCCAAACCGGTTTGAGGCTACCTGAAAATCTATTTTTCAGGTAGCCTCTCCCTTTTTCATGCCCCGAGACCTTTGCAAAGGTCTCGGCCTTTTTATAATTGGATTTTAGATCGATCCAATAGGTTCAATACGCTTCTAAGTTTGCGTTTCAGACGGCCTCGATGTTTGGCAAACCTGCTTCAACGCTGCCATGCGCTGCGCAAATATTCGATGCAGTCGGTCAGGGCGTAAAACGGGGCATTGCCGTGATTGGCGTTGGGGTAGAGGGTAAAGCGGACATCTGCGCCGAGGTGGTGCAAAGTGCCGGCAAGAATTTTGGCTTGTGCAACCATGCCGCGGCTGGTTTGGTCGGGGCGGTTGTTTCTGCCTTCATGTTCGCCTGCACCGAGGCGGATGCCGATTCCTTGCGGCAATGTGCCGGGCAGCCAATCAAGTACGCGGCGGTCTTGCCACCAGATAGACGGCGAAACCAGCAAATAATGGCGGAATCGTTCGGGACGGGTGAACAGGGAATAGAGGCCGTACAGTGCGCCGAACGAATGGCCGAAGATGGCTTGGTTTTGGGTATCGATGCGGTATTTGCTGTCGAGCAGTGTGGAGAGTTCGTCATCGATAAAGCGGCTGAAGCGGTCGGCTTGGCCGTATTGTTTGCGTTCGGATTCGGGCGCGTTGTCGGGCAGCGGCGGCGTGTAGTCGAGGGCGCGTTGGCTTAAGTCGCGGATGGTGCCGCAGGTGTAGCCGATACCGACAATCAGACAGGCGGCATGGCTTTTGGTGATGGGGTTGATGAGCAGGGATTGCGCCATATTGAGGATGGCGGGGAAAAAGGCATCTCCGTCAAGGATATATAGTACGGGATAGCCGCCTGCCGGACGCTCGCCGAGTGTCGCGGCTTGAATGCGGTAGGTGCGGCCGGTGTGGGCGGAGGTAACGGAGGTTTCTTCGGCTTGCAGCAGGGTGGCGGTTTGCCAGTTGGGACGGATGGGCATGATGGGGTGCTTTAATCAATGGGTTGCTTAAGTAAAAGGAGAGAAGGCCGTCTGAACAATGGATTTCAGACGGCCTTATTGTACGGATTTCTGCTTTTTTAACAATACGCGCGATTAGCGTACGTCAACGTATGAGCTGCTGTGCAGTTCGCGCAGGAGGTTGGTGGTCGCCTGTTGTGCTTTTTGTTGGGACAGATACTGGCGGACGGCGTTTTGTTGGCGCTCTTCAGGCGTACCTGCTTCGCGGACGTCGTTCAGCTTGATGATGTGCCAGCCGAATTGAGTGCGGACAGGGGCGCTGATTTGGCCGGGTTTGAGTTTGTGGACGGCTTCTTCAAATGGGGCAACCATCATGCCGTCGGCAAACCAGCCCAAATCGCCGCCATTGCCGGCACTACTGTCTTGCGAGTATTGGCGTGCCAAACCGCCAAAATCTGCGCCGCTGCGGGCTTGTGAGTAGATTTTGCGGATGGTGCTTTCTGCGCCGACGGCGGCATTGTCGTTGTCGGCTTTAATGAGGATGTGTTGGGCATGGTATTGGCGTACAGGGTCTGCTTCAGGCAAGGTCACGCCTTGTTGTTTGGCCTGTTCGATGTAGCGTGCCACTTCGGAGTCGCTGACACGGCTGTTTTGCATGATGGCCTGTTGGCGCACTTTTTCAACAATAATGCTGTCGGCGATGTCTTGACGGACGGCGGCAGACGGGTTTTTGATGTTGGGGTTGTGCGCGATAACGGCTTCGATTTCGCTATCGGTCGCTTGGATGTTGCGGCGTTTGCCTGCTTGGAGAATCAGGGATTGGTTGATCATTTGTGCCAAAACTTGTTGGCGCAGCTCGTTGGCGTCCATTTGCGTGCCTTTAGGCATGGTTTGGCGCGCTTGCGCTACGGCTTGCGCTACTTGGCGGTGGGTAATGACTTCGTTGTCGACAACCGCAGCAATGCCGTCTGAAAGATGTACGCCGCTTTGTACGGCAGGCATGGTGGTGGCGCTGACGACTGGAGTTTTGTTGGCACGCGCTTTGCCTGCTTTGGCTTTAGGGGCGGCGTGTGCGCCTACTGCAAGAGTGAGTGCGGCGACGAGAATCAGGGGTTTGAAGTTCATTGTTTGACTACCTCGTTGGTTTTGCTGTAACCGGGGATGGTTAAGCGGAGTTTTTCGAATGGGTTGTTGCCGATATTGCTCAAGTCTTTGAGTTGGAGGTTGAAGAATACGGCGTTTTTGTGGCTGTTTTCGCCGGTAACATAGCGTTGGCCGACCAAGCTTGCGCTCCAGCAGCCGCAGTTGCTTTTGTATTCTGCACCGATGAGCATTTCCAGCGGTTTTTTGGCTTCGATTTCGTAGTTGTAACGGGCGACGGCGTACAGGTTTTTACTCAACGGCCATTGGGCGGCAAGGTCGACTTGGCTGAGCCTGTCGTAGAAATAGTCGCCGTTGGCTTGCAGATAAATGCGCTCGTTGCGTCCGTATTTGTAGCGCGCGCTTAAGACTTTGCCGGGTTCGGGGTTGTAGGCAATCCCTGCGGCGTAGCTTTCGGCACGGCTTTGGTTTTGGTTGTAGTGGATGTCCAAGTCGATGCGGATGCTCGGGGTAATGTTGCCGTGTGCAAAGGCTACCCAGTCGGATTGGCTGCGCGGATAATTGCTGACGTTGCCGTCAGGCAGGACGTTGTCTTTTTTGAAATAAAACTTCTGGCCGATACCTGCACGGAAGAGTTCCGCACCGGTATTGGGGTTGAGGATGCGGCTTTGTGTGGCCAGCGTCAGGCTGTTGGCAGAATTGATGCGGTCGTTGCCGGAATACAGGTTTTCGCGGAACAGCTGCGAATAGGTAAAGCTGTTTTCGGAGCTGTCGAAATTGGGCAGGTCGTTTTGGGACTTGGTCGGAATGTAGTTGTAAAACAGGCGCGGTTCAAGCGTTTGCAGGTATTCCCCGCCGAAGAGTCGGGCCCTGCGCTCGAAAGTCAGGCCGCTGTCGACGTTGATAATCGGCAGGACGCGGCTGACATTGCGGCTGCTTTGGCCGTTGAAGCTGTTGAGGCTGTAATAAGTGGCGTGTACACCGACTTTAGGTCGGATGTAGCCCCATTGGTTGTGGAAGTCCCATTTAACGCTCGGGTAGAGCACCACGCGGCTGCCGTCTTGCTTGGTATCATGGTCAAAACGGGTGAATTGGCCGAACACGTTAAGCTGAGCCTTGCCGAGATGGCTTTGCCAACGGCCGGTCAGACGGGGCATGATGGCATAAGGCTCGTCTTTATAACCGTCTTGGTTGGCCAGCGTTTGGTATTTTTGTACGCGCAACGAGCCGTCAAAGCTGCCGCCTAGCAGTTTGTCGCTGTAATTGAGCCATGCTTGACGGTCGAGGTTGACGTTGCGCGCGATGTCTTCGCGGCCGTAGAAGTCGCGGTAGTAATCATCGTCGGAAACTTGGTTGTAGTTGATGCCGCCGCTGATTTTGCTGTTCAGCTGCTGCTGGTGTTTCCATTTGAACTGGTAGCGGTTGTTGTGGATGCTTTTTTGGTCGTTCGGCATCCAGTCGCCATCGACTTCGCCGCTGTAATTCGGCTGCAGATAACGCACTTGGCCGCCCAGTTGCACGCCGCGTTTGCTGATGATGCCCGGGCGGATGGTGGCATCCAAATTTGGGGCAAGGTTGAAGTAGTAGGGCAGGCTCAGCTCAAGGCCGTCTGAACCGGTGGCAATGGTCGGAACGAGCAGGCCGCTTTTGCGGTTGCCGTTGATGGGGAAGTCCGCCCAAGGCGTGTAGAGGACGGGGACACCGCCGAATACGAGCGAAGCGTGTTTGGCCACGCCGATGCCTGTCGACTCATCGGCTTCAATGCTTTGCGCTTGGATATACCAGCTGGCATCGCCGGGTGAACAGGTGTTGAATTTGGTGTTGATGAGCTTGTAGAGGCCTTTGCCTTTGAGTTCGGCTTTTTCGCTGACGCTTTGAAGGCGGCGGCCGCCTTGTTCGGTATTGAGGCGCACGGCGGTGCCGGAACCGGTTTGATTTTTGAGGTTGTAAACCAATTGGTCGCCGGATACGGTCGAACCGTTTTGATACAGGGTAAAGCGGTCGCCGGCGGTAACGGTATCGGTGGCTTGGTCGTATTGCGCCCAATCGGCGTTGAGAACATCGGCATTGCGCTCGACAATGACGTCGCCTTCGGCACGGACGCCGACTTGGGTCTGGCCTTCTATTTTATCGGCGTTGACGCGGGTGTAATCGGCAGGCAGGGCAGGCTCGCCGCTGCGTTTGATTTCGGCGGTTTCGGCCGGCTTGGCATCTTCGTGGTCGCAAAACAGGCAAGTGCTGCCCAAGGAAAGCGGATCGGCTTCGCTTTGGCCGGTTTTTGCCGGTTTGGATTCGGCGGCGTGGGCAGGGGTATAGTCTTCCGCCTGCGGAACAGAAGCATCTTCCGCGCGCACGGCTGTTGCGCCAAAGCCCATAATTAAGGCGAGTACCAAGGGTTTGAGTGAAAATAAACGAGCCAAAATCGCCCCTTAAATCGGTTTGCCAGTTAGAATAGCGGTTATTGTAACCTGAAATTCTGCGATACCGCTATGCAACGACAAACCGAATTACAAAACTGGCTGGAGTCTGTTTATCCGAACCAGTCGTTCGAATTGAGCTTTGCGGCAGCCGATGCCGACTTCCGCCGTTATTTCCGCGCGACGTTTTCAGACGGCCAGACCGTTATCTGTATGGATGCGCCTCCTGAGAAGATGAGTGTTGCGCCGTATTTGAAAGTGCAAAAATTGTTTAATATGGTCAATGTGCCGCAAGTGCTTCATGTGGATGAAGCGTTGGGCTTTATGGTGTTGAACGATTTGGGCAACACCACATTCCTGACCGCCATGAATCAGGAAAACAGCGAAACCGCCCACAAAGCCTTGCTGCTCGAAGCCATCGACGAACTGATCGAGCTGCAAAAAGCCAGCCAACCCGGCAAACTGCCGGAATACGACCGCGAAGTCATGCTGCGCGAGATTAATTTGTTCCCCGAATGGTTTGTGGTCAAAGAATTGGGCCGCGAGCTGACCTTCAAGCAACGCCAGTTGTGGCAGCAAACCGTCGATACGCTGCTGCCGCCCCTGTTGGCGCAGCCCAAAGTGTATGTCCACCGCGACTTTATCGTCCGCAATCTGATGCTGGCGAAAGGCCGCCCGGGCGTATTGGACTTCCAAGATGCGCTTTACGGTCCGATTTCCTATGATTTGGTGTCGCTGCTGCGCGATGCGTTTATCGAATGGGAAGAAGAATTTGTATTGGACTTGGTCATCCGTTACTGGGAAAAAGCACGCGCTGCCGAGTTGCCCGTGCCTGCCGAGTTTGACGAGTTCTACCGCTGGTTTGAATGGATGGGCGTACAACGCCATTTGAAAGTAGCCGGTATTTTTGCCCGCCTGTACTACCGCGACGGCAAAGACAAATACCGCCCGGAAATTCCGCGCTTCTTGAACTACTTGCGCCGCGTATCCCGCCGTTACAAGGATTTGGCGCCGCTTTATGCGTTGCTGGTCGAATTGGTCGGCGATGACGAATTGGAAACAGGCTATACCTTTTAAGCTTGTTTTTTTAAGATTTGATTCCACTTTTCAGACGGCCTGATCAACAAAAGGCCGTCTGAAACCTTTACAGAACACATAAACATGACTTACATGATTTACCCCAAAACCTACGACGTGATTGTCGTCGGCGGCGGCCATGCCGGTACCGAAGCCGCGCTTGCCGCCGCACGCATGGGTGCGCAAACCCTGCTGCTCTCACACAACATCGAAACCCTCGGCCAAATGTCGTGCAACCCCTCCATCGGCGGTATCGGCAAAGGCCATCTTGTGCGCGAACTCGACGCATTGGGCGGCGCAATGGCGTTGGCCACCGACAAATCCGGTATCCAGTTCCGCCGCTTGAACGCCAGCAAAGGCGCGGCGGTTCGTGCCACGCGCGCGCAGGCGGACCGCATCCTGTATAAAGCCGCCATCCGTGAAATGCTGGAAAACCAAGAAAATCTGGAGCTTTTCCAACAAGCCGTCGAAGACGTAACGCTTGATGGCGAACGCATCAGCGGCGTGGTTACCGCGATGGGCGTGGAGTTTAAAGCACGCGCCGTCGTGTTGACCGCCGGCACGTTTTTGTCCGGCAAAATCCACATCGGTTTGGAAAACTACGAAGGCGGCCGCGCCGGCGACCCCGCCGCCAAATCCTTGGGCGGCCGTTTACGCGAATTGAACCTGCCTCAAGGCCGTCTGAAAACCGGCACGCCGCCGCGTATCGACGGACGCACGATTGACTTCTCCCAGCTCACCGAACAGCCCGGCGACACACCCGTTCCCGTAATGTCCGTGCGCGGCAACGCCGAAATGCACCCGCGCCAAGTGTCTTGCTGGATTACGCATACCAACACGCAAACCCACGACATCATCCGTTCAGGCTTCGACCGCAGCCCCATGTTCACCGGCAAAATCGAAGGCGTCGGCCCGCGTTATTGTCCGTCTATCGAAGACAAAATCAACCGCTTCGCCGACAAAGACAGCCACCAGATTTTCCTCGAACCCGAAGGCCTGACCACACACGAATACTATCCAAACGGTATCTCCACCAGCCTGCCGTTCGACATCCAAATCGCCCTCGTGCGCAGCATGAAAGGCCTGGAAAACGCCCATATCCTGCGCCCCGGTTACGCCATCGAATATGACTACTTCGACCCGCGCAACCTCAAAGCCAGCCTCGAAACCAAAACCATCCAAGGCCTCTTCTTCGCCGGACAAATCAACGGCACGACCGGCTACGAAGAAGCCGCCGCACAAGGCTTGCTCGCAGGCGCAAATGCCGTGCAATACATCCGTGAACAAGACCCGCTCCTGCTGCGCCGCGAACAAGCCTATCTCGGCGTATTGGTGGACGACCTCATCACCAAAGGCGTGAACGAACCCTATCGCATGTTCACCAGCCGCGCCGAATACCGCCTGCAACTCAGGGAAGACAACGCCGACATGCGCCTGACCGAAGACGGCCACAAAATCGGCTTGGTGGGTGAAGCGCAATGGCGCATGTTCAACGAAAAACGCGAAGCCATCGAACGCGAAATCCAACGTTTGAAAACAACGTGGTACACACCGCAAAAACTCGCCGAAGAAGAGCAGCTGCGCGTATTCGGCCAAAAACTCAGCCGCGAAGCCAACCTGCACGATCTCCTGCGCCGCCCGAACCTCGACTACGCCGCGCTGATGACCCTGCCCGACGCACAACCTGAAACCGCACTTGCCGACAGCGTGGTCGAACAAGTCGAAATCCAAGTCAAATACCAAGGCTATATCGACCGCCAAAACGAAGAAATCGACAGCCGCCGCGATATCGAAACCTTAAAGCTGCCCGAGGATATCGATTACAGCAAAGTCAAAGGTTTGTCGGCAGAAGTGCAGCAAAAGCTCAATCAGCACAAACCCGAAACCGTCGGTCAAGCCAGCCGCATTTCCGGCGTAACCCCTGCCGCCGTCGCATTGCTGATGGTGCATTTGAAGCGCGGGTTTAAAGGGGCGAAGTAGGCTTACCCGCAGATAGGAAAAGGTCGTCTGAAACCGAACATTAGGTTTCAGACGACCTTTTTTAATACCGACACATATTTATGTAGATTAAAATAGAACGCACCCCCTGCCGTCATTCCCGCGCAGCGTCGTAGGTCGGATTCTTGTATCCGACATCTTGGACTGTGTCGGATACAAGTATCCGACCTACGGGTGAATAATTGCAGTCTGGATTCCAGCCTGCGCGGGAATGATGATACGGGTATTCTTATTTGAATTTATGATTAAACAAAGGGATGGCATGGAAACTCAAACTTTAGAAAAACCCACTTTCGATACACAAGACGAATTCAAGCGTAAGCCGATAGCCGAAAACATCATCAGGCTGCTTACTTCGCCCATCGACCTTTCCCCTATGGTCATCGACGGCGGCTGGGGAACGGGTAAAACCGAATTTTGCCAAAAACTGATTCGGCTCATGCAACAGCAACATCCCGATTACCAGCCTGTCTATATTGACGCCTTCCGTTCAGACCACAGCGGAGAGCCTCTGCTGGCATTGCTTGCCGAAATCATCAAAACCTGTACACCGCCCAAAGATTCTGACGAAAAGCTTATTGAAGAACATAAAGATCGCATTAGGAAAATCACGAAAGCCGCAGGATTCTTGATGAAAACCGTTGCCAAGGCAGCGGTTGGTCATGTTCTAAAGCAAAATACAGACGATTTGGCAGAAGAGCTTCAACAGATAATGAATAACGACCAAGAAGCAGACAGTTTGGCCGAAACCGTAACCGATGCCGCTGCCACAATCGCCAGCCACACTATTGATGCAACCGTCGAAGCCTTGTTGAAAGAGCAAATCGAAGCGGAAAAAAATCTGGAAACGCTCAAAGCCTGCCTGAAAGAATTGGCAGCAGACAAACCGATTATCCTGTTTATCGACGAACTCGACCGCTGCCGCCCCGATTACGCCGTCGATATGCTGGAAGTCATCAAACATGTCTTTGATGTTGAAAACGTCAAAGTCGTTCTGGTGACGAACACCAAGCAACTGCGCGCGGCGATTAATCATCGGTATGGGGTGGAAGTGGATGCGCACAAATATTTGGATAAGTTCTTGAAGTATAGCTTTGCCTTACCAGATAAAGTTGTGGCTCGGTTTGAGGAAGAACGGGCTTTGGTTGCAGTTGAACATTTCAAACAGTTGATACGAAAAAGTCGTTGGGCTAATGAACTAAAAGATTTGATTGATGAACGTTCGCCAACAATAAATTTTATCAGCGATATGATAGAACGGAACAATATATCGCTTAGGGAAACAGAACGATTAGTCCGATTTTTAGAGATATACCATTCTTTAAGTGGTGGACTTGATAAGGTAATCTGGCAATATGCCTTGCTTCGCATTACAGGCGTATTTATCTTCTGCTTCTATCCGAATTTAATGGACGATATTAATAAAAATTGTGCTTATTCCAAAGATTTTGCACAAATATTTAATATTCAGGCGTTGTCGAATATTCCAAAAAATAGTTCAGGTGTTATTTATACAAGAACAAATGTAATTGCTATGATGCTAATTCTAAATAGCCAAATGGATACACATTTTAACTTTAATAATCTACATGATCTAAGCGAGTGGCAGAAGTATATGAATGAGGCATTTCTTGATAATGGTGAGATTTTTCCTCCCGGAATGAATGGGGTTTTATCAATCCTGAAAGAAACTTTCCGAGTACTCAGTTTTGAGCAAACACCACAATAAAATTAAAGGCCGTCTAAAACCCAAGAAATCAGGTTTCAGACGGCCTTTAATCATTTTAATAAACCGATAATTGTCCTATCGAGGCCGTCTGAATTTCAATACGCCAAGCTCGGAGACAAAGCCGTTTAGGGGGATGTCGTGGGGTTCGTTTGGCAGGGTATCGGTCAGTTGGCAGCCGAAGCCTACACCCAGGGTTTGGGTTTGTAGGCGGTATTTCATGGCGGAGAGGGTGGCGTCGTAATAGCCGCCGGCTTGTCCGAGGCGGTAGCCGCGTTTGTCGATGCCGACGATGGGGACCAGCAGCAGGCTGAGTTGGTGGACGCGGATTTTTTTGCCGGTGAATTGGGGGACATGCAATTTGGCGCGGCCGCGTTTGCGTTCTTGTTTGGCGCTGTCGGCAGGGTAGGGGGTGAACCACATCCGCCGTGTGTTCGGTTCGATATAGGGCAGGTAGAGTTTTGCGCCGCGTTTTTGTGCGGCACGGACAAAGCCGTCCAAACGCAATTCCTTGCCCATCGGCCAATACACGCCGATTTTCCGTCCTTTTTTGATGTAGGGCTTGAGCAGGCGGTTGATGGTTTCGGTGGCGGCGTTCCGTTCGTCGGCGCTCATTTGGGCGCGTGCGCGGCGGAACTGTTTACGTAGTGCCGATTTTTCGGGGTTCCTCATTTTCAGACGGCCTTTCGGGATTGCGGTAGAATGTTGCGATTATAACGATTTTGTTAACATTCAAACAGGACGCACACGATGTGGCACATTGTCGCCATCGGCTATCTTTTTGTTGCCGTGATGTTTTCCGCCGCGCAGCCGAGTATTGCGCGCGCGTTGATTTATTTGGTTTTTTGGGCAGTGTTGCCCACTGTGTTTACGGTCTTTGTCGTGACCATCCGTCGCCGCAACCGCCTGATGAAACGGCAGGAGCAGGCGGAGTTTGAAGCGGCCCACCAAAAGGCGGTACAGGCGGATGAAAAACAGGACGGGAAGGTATAAAATCCCTTTTCAGACGGCCTCTTATCCGCTATAATCCGTCAGTTTTCCATTTCGGAAACACGTTTTTATTTTTTTAAAACTTATGCCCACTTTCGCCGAAGGGTGCTTGACAATAGGCGCCGCCTATCAAGTTCTATGCGATTGAATGTGTGCTCTTTAACCCTTTCAAGGAAATAACATGTCTCAAATTACTATGCGTCAGATGATTGAAGCCGGTGTTCACTTCGGTCACCAAACCCGTTTCTGGAACCCGAAAATGGCTCAATACATTTTCGGTGCGCGCAACAAAATCCATATCGTAAACTTGGAAAAAACCCTGCCGATGTTCCAAGAGGCGCAAGAAGCCGTACGCCGTCTGGTTGCCAATAAAGGTACAGTATTGTTCGTAGGTACCAAACGCCAAGCCCGCGACATCATCCGCGAAGAAGCTACCCGTGCCGGTATGCCTTTCGTTGATCACCGTTGGTTGGGCGGTATGCTGACCAACTACAAAACCGTTAAGCAATCCATCAAACGCCTGGAAGAAAAAACTGCTGCCCTGGAAAACGCTGCTGAAGGCGGTTTCAACAAAAAAGAAATTCTGGAAATGCAACGCGACGTTGAAAAACTGGAACGTTCTTTGGGCGGTATCAAAAACATGAAAGGCCTGCCTGACGCGATTTTCGTTATCGATACCGGCTACCAAAAAGGTACTCTGGTTGAGGCTGAAAAACTGGGCATCCCTGTTATCGCCGTAGTTGATACCAACAACAGCCCTGATGGTGTGAAATACGTTATCCCTGGTAACGATGACTCCGCCAAAGCCATCCGCCTGTACTGCCGCGGCATCGCCGACGCAGTTTTGGAAGGCAAAAACCAAGCGCTGCAAGAAACTGTAGCCGCTGCCCAAGAAGCTGCTGCCGAGTAATTCGGTACACGGAAGAGGGGCGTTATGCCCCTTTTCTCAAATCCCGTTCTGAAATCCGTTTCAGACGGCCACTATTTCCAAACACGGCAAATGGCCGTGTTCCCAAAAATCTAGGAGATTCAAAATGGCAGAAATTACTGCAAAAATGGTTGCCGACCTGCGCGCCGCTACCGGCCTGGGCATGATGGAATGCAAAAAAGCCTTGGTTGAAGCTGAAGGCAACTTCGACAAAGCCGAAGAAATCCTGCGTATTAAATCCGGTGCGAAAGCCGGTAAACTGGCTGGCCGTACTGCTGCCGAAGGCGTATTGGCTTACGCGATCAACGGCAATGTTGGCGCATTGGTTGAAGTAAACTGCGAAACCGACTTCGTTGCTAAAGACGCCGGCTTCGTAGAATTCGCCAACTTCGTTGCTAAAACTGCTGCCGAGAAAAAACCGGCTACCGTTGAAGAACTGAGCGAACTGGTTGAAGCAGAACGCAAAGCCATCATCGCTAAATTGGGCGAGAACATGTCTGTCCGCCGCTTCCAAGTGATCGACACTGCCAACCAACTGGTTGCCTACATCCACGGTGCTTTGGCTACCGAAGGCGTATTGGTTGAGTACAAAGGCTCTGAAGACGTAGCACGCAAAATCGGTATGCACATCGTTGCCGCCAAACCTCAATGCGTATCCGAAGCCGAAGTGGATGCCGAAACCATCGAAAAAGAACGCCACATCTATACCGAGCAAGCCATTGCTTCCGGCAAACCTGCCGAAATCGCCGCTAAAATGGTTGAAGGCCGTATCCGCAAATTCTTGGCTGAAATCACTCTGAACGGCCAAGCATTCGTGATGAACCCTGACCAAACTGTTGCCCAATTCGCTAAAGAAAACGGCACTGAAGTGATCAGCTTCGTACGCTACAAAGTAGGCGACGGTATCGAGAAAGCCGTTGTTGACTACGCGGCCGAAGTTGCTGCCGCTGCTAAAGTGTAAGGCACTTATGAAAAAGAAAGCACCTAGATTCCAAACGAATCAGGGTGCTTTTTTTTGAGAAAACCGTTTACGGTACCTAATTTAAGACGGCCGAATATTCAGGCCGTCTGAAAACCAAAACAATAATAAACCGACACACCCTATCATTAATATTCCGACCGTTTGAAAATTCAGACGGCCCGCCCCCCGACCGACGACATTCAAGAAAGCAAGGTATCCCATGACACAGCAAATCAAATACAAACGCGTATTACTGAAACTCTCCGGCGAATCCCTGATGGGCTCTGATCCATTCGGCATCAATCACGATACCATCGTTCAAACTGTCGGCGAAATTGCCGAAATCGTGAGAATGGGCGTGCAAGTCGGTATCGTTGTCGGCGGCGGTAACATTTTCCGCGGCGTATCTGCTCAAGCAGGCAGCATGGACCGCGCCACTGCCGACTACATGGGCATGATGGCGACCGTCATGAACGCGTTGGCACTCAAAGACGCATTTGAAACCTTGGGCATCAAAGCGCGTGTTCAATCCGCACTGTCTATGCAGCAAATTGCTGAAACTTACGCCCGTCCTAAAGCCATTCAATATTTGGAAGAAGGCAAAGTCGTGATTTTCGCCGCCGGTACCGGTAATCCGTTCTTCACAACCGACACTGCCGCCGCATTGCGCGGTGCGGAAATGAACTGCGACGTGATGCTCAAAGCCACCAACGTGGACGGCGTGTACACCGCAGACCCGAAAAAAGATCCATCAGCAACACGCTACGAAACCATTACTTTTGACGAAGCCTTGTTGAAAAACCTCAAAGTGATGGATGCCAACGCCTTCGCCCTCTGCCGCGAACGCAAGCTCAATATCGTGGTATTCGGCATTGCTAAAGAAGGCTCGCTCAAACGCGTGGTAACCGGTGAAAACGAAGGTACGCTGGTTCACTGCTAATCATTGAAAGGCCGTCTGAAACAGCCGAACGGGATACATTCGGCTTTCAGACGGCCTTTTATTTTCAGTCGGTTGCGTAGGCATTGGCTCATGGTTTGAAAAGGTTGAGAACTTGCTTGACCATAATGCCCAACCGACAATTCGATAGTAAAAGGATACCCCATGAATATCACCGTCTTGGCTGTCGGCACGAAAATGCCGCGTTGGGTCGATGAAGCCGTCGGCGAGTACGCCAAACGCTTCGGGCGCGATGTCAATTATGCGCTGAAAGAAATCAAGCCGGAAAAACGCGGCGCGGGTGTGAATGCGGCTCAGGGCATGGCGGCTGAAGAAAAACGCCTGCTGGAAGCCATCCCGCAAGGCGCGTTTTTGGTGGTATTGGACGAACGCGGCAAAGCGCCGACTTCGGTCGAATTGGCGCAACATTTGAAAAGCTGGCAGCAAAACGGCGAACACGTCTACTTTATTATCGGCGGTGCAGACGGCATGACCGACCGTTTGAAACAGCAGGCAAACATGATGATGCGCCTTTCCAGCCTGACCCTGCCGCACGGCATGGTGCGCGTTTTATTAACCGAGCAGCTTTATCGCGCCGTTTCGATTTTGCACAACCATCCTTATCATCGGGAATAATCTGTTTTGATTGCCGGGATAAGACGGCAATGCCGCCTTGTCGGTTTGAAGAATAGGGCAAGTTGGCTAAAAGCGGGGTTGAACCTGTTTTCAGACGGCCTGATTTTTCCGCATGAATCCTTTATAATCGTTTCTTTGATAAATCAACATCTTTCGGGAGAACCCAAATGTCCGATTTCCGTCAAGACTTCCTCAAATTCGCTTTGGCACAAAACGTGTTGAAATTCGGCGAATTTACGACCAAGGCCGGCCGTCAGTCGCCTTATTTTTTCAATGCCGGTTTGTTCAATGACGGCGCATCGACTTTGCAGCTGGCGAAGTTTTACGCCGAAGCCATTATTGCCAGCGGCGTGAAGTTCGATATGCTGTTCGGCCCAGCCTATAAAGGCATTATTTTGGCGGCAGCAACAGCGATGATGTTGGCAGAAAAAGGCGTAAACGTACCGTTTGCCTACAACCGCAAAGAAGCCAAAGACCACGGCGAGGGCGGCGTGTTGGTGGGTGCGCCTTTGAAAGGCCGCGTGCTGATTATCGATGATGTGATTTCCGCCGGTACATCCGTGCGCGAGTCGGTCAAACTGATTGAGGCCGAAGGCGCAACGCCTGCCGCAGTGGCCATTGCGCTCGACCGCATGGAAAAAGGCACGGGCGAATTGTCGGCGGTACAGGAAGTGGAAAAACAATACGGCCTGCCGGTGGTTTCGATTGCCAACCTGAACGACTTGTTTACGCTCTTGCAAAACAATGCCGAATTTGGCGGCTTCTTCGAGCCGGTCAAAGCCTATCGCGAACGTTACGGCGCGGTTTAAACCATAACATCATGCTCAGGTCGTCTGAAACAGTTTTCAGACGGCCTGAAGCATTGGCTAAAATATATTTTTGATTCAATACACTTACGGAAAATACTCATGCCTGCTTGTTCTTGTCCTCATTGTAAAACGCCGCATTGGGTGAAAGATGCCCAGTTGAACGTGGCGCAGGGTTTCGTGGTCTGCACGCGTTGTTCGGGGATGTTTAAGGCCAAGGATTATCTGTCGGGCAACCTGCCGGCCGATCCGGCCCATCTGCCTGTGGCGGTAACGGATGTGCGCCTCGTGCATAACATCGGCGCGCAAATCCTCAAACATTCCAAACTTTCGCGCAAAGAAATTTCCGATTTGCTCAACAGCGCGCTCAAGGAAGAATCCAAAGTGGAAGGCCAGGAGGCGGTCAAAACGCGCAAGGACGGTTTCAACTGGACGTTGGCATCGCTGATTGCGCTGACAGTTTTGATTATGCAACTCTTTTATCTTGCCCTGCTATGAGTAACATCACCCATTTTGTTGCCAGCTTTCGCGAAGCCGCGCCCTATATTCAATATTTGCGCGGCAAAACCATGGTAGTCGGCGTGACCGACAGCCTGTTGGAAGGCGAAACCCTGATTCGTTTGGCCGCAGATTTGAATCTGTTGGCCAGCTTGGGCTTGCGTTTGGTCTTGGTGCACGGTTCGCGGCATTTGCTCGACAAATTGGCTTCGGGTCGGAATTTTGTTCCGAAATACAGCGGCAGCCGACGGATTACCGATGAAGCGACCCTGATGGAAGTGAAGCAGGTGGCGGGGATTATCCGCAGCGATGTCGAAGCAGCTTTGTTCAGCAGCGTATCTGCGCAGCAACGGAGCAAGCCGCCGGTTATCGCGTGCGGCAACTTTATTACCGCCCGTCCGTTGGGCGTTATCGACGGCGTGGACATGGGCTATACCGGTACCGTCCGCAAAATCGACGCGGAAGAGATCCGTTTGCGCTTGGATAGCGGCGCGGTGGTGCTGATCAGCCCTTTGGGGCATTCGTACAGCGGCAAAACCTTTAATCTGAGTATGTGTGAAACCGCGCAGGAAGTGGCCATGGCTTTGCAGGCGGAGAAACTGGTTTTCCTGACCGAAGAAGCCGGTATCCGCCGTGCCGACGGCTCTTTGGCCAATACTTTGTCTGTCGGCGAAGTGCAGGAATTGATACACGACAATCCTGATGCGCCGGCCGATTTACTCCATGCGGCAGTGTACGCACTGGAAAACGGCGTATCGCGGGTGCAGATTCTCAACGGCCGCGAAGACGGCAGCCTGTTGCGCGAGCTGTTTACCCGCGAGGGCAGCGGTACGTCTATTGCCCGAGGGCCGTTTGTTTCCATCCGTCAGGCACGCAGCGACGACATTCCGCACATCATCGCCTTAATCCGTCCGCTGGCGGAACAAGGCATCTTGTTACACCGCAGCCGCGAGTATTTGGAAAACCATATTTCTAGTTTTTCCGTATTGGAACACGATCAAAACATTTACGGCTGCGTGGCGTTGAAAACCTTTGCCGAGCCGGACTGCGGTGAATTGGCCTGTCTGGTGGTGTCGCCCGAAGCGCGTGACGGCGGCTACGGCGAATTACTGTTGGAACATTTATTTCAAAAAGCGCGCGCCTTAAATATCAAAACGCTCTTCGCCTTATCCACGCACACGGGCGAATGGTTTGTCGAACGGGGCTTTCAGACGGCCTCGGCCAATGACCTGCCTGCCGAACGCCGGCAGGAATACAATGCCAACGGCCGCAATTCCAAAGTGTTTGTTTATGACTTGCAGGCCGTCTGAAAACTTCAATCCCATTATCCGTTTTTAAATATCACTCAAATCTTATGTTGAAAATCATCTCTGCCAACGTCAACGGCATCCGCTCCGCCTATAAAAAAGGTTTTTACGAATACATCGCCGCATCGGGCGCGGACATTGTCTGCGTGCAGGAACTGAAAGCTCAAGAAGCCGATCTGTCGGACGACATGAAAAATCCGCACGGTATGCACGGCTACTGGCATTGCGCCGAAAAGCGCGGCTATAGCGGCGTGGCGGTGTACAGCAAACGCAAACCCGACAATGTGCAAATCGGCATGGGCATTGAAGAATTTGACAGGGAAGGCCGTTTTGTCCGTTGCGATTTCGGCAAGTTGTCGGTAATTTCGCTGTATCTGCCCAGCGGCAGCAGCGCGGAAGAGCGCCAACAAGTGAAATACCGCTTTTTGGACGCGTTCTACCCCATGCTCGAAGCCATGAAGAACGAAGGACGCGACATCGTCGTCTGTGGCGACTGGAATATTGCCCACCAAAATATCGACTTGAAAAACTGGAAGGGCAATCAGAAAAATTCGGGCTTCCTGCCTGAAGAGCGCGAATGGATAGGCAAAGTCATCCACAAACTCGGTTGGACGGATATGTGGCGCACACTTTATCCCGATGTGCCGGGCTATACCTGGTGGAGCAACCGCGGACAAGCGTATGTGAAAGATGTCGGGTGGCGTATTGATTATCAGATGGTTACGCCGGAGCTGGCCGCCAAAGCTGTTTCCGCACATGTTTATAAAGATGAAAAATTCTCGGATCACGCCCCTTTAGTTGTGGAGTATGACTATGTTGCCGAATAAGTTTTTTGGTAAGTACGACTGGAATATAAACAGTAAAACCGGCGTAGGTGCGGTTTGGGTTGTGGCGGCATTTGTGCTGCCCATGCTGGTGTGGGCAATATTCATGCTGGCGCGGATGTCCGGCTGGGTTGCGCCGACCAAGGCCAATCCGACATGGGCGTTGGTGTGGCTGCTGTTTTCATTGCCTTGCCTGCTGATTGCGGCCAAATGCTTTGCTTGGAAGGGCTGGCGGCTGATTGCCAACATCGTACTGTGTCTGGCGACTTGTGCCATTCTCAGCGTGCCAGCCGCCTTGTTGATCGCATTTACACTCAACGACTTGCTCAAATAGGCCGTCTGAAAATGCAGAGCTTCGAACTCGAAGAAATGGCACTGTTTCTGATACGCGATGCGGATGAAGCAGAAATGTGGATAGACCGCTGGGCGGTCAGCTATCCGATTGTTCAAACTGCCGAAGCCGATAGTCGGCAAACCATTTTAGAATGGCAACACGCCATTCAGACGGCCTTTGAGCATATTGTCAGCAAAAATATTGCCGTCGTGGCCCATGGTACCGGTGTGTCTGCATTTTTGGCATGGCTGTACCAAGCCGACATCCTGACGCAAAAACGCCTGACCAATATTATTTTGGTCTCGCCGAGTCCCGAGGCTTTTCCCGAAGACGAAATCCATACGTTCCAACGCGTCCGCTGTCCTTGCCGTACGGCGTTGGTCATCGCCGAAACAAACGGCACGCCACGCGATTGGGCGCAAGAACAGGCTGAATGCTGGCAGGCGCGCCTGCTTCAGTCGCCGCATTCCGGCCGGTTAAACGGCGCGCTCGGCGGCTGGCAATGGGGCATGAAGCTGATGCAGGAAATGCTGTTGAGTAAGTAGTGTAGCAGTATCTATTAATATTAATAAACGAAGGCCGTCTGAAACCGATATGTGTTTCAGACGGCCTTTGTTTGCAAATATCATGTTAAATATAATTAAAAGAAACTATTCTCATTTCTTTTATGAGGCAATATAATTCGGTTGTTTCGTTAAATTGAGTATAAAAATGCAAATACCATTTCATTTGGCTTTATTACCCACGCTGATTATCGCTTCCTTCCCTGTTGCTGCCGCCGATACGCAGGATAATGGCGAACATTACACCGCCACCCTGCCCACCGTTTCCGTGGTTGGGCAGTCCGACACCAGCGTACTCAAAGGCTACATCAACTACGACGAAGCTGCCGTTACCCGCAACGGCCAGCTCATCAAAGAAACGCCGCAAACCGTCGATACGCTCAACATCCAGAAAAACAAAAATTACGGCACGAACGATTTGAGTTCCATCCTCGAAGGCAACGCCGGTATTGACGCTGCCTACGATATGCGCGGCGAAAGCATTTTCCTGCGCGGTTTTCAAGCCGACGCATCCGATATTTACCGCGACGGCGTGCGCGAAAGTGGGCAGGTCCGCCGCAGCACCGCCAACATCGAGCGCGTGGAAATCCTGAAAGGCCCGTCTTCCGTGCTTTACGGACGCACCAACGGCGGCGGCATCATCAATATGGTCAGCAAATACGCCAACTTCAAACAAAGCCGCAACATCGGTGCGGTTTACGGCTCGTGGGCAAACCGCAGCCTGAATATGGACATCAACGAAGTGCTGAACAAAAACGTCGCCATCCGCCTCACCGGCGAAGTCGGGCGCGCCAATTCGTTCCGCAGCGGCATAGACAGCAAAAACGTCATGGTTTCGCCCAGCATTACCGTCAAACTCGACAACGGTTTGAAATGGACGGGGCAATACACCTACGACAATGTGGAGCGCACGCCCGACCGCAGTCCGACCAAGTCCGTGTACGACCGCTTCGGACTGCCTTACCGCATGGGTTTCGCCCACCCGAACGATTTTGTCAAAGACAAGCTGCAAGTCTGGCGTTCCGACCTTGAATACGCCTTCAACGACAAATGGCGCGCCCAATGGCAGCTCGCCCACCGCACGGCGGCGCAGGATTTCGACCATTTCTATGCAGGCAGCGAAAACGGCAGCCTAATCAAGCGTAACTACGCCTGGCAGCAGACCGACAACAAAACCCTGTCATCCAACTTCACGCTCAATGGCGACTACAACATCGGCCGTTTTGAAAACCACCTGACCGTGGGTATGGACTACAGCCGCGAACACCGCAACCCGACATTGGGTTACAGTCGCGTCTTTTCCGCTTCCATTGACCCCTACGACCGCGCAAGCTGGCCGGCTTCGGGTAGGTTGCAGCCTGTTCTCACCGAAAACCGCCACAAAGCCAACTCCTACGGCATTTTCGTGCAAAACATCTTCTCCGCCACGCCCGATTTGAAATTCGTCCTCGGCGGCCGTTACGACAAATACACCTTTAATTCCGAAAACAAACTCACCGGCAGCAGCCGCCAATACAGCGGCCACTCGTTCAGCCCCAATATCGGTGCAGTGTGGAACGTAACGCCCGCCCACACGCTCTACGCCTCATATAACAAAGGCTTCGCGCCTTATGGCGGACGCGGCGGCTATTTGAGCATCGACACTTCATCTGCCGCCGTGTTCAACGCCGATCCCGAATACACCCGCCAATACGAAACCGGAGTCAAAAGCAGTTGGCTGGACGACCGCCTCAGCACCACATTGTCCGCCTACCAAATCGAACGCTTCAATATCCGCTACCGTCCCGACGCGCAAAATGATCCCTACACTTGGGCTGTCGGCGGCAAACACCGTTCGCGCGGCGTGGAGCTGTCCGCCATCGGACAAATCATCCCCAAAAAACTCTACCTACGCGGTTCGTTGGGCGTGATGCAGGCGAAAGTCGTTGAAGACAAAGAGAATCCCGACCGAGTGGGCATCCATCTAGATAACACCAGCAATGTTACCGGCAACCTGTTCTTCCGTTACACGCCGACCGAAAACCTCTACGGCGAAATCGGCGTAACCGGTACGGGCAAACGCTACGGCTACGATTCAAGAAATAAAGAAGTCACCACGCTTCCCGGTTTTGCCCGAGTTGATGCCATGCTCGGTTGGAACCATAAAAACGTCAACGTTACCTTTGCCGCAGCCAATCTGCTCAATCAAAAATATTGGCGTTCGGACGCCATGCCGGGTAATCCGCGCGGCTATACCGCCCGGGTAAATTACCGTTTCTGATGAAACCAGGCAAAGGCCGTCTGAAAATAAGGCTATGATCTAAGCCATATTTCAGACGGCCTTTTATAAAGGTTGAAATAAAACTAAACACATTTTTTCACTCAAATCGAACACACCTCCAACAAAATGCCATAAAATCCGCCCATTGATTTGAATGTAAAGAGATACCTATGAAACTGAAAACCTTAGCCTTGACTTCATTGACCCTGTTGGCATTGGCCGCTTGCGGCAAACAGGCGGAAACCAGCGTTCCGGCAGACAGCGCCCAAAGCAGTGCATCCGCTCCGGCAGCCCCTGCCGCATTGACAGAAGGTGTCAATTACACCGTCTTATCCAACCCGATTCCGCAACAGCAGGCCGGCAAAATCGAAGTATTGGAATTCTTCGGCTACTTCTGCCCGCATTGTGCCCATTTGGAGCCGGTTTTGAGCGAACACATCAAAACGTTTAAAGACGATACCTATATGCGCCGGGAGCATGTCGTTTGGGGTGATGAAATGAAACCTCTGGCACGTTTGGCGGCCGCAGTGGAAATGGCCGGTGAATCAGATAAAGCCAACAGCCATATTTTCGATGCGATGGTTAACCAAAAAATCAACTTGGCCGATACCGACACCCTGAAAAAATGGTTGTCCGAGCAAACTGCGTTTGACGGCAAAAAAGTATTGGCTGCATTTGAAGCGCCTGAAAGCCAAGCGCGTGCGGCTCAAATGGAAGAATTGACCAATAAATTCCAAATCAGCGGCACACCGACCGTGATCGTCGGCGGCAAATACCAAGTCGAATTTAAAGACTGGCAGTCCGGCATGACCACGATTGACCAACTGGTGGACAAAGTACGCGAAGAGCAGAAAAAGCCGCAATAAGTTGAAGGCTGAATGAGTAAAGGTCTCGCGTCTCTTATCTTTTTTCCTTTACTTTACTGAAAGATCTAAGCCATGTGTGATTACTGTTCTGACCTGCGACCTACCGTTCGTATCAGGGTTCCGAAAAAATTATCGCAAATGTTACTGCGAGCCTCTGATCGTTTAGCAGACGGCACGCTTATCGATATTACTCCAGCCTACGACAAAGTTTATGGTCCCAGCCTTGATGTTGCCAAAACCATCGCTAACAGCGGTTACATTACCCATACAGATTCTCAGGGTAATCGTGACATATATGGTTGGAACGATTTCGTGGTGCATTATTTTCAATGTACGCACTGCAATGCCGTTTTCAGGCTTGGTGCCGAAACCTACCATGGTAGTGGTGGCCAATGGGAAATGCTGGAAGAGGCAACGATACGCTATGAAAATTCTTAAAAGGAATAGATTTCATAGTTATTATGTGAACAGTAATTCTTGCTAGAGTAAAAAAACGCCGTCTGAAACTTTTCAGACGGCGTTTTCTGTCAAATTAGCTTACAAACCCGGGAACATGCCTTTCATTCCCTTCATGCCTTTGGCCAAACGCATCAGTTTGCCCAAACCGTTGCCGCTGAACATCTTCATCATTTGTTGCATTTGTTCAAACTGTTTGAGCAATTTGTTCACTTCCTGCACGGTTGTGCCCGCACCCATTGCAATACGGCGTTTACGGCTGGCTTTGAGCAGGGCAGGGTTGGCGCGTTCTTTTGGAGTCATTGAGTTGATGATGGCTTCCACTTTGCCCATCGCTTTTTCAGCCGTGCCTTCGGGGATTTGTTTCGAGATTTGACCCAGTTCGCCCGGCATTTTCGACATCAGGTTTTCCAAGCCGCCCATATTGCGCATCTGCTGGATTTGTTCTTTAAAGTCGTTGAGGTCGAAGCCTTTGCCTTTTTGCAGCTTTTTCGCCATTTTGGCGGCGGCTTCTTCATCAATACCTTTTTGAACGTCTTCAATCAGGGTCAATACGTCGCCCATGCCGAGGATACGGCTGGCAAGACGGTCGGGATGGAAAGGTTCGAGACCGTTGATTTTCTCGCCGACGCCGATAAATTTAATCGGTTTGCCGGTTACATGACGCACGGACAATGCCGCACCGCCGCGCGAGTCGCCGTCCATCTTGGTCAATACGACACCGGTCAGCGGCAGGGCTTCATTAAATGCCTGAGCGGTATTCACTGCATCCTGACCCAACATGGCATCAATAACGAACAAAGTTTCAACCGGGTTGACCGCCGCATGAAGCGCTTTGATTTCGTTCATCATCTCTTCATCGATTGCCAAACGGCCGGCGGTATCGACCATCAAGATATCGTAAAAATGTTTTTTGGCGTAATCGACGGCGGCAATGGCAATCTCAACCGGTTTTTGGTTGGTATCGGATGGGAAAAAGTCCACGCCGACCTGTTCGGCCAACAGGCGTAGCTGTTCAATCGCGGCCGGGCGGTAAACGTCGGCAGATACCACCAAAACTTTTTTCTTCTGATCGTTTTTCAGCAGGCGGGCGAGTTTGCCGACGGTTGTTGTCTTACCGGCACCCTGTAAACCGGCCATCAAAACAATGGCAGGCGGTGAAACCGATAAGTCCAGCGTTTTGTTTTCTTTGCCCATCAATTCGACTAAGGCTTGGTTGACTACGCCGATAAAGGCTTGGTCAGGCGTCAGGCTGCCGACGACTTCTTGGCCAAGTGCCTGTTCTTTGACAGTGTTGACGAATTCTTTAACGACGGGCAATGCAACGTCGGCTTCCAGCAGGGCAAGACGAACCTCGCGCAAGGCTTCTTTAATATTGTCTTCGGTCAGCGTTGATTGGCCGCGAATATTTTTAAGTACCTTGCTGAAGCGGTTGGTCAGGTTGTCTAACATACTTATCCTTGATAATGAGAATAGCTGCCCAATACAGGGCATTCTTTGTTAAAATAAAATTCGGATTATTTTACACGATAGTCCGAAGTTATGCTTCAAGAACACAAACACGCACACCAAGGCCGTCTGAAACCCTGTCGGCTGTCCGTCTAGTGTTCACACCTCTATTGAGAAAGATATTTATGCCGATTGTCTTAATCTGCCTTATGCTGGTGTATGCCGGATTGGGCGCATTTTCCTGGTTGCAACATAAAAAGCACAATAATAAATCTTACCCGCTGAAGACCGAGCTGTTGATTTTGAGTGGCGCATTATTGGTACATGGCGCAGCATTGATGTTCCCGGTATTGCAGGATAGGGTATTGATTACCGGTTTTGGTTATTCGCTCAGCCTGATAGTCTGGCTGATGCTGATGATGTACTGTTTGGGCAGCTTCTTTTATTGTCTGCGCGGTGTGCAACTCTTATTGTATCCCTGTGCCGCATTGACCTTATTGCTGGGTTTCCTTTTCCCGGGAGATTTCACAGGCCGTCAAATCGTAGACTTATTGCCGCTGTCGCACATTGCATCATCATTGCTTGCATACGGACTATTTGGCATCGTTACCTTATTTGCCATCCTAATCCTTTTAATCAACCGTAATTTGCACAAACGCCGTTTTTCCGCATTGGTCAGCTTCTTGCCGCCTTTATTGAGTTTGGAGAAACTCATGTTCCAAGGTATTTGGGCAGGTTTCATTTTATTGACCTATTCCGTTATCAGCGGTACGTTTTTTGCAGAAGCCGTTTTCGGCAAACCCATGACCTTCACGCATAAAACCATCTTCAGTATTATGTCGTGGCTGATTTATGGCGCATTATTGTTGAAACACAGCATGACCGCATGGCGGGGTAAAAAAGCCGCCGTTTGGACCATTGTCGGATTTGTCAGTCTGATTTTTGCCTATATAGGTAGTAAATTTGTCTTAGAAATTATCCTGCACCGTATTGGATAAATAGAAACCATACAAAAAGGCCGTCTGAAATACTCTTTCAGACGGCCTTAGTATTGAATCGGGTT
>NZ_KV832201.1:0-6775 GCF_001837375.1 Neisseria sp. HMSC066H01
AGACGGTAACGGTAACACTACTACTACTGTCGTTAAAGATGGTGCAACCGGTGCTACTGGTGCAGACGGTAAGAATGCTGAAGCTGAAGTTAAAGACAACGGCGACGGTACTCACACTGTAACCATCAAAGACGGTAACGGTAACACCACTACTACCATCGTTAAAGACGGTGCTAAAGGTGATACTGGTGCAACTGGTGCTAAAGGTGATACCGGTGAAAACGGTAAGTCTGCAGAAGGTAAAGTTGAGCGTGATGAAGCTAAAGGTACTTCTACCATCACTATCAACAACTTCGATAAAGACGGTAAAGTCATCTCTACTACTACTGCAACCGTGAAAGATGGTAAAGACGGTAAAGATGGTAAAGATGCTGATGGCACCTTCGGTCTGGTTGACGAGACTGGTACTACTGACGGCTCTATCTCCAAAAAACTGAATAACACTATTCAGATTAAAGGTGATGCGGGTACTAAAGTTCAAGTATTCGACAAAGCAACCGGTAAGACTTCAGAGAAAGAAGTTCAAAACATCTTCGTTAAGAAAGACGGCGATGCGCTGAAAGTCAGCTTGAACCCTGATCTGACCGTTAACAGTGTTACTACTAACGAACTGAAAGCAGGTCCTGTAACCATCAACCAAGGTGGTATCGATGCCGGCAACACTACTATTAAAAATGTTGCTCCAGGTAAGAATGGTACCGATGCGGTTAACGTTGACCAGCTGAACCAAAAATTCGGCGATGTGAACAGCAATGTGAACAAGGTTGACAACAACGCCCGCGCAGGTGTGGCTCAAGCCTTGGCTACTGCCGGTCTGCCACAAGCTTACTTGCCAGGTAAGAGCATGTTGGCTATCGGTGGCGGTCACTACCGCGGTGAAACCGGTTACGCTGTCGGCTTCTCTAGCATCTCCGATGGTGGTAACTGGATCATCAAAGGTACTGCTTCCGGCAACTCACGTGGTCACTTCGGTGCTACCGCAGCAGTTGGTTACCAATGGTAATCTGACTTTCAGACGGCCTGTAAAGGCCGTCTGAAAAGACGAAGCAAAGTAAATGCGGCCTATTTAGGCCGCATTTTTTTATACTTGGATTATGTTTTGAATTTATTTGATGAATTAATCAGGATAGTAGCTAAAGATAAATGAATATATCTTTAGCAGTCTGTTGTAATTTAAAAGGCCGTCTGAAGCATCATTTAATGCTTCAGACGGCCTTTCATTTATTCGAACTATATGGCATTAATCCCAAATATTTGCGCGTTCAACTTCTTTCCATGCGTCTAGAATTAGGCTGCCGTCGTTGTCTTTCAGCAAAGTAGAATCTGAGAGCATACGGCGCCAAGTGCGGGCATTTTTTAGGCCGTGCATTAAGCCTAGTGCGTGGCGGACGATATGGCGCAGGATGGTGCCTCGTCCTAAGGCGATTTGTTCGTGGCTGTATGCGTATAGCCAAGCTGCTAAATCTGAGTATTGGATTGGTGCGTGTGCGTCGTTGTAAAACAGTACATCCCAATCGCGCATCAGCATTGGATTATGATAAGCCTCGCGCCCGATCATGACACCATCGACAAATTTTAAGTGTTCGGCGATTTCTTCGTTGGTGGTGATGCCGCCGTTAATCAAAATTTCTAAGTCGGGAAAATCTTGTTTCAAACGGTACACGTATTCATATTTGAGTGGCGGGACTTCGCGGTTTTCTTTCGGGGATAAACCGTCCAACCAGGCATTACGCGCATGGACGATAAATGTGCGGCAGGCTGTTTTTTCGCGAAGTGTTCCCACAAAATCTGCTACGACTTGATATTCTGTTTGTCTGTCTACACCGATGCGGTGTTTGACCGTCACCGGAATTTCAACTGCATCCTGCATCGCATTCAAACAATCTGCCACCAAATCTACATCATTCATCAAGCAAGCGCCGAAAGCGCCTTTTTGAACGCGTGGGCTGGGGCAGCCGCAATTTAGGTTGACTTCGTTATAGCCATACGCTTCAGCCGCTTTGGTAGCGATTGCCAAGTCATGCGGATCTGAGCCGCCAAGCTGTAAAGCTACCGGTTGCTCGCCTTCGTTGAAACTCAAAAAGCGGTCTTTATCTCCGTAAACCACTGCGCCTGAATTGACCATTTCGCTATAAAGCCAAGCATTGCGTGTAATTTGTCGCGCCATAAAGCGATAGTGTCGGTCTGTCCAATCGAGCATGGGTGCAACAGACAAGCGGCGGGAAGGTAGGGAAGAAGCAGGCATTGAGATGACTTTCAAACAAAATAACGCATTATATAGTGTATTAAATTGACTTTCGATATCGGCCGGTAAATCAAAATAATATATATGGCATCACTGGATTTAGCCGTGTTGTAGATGAGGCTAAATCCATTCATGGTGGTGGAAATCCAATATTCAGACGGCCAAATAAGTTTTAAAATACCAAACAGCAAACCATTAGAATGATAAGGAAAAAAACATGGCTCAATTTTTCGCCATCCATCCCGATAATCCCCAAGACCGCCTCATCAAACAAGCCGCCGACATTGTCCGCAGTGGCGGCGTTATCGTTTACCCTACGGACTCCTGTTACGCGCTGGGTTGCAAACTCGGCGACAAGAACGCGATGGAGCGCATTCTTGCGATTCGTAAAATCGATCAAAAACACCATCTGACCCTGATGTGTGCCGATTTGAGTGAATTGGGTACTTACGCCAAAGTAGATAATGCCCAATTCCGCCAGCTCAAAGCAGCTACGCCCGGAAGCTACACCTTTATCCTACAGGCAACCAAAGAAGTACCCAATCGCACGCTTCACCCCAAGCGCAAAACCATCGGTCTGCGTGTTCCCGACAACGCCACTGCCTTGGCACTTTTGCAAGAATTGGGTGAACCTATTTTAAGCTGTACCCTTATGCTGCCCGAAGATGAAGAGCCATTGACCGATCCATACGAAATCCGAGATCGTCTTGAACATGCTGTCGATTTGGTTATTGATGGCGGCTGGTGCGGTACTGAGCCGACGACAGTTATCGATATGACCGATGGCACCGAGCTGATTCGTCAAGGCAAGGGCGATATTGCCGTATTCGGTTTGTAAAACCATCCGCATTTGTATAAGTAGGGATATGCGTATTCTTTCTATGACGTATTAAAAGCATATTGCCAATTTTATTGATAGTTTAAAAAACAAATTATTCAATTAAGCAATTGTTCAAAATCATTTCATCAAAGGCCGTCTGAAATCTTTCAGACGGCCTTTTCCATTTTTTTAAAAATAATTCATTTTAAATAAAATTCCGAGTGATTGGCACGTTGCTTGCATGATTACTGTGATTGCTGATGACTTGTCGACGGAATACAACATTACGCTTATTAATAAAAACATGATTGGAGAACTTTTAATGATTGGTTTTTCTGTTCAAACGTCATGATTTTGTTTAAAAATTAAAGATAATCGGTTGATATTTTAGACTAGCGGATATTTTGTAAGTATGAAATACTATATCGTTGCGGGATAGTCAAAATCCTAAATTTCGTCTCAAAGTGACAATAAACGTCAGCTTGAGATAAGCATTTTGCTGGGAAACCCCGCATAAATTCTTAAAGTAGCGTCATGCTCATGCTCACGCTTTTACCTATCATAAAAAGAGAAAGACACACCTATGAATAAGATATTTAAAGTTGTTTGGAACCGTACGATTCAATCTTTTGTCGTAACTTCCGAATTGGCCAAAGGCCGTGTGAAATCGTCTGCCGAACAAAACAGTGCAGATGTATCTGCCGAATCCGGTAAAAATGGTATCGCGACAGTTTTCAGATTGACAGTGATTTCGGCAGCTCTTTTGGGTGCAGGTAATTCGTATGCGGCAACTGCGGGACGAGGACAAATTGCGGTTGATCCTCCGACCAGTGCTACTGCGGTTAGTGGTGCAACAGCGACCGGTATTGGTGCGCTGTCAATAGGAGCATCAGCCAATGCTACGGCTAATGGTGCAGTTGCGGTAGGTACGAGTGCAAATGCAACACATAATAACAGCCTGGCCGTGGGTACCAATGCTAAAGCTACTCAAACTCATGCTGTTGCAATGGGTGCAGATACAAGTGCAAGTAGTTCATATGCAACAGCGATAGGTAAAAGTGCCAATGCTGTTTCTGTAGATTCAACAGCATTGGGTGCAGATTCCAAAGCAAATGGTACGCAAGCGACAGCGGTAGGTAAGAATGCTCTTGCTGATAATACGAGCACAACAGCATTGGGTAATTCGGCGCAAGCATTTGGTATAGGCTCAATGGCTTTGGGCCAATCCAGTACATCAAGAGGTCAAAACGGCATTGCAATTGGCAGCGGCAGTCAGGCTGCAGCCAATGCGCAAAATGCCATTGCAATCGGTACCAATGCAGTGGGTTATCAAAGTGAGTCTATCGCCATAGGTAATTCAGCCCAAGCTCAAACTGGAAATACCATTGCCATCGGTAAAAGTGCAGTGGCAACTTCTCCAAGTTCGGGTAATGCAGCATCAAGTGCTATTGCACTTGGTGCAGACGCGAATGCAACCGGACTTGGTACGATTGCTATTGGACGTGCATCTGGGGTTCTTTCGCAAAATATTATGAATGTGAATGTAACGCACAATAATATTGCTATTGGTAATACGGCTCGAGTAGGCGATTCAAGTAGTCCTAAGATAACTCAGTCTATTGCTATTGGTTCAGGTAACCGTATTGATCCACAGGGCAGACCTGAGGGTGCATGGGCAAAGGGAGACCAATCTATTGCGGTTGGTGGTAATGTCGTGGCTAATGGTAATTCATCTGTTGCTATTGGTGGTGATGATTTAGATTCGGTAGGTGGTACTCGATATTCTGGCAATGCAACGGATAAATTCATCAACTATAATGAAAAAGGTGCAAAGACCGGTGAATATACGCTGAGCGGTAAAAGTCTGCGTGATATTTATAAAGAGATGACTGGTGATACGATGTATGGCGGTTCTTATGGTAATACTATTGCCGGTCAAGGTTCTGTTGCATTAGGTGTGCAGTCTAATTCATCTGCCGATTTGTCTCTGGCTATCGGTACCAAATCTCAGGCGACTGCCTTTGGCGGTGTAGCTTTGGGTACAGGTGCGAAGGCTACTTTGCTGAACTCTGTAGCTTTGGGTACGGCTTCTAAAACCGATAAAGAAGGTAAGGCATACGTTCAACGCGAAATCATGGGCGAAACCTACACTTGGGCAGGCGGTCAAACTACCGATGCCGGTGATGTTGTGTCTGTCGGTTCCAAAGGTTACGAACGCCAAATCATCAATGTATCCCCTGGCGATATTTCCGCTACTTCCACTGATGCGATCAACGGCTCTCAACTTTATGGTGTATTGAGTGCGCTCGAACGCATCCGTTATTTCTCTGTTAAGTCAGAAGAAGGCAAAACTGACGGTACGAAAAACTGGAACAATGACGGTGCAAAAGCAACCAATTCGATTGCCATCGGACCGAATGCGGCAACAAGTACTGGTGCGACGGGTAGTGTTTCCTTGGGTCATAATGCCAACGTACTTGGCGAAGATTCTGTTGCTGTTGGTCCAAATGCAACGGTAACTTCGAGAACTGTTGGCGCTGTTGCCTTGGGTTCTAATGCCAATTCCCGCGGTACAGGTTCTATCGCCATAGGTTTGAATACGGAAAATAATTATAATTACTCTGTAGTCGTCGGTGCTCACAGTAGAGCCAACTACCAAAATGCAACCGTTGTCGGTGCAAGGGCAGCGGCACAAAATAACGGTACGGCAATGGGCTTTTTGTCAAATGCAGTCGGTGATGATTCTGTTGCAATCGGTCATCAGGCGCAGACAACGCAAGCTTATTCTATCGCCATTGGTAAGCAGGCAAACAGTTCAGGCCTTTATTCCACCGCTATTGGTTCCTCAGCCCAAGCTGCCGGACAGAATAGTTTTGCCGGCGGTAATAATGCAAAAGCTACTGGAAGCGATTCAGTTGCTTTGGGTAGTGGCGCGACGACTACGATCGGTAGCTCTGTTGCATTGGGTAATGGTGCTGTCGGTGCCGCCAATAATTTTGATGCAACAGCTAAAAATGCCTCATTCAAAAACGATAGTGGCGCTGCGACCAATGTCAGCTATGCTGCTTCTTCATCCTCTACAACAGGCGCGGTTTCTGTAGGCAGTGCAGGCAATGAACGTCAAATCCAGAATGTTGCCGCAGGTCGTATTTCCGCCACTTCGACCGATGCGGTCAACGGTAGCCAGCTGTACACAGTTATGAACAATGTTGGACACAATATCCAACAAAACGGTACAGACAAATCCCGTATCAATAACAACGGTACAGTCAACTACGCCGATGGCAACTTGACGACCGTTGCGGTCACCGATGGCGAAAATGCGTCAAAAGTTCAAATCAATGTCACTCAAGGCACATTGTCTGTCGATAATAATGGCACAGTGTCCGCACCGACTGCCGGTGTAGCGACTGCCGGCGATGTAGCCAATGCCATCAATAATGCTAAAACCACAACCAAGGTGGAGGCAGGCAGCAACGCGCACGTTAATAAAACAACTTCAGGCAAAGAAACCACTTATACCGTCAGTGCAGATAAAGCAACGGTACAAGTTTCCAATGCTTTGAATTTGACCTCCAATACTACAACTGCAGCCGATGGTGCAGTAACAACTGATTACAGTATCGATCTTGCTCAAAGTACTAAAGATAATATCCAAAAAGGCGTAGACGCCAAAACCGCCGTTGACACCAAAGGCCTGACCTTCAACG
>NZ_KV832201.1:6875-7131 GCF_001837375.1 Neisseria sp. HMSC066H01
CGTGACCGTTGCCGGCGACGACAACATCACGACTGAAGCCCAAAACGATAAAGTAACCGTCAAGCTGAACAAAGACCTGGTGGTAGACAGCGTCAAAGCCGGCGACACCACCGTTAACAACGACGGTGTGAAAGTAGGCGACGATGTCGCATTGACCCAAGACGGCGTTAAAGCAGGTGATGTCAAACTGACTAAAGACGGATTGAACAACGCCGGTAACAAGATTACCAACGTAGCCGCCGGTACCGACGACACC